>NZ_SOCE01000001.1:2983402-3594302 GCF_004365175.1 Kribbella voronezhensis | reverse complement strand
GTGCCCGGCCGCGTCGACGAACGACGGAATCCGCAGCGACAACCTGTCACCCGTCCTGGTGGACACCAGGCCAGGAGCGGCCGCCGGACGGACCACCGGCCCGAACCAGGTCTCCGTGGACGAACCGGGGCGGTACGACCGCGGTACCGACGTCATCCCACCGGCCAGTGGGTTCATCGAGTCCCAGGTGTAGAGGTGGTGGACCCGGTGCTGCCAGAGCGAGTCGCCGGACGTCACCCACTCCTCGCGGACCTTGGGTGTCTCGACGAAGCGCTGCGAGTCGTTCCACGAGTACTCCTGCCACGGGCGCCACCCGAACCGCTGCTCCTTGGCCCAGTTGAAGCCCCCGTTGTCGGCGTACGCGGTGTTCACCCGCGCGCTGTTGGCGGCAGTGACCTTGTACGTGATCTTGGCGGGGATCTGCCCGGCCGAGACCTGCTGTACGTCGTACAGGTAGGGGCTGGAGGTGGTCAGGGTCAGATCGATCGTCGCGTGCCCCTTGCGGGCCCGGTCGATCAGCTTCTGGCCGTCCTTGGTGCTTGTGACCAGTGCCGGGATGGGTTCGCGATCGCCGTTCGGGGTCCAGACCGTCCAGGTCGACCAGTCCGGCGGCCGGACCAGGATGACCCCGGCAGCACCGGCCGCGGCTGCTGCGGCGATCTGCTCCTCCTCACTGATGTCCTCTCTGTCGTTCAGGACCGCGACGGCGCCCTTCACGACGGTGGTCGTCAACGGGAAGCGCTTCTTGCCCGCCAGCGCAGGCGACTGGTGCAGCAAGTTGAGGTCCAGCGGTCCGCTGACGCCAGGAATGGATGCCTGCACGATCGGTGCGACCAGTTGCCAGCGGGACGAGAACTCGAAGCTTCCGTCGGCCACCGGCTTGGTCGGCGTGACCAGCACCTGCTTGACCGCGCTGAAGTGCATCACGCCGTGAGCGATCTTCCGGCCGTTGCCGTACTCGCGGTGCACGTAGTAGCTGAGCACTGCCTGCTGCTCCGACGGCTTCGGCGTCTGGATCGTGATCGGCGCGGCCTTGCGCGCGTCGATCACGACTTCGAGGTCCTTGCTCACCACGACGTTCGGATCGGTGAACAGGCTGACCTTCTCGTCCTGCGGGTCGTTGTTCTCGACGATCGAGTGCAGCAGGTAGGTGCCCTCCTCGACGACGGCCTTGTACGTCCCGCCGTCCGGGATCCACGCCAGCGTGTCGGACCGCGAGTTGTCGCCGTACAGCGAGACCACCGGTACGCCGGTCGGCTTGCCGTCGAGGCCGACAGCCCGCAGCGTGACCGTGTGGCTCGGGGCCTGGCGCCACGCGCCGACCGCGGTGTGCGTGACGACGCCATTGGGGCCAGTGGCAACGATCCAGCCGCTGTGCTGACCACGGTCGAGCTTGGCGGCATCCAGCACCACCGGTACGTCGGCACTCGCTCCTGCCGGCACGGTGACGGTACTGGGCAGGGTGAACGCGTCCGTCTCGGGTTTGTTCGTGTCCAGATTGTCCACGTCGGCCGTCAGGTCGAGCGTCACCGGTGCCGTGGTGTCGTTGCGGTAGGTGATCGTCTGCGTAGATCCGCCAGTGGTGGTCTGCAGGCCGAAGTCGGCGACACCGGTCGCGTACACCTTCTGCGCAACGGCTCTGGCGACGTCCACCCGGCCGGCGCCCTGCGAGTACACGCTGACGTCCGCAGCGGTCTTCGCAGTACTGATCAGCGCGTTCTTGAGGCGGTCCGCCTTCCAGTCAGGGTGGGCCTGGGCCATCAGGGCGGCAGCGCCGGCTACGTGCGGCGTCGCCATCGAAGTACCGGAGGCTGCCGTGTAGAGGTCATCCAGCGGGTCGCCCATCGCAGTACCGGCCGCGCGGGCCGCGACGATGTCCACGCCCGGTGCGGTGATCTCGGGTTTGAGGCCGCCGTCGCCAAGGCGTGGCCCGCGGCTGGAGAAGCCGGCCAGCTTGTCGTCCCGGTCGACCGCGCCGACGGTGAGAGCTGAGGTGGCCGCGCCCGGCGTACCGACCGTCTGGTCCGCGCCTTCGTTGCCTGCGGCAACAACGAACAACATGCCGGTGCGAGCGGTGATGTCGTTGACCGCCTGGCTGAGTGGGTCGGTGCCGTCGGTGGGTTCGCCACCGAGGCTCATGTTGACCACCCGGGCGCCTTCGGTGGCGGCCCATTCCATCCCGGCGATGATCGACGAGTCGTAGCCGAACCCGTCGTCGCCGAGCACCTTGCCGATGAGCAGGTCGGCCTTGGGGGCTACGCCCTTCCGGGTGCCGCCTGCGCCGGCTCCGGTGCCCGCGATGGTCGCAGCGACGTGCGTGCCGTGACCGAAGTGATCGACAGGGCCGGTGGGGCTTCCGGAGAAGTCCACGGCCTCCTTGACCTTGCCGACGAGGTCAGGGTGGTTGGCGTCGACACCGGTGTCCAGTACTGCGACGGAGACGCCAGTGCCCTCGTACCCGGCCTGCCAGGCAGCAGGCGCGCCGATCTGCGGCACGCTCCGGTCCAGCACCGCCCGGACCTTGCCGTCCAGCCAGACCTTGGTGATGCCGCTGTTGAGCGTCCTGGCCGTCTGCGAAGGCTTCAGCGACTGCCAGAGCGAGGTGAGTTCGCCCTTGCCGGCCCGGATCGCGGTGGCGCCGATCGACGGGAGTTGCCGGACGGTCGTCGTACCGGCGAGTGACTGCGAGCGGGCGGTGTTCTGGTCGGCGTACCGCACGATGAGCGGCAGGGACGTGGCGGCGGAGTCACCGAAGCCGTCGGCGATCAGCTCGTTCACGTCGAACAGATTGGCGTCCAGGACGCCGCTGGAGATGTACGGCACCGCGTCGCTGGGGAGTACTCGCAGGCCGCCGTCCACCTCGATCGTGTGGAACGCAACCCGCTCACGGCCCGGCGCGGGTTGCACCGACGCGGCCTTCTTGCCACCACCGGCATCGGTGACCTGCACGACGTCACCAGTCACCAGCGTCACTGTCTGTACGCCGTTCGCCGTGCTCGTGGTGGTGCGTGGTGTGACGATGCCGGGGTCCGGCGGCGCAGCGGTCGCCGGGACCGCCGCAGTACTGATTGCCGTCGTACTGATCGCCAGGACAGCCGCAAGGATGGCGGCACGTTTCTTCGGGGAGGACATGGGTCGGTCTCCTTCGAGAGGCTAGGGCAGGCACCTCTTCCGAGTGAGTCTGCAGCCGCACCTCACCTCAGCACCCTGTCCATCCCTGCCGTCCCTGCGCCATGTCCCAACAACGCCAACTGCTACTCGCCGATCTTCTTCGAGCGGAGCAGGATCTTGGTGGTGAGGAGGGTCCTGGTTCCGCCGGTCGGGATCTGGGAGACGACGACCCAGTTGCGGTCGTTGATCAGCAGGCGGCCCTTGCCGGTGGCATCTTCTTCGGTGAGGTAGAAGAAGCCCGCGGCCTGCAGGGTGTCCTGGGCCAACTGGTGGTTCACGCCGACCACGTTCGGCACCACGCCGCTCGCTCCGGTCGGGGTCGGGGTCGGGGTGGTCGGTGGAGGTGGGGTGCTGGTCACGGTGACCGTCACTGGGCCGGCCGGTTCGCCGGTGCCGCAGGACGTGCTGCCGGCCAGCAGGAGCACACCGCATCCGAGTACCTGAGCGATACGTAGTACGCGCACTGTGAGCACCTCCTGTCTCGACAGTCGCTGACGGTGGCGATCCGCGCAACCCGACTTGCGACTGGGGACACACGCGGCGGACGGCTGCTTCGGTCACGCGGCCGGTGCAGGATCTGTACATGACGGCACAGCAGATGGTTCGCAGGTGGGCCTGGCTCGGCACGCTGGTGATCGGAGGCGCTCTGTACCTCGCGGTGCTGGCTGTGCTCGCCGATACGGACAATCCGAATCTCTTCCCGACCTTGATCCTGCTGGGCGCCCTCGTAGTACCGCTGACCTTCGTCACGTTCGCCGCGGGTCGCTCCGGGCGCTGGCTGATCGACGGGCCGACGCTGGGCGGCTCCCTGCTGTTCGGTGGCGTGGTGGGCGTGGTCGTCGCCGGCCTGCTCGAGTACGACGCGATGCGCAGGCTCGGCGCCTTGCCGATGCTCGGTGTCGGCCTGATCGAGGAGGCCGCGAAGCTGATCGTTCCCGTGGTGCTGGTGCTGTTCTTCGGCCATCGGTACCGCTCGATCGGTGGCGGCATCGTCATCGGCGTCGCGGTCGGCACGGGGTTCGCAGTACTGGAGACGATGGGCTACGCGTTCGTCGCCCTGCTCCAGTCGGGCGGGAACGTCGGTGCGGCCGAGCAGACGCTGTTCATCCGCGGCCTGCTGTCGCCGGCCGGACATGCAGCGTGGACCGGTCTCACCTGCTGGGGCCTCTGGCGGTTCGCAGTGGAGCCGACCGGCAAGCGGTTCCTCGGCTTCCTCGGCATGTACGCCGTGGCGGTCGCTCTGCACACCACCTGGGACGGCATCGGCGGGCGGATCACGTACGCCGTCGTCGGCGCGATCAGCATCGGTCTGCTGCTCGTCGGGCTCAAGAAGGCGCAGCAGCACGACGGCCGCGCGCTGGTGTAGCTCCTTTCCTGTCGACGCAACTGGTCCGGTCAACGACTTACCAGAAGCTCAAACTGGTCTGTTGCGTCACTTGCAACGCATGCTGCGAGAAATGCTCCCAGAACACGTGATTTGCCACCTTTGACGCGCGTGTGCGCTCTCACGACTTAATAACGGACACTGCTGAAGTATTGACTGGTCCGGCATTTGCCGCAAGGCTCTGCGCCACTGAACGACAGGTTCATACCAGTCAGCCGGGGGTTCTCCGGCTACTCCGCCAGAGGTGATCCGATGAAGTTCCGTCCCCTTGCCATATCCACAGTCGCCGTCGCGGCTCTGTCGCTGACCGCGCTCGCCGCGTGCGGCAGCTCGGACAAGAACGACACCGCAGCGTCCGGTCCGACCAGCATCGACGTGTGGCTGATGAAGGGAAGCGTCTCCGACGACTTCCTCAAGCGGTTCACCGACGATTTCGCCGCCACCCACCCGGACATCAAGGCCAACGTCCAGATCCAGGAGTGGAACGGCATCGGCCCGAAGATCATCGGCGCGCTGGCCAGCAAGGACGCGCCGGACGTGATCGAGGTCGGCAACACCCAGGTCGCGCAGTACTCGGCCAGCGGCGGCGTCAAGGACCTGACCGACAAGAAGGCCGACCTCAAGGGCGACGACTGGATCGAGGGTCTCGCCGGTCCCGGCAACTACGAGGGCAAGCAGTTCGGCATCCCGTACTACGCCGCGAACCGGGTCGTGCTCTACCGCAAGGACCTCTTCACCAAGGCCGGCATCACCACGCCGCCGAAGACGCGCGAGGAGTGGCTGGCCGACACCGCGAAGGTGAACACCGGCGGCAACCAGGGCATCTACCTGCCCGGCCAGAACTTCTACGTGCTGTCCGGCTTCATCTGGGACGAGGGCGGCGACCTCGCGGTCAAGGACGGCGACACCTGGAAGGGCGCGCTGGAGACCCCCGAGGCACTGAAGGGCATGGACTTCTACCGGCAGATCCAGGCGCTCGGCAAGGGCCCGAAGGACTCCGACGAGGCGAAGCCGACCCAGACCGACGTGTTCGCGCAGGGCAAGGTCGCGCAGATGATCGCCGTACCGGGGGCCGCCGAGCTGATCGCGCAGGCGAACCCGGCGCTCAAGGACAAGATCGGCTTCTTCCCGATCCCCGGCAAGACCGCCGACAAGCCGGGTGCCGTCTTCACCGGCGGCTCCGACCTGATCATCCCGGAGGCCTCGGCCAACCAGGACGCGGCGTACACCTTCATCAAGGAACTGGCCGGCGAGAAGTGGCAGGTCGATCTGGCCAAGTCGATGAAGTACGTGCCGAACCGGACCAGCCTGGCCTCGTCGGTCGGCGCTGACGAGGGAGTGGCGGCGATGGCAGCCGGCGCGGCCAACGGCAAGGCCACCCCGAACTCGCCGAACTGGGCCGCCGTCGAGGCGAAGAACCCGATCAAGGAGTACCAGACCAAGGTGCTGACCGGCGGTGACCCGGCCGCCGCGGCCAAGGCCGCCGACGAGATCATCACCCAGGCCCTGAACACCAAGTAGCGCTATGGCTGTGGCTGAAGTTGAAGCGACCACAGCAGCCCCCGCCCCCGAGCCCGGTTCGCCGGTCCCGGTCCGGCGGGGGCAACCCCTGTGGGCGCGCGTGCTGCCCTACTTGCTGGTGGCGCCGACAGTCGTCGGTACGGCGTACTTGCTGGCCTACCCGCTCGTCCGCAACCTGCTGATCTCGTTCCAGAAATTCGGGATCGCCCAGTTGATCCGTGGCGGGGCCGAGTTCGTCGGGATCGACAACTACCAGCAGATCCTGTCCGACGACAAGTTCTGGGGTGTGGTCGGCCGGACGTTCGTCTTCACCGCGATCAACGTCGGACTGATCATGGGGCTGGCCACCTTGGTCGCGTTGCTGATCGGTGCCCTGGGCAAGTGGATGCGGTTCGCCGTGATGGGCGGCCTGGTGGTCGCCTGGGCGATCCCGGTGATCGCCGCGACGACCGTGTTCCAGTGGCTGTTCCAGTCCCAGCTGGGCGTCGTGAACTGGGTGCTGGTCGCGCTCGGTTTCGAGCAGTTCGACGGCAAGGCGTGGTTCGCGGACGGCAACTCGACCTTCGCGATCATCGTGTTGCTGATCGTCTGGCAGTCGGTACCGTTCGCGGCGCTCACCCTGTACGCCGCGATGACGACGGTGCCCCGCGAGCTGCACGAGTCGGCGCAGATCGACGGGGCCGGATCGGTGCAGACCTTCTGGCTGATCACGTTCCCGATCCTGCGGCCGATGTTCGGGCTGATCCTTTGCCTGGAGGTGATCTGGGTGTTCAAGAGCTTCGTCCAGATCTGGGCGATCAGCCAGGGCGGCCCGGGCAACGCGACGCTGACCCTGCCGGTCTACGCCTACCAGATCGCCCAGTCGCTGAACCGCTACGACCTGGGCGCGGCGATCTCGATGGTCACCGTGCTGATCCTGGCCGTCGTCCTGCTCGCCTACTTCCGGCAGATGTTCAAAGAGGAGGGTGAACTGTGAGGACCCGGCTCAGCCGTCGGATCACGCTGAACGCCGTGGCCCTCGGCGTCCTGTTCTTCTCGATCTTCCCGGTCTACTGGATGGTGCTGACCGCGTTCAAGCCGACCAAGGAGATCCAGGCCGAGACGCCGTCGTTCCTCCCGACGCACGTCACGCTGGACCACTTCGGTACGGCGGTGCACGCGGACGGCTTCTGGACCTTCTGGCGTAACAGCGGGATGGTCGCGATCAGCGCGGTACTGCTGTCGCTCGTGGTGGCCTGCCTGGCGGCGTACGCGGTCGGGCGGATGAAGTGGAAGGGGCGGCAGGCGTTCATCCTGATGGTGTTCATCGCGCAGATGACGCCGTGGGAGGCGCTGCTGATTCCGATGTACGTGATCGCCCGCGACACGGACATGCTCGACAAGCTGCCGATGCTGACGCTGATCTACTTCATGATGACGCTGCCGTTCACGATCGTGACGTTGCGCGGCTTCCTGAAGGGCATCCCGGTCGAGCTCGAGGAAGCGGCTCAGGTCGACGGCTGCAACCAGTTCACGGCGTTCCGGCGGATCGTCTTCCCGCTGCTCGCGCCCGGGCTGCTGTCCACGTCGCTGTTCGGTTTCATCACCGCGTGGAACGAGTTCGCCTTCGCGAACTTGCTGATCATCAAGAACCAGGACCAGCGCACACTGCCGGTCTGGCTCTCGTCGTTCAGCAACACCTTCGGCACGGACTGGGGCGCCACGATGGCCGCGGCGACCTTGTTCATGCTGCCCGTGCTCCTGATCTTCCTCGTCCTGCAGGGACGAGTGACGACAGGCGTGGCCGCGGGTGCCGTGAAGGGCTAGTCCTCAGGGAACGTCAACCGCGTCGTGATCCGGTACCGGTCTCCTCGGTAGATGGAGCGGGTGTACTCGATCACGGCGTGGTCCACGTTGCGGGTAGTGCGCTCGAACAACAGAGCAGGCGAATGCAGCGGTACGCCGAGCAGCGCGGCCTCCTGCTCATCCGTCACCGTCGGCTCGGTCGTCTGTACCGCGGTTCGCGCGGCCACCTGGTACCGCGATCGCAGCAGCCCGTAGAGCGAGCCGAGCTCGAAGTCGTGACCGGTGATCCCGGGCACGGACGCGGCCGGGAGTTTGATCCGCTCGATGCACATCGGCGCGCCGTCGACGAGGCGCAGCCGGACCACCGAGACGAGCTGGTCGCCCGGCGAGATCTCCATCCGCTGGCCCAACCGTGCGCCGGCGAGCTCCAGTTCGAAGCTGATCAGCCGACTCTGCCACGGCGTACCGTCGGCCGGCGGCACCTGGAAGTTGCCGTCGGGAGCGGGCTCGAGCTCCTGGTGGATCTTGCGTGCACTGGTGAACGTCCCCCGGCCGTGCTCGCGAACGACCAGGCCGTCGCGGGCGAGATCGTCGAGCGCCGCCCGCAGGGTCGGCCGGGAGACGCCGAGCTCTTCGCTCAGGCTGCGCTCGGACGGCAGGGCCTCGCCCGGTCGGCGGATCTCGATCAGCCGCAGCAGCCGGTCGCGTGCCTCGGTCCGTCGCATCGGACAATTCTAGCAATCTTTACCAGTGGTCAGACCAAACGGACAACGATTGCCGCTCGGCCAGGGGTTGACTTGACCAATTGGATAGACCATTTTACAGAGAGACCCTTTGCAATGAGCTCTTCCGCCCCCGAGACGACCAAAGGTGTGTGACCCTCCCATGGCTCGATCCCGCAAGCTCCGCGTCACCGCAGCAGCCGTAGTACTGGCCGCCCTGACCGCAGGAGGCCTCAGTACCACGGCCAGCGCCCGTACGGCGCCGGACAACCCTCGCAAGCCGGCCGCGTGCGGTGCCTTCTTCGACGACTTCAACTACACCTCCCGTACCGATCCGAACTTCACCGGTCACGACTGGAGCGTCCGGACCGGCGCCGGTGGGCCTGGTATCGACGGCACCTGGACCGCGGGAAACGTGACTTTCCCGGTCGTCGACGGCCAGAAGTCGCTGCAGTTGCGTGCCGCGACCAACGGAACTGCCAGCGGCACGACGCAGGCCCAGGTGCAGCAGAACCAGGAGCGGTTCTTCGAGGGCACCTACGCGACCCGGTTCAAGTTCAGCGACAGGCCGGTGAGCGGCAACGACGGCGACCTGGTGAACCAGACCTTCTACACGATCTCGCCGCTCGACTACGACTGGGAGCCGACGTACTCGGAGCTGGACGTCTCGGAGTACCTGCCGAACGGTGGCTGGGGTGAGACCGGGCCGGTCGACTTCATCACCAGCTGGAACACCTACCAGGAGGACCCGTTCGACGGCTGGCGGATCAGTACCGCGCGGCGCTTCAGCCACGCCGGGTGGCACACCTTGGTGGCCGTGGTCGCCGGCGGCCATGTGAAGTACTACATCGACGGTGCGCTCGCCGCCGACCACACCGATGACGGTGCCGGTCACACGGTCTACCCGCGACGGCCGATGACGCTCAACTACAACGAGTGGTTCATCGACCTGACCGGCCACAGCGGCGGCACCAGTGCCTACGTGCAGTCCGCCGACTGGGTGTACTACGCGAAGAACGAGGCGCTGTCGCCGGCGACGGCCACTGCCCGGGTGAACGCCTACCGCTCCGCCGGCACCACGCACGCGGACACGATCAGCTGCTGATTCAGCTGCTGATTCAGGGACCCGTCAGTACCTTGAGACAGCTTCTGTTCGCCATGGACATTCTGTTCCGGACTGAGTACGGTCCGTAACGGCGTCCGCACCACGCCAGACCTGGAGTAGGACACTCCGACCGGTCGGTGAGGTGCTGCCCGCCAGTAGCGCCTCGCTGGTGGACGGGCGAGCAGAACGCGGTGAAAGCCGTGAACTGATGGGGGCCCTGACACCTAGGTGGGGCGGCCCAGCGCCAACGCGCTGCCGCCCCACCGACTCAACGCTCCCGGCGGGGCGGGCAGAGTTTGCCGGATCGTCGGACAACATTTTCCTCCGATGACGCTTCCCCGGCCCTCTGGCCGGGCAGACTGCACAGCGACCGCCCCGTTCCTACCGCCCCGTGGGAGTCCGCTGTGCTTGTTCGCCGTGCCTTCTTGATCGGAACAATCCTTCTAGGTCTGCTCGGGTACGGCATAACGCCGTCGACAGCGGCTACCACCGCGACCATCTCCGTCAGTACCGCGATCGGCCGGCAGGACGGATCCGTCGCGACCGTCGAGGGGTACGTGGTCGGCCAACCGACCGCCGCGAGCACGGTGATCAGGAGCAACTTCACTGCCGACACCGCGCTGGCGCTGGCCGACTCGGCGAGCCAGACGAGCACGGGCTCGATGCTCTACGTGCAGATCCCGAGCACCTTCAGGACGCAGTACGGACTGCAGTCGAACCCCGGGCTGGTCGGGACGAAGATCGCCGTCACCGGAACGCTCACGCCGTACTTCACTCCACACGCCGGGCTGAAGAACCCGACTGCCTTCACAGGTGCCGGCGGATCCGATCCTGGCGACCCCGGCGACTACTACGCGGCAGCGACCGGGAAGTCCGGCGCGGCGCTGAAGGCCGCGCTGCACACGATCATCTCGAACCAGACCAAGCTCACCTACGACCAGGTCTGGACCGCGCTGAAGGACACCGACCAGGACCCGGCCAACTCCAACAACGTGATCCTGCTGTACTCCGGACGGTCGCAGAGCAAGTCCTCCAACGGCAGCGGCGCGGACGACTGGAACCGCGAGCACGTCTGGGCCAAGTCGCACGGCGACTTCGGCACGACCACCGGACCCGGTACCGACGTGCACCACCTTCGGCCCGAGGACGTCTCGGTGAACGCTGCCCGCGGCAACCTGGACTTCGACAACGGCGGTACGACGGTTGCCCAGTGCCCCGGTTGCACGGCCGACGCGGACTCGTTCGATCCGCGCCCGGCGGTGCGCGGTGACGTCGCCCGGATGATCTTCTACATGGCCGTGCGGTACGAGGGTGACGACGGCTTCGCCAACCTGGAGCCGAACGACTCGGTCAACAACGGCACCGCGCCGTACATCGGCAGGTTGTCGGTGCTGAAGGCGTGGAGCGCGGCCGACCCGCCGGACGCCTTCGAGAAGCGCCGCAACCAGGTCATCTTCGACACCTGGCAGCACAACCGGAACCCGTTCATCGACCACCCCGAATGGGTCACCTCGATCTGGCCCTGAGCGCAGGCGATCGCTCGTGGCCGGCGGAAGCGGCCTGTGGACAACGCTCGGTGAGGCCGGATCGGCTCGTATGTTCTAGGTATGACCGATTCGACCTCACCGCTGCCCCGCTTCCACCTCGCCATGCCCGTCGACGATCTCGCCGCCGCCGCGGAGTTCTACGGCACCGTGATCGGTTGCGAGCGCGGCCGGAGCTCCGACACCTGGATCGACTGGAACCTGCGCGGCCACCAGTTCGTGACTCATCTCGCCCCCGCGCGTCCCGCCCCGATCCACAACCCGGTCGACGGCCACGACGTCCCCGTCCCGCACTTCGGCCTGATCCTGCAGATCCCCGACTTCCACGCGCTCGCCGACCGCTTCCGCGCCGCCGGCACCCCCTTCGTCATCGAGCCCTACCTCCGCTTCGAAGGCCAACCCGGTGAGCAATGGACGATGTTCCTCCACGACCCCGCCACCAACGCCCTCGAGTTCAAAGCCTTCGCCCACGACTCCGCCGTCTTCGCCACCTGACCCGTCCAACGGCCAAGAGCCCTGCCCGCGGACGTTTTCAGGATGTTCGAAAGGGAGGAAGTGGGGGTGATCTGGGACCTACGCTGCGGCTGGCAGGGTCGTCTGGGGGGCGCGGCCGGGAGGCGCGAGTGTGAGTGAGGCCCCGTGGTGACAGGTTCGAGGAGTAGTTATCGGGAGTGCTTCCGGGTCCCGGAGTTTCGGGCGATGTGGCTGGCGGAGTTGCAGTCGGTTGCCGGGGATCAGCTCGCCAGGGTCGCGTTGTCGGTGCTCGTGTTCGCCGACACCGGTTCGGCGGCGCTGACCGGCCTCACCTATGCGCTCACATTCGTCCCGTCGTTGCTCGGTGGGATCTTCCTGACCGGGCTCGCGGATCGGTTTCCGCGGCGTGAGCTGATCATGGCGGTCGACGGACTGCGTGGCTGCCTGATCGTCCTGGTCGCGATTCCGCCGATGCCGTTCTGGTTGCGGTGCGTCCTGGTGAGCGTCGTCTCGCTGCTCCAACCCGTCTTCAAATCGGCCCAGCTCGCGCTGCTCCCCGAAGTGCTCGGCACCGAGCGCTACGCGACCGGCATGGCGATCCGCAGCATCACGATCCAGTCCGCGCAGCTGGCGGGGTTCGCCGGCGGCGGTCTGCTGATCGCCCTGTTCAACCCGTACGTCGTCCTCGCGCTCGACGCGGTCACCTTTTTCGGATCCGCCCTCCTGATCCGAAGCCGGCTCCGACCGCGCCCGGCGGCCGATGCGAACAAGGCCGGCGATACCGGCGTACGGCGGTCGTGGCGGGCGTCGGCGGGTGAGTCGTGGGGACTGCTGTTCGCGGACCGGGGCATGCGCGCGTTGGTGCTGATGCTCTGGTTGATGGCGCTCGTCGCCGTGTACGAAGGGATGGCCGCCCCGTACGCCGCTGTGTTCGGTGGCAGTTCGGTGATGGTCGGGTTGATCCTGGCGGCGGATCCGCTGGGTAGCGTGGTGGGTGCGTTCCTGTTCAGCAAGTTGGTGCCGGAGGACAAACGGCCGGGGCTGCTCGGGCCGCTTGCGATCGCGTCCGCGGTGCCGGTGGCGCTCTGCCTGCTGCGACCGGGATTGGTCGTGTCCGTGCTGCTGTTCGTGTTCGCGGGAGCGTTCGGCACGATCGTGGTGATGCAGGCGACGACCTCGATGACGTTCATGCTTCCCGACGCGCGGCGCGGCCAGGCGATCGGCATGTCGAACTCGGGTCTGACGACGGCGACCGGCGTCAGCCCGTTGCTCGCCGGTGTGCTCGCCGACAAGACCGATGCGGTGCAGGCGGTCGGATGGTTCGGGCTCGCCGGGGTAGCGGCGGCGATCCCGCTCGCGATGCTGTGGCAGCGCTCGGCGAAGGCGGTGGCGCCGAGCGACGCGTAGTACAGGTTCTGCTGAATACAGCGATTCGTGTACTGTCACGGCGTGGACACGATCGTGAGCAGGAGTGAGGTGCTGGCCCGGTTCGGGCATGCGCTGTCGGATCCCACCCGCACGCAGGTGATGCTCGTGCTGCACGAGGGGCCGAGCTACCCGGCGGAGTTGGCCGAGCGCATCGGTGTCAGCCGGCAGTCCCTGTCGAACCACCTCGCCTGCCTGCGAGGCTGCGGTCTCGTCGTCGCGGAGCCAGAAGGCCGGCGTACCCGCTACGAGCTGGCAGACGCAAGCCTCGGTACGGCGCTCGCCGAGCTGCTGCACGTCGTACTGGCCGTCGACCCCGCCTGCTGCCGGCCTGACGCGGAAGGCGACTGTCGATGAGCGAGCCGGACCGCGCGGCGCGTCCCATCGAGCTGCGAATGCTCCCGGTCGCTGGAGAGCCGGTCGAAGCGGAGGAGCGGCGCAAGAAGCTGGGGCGACGAGCGCAGCTGCTGGCCGGTGCGAGCGTTACCTACAACGTCATCGAGGCGATCGTTGCGATCTCGGCAGGGACGGTCGCGGGATCCGTTGCGCTGGTCGGGTTCGGGCTCGACTCGGTGGTGGAGGTGGCGAGCGGGCTGATCATCCTCTGGCAGTTCCGGCATCCACTGCCGGAGACGCGCGAGCGCCGGGCGCTGCGGCTGATCGCGCTGTCGTTCTTCGGTCTCGCCGCCTATGTGACGGTGGAATCCGTGCGCGCCCTGCTCGGCCGAGGCGAGGCCGACACGTCGGGGGTAGGTATCGGCCTGGCGATCGCCTCGCTCGTGGTGATGCCGTTGCTCTCCTACGCACAACGCCGTACCGGCAAGGCGCTGAGCTCCAACGCGGTAGTTGCCGACAGCACCCAAACTCTCCTGTGTACCTACCTGTCCGCAGTGCTTCTCCTCGGCCTGCTGCTCAATGCGACCCTCGGCTGGTACTGGGCCGATCCGATCGCCGGCCTGGTGATCTCGGCCGTCGCCCTCCGCGAGGGTGTCCAGGCCTGGCGCGGCGAAGGGTGCTGCGCGCCCACCACGGACGGCACGGCGACCACCTGCGACGACGGCTGCTGCTGAAAGCAGGCGATCGCATCCCGCCGGGGTAGCGAGTGATTTCAGCTTGTCGGTTAGCCTAGTTAGGTATGCCTAACATTCCGCCTGAAGTCTTGAGAGGACCGTGGTCGCGTGAGCAACCCCGCACCCCGTAACCGCCGCGCGAAGCTGGCGGTCGTCCGCCGGAGCGAGCGGATCACTCCGCACATGATCCGGCTGGTGCTGAGCTGCGACGAGTTCGTCGACAACGGGACCACCGACCACTACGTCAAACTGCTCTTCCCCAAGCCCGGCGTGACCTATCCGGAACCGCTCGACATGGGCGTGGTCCGCGAGCAGTTCCCGGCCGAGCAATGGCCGACGATGCGCACCTACACCGTCCGGAACTGGGACGAGGCCGCGCGTGAGCTGACGATCGACTTCGTCTATCACGGCGACGAGGGGATCGCGGGGCCGTGGGCTGCCGGCGCTCAGCCCGGTGACAAGCTCTGGTTCAACGGTCCGGGCGGCGGGTACGCGCCGAACCCCGACGCCGAGTGGCACCTGCTGGTCGGCGACGAGAGCGCGCTGCCGGCGATCGGTGCCGCGATCGAGCAACTCGCGCCCGGTGCGAAGGCGAAGGTCTTCGTCGAGGTCGAGGACGAGACCGAGGAGCAGAAGCTCGACGGCCCCGGCGAGGTCGACCTGACCTGGTTCCATCGCACCGGCACCCGCGGCGAGAACCTGGTTCGTGCGGTCGAGGAGCTCGAGTTCCGCTCCGACGACGTCCACGTCTTCGTCCACGGCGAAGCCGGTTTCGTCACCCAGCTCCGCCGCCACCTGCACACCGATCGCGGTCTGCCCCGCGACCGCGTCTCGATCTCCGGCTACTGGCGCCTCGGCAAGAACGAGGACGGCTGGCAGGCCGAGAAGGCCGAGATCTCCCGCAAGGAACGCGAAGCCGCCGGCGCCTGACTCCAGAACGCCACCCCGACGGACTGGAGGCCGATCCCGGTCCAACCGTCGGGCGCCGGAGGACGTCGTACTCGCATGATGGTTGATGCACAGTCGTTCGATCGGTTCGCCGCCGGCTACGACCGGTTCGTCGGGTTGAAGCCCGAGCAGAACTTCGGGTGGGTGGCAGGGCTGGGGGTCCGCGGCGAGCGGGCGATCGACATCGCCCGGGCGAGGCGGGCGCGGGCGAACACGGAGTACCGGGTGGCCGATCTGTTCGAGGTCGACGACGACGGGTTCGACCTGGTCTACAGCCACACGATGATGCACCACGTGCCGAACTACCGGGCCGGTCTCGAGCAACTGAAATCGCTGGTCCGCCCCGGCGGCACGGTCGCCCTGGTCGACAACGTGTGCGATCTCTACCCGGATCGGACTCCGGGACGCGTGGTTCGAGCTGCGACTCGTCTTTCCGGGTGCCGAGTACGACGATCTCGGCTTCGCCCTTGCCATGCGCTGGACGGACCAGCGCACAGGTTGAGCCTCGGTCAGGGCGTCGGCTTTGCTGCGCTGACTCGGCCGTTGAGGAAGTCGGCGACGGCGTCGGCGGCGCCGAGGGGCAGGACCCAGTCCTCGCCACGGGCCTGCAGGATCAGCGCCGGTCCCGCCGAGCCAACGACCTTGACCGGCAGCGCAATCGGGAACTTCAGCCGCTCGGAGCCGCTGAGAGAGGCGGCGAAGACTCCGGTTACCTCCGACAGCTCATAGGTACGCCGCGCAGCCTCGCGCCCGCCCGGCGGATTACCGAAAAACCGTGCCCGCACAGTCACGCTCGAGGTACCGATCTCCAGCGTGGTCAGCAGCACTCCGCGCAACGGCAGAACCAGCTCGTACTGCGTGCCGGCGAGCTCAGGCCGCAGCGGCACCATGAGCGCGCGCTGACCAGCACGTCCGAGAAGCGCACCCAAGAACGCGCAGACCAGCGCAGCGGGCAGGATGGCCGCAGCCAGCCACCGAACGTCGAACACCAGCGAGAAGAACCCGACGTACAGCACGGCCAGCCCACCGAACCAGGCGCCGACCGTGGTCCACCGCCCGACCTGGTACCGCTGCCGCCTTCGCAGGAACCAGCCCAGCGCCAGCAGCAGCGTCGGGAACACCACGGCAGGCCAGTCGAAGGGCGACCGAGTCACCGCGATCACCACGGTCACCACCAGGAACGCCAGCGGCAAACCGAGATAGACCACGCTCACCAATGCTTGCGCGCGACGGTGTTGCCGGGCTACTGCATGGGCCGCGTCGGCCGCCTCGGGGGAACTCACGGGAAAACCCAAGCACACGGTTGCCCGACCACCTACTGTCGGAGTGCCCGGCCGTGAGCAAAGGAGACCAGTTGCGCGAGTTCGTAGTACCGGCGGGTCTCCGAGAGCTCCATGAGGAAGACGCCAAGCACTGGTTGGACGCGTTGCCGGAGCTGACCACCGGCTACCTCGACCAGTGGTCACTGCAACTCGACGGCGAACCCCTGTACGGCGCCGGCTCGCTGGTGCTCCCCGTGCGCCGCCGAGACGCCACTGCCGCGATGCTCAAGCTCCAACCGCTCAACGACGAGAACGCCGGCGAGGCACTCGCTCTGCGCACCTGGGACGGCGACGGCGTAGTACTGGTCCTGGAAGATGACCCGGCCACCGGCACCATCCTGCTCGAGCGCCTGCAGCCGAGGATGCTCAGCGACGTCCCAGACGACCAGGAGGCCACCCAGCTCCTGGCAGAGCTGCTGACCCGGCTCAGCGCAGTACAGGCTCCTCCTGCGCTCCGGAAGCTCGAAGACCTCACCGCCGCGATGCTGGACGAGGCGCCCGGGCAGATCCCGCGACTGGCTGACCGAGACGAGCAGAACCTCGTACGCCGGTGCGCTGCCCGGCTGGCCGAATTGGTAGGCGAGTCCGGTGATCGGCTGCTCCACTGGGATCTCCACTACGACAACGTGATGGCCGCCCAGCGGGAACCGTGGCTGGTGATCGACCCGAAGCCGCTCGCGGGCAACCCGTGCTTCGAGCTGTTCCCGGCGCTGAACAACCGCTGGGACGACCTCGTCGCGACCGGCGACCTGGCGAAGGCGATCCGGCGACGGTTCGACCTGATGGTCGACGTGGCCGGCCTGGACCGCGACCGGGCGATCGGCTGGACGCTCGGGCGGATCCTGCAGAACGTGCTCTGGGACCTCGAGGACGGCGAACGCGGGGTCGAGCCGGCTCAGGTCGCGATCGCCAGAGCCTTGATGAACCTCAGGGTCTGATTACATGCTTACACTGCAATCAGACGGGAGGGTGAGATGACGACACCGACGGTGTACGAGTGGGCCGGTGGGGTGGAAGCGCTCAGGCGGCTGACCGAGGTGTTCTACGACAGGGTGCTGGAGGATCCGCTGCTCGCGTCGGTGTTCGCGCACATGAGCGACAAGCACCGCGAGCACGTGGCGATCTGGCTGGGCGAGGTGTTCGGCGGTCCCAAGACGTACACCGACGAGCTCGGCGGCTATCCCGCGATGCTGTCCCACCACCTGAATCTCGGCCTGACCGAGGAGCAACGCGCTCGCTGGGCAGCGCTGATCGCCGCCAGCGCCGACCCAGCCGGCCTGCCGGACGATCCCGAGTTCCGGTCGGCGTTTGTCGCCTACATCGAGTGGGGCACCCGCATCGCCCTGGCCAACTCCCAGCCGGGCGCGACCCCACCACCACAGGCTCCGGTCCCGAGGTGGGGCTGGGGCGAGGCTCCGCCGTACCAGCCCTCGTGACCGGCGTGTGCTGGTGTTTGGTGCGGGTAAAGGTTGAAGGGTCAGACACCCGCGGCGGCGCTGGGGAGCCGGGGCTTCGATAAAGTCGCGGTTCACGACGAACCCGGTGGCCGGGATGCGAGGGTGAACCATTGTGACCGCTCAGCTCGAGTACCCCGATCCATTGGCGTCGGACGCGCTGCTCTCGATCCAGGACCTGTGGAAGGTGTTCGGGCCGAAGGCGGACCGCGTACCGCGACGTCCCGACCTCGCGCGCCTGGACCGCAAGGACCTCTACCAGCAGACCGGCTGTACGGCGGCCGTCCGCGACCTCAGCTTCGACGTCGCCCCCGGTGAGGTCTTCGTCGTCATGGGCCTGTCGGGGTCCGGCAAGTCGACGCTGGTCCGCTGCCTGACCCGGCTGATCGAGCCGACCGCGGGCAGCATCTACTTCGAGGGCGAGGATCTCCGGGCCGCCGACGAGAAGCGGCTCCGGACGCTGCGGCGGAGCAAGTTCTCGATGGTGTTCCAGCACTTCGGCCTACTGCCGCACCGCAAGGTGATCGACAACGTCTCCTACGGGCTGGAGGTGCGCGGCGAGAGCAAGCCCGACCGCCGCCGCCGGGCGCAGGAGGTGATCGACCTCGTCGGTCTGGCCGGCAACGAGCAGCTGTACCCCGAGCAGTTGTCGGGCGGCATGCAGCAGCGGGTCGGCCTGGCCCGCGCGCTCGCCAACGACCCCGACGTCCTGCTGTTCGACGAGCCGTTCTCCGCGCTCGACCCGCTGATCCGGCGCGAGATGCAGACCGAGGTCGCCCGGCTGCACCGCGAGGTCGGCAAGACGATGGTGTTCATCACCCACGACCTGTCCGAGGCGCTCAAGCTCGGCGACCGCATCCTGTTGATGCGTGACGGCGCCGCGGTCCAGCTCGGCACCGGCGACGAGCTGGTCGGGGCGCCGGCCGACGACTACGTCCGCGAGTTCGTCCGCGACGTGCCGCGGGCCGACATCCTCACGCTGCGCTGGATCGTCCGGCAGCCGCGGCCGGACGAGCAGTTGGACGGCCCCGAGCTCGGTCCCGACGTACTGGTCCGTGAGGCGACCCGGCTGGTGCTGGAGTCCGACCGCCCGGTCAAGGTCGTTGCCGAAGGCCAGCTCCTCGGCGTCATCGACGACGAGGCGATCCTGGCCGTCGTGGCGGATCCGGACCCGTCCGCGTCGCGCCCCCAAGACGGCTGAGATGGCCTCCATCACCGGCTCGGTCGAGATCCGGGTCCGCAAACCACGCCGTACGGTCATCGCCGGCGTCCTGGTGGTCGGCTGGGTGGCGGCCTGGTTCGTGCTGAGCGGGGTCGACACGCTCACGATCGGCGGCCAGGAGACCACCGCACTGCACCGCTGGCTGACCGAGCACCGGGACTTCCTGGGCCGCGGCAATGCCTTCTTCGACGCGATCCGGATCGCGGTCGACCACCTGGTCGTCCTCTTGCAGAACGTGCTGTCCCAACCGGCGTACGGACGCCCCGTGCCGGTGGTCGGCTGGCTCGGCGTGGTGGCCATCGCGGCGTACCTGGCGTGGGCCTTCGGTAACTGGAAGGTCGCTGTGCTCGCAGCCGCCGGGCTCACCTTCGTCGGGCTGCAGGGGTTGTGGCAGGAGAGCATGGACACGCTCTCGCTCACGATCGCGGCCGTCGCGCTCTCGCTGCTGGTCGGTATCCCGCTCGGGATCTGGGCCGGCCTGTCGAACCGTGCGTTCAAGGTCGCCACGCTGATCCTCGACCTGATGCAGACGCTCCCGACGTTCGTGTACCTCGCACCGCTGACCCTGTTCTTCGCGATCGGCCCGGCGGCGGCGACCATCGCGACCCTGATCTACGCGGCGCCGCCGGTCGTCCGGCTGACCGCGCACGCGATCCGTTCGGTACCCGCCGAGAGCGTCGAGGCCGCTCGCTCGCTCGGCTCCACCGGTGGGCAGACCCTGTTCAAAGTGCTGCTGCCGATGTCGCGCAGCACGGTCGTCGTCGGGATCAACCAGACGATCATGGCCGCCCTGTCGATGGTCACGGTGGCCGCGCTGATCGATGCGCCCGGTCTCGGGCAGACCGTCCTGAAGGCGCTGCAGACCCTCGACGTCGGCGTAGCGTTCAACGCCGGTCTCGCGATCGTCGTGATCGCGATCGTGCTCGACCGCGTGACCACCGCGGCCGGTGACCGACCATGGCGTACTGCGAGCGTGCGCCGCCGCGTGCTGCTCGCCGCTGGCGGTCTTGCCGTGCTGGTGGCGGTGTGGTTCTCCCGGACTTACGTATGGGCCGCCGAGTTCCCCACTGACGTCGGTGTCGGCTCGCGGATCGCGGTGACTGCGACAGACGTGACGACCTGGGGCCAGGACGTGTTCGGTGGGTTCACGTACGGCGTACGCGACGCTGTCACCGAGGGGCTCCTCAATCCGCTGGAAGCCTTGCTCACAGAGTCGCCGTGGTGGCTTGTCACCGTGGTCATCGTGGCGCTGGCCGCGGTGCTCGGGAGTTGGCGCAGCGCGGTACCGGCTGCTGTCTGTCTTGGCCTGCTGGTCGCGACCGGCGTCTGGCACGACGGCATGGTCACGCTCGCCTCCACGCTGCTGGCGACCGTCGTAGTGGTTGCTGTGGGCATCGTCCTCGGCGTGTGGACCGGGCGGAACCAGCGGGCCGACAGTTGGTTGCGACCCGTGCTCGACGCGGGGCAGACGATGCCGCCGTTCGTGTACCTCGTTCCGTTCCTCGCGCTGTTCGGCACCAGCCGGTTCACCGCGATCGCGGCCGCGGTGGTGTTCGCCGTACCGGTCACCACCAAGATCGTTGCCGATGGCATCCGGGCCGTCCCGGTCGCGACGGTCGAGGCGGCCAACTCGGTCGGCTCCAGCAGCTGGCAGGTGATCAGTAAGGTGCAACTGCCGGTCGCCCGGCGGGCGATCACCCTGGCGGTCAACCAGGGCCTGATCTACGTGCTGTCCATGGTCGTCGTCGGCGGCCTGGTCGGCGCGGGCGCACTCGGGTACGACGTGGCCGCCGGCTTCGCGCAGAGTGAGCTCTACGGCAAGGGTCTGGCGGCCGGGCTGGCGATCGTGCTGCTCGGTGTCATGCTCGACCGGATCACGCAGGCCGCGGCCCGCCGTACCAGGAAGTTCAGCTGAAAATTATGAGGAGACAACCTGTGGTGACGAACAAGCTGCTGCGCTCGGCCGGTGTGCTGACCGCGCTCGCGCTCGCGCTGACCGCGTGTGGGGGTGCGAAGGTCGGCGACGCGCAGAAGCCGGCCGCGAGCGGCAAGGCCTGCGGCACCGTCAACCTGACGGTGAGCCCGTGGGTCGGGTACGAGGCGAACGCGGCCGTCGTCGCCTACGTGGCGACCAAGGACCTCGGCTGCAAGGTGGTGAAGAAGAACCTCAAGGAAGAGATCGCCTGGCAGGGCTTCAGCACCGGCGAGATCGACGTGAACCTGGAGAACTGGGGTCACGAGGACCTGAAGAAGAAGTACATCACCGACCAGAAGGTCGCCGTCGAGGCGGGCCTGACCGGCAACAAGGGCGTCATCGGCTGGTACCTGCCGCCGTGGCTCGCGGCCGCGCACCCGGAGCTGACCGACTGGAAGACGCTGAACAAGAACGCCGCGATGTTCAAGACGTCGGAGTCCGGCGGCAAGGGCCAGTTGCTGGACGGCGACCCGTCGTTCGTCACCAACGACGAGGCGCTGGTGAAGAACCTCAAGCTGGACTACAAGGTCGTGTACGCCGGCAGCGAGACCGCGCTGATCCAGGCCTTCCGCGACGCGGAGAAGAACAAGAAGCCGGTGATCGGGTACTTCTACGAGCCGCAGTGGTTCTTCAACGAGCTCAAGCTGGTCAAGGTGAACCTGCCGCCGTACAAGGCCGGCTGCGACGCCGTACCGGAGAAGGTCGCCTGCGACTACCCGGCGTACGCGCTGGACAAGATCGTCTCGAAGAAGTTCGCCGACTCCGGCAGCCCGGCGTACGACCTGGTGAAGAACTTCAGCTGGACCAACGACGACCAGAACCAGGTCGCCAAGTACATCGCCGAGGACAAGCTGAGCCCGGACGCGGCCGCCCAGAAGTGGGTCGAGGCGAACCGCTCGAAGGTCGACGCCTGGCTCGGAAAGTAGCGCGGGGGCCAGCGGCAACTATCACGACGCGTCCGGGCAACGCCGACGACACGCCGGAAATCGGACAAGACCGGGTAGCGTCAGTTCCATGATCATCGTGACAGCTGCACTGAAGGGCGGGGTCGGCAAGACAACCACGTCGGTGTACTTGGCCGCGCTGGCATCTTCCAACCGTCGCACCGCCACCCTGGTCGACGCCGATCCACAAGGCAGCGCTGCCGACTGGATCGCGGATTCCGACGACGACCACCTGGCCAGGATCGAGATCGCCGAGGCGCCGACCGAGCGCCTCCTGACCAAGGCACTGGACAAGGTGCCGCCCGAGGGCATCGGCGTCGTCGACATGCCCCCGTCGCACGAACGGCTGCTGAACAAGGCGCTCGAACGGGCCCGGATCGTCATCATCCCGACCCGCGTCGGCGGTGTCGAGACGCCCCGAGTCCGTGCCGTGCTGGACCTGGTCCCGAAGGAGGTCCCGGTCGGGCTGGTGATTTGCTCGGCACGGACCTACACGCGGGCCTACCAGGAGACTATGCAGCAGTACGCCGCGGAGGAGATCCCGGTCTGGGGCACCATCCCGGAGCGGGTCTCGATCACCGCCGGCCCGACCGGACCACTCGCCGAGGACGGCCTGGAGTCCTACCGCAAGGTCTGGCGCAAGATCCTGGCGGCCGCTCGCAGCTGACCCGGCCACGAGCCGCCCTTCCAGCCCACAGGGTCGGAAGGGCGCTCAGGCCTGTACTACGACCGCGGTGGCTAGGGCTTGATGGCGAGGGCGGCGGCGATCAGGCGTTGCCAGTCCGTCAGCTCGTCGGGCTCGGTGACGGGCCGCCATTCGGCCGTCGGCACCAGCCCGGGCGGCAGGATCTGCAGCTCCTTGCCGAACAGCGCCCGCAACTCGTCGTCGGTTCGCCACCGCCCACGCCCCAGCGACCCTTGCAGCAGTTGCTGCATCTCCGCGCTCCGCGGATCGTCCTCGCTGCGGAAGTGGCTGATGAACACATAACTGCCCGAGGGGATCCGGTCGACCCAGAACTGGACCAGCCCGGCCGGGTCCTCGTCGTCGTTCACGTGGTGCAGGATCGCGCTGAGGATGATCGCGACCGGCTGGTCGAAGTCGATCAGCGCCTGCAGGTCGGGGTTCTGGTAGATCTTCTCCGAGTCCCGCAGGTCGCCCTCGATCACGGTGGTGAAGTCGTTCTCGGCCAGCAGCGCGCGGCCGTGGCTCAGCACGACGGGATCGATGTCGACGTACACGACCTTGGCCTCGGGCCGGTGCCCCTGCGCGATCTGGTGGACGTTGTCCGCCGTGGGCAACCCACTGCCGAGGTCGATGAACTGCTTGACCCCACTGGTGACGATCTCGCGCACCGCACGGATCAGCGCACCGCGGTTGTCGAAGGCGATCACCCGCGACCCGGGCAGATCGTTGATGAACTTGTCCCCGAGCGCCCGGTCGACGGCGAAGTTGTCCTTGCCACCCAGCAGATAGTCATACGTCCGCGCGATACTCGGCTTGGTCGGATCGACCCCCGGAATCTCTTGCTCCGGCACACCCATGTCTGTCATCGCGAACAAACCTTCCAACTCAACTGAGGTCTGGGCTCACTCTATGCGATCGATCCGCGACCGGGCTGCCGGTCAACGGTGTAAAGGGGGTTCGCCGCGGACGTACGAGCGGATCACCGTGGCGGCCGCGCCGCGGGCCCAGTCGTCGAAGGTGTGCGAACGAAGCATCAGCGTGCAATCTCCTGCGGCGCCGAAAGCGTGCTCGGCGAAGGCCTGCCGCATCCGCTGGTCGTACAGGTCGTAGTCCGCGACGCCTTCGCCGGCGATCACGACGAGCTGCGGGCCGACCAGGTTCACCATGGCGGCCAGCGCCGAGCCGATCACCTCGCCGGCCCGGTCGAAGGCTTCCCGCGCGTGGGCATCGCCTTCGTGCGCGAGCTCGATCGCACCGGCCAGGTCCAGCTCCGGCCGACCGGTCGTCTCCCGGATGCGGGCCAGGATCGCGTCCGACGAAGCGACCGTCTCCACGCAGCCACGCCGGCCGCAGGTGCAGACCAGGTCGCCCGGCGCGAGCGGCAGGTGCCCGAGTTCGCCGGAGACGCCGTGCGCGCCCGACACGACTTCGCCGTTGATGTAGAGCCCACAGCCGACACCGGAGCCGATCGTCACCACCGCGAACGAGTCCGCGTCGACGCCGACCCCGAACCAGTGCTCGGCCACGGTCAGGGCCCGGACGTCGTTCGACACGATCACCGGCACCTTCAGCTTCTCGCCGAGCAGGGCCGCCACGGGCACATCCCGCCAGCCCATGAACGGCGAATCCCGGACCACGCCGTGCACTGCGTCCACGTCACCGGACACCGCGACGCCCACGCCGATCAGCGGACCGGCCGGATCGGTCTTGTCGTGCAGCGTCGCCATCAACTCGGTCGCGAGCTCCGCAAGCCGCTCGAGCACGGAATCCGGCGACTTGTCCGCCAGTTGCTGGTGCCGGACCGCGCGGATCCCGGCCTTGAAGTCCGTCGTCACGCCGATCAGGTCGGTCGGCGTCACCTTCAACCCGATCACCGAGATGCTGTCCGGGACCACCGTCAGCGGACTCACCGGCCGGCCGATGCCGAGCTCGGCCCGGACCTCGGTGCCGTCCTCGGTTTCGGCCGGGTGGTCCGTCACGAAGCCGGCCTCGACCAACGGTGCGACGGCCTTGGTCACCGCGGCCTGGGACAGTCCGGTCCGCCGGGCGATCTGGACCCGCGGAATCGGTCCCTGGGTCAGAATCTTGGTCAGCACCTCGACGCCCGCCGGCGTACCCAAGGGCAGCGGGCGGTGCGGGCGCTTCGGCATGGGAGAAAACTACCGGGTATCGGCGGCCACAGACTCCGGCGTGAGCGTCGGCGAGGCGAGTGCCCACCGGATCGTGCGCGTCAGGCCGTCACCGGCCACCCGGACCATCGTGCTCTCCGCCAGCGGCAGGTACGGCAACCGCAGCGGCCGACGGCTCCACCACGGCAGCAATCCGACCGCCGCCGCGGTCAACACCCCGTACGCCGGACGGGCGGCCAAGGGCACTGGCGGGTGAACCAGGATGAACCGTGCTGCCGCTCGTGCCTCCGTAGTACCCCGCAACTCGGGCCGATACGACTTCAGCGTCTCCTGCAGCTCCGCCTCGGTCCTAGGCGGATCCACGACGCCCAGAGCCTCGGCCACGATCGCAGTGTCTTCGACGTACGCGTCTCGCTCGGCAGCGTCCAGCGGCGAAGCGCCGTACCGCTGGTGTGCCGCGAGGAAGCTGTCCACCTCTGCCACGTGCACCCACTTGAGCAGGTGTGGGTCCGACGCGCGGTAGCGAGTCCCGTCCGGACTGGTCCCACGCACTCGCTCGTGCACCGCCTTGACTCGAGCGACGGCCTCCTCGGCGTCCTGCGCAGCGCCGTACGTGGTGATGGCCAGGAAGTAGCTGGTGCGCTGCAGTCTGCCCCAGGGATCACCGCGATAGCCGGAGTGCGCCGAGACCGCCGCCATCGCCATCGGGTGCAGCGACTGCAGCAGTAGCGCGCGCAGGCCACCGGCGAACATCGAGGCGTCGCCGTGCACGCGCCGGATCGGCCGGTCCGGAGCGAACCACCTAGGACCCGGAGTGCTGTGCACCCGGTTTCGCTCGGCCCACGGATCCGGCCCGGCCACCTTCGTCAGGATCATCCGGGCCAGGCCGTCCCGCACAGGGTCCAGCATGTTCAGCGGTGTAGTGATGGCCATACGACCAGTCTCCCCACCACTCCAAACCCTCGATCATGGTCAACGGACGACGTCCACGAAGACGGGATTCGTGTAGAGCCAGGTGTCCGACCAGGGATCGCCGTCGGCCGGCGGGTGCTGGATCGGTCCGGCCGGGTCGACGTGACTCCCTAGGTACCCAGGCCCGTTCCGCTTGCCGTCACTGCCTCTGAGCCGCAGGTAGTGCGACTGCTCTGCCCGGCCCAGTGGGATCCGCAGCGTGTAGCTACCGGTCTTGCCGTGTACGTCGAGTTGCTCGACCACCCGGGTGTCCGGAGCCTTCCAGCTGTCGCGGTCCTTCGCAGTACCGGTCACGATGCCGCGGATGACGTCAAGGTGGGCCAACCGCGGCAGTACGCCGTGGAAGTTCGGCCGGGTCGCGCTCGTCACCGTGACTCGCAGTTCGAGCCGCTCGTGGCGGTGAACCTTCAGGCGGCCGCCCAGGGTGACACCACGCTGCCTGGAGCCGGCAGGAGACACCCGTACGTCGATGCCGTCGACCAGTTGGCCGTGGTCCACCCAGACCCGTCCGGCTCGCAGTCCGGCCATGACGTCCAGGTAGCCGTACCGGGTGACCCCGACGTGGGTCCGGCTGAACTGCCCCGGCCAGAAGTCGCTCCCGGCCTGCGGCGTCCCGGCGTCGGTCGGCGACGGCTTCCAGCCGAGCGAGTCGAAGTTTTGGCCGGGTGGGAACTCCCCGTCCTTCCAGGTGTCCCAGATGGTCCGATGGTTGTCGCTGTTCGAGGTGATCGAGAACAACCGCCCCTCGGCGAGCAAGGAGTCCCACAGCCCGCCCACAGTCGCAGTGGCCCAGTCGAAGCCGCCGTACGTGCGGTAAGCGTCGACCGGGTACCCGGGCCAGCTCGCGTCGCTGGGACTGTTGGTGTACTCGCCGCGCTGGTTGGTCGTAGTACCGCGGAACGCGCACCACGCCGGATCCGCGTCGCCCTGGGAACCAGGAGCGCCCTCCATGCCGATGCAGACCCCGCTGTCGCGCCAGGCCCGCAGTTCGTGCGGTGAGTCGATCCCCAGCCGCATCGGGTGGTTGGCGAACACCAGCAGGTCGTCGACGAACCCGGTCCGCTTCTGCTCCGCCAGCCAGGCCAGCGCCTTCACCGCGTGCTGCTCGTTCTCCGGTGTACTCGCGGAGCGCCCGGTGAGCTTGCCGTCGTACTCGCGCTCGAACTGCTGCAGCAGGGCCACGTTGTTCGCACCGGGCGCGACCAGAACCGTCCCGTGCTCGGCCGCCGGGATGTACCACTCCAGCCCCTGGAACACGAGCATCCGCGGGTTCTCCGCCCGCGCCTTGAGCACCTCGGCGTTCTCCGCCTGCGCGCCTTTGTCGGCGTGCCCGAAGTTGCTGTGCTCGGTGAACGCCATCCAGTCCAGCCCGAACTGCGACCCCCGCAACGCCAACTGGCTGAAGTCGTACTTCGCGTCGTGGCTGTACCGGCTGTGCACATGGTGATCCCCGACCAGATAAACCAGTTCAGGCCCATCCCCGTATGGCGAACCGCTCGCCGCCGCGGCCGGCTCCTCGGCACCCAGTACGCCGGCCGCCGCGAACCCGGCTCCCAGCAACCCGGCCCGGCGGATCAACCCACGTCGCGACAAGCCCTGCGGATCCAGCGCTTCCTCGGGAACGGCCGGATCGGCCCACTCGGGCACCTGCTGCTCAGACGTCATGGCGGAACACCTTCCTTGTGCTGACAAGCACGTGTCAAGGCACTGTCGAGCAGGCGCATGACACGAAGGTGTTCGCCGGATGAACGGCCGGCGGCTCAGCGCGGAGTCAACGCTGCGGTCTCGGTACTGAGCAGGGAGAACAGCAGCGAGTCGCGCCAGCCGCCGTTCGTGAAGACGTGGTCGCGGAGGTGGCCCTCGTAGGTAAAGCCGAGGTGCTTCACGACCGCGATCGAGGCGGAGTTCTCCGGGCCGATCGCGGCGGTGACGCGGTGCAGGGCCAGCGGGCCGAAGGCGAACCGGAGCGTGGTGCGGGCCGCGTCGGTGGCGTAGCCGTGCCCCCAGTGGTCGGCCGCGATCATGTAGCCGAGCTTGGCCGCTTGGACCCCACTGAACGCCAATCGGGCGAAGCCGATCACCCGGTCGTCGTCCGGCCGGGCGACCGCCAGTCCGTAGATGGTGCGCGGCTCCACGGTGGCGTTGGCGATGCAGCCGTCGAGCAGCCGCTGGGCGTCCGCGCGGGTGTGGCTGTCGAACGACATCCAGTTCGTCACCCGGTCGTCACCGGTGATGGCGAGCAGGTCCTCGAGGTCATCCGGCCTGAAATCACGCAGGCGGACAGCATCGCCGGTGAGCGGATCCATGGCGGGATGCTAGTCCTCGACCGGTTTACCGCGGGTAGGTCTGCATCGGGGTCCGGGTGAACAGCTCGATCTCTTCCTGCAGGTCCCGGGCGTCGTCGGCCCGGCCGGACTGACGCAGCGCCTGGTGCACCCGGCGGGCGGAGTGCACGACACCGTTGATCCGGCGCTCGGTCGGGAGACCGAGGACCGGGGCGATCGCGTCGGCGGCACCGTCGAGTTCACCGTTCGCGATCCGGGTGATGGCCATGGCGGCGTGGCTGCCGGCGGCGTCGCCGAAGGCCCACTCGGGGTGCGACTGGTCGGTGTAGGCGTCGACGGCCTGGTGGGAGTACCGCTCGGCGGTCTCCCGCTCGCCCGGCAGCCATGCGAGCGCGTCGGCCGCGTAGTACAGCTGACGGTTGCGGCCGAAGGTGCACAGGCCGCCCATCTCGTCCAGGTCGTCGCCTTCGACGACTGTGGACCAGGCGTTCTCCGCGCGCTCCAGCGCGGCGCGGGTGGCGTCGGCGTTGCCGAGGGCGGCCCAGGCCCGGGCCTCGCTGACCGGGAGCCAGACGCTGGTGGTGCTGTTGGCCTGCTCGGCGTAGCCGGCGCCCAGCTGGGCGTACCGGACCGAGTCGTGCGGGTTGCCGGCCCAGTAGGACACCAGCGACTGCAGCCCGCGCACCCAGGCACGGAGGCCGTGGTGGTCGGCGTTGTCGGCGCAGAGGAACGCCGTACGGGCCTGGGTCAGGGCCGCGTGCGGGTTGCCGAGGTCGTGCGACGCCTTGGCGAGCAGACCGCCGGTGACGCCGCCGAGGAAGTACAGCTGCCGCAGGTGCTCGGGACGCTGCCGGCTCTCCAGCAACGCGAAGACCAGGTCCTGGGTCTCGACCAGCTGGCCGAGGATCTCGGGCAGCGGGCGCTGTGGATAGGCCTTCGCGACGTGTCGCACGTCGTCGTACACCTGCTCCATGGCCTCGCTTCCGAGACCGGTCTGGGCCGCGAGGGCGAAAGCCCGCGCACGGCTGGCAGCCATGTCGAGTACCTCCATCTCATTACCTGTCGTGATCCGTCCACCTGCCGCAGTCACCGGCACCACCTGGCCGGCCTGCTCGGGGACGTACGGGGCGAGGAGCTCCTCGACCGGCTTGCCGAACATGCGTTGCAGGGTGCGCCGGGTCTGTGGAGTGGTCCCTGCGCGCTCGCCCGATGCGAGGCGCCGCAGGTGCCGCTCGGTGATGGTTCCACCCAGCTCGACGAACTCGGCGACGATCTCGGAGTAGGTCTGGTTCCGGCGCTGGATCAGGTGCGCCAGGACCGTCTTTGGCGTATACCTACCCGCCATCGTTCCTCCCGTTCACGTCAGATCAGACGTTGTCTCGACTGAATGCCCCACGACAAGGTGCAGACCGGCTTTGTCCGCCAGAGGTCCGGGAGAGGTCCGGCAAAGGTCCGGTCCAGGTCCTAGAGCGGTCACGGTCGGTCTGTGCACCATTACTGCCATGACAACCAGTAAGTCCAACTGGTTGCAAGGCCTGAGAGTTACGGGGTGAGAAGTAGTGGCAATCGCGGAGATGACGTCGAGGCAACACCGCCGCCGGGTGCGGGTCTGGTTCGGCGAGCACGTGATCGCGCAATACGTCGCCGAAGCACCGCTGGCGGCCCGCTACGAGCAGGCGATGCGGCGCCGTTTCGCCGGTCTCCGCGTCACCAACGACATCCTCGGGCCGCAGGAACACGCGGACAACTGAGCCCGCCGGGTCCTCCTCAGACCCGGCAGACGCTCCTGGGGTCTCCTCACGTCCAGGAGTGGTACCGAAGGTCCGGGGGCACTCCTCAGCCCCCGGACGAAACCCGAGGTGCGGTCCGGAGCTCTCCTCAGCTCCGGACCGCACCGCCCACAGCCCGGCTGGGCAAGCGGCTGAGTCCCTGTATCGCCGCTGCCCAGCCGTTCCAACCACCTCCTGGCCGACACCTCGGGCCGGGCGGGGCCAGTGGCTCGTGACACCTCACCACGAGCCGCACTCCGAGGTGGCCGACTCTGCTGTGTGACCGCCGCGCCTGGGCGGTCACACAGCGGAGTTATCCGGGTCGAGGTTCGCCGCCATCCGGCGCAGTACGTCGACCGTCTGCAGGTACTCGGTGTCGACGATGCCGTTCGTGAGCCGCCGGCGCTGGACCTGCACCTTCTCGGCCAGCGCCGCGAGCGCCACCCGGCCTGCCGGTGTGAGTTCCTCGCCGTCGAGCCAGCCGCGGGCGACCAGCGGCTCGGTGTACGCCGCCAGGCCGGCCGGGTCGCCGGCCAGGAACGGGGCGAGCGCGACCGCGATCGGCTCGTCGCCCCGGGCGGCGTTGAGGACCTGCCACTGGCGCCGGTTCACCCCGTCGGCCGCGAGGACCTGCTCGAAGGACGCCTCGAGCAGCCGGTCCACTTCCTTCAGCCACCATCCGATAGGCTTGATGTCATCTGACATATGCATGTCATTGAGCATATACCTGGGAGGGTTCATGGTCGACCCTGTCGCGGCGGTCGAGGCCGCGATGGTCGAGATCCGCCAGCGCCAGACCCGGCGGGTCTTCGCGCGCGAGGCCGGCGTCCAGGACGTCTCGGCCCAGCAGGTGATCGACGCCGTCGAGGCCGCGGGCGAGGAGCCGATCGGGGTGAACGGCGTCGCGGAGGCGCTCGGCGTCGACCAGCCGCGGGCCAGCAAACTGGTCGCGGCCGCCGTCGGCGCGGGTCTGGTCCGCCGCGAAGCCGACCAGCAGGACGGCCGCCGTACCAATCTCGTGCTCACCGAGGCCGGGCGCGAACGCCTCGAGACCGTCCACAGCTACCGGCGGCGCCGCTTCGCCACAGCCATGCGCGATTGGCCGGAAACCGACCAGGAGAGGTTCGCCGTCCTCCTCACCCGCTTCGTCGCGGGCCTCAGCCGGCACTAGCCAGATAGACGGCGAACGGGGCGTCGGGGTGCATCCCTGGCCGGCCTTCGACCAGGCCGTCGGTCCGAATCTCCCCGGCGTATTTCATCCCGAGCCGTTCCATCACCGCTCGCGACGCCAGGTTGTGCCGCTCGGTGAAGGCGACGACAGAGCGTGCGGCCAGCGTCTCGAAGGCGTACGTCAACCCTGCCTGCCCGATCTCGGTCGCCAGTCCCTCGCCGCGGGCGGAGCTCATCAGCGCCCAGCCCAGCTCCAGCCGATCAGCCGACCAGGTGCCGCGATCGTCGAGCAGCCTGGCGATCTTGCCGGTGACCTCGGCGTCGGCGGCCATTCGCTCCATCCCGCCGCGCCCGACCAGCGAACCGTCCGACCGCCGGTAGGCGATCCACTTGCTGGTCCCGTTCGCCTCCCAGCGCGCCTGGAAGCCCGTGGCCTGGTGGATGGCCTCCTCGGGCGACCAGCTTCCGGCGTACCACTCCGCGACCCACGGATCCGCGTGCAGGCGCTCCAGGTCCGCTCCATGTCCGGGGAGGACCTCACCCGGACCGGTGATCGGCACGAGCCGAAGTCGCTCGGTGAATCGCGTCCGTACGGCGTGCGCCACGATGTCCCGCAGTCGCCGGTCCCCGTCGGTCCGGTTCACCATCAGGAGCTCGAGGTCGTCCGGTCCGACCCATGCACCGGCGTCGTGCTTGCCCTCTTCCAGCAAAGGCCGCGAGAGGTCCCCGTCGACAGTGACGAGGTAGTCCACCTCCCGGCGTACCCGGCCTTCGTACTCCCACTCCCAGTCGGCGACTGTCGCGTCGATCGAGCGCACCCGCCAGCCGGTCTCCTCCTCGACCTCGCGCGCCAGTGCCTGCTCCGGACTCTCACCGGCTTCGAGGTGACCGCCGACGATGTCCCAGATCCCCGGCAGCAACCGCCGCTGCGCCGTACGCCGTTGCACGTACACCCGCTGTCGCTCGTCGCGAACCAGCGCCCCCACACAATCCACAGCACGCATGCGAGCACCGTAGTACGGGGTCGCTGGCAGACTGCTTCCATGCGTCTCGACCGGGCAGTGCTCTTCAAGCTGGCAACGAACGAACGACTCGAACAACTGGTCAAGGGAGTGCCCGGCGGCGAGGACAATGCCTGGCGCGCCGCCTCGCGATATGTCGCAGGCCGCACCCGCGAAGAGGCGCTCGAGGTGGCAGCGGCGCAGCTCGCGAAGGGCCATGGCATCAGCGTCGATCTTTTCGGTGAGCTGTCCGAAGATCCGGACGACGCGGCGCGGGTGGTCGACGAATACCTGGAGCTGGCCACGCTCCTTCCAGCACCGCCTGCCGACGCCTGGTTGTCGCTGGACCTTTCACACCTCGCCCTGGACGCGGACGCTGAAGGCGCAGCAGACCTGGTCGCCCGGATCGCCGAAGCGCTCCCGCCCGGCAGGCGGCTTCAGATCGGCGCCGAGGACATCGCCCGGACCGACAGGATCCAGCAGTGCGTCCTGAACGTCGCTGCCCGCGGCCTGGCCGACCGCCTCGGCGCAACCGTGCAGGCGAACCTCCTGCGCTCTCCCGACGACATCGACGCGTTGACGGCGGCCGGAGTACACATACGCCTCGTCAAGGGCGCGTACGTCGAGCCGACTGGCGCACATCCGTACGGCGAACCCACGGACATCGCCTATCTCCGGCTGGCCCACCAGTTGGCATCGAGCAAGGCCACCTGGTCCTTGGCAACGCACGACGGCCGCCTGCGGGAAGCAGTGCTGCTCAGCGTCGGCACAGTCCCCGTGGAGCAACTACTCGGTGTCCGTCCCGACGTACTCGACCAGTTGCGCGACAGAGACATCCCCACCCGGGTCTACATCCCCTACGGCCCTGCCTGGTTCCGCTACTGGCTCCGCCGCGTCGCGGAGTCCCGCGGAGCCTAGTTGCGGGGTTGTTCGGCGACGCGGTTCGGCATGAAGACGACGGCGAGTACGAGAAGCACAGCGGCCGCGGCGGCGCCGTAGTACACGTCGTGGATCGCCGGGGCCAGCACGTTGCTCGGTAGCTTCTCCAGCTCGCCGTGGCCGGAGCCAAGCCGCCGGGCGACCACGCCGTTGGCCACTGCACCGAAGACGGCCACACCGACCGCGCTGCCGACGGACCGGGCGAACATGTTGGCGCCTGTCACCACACCGCGGCTGCGCCAATCGACCGACGACTGCGCCGCGACGACAGCCGGTGAGGCGGTGAAGCCGAGCCCGACTCCGATCACGAAGCAGGTCAGGGCCAGGTAGAGCACGGAGCTGCTGGAGTTCACAGTGAGCAGCAGAGCGGCGCCGATCACCACGATTCCCGCGCCGAACATCATCGTGGTCCGGTACCCGAGCCGCAGGTAGATCCGCCCAGCCAGCGACGCAGCGATCGGCCACCCGAGCGTCATCGCCGCCAGCGCGAACCCAGCAACGAGCGCGGACGTCCCGAGCACTCCCTGGGCGAACAGCGGCACGTACGTCGACAGCCCGATCATCAGTACGCCGACCAGCAACGCGGACGCGTTCGCCGAGTTCAGTACGCGCTTACCCAGCACCCACAGCGGCAGCACCGGCTCGGGCGCTCGTCGCTCGATGAAGACGAACGCGGTCAGCAGCACAGCGGCGACCGCAAGGATCGCGATGCTGGTGACGGAATCCCAGGACCACATCACGCCGCCCTCGAGCAGCCCGAGCAGCAGCAGCGAACCGCCGGTCGCGAGCAGGATCGTGCCCGCATAGTCGATCTGGTGCTTGGTGGCCGCGGCGACGTTCTCCTGGAACTTGCGCAGCAGCACCCAGGCGGCGGCCAGGCCGAGCGGGATGTTCACGAAGAAGATCCAGCGCCAGGAGATGTAGTCGGAGAACACCCCGCCCAGCGTCGGGCCGACGAACGAGGCGATCCCCCAGACGCTGGCGATGTAGCCCTGCACCCTGGCCCGCTCGGCGACGCTGTAGATGTCGCCGACGATCGTCATCCCGATCGGCTGGATCGCACCGGCGCCGAGGCCCTGGATCAGCCGGAAGGCGATCAGCGCCGGCATGCTCCAGGCGAAGCCGCACAGCACCGAGCCGAGCACGAACAGCGCGACGCCGAGCAGCATGATCGGCTTGCGGCCGCGCTGGTCCGCGAGCTTGCCGTAGATCGGGACCGAGACCGCCTGGGCGAGCAGGTAGATCGAGAACAGCCACGGGAACTGGCTGAAGCCGCCGAGGTCCTCGACCACCGACGGCACCGCGGTCGCCAGGATGGTCGCATCGATCGCCACCAGCCCGATGCTCAGCATCACGGCGAGCAGGATCGGCCCCCGCTCCGACCGCAGCCCCACGCCGCTGGTGTCGACCCGCTCGGTAGAAGTCATGACCCAAACCAACTTACGCGACTGGACAACGATTCCCGCCACCAGTGCCCAGCAGGTGGAACGCTGATCACGAGCGGGACTGACGGGAGTGAAACGCCGACCACGGACGGTGCGTGAAACGCTGACGACCGGCACCCGGAGACCGCCGAGTCGGTAACCTCCCGGAGTGAGGATTCGAGGCAACGCGCTGCTCCGGGTCGTCGTGGTGATCCTCACCGTGTCGCTCACGCTGGTCCTGCTGCCGATCGCGATCAACGTCGGCACCGGCGGTACGGCGCCCGCCTTCCTCGCGCCGTACGTCGGCTGGACCTGGCCGTTGATCGGCGTGCTCTGGCTGGTCGCGATCCTGACCGGGCTCTGGGAGTTCCGCAGCCGCCGGACCGTGGGCCTGAGCGCTCGTTCGGCCGACCAGCCCCGGAACCGCCCGAACGCCCTGGCCCGGGTCGACCGCTACCTTGCGGACCGGTTCGCCGGCTCGCTGGCCTCGCGGACCCAGCTGGCGCTCGCGCTCGAGGTGAGCCCGGAGGCGGTGATCCGGCCGTACGACCTGCTGGTCCAGCCGCTCGACAGCCACGTCTCAGAGATCCGCGAGGACGCCGACATCACCGCCGCCTTCGACGACCTCCAGGACTCGATGCTGATCCTCGGCGCGCCCGGCGCCGGCAAGACAACGCTGTTGCTGGAGTTGGCCCGCGCGCTCGCCGCGAAGGCGCACCTCGATCCGAGTACGCCGATCCCGGTAGTGGTCGACCTGGCCGGCTGGACCGCGTCGACCGCCGGAGAGGAAGGCGACGACCCCGGTGACAGTCCTCTGCTCGCCGGCTTCGTCCGCTGGCTGCTGACCGAGCTCAGCAGTCGCTACCAGATCCCGGTCGCAGTCGGCCGGGTCTGGCTGCAGCGGGGACGCCTCGCTCTGCTCCTGGACGGCCTGGACGAGGTGTCCGCAGCACACCAGGACAAGCTCGCGCCAGTGCTGGACGAGCTCGTCCAGCACTACCTGATCGGCCAGTTGGCAGTCACCTGCCGCATCCTCGACTACGAGCGGCTGCAGCACCGGCTCAAGCTGTACGGCGCGGTCCAGATCCGCCCACTGAATCGCCGCCAGGTGCTGGACTACTTCGCTTCCGGCGGCCAGGAGCTGGCCGGTGCCCGAGCCGCCATGGAGCGCGACGACGACCTGTGGGACCTGGTCAACTCACCGCTGATGCTGAACGTGATGGCGCTCGCCTACCGCGGCCGGGACGCCAGGGAAGTCGCAGCCGGCGCAGTAGCCGACCACCGCCGCGAACTCTTCGACACCTTCATCTCCGAGGTCTTGTCCCGGCAGCGCTCGAACACTGTGTCCTACGACTCCAAGGCGGCAGTCCGGTCGCTGTGGTGCTTGGCCTGGTGGACCAGAACCCGAGCCGGCGATCGCATCGAAGTCCCCCGCCGACTGACTCCGAACGGCTGGTACGGCCTGGTGCTCCCAGCCGTCGGCTACCTGGCCCACATGGTCTGCCTCCCGGCCCTGTTCGCCGGCCTGGTCGGTGGAGCAGCACTGGCCGCCACGGCCCTGTACGGCGTACTTTCGGGTCTCGCTGTCGGTGTGGCTGCTCTCGTTCTCGTTCACGTCACACCGCACACGTGGTGGAAGCTCCGCGAAGGACGCGAGCAACCACGGGCTCTTCTGCAGGCGGTGATGCTCACCATGGGTGCGGTCACCGGTCTGCTCTCGGTGCTGGCCGTCGTGGCGCTGGCCGAGCTGGTACCGGCCTGGGTCGGCCTTGCCTTCCAGGGCGCGATCGTGTGGTCGTCGTACGGGCTGGAATATCTCCTGTCGCCGAGCAACCGCCGCTTGCTGCTGCTCGGGATCAGGCTGGTCTCGGTCACGGTGGCCAGTTGGCTGGTGTTCGCCCACGTCGCCGATCCGCACGCGTTCGTGGCCGGTGCCGCGATCGGACTGATAGTTGCCCAGGGCATCCGTTTCGTGAAAGCGCTGCCGATGGATCACCTGGTCTATCCGCACGATGCCGACGAGTACCAGGCCGGCGGAGCGCGGATGGATCCTTGGACGGTCGGCGGTGCGCTGGCGGGGCTGCTCGTGGCTGTGGCTCTGGGAGCGTCGTTGGGAACGCACGCATTGGAAGCAGTCCTCGGCATCGCGGCAGGCACGGTCGCCGCGAAGGCCTGGCGACGGCGTGCTCCTGTCTTCGCCGGTGCCCTGTCCCGCCTGCTGCACGGCTTCCTGTTGCGCTGGAGCGGCTACCTGCCCTGGTGGCGCGGCGCCTTCCTCCGGTACGCCGCCGACCGCTACGTGCTGGCTCGGACCGGACCCGGTGAGTACGCCTTCATCCACCTGCTCGTCCGCGACCACCTGGCCGAGTGCGACCCGGACGCACTCGCAGCAAAGGTGGACGAGCGAATCGCAGCCAGGGGAGGCCGTAGCGGACTACCGGCGCGCAGCCGCTAGTACCTGGTCGAGGATCAGAGACCACTGCCGCACGATGCCGCGCCGGCGAGCCGCGTCGTCGGTCAGTAGGTCAGCCAGCCCCAGTCCACGAGCCATGTCGAGCACACCCTGCACGGTCTCCCGCACGCCCGGCGTGCGCTCCTCGACCTCCAGTACCTCCAGCAGAGCCCGGTGTGCCTGTCGTCCGACGTGCGCTTCCAGCCGGACGATCTGCTGGCGCAACGCATCCTCGGTCGACGCCGCGACCCACAGATGCAACGCAGCTCGGAACAGCGGCCCCGTGTAGACGTCGGCGAGCATCCCTACGATCGCCTCGGTCCGGCCCTCGCCGCTGGGCAGCCCGGTTGCCTGCTGCCGGATCTCGTCCAGCCGCACCTCGGTCATGTACTCGACCGCCGCCGCGAACAGATCCGCTCGCGTCGGGAAATGGTGCTGCGCCGCCCCACGGGAGACACCCGCCCGAGCCGCCACCACAGCGACCGTGGTCGCGGAGTAGCCCACCTCGGCCAGCGACTCGAGCGACGCCTCCAGGAGCTTCTGCCGGGTCGCCCGGCTCCGGTCCTGCTGCGGCTCGCGCAGAGCCTCGCTCACAACGTGTCCAAGATCAGGTGGCCTCTACTCACGTGTCGCCTCCCGCGCTCGCAGTTCGCGCCGCAGGATCTTGCCCGACGCGGCCTTCGGCACAGCGTCGATGAACTCGACCTGCCGGATCTTCTTGTACGGCGCGACCCGTTCCGCGACGTACTCCATCACGTCCTCGGCGGTCAGTTCGACGCCCGGCATCGGCACCACGAACGCCTTCGGTACTTCGTTGCCCTCGTCCTGCACCCCGATCACCGCGGCATCCGCGATCCGGTCGTCGGTCAGCAGGACGGCCTCGAGTTCGGCCGGCGGCACCTGGTACCCGTGGTACTTGATCAGCTCCTTCACCCGGTCCACGACGTACAGGAAGCCGCGGTCGTCGACCCGGCCGATGTCGCCGGTGTGCAGCCAGCCCTCCGGGTCGATGGTCGCGTCGGTCTCCGCCGGCCGGCCGAGGTACCCCTTCATCACCTGCGGCCCGCGGATCCAGATCTCGCCGGTCTCGCCCTCGCCGACATCGTTGCCGTCGGCACCGACCAGGCGCATCTCGGTGGACGGGAAGAGCTTGCCCACGGCACCGGCAGGCGGATCGATCTCGTCCTGCGGTACGGCGTGCGTCCCCGGCGACAACTCGGTCATCCCGTAACACTGCAGTACCGCGTGCAGCCCGAGTCGCTTGGCGCAGGCGTCGGCAAGGTCACCGTCGAGCGGCGCGGCTGCGGACGTCACATACTTCAGGGCCGACAGATCGACACCGTCGACGGCTGGGTGTTTGGCCAGCGCCAGCACCACCGGCGGCGCGACGAACGCCCGGGTGATCTTCTGCGTCTCCAGCGTCGACAGGAACTGCTGCAGGTCGAATTTCGGCAGCACCACCACGGTCGCGCCCAGCCGGAACGGCAGGTTCATCAAGACCGCCTGCCCATAGATGTGGAAGAACGGCAGGATCGCGATGATCCGCTCGTTCTCGTCCATGCTGAAGGTCGCCTCGGCCTGCACCAGGTTCGTCGCGATGTTCTGGTGGGTGAGCATCACGCCTTTGGCGATGCCGGTCGTCCCGCTGGAGTACGGCAGGACCGCGACGTCCTCGGCCGGATCGATCTCGACCACCGGCTCCGGTTCCGTCGAAGCGAGCAGTTCGGTGACCGAGCGGTACCCCTCGGCCTGGTCGCAGACGAAGATCTGCTCGACGTCGGTCCCCTCCACCGCTGCCGTGGCGGTGGGCAGGAACAGCGAGATCGTCACCAGCAGTTTCGCGTGCGAGTCGACGAGTTGTTTGTGCAACTCGTCCGCGGTGTAGAGCGCGTTCACCGTGGTCACCGTGGCGCCGGCCCGGGTCGCGCCGTAGAACACGGCCGGATAGAGGATCGTGTTCGGGCTGTGCAACGCGATCACGTCGCCGTGCTTGATCCCTAGCTCGGCGAAGCCGGCCGCCAGTCGCCGGGTCATCTGGTCGAGCTGGGTGTAGCTGATCTCCTGGCCGGAGACGCCGTCGACCAGCGCCGGCCGGTCGCCGTACTCCTGGGCGCGACCGAGAACGGCCTCGTGCAGCGGCCGGCTGAGTACCTCGACCGGTGCGAACTCACTGAGGATGACCATGGCGGCGGTCCTTTCAGCTGACGGGGAACACGACTCTGACCGAACTCAGTACGACTTGGGTAGACCCAATGAGTGCTGGGCGACGAAGTTGAGGATCATCTCCCGGCTGACCGGTGCGATCCGGGTCGCTCTGGCCGCGGCGACCAGCGACGCGACGCCGTACTCGACCGTCATCCCGTTGCCGCCGAGCGACTGCACCGCCTGGTCGGTCGCCCGCACGGCCACCTCGCCGGCGGCGTACTTGGCCATGTTCGCCGCCTCGCCGGCGCCGAGGTCGTCGCCGGCGTCGTACAGGGCGGCCGCCTTCTGCATCATCAGCCGGGCGAGCTCGAGTTCGATCTTGAGCTGCGCCAGCGGATGGGCGATGCCTTGGTGCGCGCCGATCGGGGTCTTCCAGACCTGGCGTTCCTTGACGTAGGCAACGGCCTTGTCGAGCGCGTGCCGGGCGATCCCGAGTGCGAACGCCGACGCCATGATCCGTTCCGGGTTGAGCCCCGCGAACAGTTGCATCAGCGCCGCGTCCTCGGAGCCGACGAGCGCCTCGGCCGGCAGTTGGACGTCGTCGAGGAACAGCGAGAACTGCTTGTCCGGGCTGATCAGGTCCATCTCGATCTTGGTGAACTCGACCCCGGCGGCATCCGTCGGAACGATGAACAGCGCGGGCTTCAGCTTGCCGGTCCTGGCGTCCTCGGTGCGACCGACCACAAGCACCGCCTGGGCGACGTCGAGCCCGGAGATGTACACCTTCCGGCCCGAGAGTGACCAGCCGTCCGCCGTACGGCGTGCTGTCGTCGTGATGTTGTGCGAGTTCGACCCCGCGTCGGGCTCGGTGATCGCGAAGGCCATCGTGGTCGAGCCGTCCGCGATCCCGGGCAGCCAGCGTTGCTTCTGCTCGTCGGTGCCGAAGCGGCTGATCACCGTGCCGCAGATCGACGGCGACACGACCATCATCAGCAACGGACAGCCGGCCGCGCCGAGCTCCTCCAGCACGATCGACAGGTCGCCCATCCCGCCGCCACCGCCGCCGTACTCCTCGGGCAGGTTGACGCCGAGGTAGCCCAGCTTGCCCGCCTCCTGCCACAGCTCGGTGGTCTGGCCACCCGAACGAGCCCGCTCGGTGAACCAGGCGTAGCCGTACTTCCGGCCGAGCTCGCGCACCGCCGCCCGCAGCGCGCGGCGTTCCTCACTTTCGACGAAGCTCATGCTTTCTCCTCACCTTGTCCTGCGGGCTCGACACGTACTGCGGAACCTTCGGCGTCTGCCACGACGGCCAGCACCGCGCCGACCTCGACCTGCTGACCAGGCTCGACATCGAGCTCCGCGACCACGCCGTCGGCCGGTGCGGAGATGGTGTGTTCCATCTTCATCGCCTCCAGCCAGAGCAGCGGCTGCCCTTGCTTCACCTCGTCGCCGACGGATACGCCGACCCGGATCACCGTGCCCGGCATCGGCGCGAGCAACGAGCCGGCAGCGACCTGGTGCGACGGATCCGGGAACCGGTCGACCGGCGTCAGCGCCACCGACCCCGAAGCCGAATCCACGCAGACCAACCCGTCGTACGCCGCCACGGCGAACCGCCGCCGTACGCCGCCGACCTCCAGCACCACCTGAACCGCCGAGGCATCGACCAGCGCCACATCGCCGTCGGCGACCAGCCCGTCGCGCGTGAGCCGGTAGGACACCTCGTACGTCGTGTCGCCCGCGACGAACGTCTTCCGCTGCGGCTGGGAAGCCAGATTCCGCCACCCGCTGGGCAACCGGCTCTGCACCTTCGCAGTACTCCGGCGCCGCGCCGCGTCGGCAAGCGCGGCCGCGAGCGCGGACAGTTCCTCGGTCGACTTGTCCGCCAACGGCTCCGCAAGCACCTCGAGCCCATGCCGCTCGAAGAACGCGGTATCGGTCTCCCCGTCCAGAAACGCCCGATGCCGCAGGATCCGCACCAACAGATCCCGATTGGTCCGCACCCCGTGCAACTCCGCCCGCTCCAACGCCGCCGCCAACCGCGCCGCCGCCACCTCGCGAGTAGCGCCCCACACGATCACCTTCGCCAACATCGCGTCGTAATACGGCGAAACCTCAGACCCACTCACCACCCCGGAGTCCACGCGCACCCACGAAGTCCCGTCCCGAGACCCCCCGGCCCGGAACTCAGCAGCAGAGCCGCCACCCCGCTCTCCGGCGGCGAAGCCGCCACCCCGCTCTCCGGCGACAGAGCCGCCACCTCCGTGCCCGGCGGCAGACCTGGCGCTCCCGCCTCCAGCGGACGCTCCCGATCCCACACCCCACCCCTCATTCCCGGCACCCTCCACCGCGAAGCGGTGGAGGGTGCCGGTTTGGGGTCGCCAATCTTCGGCAGGATCCTCGGCGTACAGCCGGACCTCGATCGAATGTCCAACAGGAGCAGGCGGTTCAGCCGGCAGCTCGGCACCAGAGGCGATCGCGAACTGCAGCGCGACCAGGTCCAGCCCAGTGACCGACTCCGTGACCGGATGCTCCACCTGGAGACGGGTGTTCATCTCCAGGAAGTAGAAGCGGCCGTTGTCGTCGGCAAGGAACTCGACCGTCCCCGCGCCGACGTACCCGATCGCCGCCGCAGCCTTCCGCGCCGCCTCGAACAGCTCCGCACGCATCGAAGGCAACCGCTCGACCAACGGCGACGGCGCCTCCTCGACGACCTTCTGATGCCGCCGCTGGATGGAGCACTCCCGCTCACCGACCGCCCAGGTCGTCCCGTGCTGATCGGCCAGCACTTGTACTTCGATATGCCGCCCGGTCGCCAGATACGGCTCGCAGAACACCGTCCCGTCCCCGAAGGCCGACAACGCCTCAGCCGACGCCGCCTCGATCTCCGACGGCAGGTCCTCCAGGTAGTGAACGACCCGCATCCCCCGCCCACCACCACCCGCGGAAGCCTTCACCAGCACAGGAAGATCGCCCTCGGTCACCTCATCGGGCACCAACTGCGACAACACCGGTACGCCGGCCGCCGCCATCAGCTTCTTCGACTCGATCTTCGAGCCCATCGACTCGATCGCGTCAGCCGGCGGCCCGATCCACGCCAGCCCTGCCGCTTCGACCACTCGCGCAAAAGCAGCATTCTCCGACAGAAAGCCGTAGCCCGGATGCACCGCGTCGGCACCGGCTTTCAAGGCAGCCTCGATCACCAGTTCGCCGCGCAGATAGGTGTCACCAGGCGCAGTACCCGGCAGATGAACTGCAGCATCAGCTTCATCCACGTACGGCGCGGACGCGTCGACAGTCGAGTGCACCGCAACGCACTGAAGACCGAGGTCGCGCGCGGTCCGGAACACCCGCCGCGCGATCTCGCCACGATTCGCCACCAGCACCGACGTGATCGGCGGCGTGGAGGTGAGCTTCAGACCGGAGGTGTACGCCGTCATCGCCATCACATCCGGAAGACGCCGAAGTTGGCGCCGTCGAAGTCGGTTCCCTGGACGGGAGCGGAGTGGATCGCCGACAGACACAGGCCGAGCACCGTCCGGGTGTCCCGCGGATCGATCACACCGTCGTCATAAAGCCTTCCGGACAAGAACATCGGCAGTGACTCGGCTTCGATCTGGCCTTCTACATAAGCCCGCATCGCGGCATCACTGTCCTCGTCGTACGGCTGGTTCTTGGCGGCCGCCGCGGCGCGCGCCACGATCGACAGCACACCGGCCAGTTGCTGCGGCCCCATCACCGCGGACTTCGCCGACGGCCACGCGAACAAGAACCGTGGATCGAACGCCCGCCCGCACATCCCGTAGTGCCCCGCCCCGTACGACGCGCCCATCAGGATCGACACGTGCGGCACGCGGGAGTTGGAGACCGCGTTGATCATCTGCGCACCGTGCTTGATGATCCCGCCCTGCTCGTACTCCTGTCCGACCATGTAGCCGGTCGTGTTGTGCAGGAAGATCAACGGCACCGACGCCCGGTTCGCCAACTGGATGAACTGCGCCGCCTTCTGCGCCTCTTCGCTGAACAGCACCCCGCGCGCGTTCGCCAGGATCCCGACCGGATACCCGTGCACCGACGCCCATCCGGTCGCGAGCGACGACCCGTACAACGGCTTGAACTCGTCGAACACCGACCCGTCCACCACCCGAGCGATCACGTCCCGCGGATCGAACGGAATCTTCAGATCACCCGGCACGATCCCGAGCAACTCGTCGGCGTCGGACAAAGGTTCGTCGTACTGCGTTGCCGGTGGCGGGCCGAGCTTCTTCCAGTTCAGCCGCGACACGATCTGCCGGCCGAGCCGGATCGCGTCCCGCTCGTCCACAGCGAAGTAGTCCGCGAGCCCCGAAGTCCGGGCGTGCATCGAAGCCCCGCCGAGGGACTCGTCGTCGGCGTCCTCGCCGGTGGCCATCTTCACCAGCGGCGGCCCGGCCAGGAACACCTTCGCGCCGCCGTCGACCATCACCACGTAGTCGCTCATGCCCGGGATGTACGCGCCGCCGGCCGTCGAGTTGCCGAACACCAGCGCGATCGTCGGGATCCCCTCCGCCGACAACCGGGTGAGATTGCGGAACATCGCCCCGCCCGGAATGAAGATCTCCTTCTGGGTGGGCAGATCCGCGCCACCCGACTCGACCAGGCTGATCACCGGCAGCCGGTTGGCCCGCGCGATCTCGTCCGCCCGCAACGCCTTCCGCAACGTCCAGGGATTGCTCGCGCCGCCCTTGACGGTCGGGTCGTTCGCTGTGATCAAGCACTCGACGCCTTCCACCACGCCGATCCCGGTCACCAGGCTCGCCCCGACCGCGAAGTCGCTGCCCCAGCCTGCCAGCGGCGACAACTCCAGGAACGCGGTGTCGGGATCGAGCAGCAACTCGATCCGCTCGCGCGCGAGCAACTTCCCGCGCTTGTGGTGTCTCTCGACGTACTTCTCCCCGCCGCCGGCCAGCGCCTTGGCATGCTCGGCCTCGAGCGCGGCCAGCTTCTCCAGCATCGAGGAGCGGTTGTCGGTCACAGTCATGCGGTGAACCCCAGTCGTTTGGCCGCCAGGCTCGTCAGGATCTCGGTGGTGCCGCCGCCGATGGCTAGGATCTTCTGGTCGCGGTACTGGCGTTCCACCTCGGCCTCGCGCAGGTACCCGAGCCCGCCGTGCAACTGCAAGGCCTGATCGCACACCCAGGCGCCCGCCTCGACCGCCGTGTTCTTGGCGAAGCAGACCTCCGCCGTGACCTCTTCACCAGCGAACGAACGGCGGGCGACGTCGTGCACATAGACCCGGGCGACATCGATCCGTCGCGCCATCTCGGTCAGCGTGTGCTGCACGGTCTGCCGCGAGATCAGCGACCGCCCGAACGTCTCTCGCAGCCGGCACCACTCCACGGTGAGATCGAGAGCCCGCTGCGCACCGGCGTACGCCTGTACTGCGAGGGTCAGTCGCTCGGCGACGAAGTTCTGCGCGAGTTGGACGAACCCGGTGCCCCGCTCGCCGACCAGGTTCGCCACCGGGACGCGGACATCGGTGAACGACAACTCGGCCGTGTCCGAGCAGAGCCAGCCCATTTTCTCCAGCTTGCGCGACACCTCGAAGCCGGGCGTGCCGCGCTCGATCACCAGCAGCGAGATCCCGTGCGCGCCGGGGCCGTCCGTGCGCACCGCGGTGGTGACGAAATCGGCCCGCGCGCCCGAGGTGATGAAGGTCTTCGCCCCGTTGACGACGAAGTGGTCACCGTCGCGACGGGTCGTAGTACGGAGGGAGGCGACGTCGGATCCGCCGTCGGGCTCGGTGATCGCCAGCGAGCCGATCAGCGAACCGTCCAGCGTCGGCCGCACCCAACGCTCGAGCTGCGCATCATTGCCTGCAGCAACGATATGCGGCAGCGCGATCCCGCAGGTCAGCAACGACGCGACCAGCCCACCGGACCCACCCGCGTAGTGCATCTCCTCGACGACCGCGATCGCGTCCAGCAGCGAACCGCCGCCGCCACCGACCGCTTCGGGAAAGGCGACGCCCAGCAGCCCGAGTTCGCCGGCCTTCTTGTGCAGCTCGCGTGGCAGTTCACCCGCTCGCTCCCACTGGTCCAGCTCCGGCAAGACCTCGCGCGCCATGAACCGCCGTACGGTCTCCCGGAGCGCCTTCTGCTCGGCGCTCACAGCAGTACCTCCGGTACGTCGATGTAGCGCGAGCGCAGCCATTCGCCGACGGCCTTCGCCTGCGGATCGAAGCGCGCCTGTGACGCGACGCCTTCGCCGAGCAGTCCCTCGACGACGAAGTTCAGCGCCCAGAGATTGGGCAGCACATACCTGGTGACGCGGAGGGTGGCGGTCTCGGGCAGCAACTCCTGGAACTTCTCGACCGTGAGCGTGTGCGCGAACCACCGCCACGCCGTCTCGCTCCGCACCCACACCCCGACGTTCGCGTCGCCGCCCTTGTCCCCACTTCGCGCACCCGCGATCCGGCCCAGCGGCACCTCGCGCGTCAGCGACCGTGCGGGTCGCCCGGCCGCGACGAGCTGCGGCAACGGCATCGGCAGCGGCGCTCCTTCGGCCGGCACCAGCTCCAGCGTCTCGGTCGCCCGGGTGATCACCTTGCGCGTGCCGTCCCACATCACCGCAACGTGTTCGACCTCGGCGGCATCGACGTACCCGGCGGTGAAAACCCCGTACGGCGATGCGTCGTCCGGCGGCGCCGTCACATGGAAGCCCGGGTAACTCGCCAGCGCCAGCTCGACAGCGGCACTGGAGAACGCGCGGCCGACCACCTTCGGATCCGGGTCCTTCACCGTGCAGCGGAGCAGCACGCTCGCCAGCTCCTCGGTCTCGGCGTTCGCCTGCTCCGTCCAGGCGACCGACCACTTGAGCTCGGCCGGGCGGTGCCGCAGTCCTCGCTCGAGTTGCCGCTGCACGAGGTCGGCCTTGGTGTCCAGCTCGAGCCCGGTCAGCACGAAGTCGACCTCGTTGCGGAACCCGCCGACCGTGTTCAGCGACACCTTGGACGTCGGCGGCGGTGGCTCGCCCTCGACGCCGCGGATCCGGACCCGGTCGGGCCCGTCCTCGCTCAGCTCGATCGAGTCCATCCGCGCGGTCGCGTCCGGTCCGGCGTACCGGGCGCCGGTGATCTCGTAGAGCAGTTGTGCCTTGACCGTGTCGATCGTGACCGCGCCGCCGGTGCCGCCGTGCTTGGTGATCACACAACTGCCGTCGGTGTAGATCTCCGCGATCGGGAACCCCGGCCGGCCGAGGTCGCGGATCTCGTGGAAGAAGGCGTAGTTGCCGCCGGTCGCCTGGCAGCCGCACTCGATCACGTGGCCGGCGACCATCGCGCCGGCGAGTTCGTCGAACTGGTCGCGCCGCCAGCCGTGATCGGCGGCGGCCGGGCCGACGGTCAGCGAGGCATCGGTGACCCGGCCGGTGACGACGACGTCGGCGCCGTCGTCGAGCGCCTCGACGATGCCCCAGGCGCCGAGGTAGGCGTTGGCGGTGAGCGGCCGGCCCAGCCCGAGTTCTTTGGCGCGGGGCAGCAGGTCGTCACCTTCGACGTACGCGACCTTGGGCCGCAGGCCGAGTTTGTCCGCGAGTTCGTGAATGGCGGTGGCGAGCCCGGCCGGGTTGAGGCCGCCCGCGTTGGTGACGATCCGCACCCCACGGTCGAGCGCCTCGCCGAGGCCGGTCTCGAGCTGCTTGAGGAAGGTCTTGGCGTAGCCGAGCGAGGGATCCTTCAGCCGGTCCCGGCCGAGGATGAGCATGGTCAGCTCGGCCAGGTAGTCGCCGGTCAGATAGTCCAGCTCACCGCCGGTCAGCATCTCGTGGAACGCGCTGAACCGGTCGCCGTAGAACCCGGACGCGTTGCCGATCCGGACCCTGACCCGTTCGTCGACGGTCATCCGAACTGCCCCGGCCGGCGGCCTTTGCCCGGCAGACCGGCGAAGGCCTGGATGATGCCGAGCCAAGCGTCCGCCTCGGCACCGACCGCCTGGATGTCGAGGTCGTCGCGGTGCCTACGTTGCGTCGCGAGCAGACAGAAGTCCCCTGCCGACCCGGTCACCCGCTGTTCCGCGTCGTCCGGCCCCCACGTCCAGGTCTCCCCGTCGGGACCGCGCAATTCCACGCGAAACTCGTCGGCCGGCGGAGTTCTGTCGTTCAGCAGATAGGCGAAGTTCCTGGTCCGCACGGCCAGATGAGCGACGTGCTTCAGCCTGCCGGTCGGACGACGCTGTACGCCGAGCGCGTCGGCCACGTCCTGCCCGTGCGCCCAGGTCTCCATCAACCGTGCGGTCGCCATCGATGTCGGGCTCATCGGCGGCCCGAACCACAGCACCTTCTCGCCGGCCGGCACCGCCCGGAGCGCGCCCGGCAGGTCGCCGCGGGTCTGCCGCCAGTACGTCAGCAGCTCGCCCGGCGGCAGCGAGACGAGCTCGGCCGCCCCGGCCTCCACGAATCCAGCCGGATCGGCCATCGCCTTCTCCAGCTCGACCTTGAACTCGCCGGGCTCGGTGGCGGCCAGTCGCGCCGCCTCGTCGGTCCAGGCGAGATGCGCGATCTGATGGGCGATCGTCCACCCCTCAGCCGGCGTCGGTGTCGCCCAGCCGTCGGCCGGCAGGCCGCCGACGAGCAGGTCCAGGTCGGCGTTCTCGGCACTCAGGTCAGCAAGCACATCGTCCAGTTGCACTCGGGACTCCCCTGCGGCAGATCGTCAGCCGAGCGTCCCACTCCGGGCAAAAAGAATCAAGCCTGCTTGTTTTTCCCGGGGTGCGGTGAAGTGGTCTACACCGTTGTGTTTGCACCCACGTCGAAAGGCTTCCCGCGGACCCGCACCTGGTGCTAGGCAGGACGGATGCACAGCTCATTGCCCGGCAAGGCTGCCGAGATCCGGGCACTGCTGCTCAATCTGATCGACACCTTGGCCGAAGGTGCCGCGCTGCCGCCCGAGCGCGAACTCGCCGCGCGCTGGAACGTCGCCAGGATGACGCTGCGACGGGCCGTGGACGAGCTCGTGATCGAGGAACTGCTGGTCCGCCGGCACGGCAGTGGTACGTACACGGCCCGCCCGAAGGTGTCGAAGTGGCTGGGCATGATGGGTTTCACCGAGGACATCCGCCGCCGCGGGATGCAGCCGGGCAGCAAGATCCTGGAGTTCCGCCGGCAGAAGGCCGAGCGCGCGGCGGCTCGGCGGCTGCGCATCCCGGTCGGCGACCCGGTGCTCACCTTCACCCGCGTCCGTCTCGCCGACGAACTCCCGATGGTGGTCGAGCGCACCACGTTGCCCGGCAGCTATGTCCCCGGGCTGGAGGCGGAGGACCTCAACGGCTCGCTGTACGAACTGTTGTGGAACCGCTACGGCATCGAGCTCGTCAGCGGTACCTCGAAACTCGAACCGGTGATGCCCGACGCCAAGACCGCCGAGTGGCTCAGCATCCCGGCCACCCAACCCTGCCTTGCTCTGCACGGCGTCAGCTTCGACCGCCGCGAGCGCGTCTTCGAGTACACCACCGGCGTCTACCGCGGCGACCGCTACGCCTTCACCGCGGAACTCCGGATGACCCCCACGCTCAAGGCCGACTCGAAGGGGCTCTAGTGCCGGCGTCGATACTCGACCACGTCCAGGAACGCGGCCTTCAATTGACCACTCTCACATCCTGATCCCGGTCTAGACCGGAACTGCGCTTCCGGCTACCGTGCCGGTGCATGGAGCGGATCGCGGAGATCGAGGTCGACCCCGAGCAGGGGCGCGTCTACGAGCACGGCTGGCAGAGCTGGAGCCCGAGCACCGATCACCCGGTCGCGGGCACCGGTCATCGGCCGGCTTCGCCCGAATCCCAGCTGATGGGCTACCGCCCCGACGCCGAACTTCCCGCCGCCGGTTTCCAGGGCGAAGGACTGCTCGCAGTCTCACCCGCTCCCGGTGAGCCGACCCACGTCTTCGCGGCGCCCGGCCCGGACGTCGTACCGTCCATCCGGGCCACGCTCACGGGGACCACGCTCGTCATCGAGGCGGACGGCCAGGTCGATCAGCACGTCACCGGCAAGTCCTTGTACGCCGCCCTCGGCGACTGGGCGTCGACCTTCGCTCCAGCCCCGAAGGAGATCCGCCCAGCGCCCACCGGTTGGTGTTCGTGGTACCAGTACTACGCCGCCGTCGCGGAGTCGGACGTGCGCGAGAACCTCGAGGCCATCGGCAAGCACGAACTCCCCGTCGATGTGATCCAACTCGACGACGGCTGGCAAGCCGGAGTCGGCGACTGGCTCAGCGTCTCGTCCCGCTTCGATCCGTACGGATCGTTCAACCTGCACGGCCACCGGCCGAGGCGACCGCTGGACGGCCTGGCCGCGATCACCGGCGCGATCCGCTCCGCCGGGCGGCGGCCGGGGGTCTGGGTCGCGCCCTTCATCCTCGGCTCCGACAGCGACCAGATCCGCCGCCACCCCGACTGGGCCGGGCGGTCTCTCGGTCCCGGCTGGAACCAGGAGTTCTACGCGCTCGACCTGACGAAACCGGCCGCGCGGGGCTACCTGGTCGAGGTGTTCACCGAGCTCACGGAGTACTTCGACTACTTCAAGCTCGACTACCTCTTCGCCGGCGCCTTGTCCGGTCTGCCGCTGTACCGCGAGACGCTGGCCGAGATCCGCGCGACCATCGGCGACTCCTACCTGCTCGGCTGCGGCGCCCCGATCCTCCCGAGCGTCGGCCTGGTCGACGCGATGCGGGTGGGCCCCGACATCGCTCCGCACTACGAGCCGCTGACCGACGACTTGTCGGCGTACTCGCAACGGGCCGCCACGCTCTCCACCGTCGGTCGCGCCTGGCAGCACGGGCGCTTCTGGGTCAACGACCCCGACTGCATCCTCGCCCGCCCCGAGGTCGAACAACGCGAATCCTGGGCCGCCACCGTCGCGACCTCCGGCGGCCTGCGCTGCAGTTCCGACCGCATCGCCGCCCTCGACGAGTGGGGCCTGCACACCACCCGCACCTTGCTGTCCACCGCGCCGCCACCAACTCCCTTCGAGGGACCGGCCGGCTAGACCACTTCTCCTTCACGGGCCTTTGTGACGCCTTGTAGTTGATCGATCACGCTGATTAGAATTGTTTGCCCTTGGCTACTATTTTTTCCGGATGGATCTCAGCCGGCCGATCAGCACCGTCATCCCCTCGCTCGACGGACCGGTCCTGCAAGTCCTCGCGGCAGCGGACCGCGAACTGTCGGGCCGCCAGATCCACAGCCTGGCCGGCTCGGGCAGCGTCGCCGGCGTACGCCTCGTCCTGCAACGCCTGGCGACGACGGGTCTCGTCCACGTCCACGAGTCCGGCAACTCGCTGCTCTACTCCCTGAACCGCAAACACCTGGCCGCCCAGGCCGTCGAGCTGCTCGCCGACCTCCGCGCCACCTTCGCCGCCAACCTGGCCGCCGAGTTCGCGACCTGGACGATCGCCCCGCTGCACGCCAGCCTCTTCGGCCCGATCGCCCGCGCCGACGGCGACCTCGACAGCGACATCGACCTCCTCCTGGTCCGCCCCGACGAAGTTGCCCCCGACAACCTTCTCTGGGTCGAGCAGACCACCCGCCTCCTCGAACAGATCGTCACCCAGACCGGCAACCCCGCCAACCTCTACGACCTCACCCACACCGAACTGACCACCGCCACCCCCACCCCCACCACCTGGCCCCACCCCACCATCCCCCTCACCGGCCCACCCCTGGCCACCCTCCTCCAACCCCTCTGCCCAACCACCAACACCCCACTTCCCTCCTACCTGGGCTGAAATGTCGGATCCGGGTAGGGCTGTGCGTGGTTAGGGTGAGAGCCGCCACGAGGGCGGGCTGAGTGAGGGGAGTGCCGGCGATGGTGCATCCGCAGGGCAAGGTTCACCGGATGTTCGAGTTGGTCGAGTCGATCGGGACCGTCACCTTTTCCGAGGTGCCGAATGAGGCGTTTCTTGCGGTGGGGATGCGGAACTACTGGGACGGGTACTTCGCGGGCCGGGCCGCGCCGCTCGGGTTGGCGCCGGCTGAGGTGGTGCATGCGGTCTTCTACAACTTCGCCGACGGCGAGGTCGCGCGGCACATTCCGTGGGTGTGGGGGAAGATCACCCCGGCCGAAGCGATCGCGGTCCGCGAGCGAGGGAGCGCCGCCGCTGTGCGGCAGCGGATCGGGGAGCTCGCCGACTCACCCGGTCTGGCGCGGATCGCCGACCTCGCCACCCGGGCCGCCGTCAGCGCGCCGATGGAAGGCAGGGTGCTGTACGCCGGGCTGCGGACACTCGACATCCCCGAGGATCCGGTCGCCAAGATCTGGCACGCGGCGACGTTGTTGCGGGAGCACCGCGGTGACGGCCACAACGCCGTCCTCGTCGCCCACGGTATCGGCGGCACGGAGTCTCACGTCCTGATGGCTCTCGTCCTCGGAATGGAGGCGGAGAAGTTCGGCCGGATCCACCATCTCCCGAAGGCGCAGTTGGCCGCTGTCATCGACGGGCTGCGCGACCGCGGTCTCGTGAATGCCGACGGTGGGTTCACGGACGCCGGCCGGGAGCTCCGGGAGCGGATCGAGACCCTCACCGATGAACTGGCGGCACCCGCGTACGACGTACTGAGCGCGGCCGAGCTCGACGAACTCATCGCCGGCCTCGACCCGATCGTCAGCGCGATAGACGCCGCCGACCGCTGAGCGTCGAACTAGTCGAGGGGGTTGGCGGCCATTCTGGCCGGCAGACCGGTCCGAATCGCGCGGGCGGCCGAGCTGTCGGGTTTGCGGTCGGACTGGGACTGGAAGCAGGTGAGGAACTCGTCGGCGAGGCCGAGGCGTGGGTGTTGCCGGAGGACTTCGGCGCGGAAGGCCGGGGTGAAGTCGTCGAGGTTCTTCCCGACGATGTCCAGTGCCGCGGCGCGCGACAGGAGGTGACCTTCGGGGTCGTCGGCGGGGTCGACGTCGGGCCACATGTGCCGAACGATGACTTCGGCGAGGCGGTCGCGGCGGTCGGCCGGCCAGCCCGCGCCGGCGGCGAAGACCCGGGCGACATGACCGCCGGCCTCCTCGAAGGAGACGGTGTGGCTGTCGAACTCCGGTACCAGGCTGATGTCGTGGAACATCGCCGCCACGAACAGCAGCTCGTCGTCGTACCGGATGCCGTGCTCTCGCGCGAAGGCTGCTGCCCAGACGTAGACCCGGCGCGAGTGGCTCAGCAAGGCGGGCGACTGGTAGGCGGTGGCCACTTCCAGCGCAGCGGCGGCGGCAGCACTGCTGGGCATCACGAGGTCGTCCAAAGCGATCATGCTTCGACGGTACGGCGCGGCAGGCACCCTCCGTTGGTCCATTCCAGCACCTCGATCGTGGGCCACTCTCCACCGAAGAACGACTGATCAGCCGCCGAGCAGAGGCCTCATCCAGCGGGCGATGCGGCTTTCGCGGCCGGTCAGTCGTTCTTCGGTGTCGGCCAGTGTCATCGCGCGCAGACCAGCGTTTATCCCCAGCCAGCGAAGCGGTTCCGGCTCCCAGGGACGCGAGCGGTGGCCCACCCAGGGAAGCCGGGTGAGGTCGGTGTCGCGGCGAAGAATCAGATCGGTCAGCGTGCGACCGGCCAGGTTCGTGGTCGCGACACCATCGCCGACATAGCCGCCGGCCCACGCGAGCCCGTTACCGCGATCGAGACCGACCGACGCGCACCAATCCCGCGGTACGCCGAGCGGCCCGCCCCAGGCGTGCGTGAACTCCACGCCGTCCAGCCCGTCGAACATGTCCCGCAGCGTGGCCCGCAATCCGGCGAACACCCGCGGCGCGTCGTCGTACGACGGCCGGATGCGCGACCGGAAGTGGTACGGCGCTCCGCGACCCCCGAAGGCGAGGCGACCGTCGGCCGTGCGCTGGCCGTAGATGATCAGGTGCCGGTGATCGCTGAACGTCGGCCGCCCGGCCAGCCCGATCCGCTCCCAGACGACGTCGGACAACGGCTCGGTCGCCACCATCAGTGAGTACACCGGTGCGACGGTCCGCACCTGGCCGGCCAGCAGCGGCGTGAAACCCTCGGTCGCCCGGACGACCACCTCAGCCCGCACCACGCCGTACTGCGTGATTGCGCGGCCCGGCTCGATCGCGGTCACCGGCGTGTGCTCGTGGATCACGCCACCGAGTCGCTCGACGGTCGCCGCGAGGCCGCGGACCAGCCGGCCGGGGTGGATCGCGGCGCAGTGCGGTGTGAATGTTGCCCCGAGCACCTTTTTCGCGCGGACCTGGGTGGCGACCTCGTCCGGTTCGAGAAAGCGCAGGTCGCCCGGCCCCCACTCGTGGGCTTCGGCCACTTCGGCGCGGGCGCGAGCCAGCTGGGCCGGGGTTCGCGCGAGGACGATCGTGCCGCCCTTGTGGTAGTCGCAGTCGATGTGCTCCGCAGCGGTGACCAGGCCGATCTCGTTGACGGTCGCCTGCATCGCCCAGTGCATCGCCCGGGCAGCCTCACGGCTGGATCCGGGCAACGAGGCAAGGCGTTTTGTCGACACCGGGAACAGCGCCGAGCACCAGCCGCCGTTACGTCCGGAAGCACCGAACCCGGCTGTCTCCGCTTCCAGGACCACGATCCGCAACTTCGGATCGGCCTTCAACAGGTAGTAGGCCGTCCACAGGCCGGTGTAGCCGGCGCCGACGATCGCGATGTCGGCGGTCCGGTCTCCCGGTAGCGCGGCCCGGTCCAATCCCGCGCCGGGGACGGCGTGACCGAAGGCGCCGGAGGCAAGGATCGGTCGTTCGACAGCAGGATCGCCGGCGGCCCAGAGCGGGACACCGGCGGCAGTTCCACGCCGGCTCAGCGCACGCCCCACGAGCAACCGCAGTTCAGCTCAGCGCATGCTTCAGCGGGTTTCATCTCAGCGCACACCCCATGAGTAGGTCTGTTTCACCAGTTTGAGGTACACGAAGGTTTCGGTCACCTTGACGCCGTCGATCTGCCGGATCCGGTCGGACAGCACCCGGAGCAGGTGTTCGTCGCTCTCGCAGAGCACCTCGGCGAGCAGGTCGAAGGAGCCGGCGGTGATCACGACGTACTCGATCTCGTCCATCGCGGCGAGCTTGTCGGCGATCGGCTCCAGCGCGCCCTCGGCCTTGATCCCGATCATCGCCTGCCGGGCGAAGCCCAGCTCGAGCGGATCGGTGACCGCGACCACCTGCATCACGCCGGCATCGGTGAGCCGCTGGACGCGTTGCCGGACGGCGGCCTCGGACAGCCCGACCGCCTTGCCGATCGCGGCGTACGACTTGCGGCCGTCCACCTGGAGCTCGCGGATGATCGCCTTCGCGGTGTCGTCGAGCAGGCCCTGGGACCTGTCGGGCGTGGGGTTGCGTCCGGTCACAGCGTCGATCCTGTCAGCGTCACGGGGCGTAAGCAACCTGTGGTACCGGATTCCGTTGCGAACTACGGCCTCGGCTACGGAATCCCTTGTCTTCGGGCAGTCCCTTTGACAGTATCGCCCGCGAAGCTGCTCAGCAGGAGGCCCGATGCGCACCCAGCCCGTCAAACGCCGGACCGTTCTGCGCGGCCTGGGCATGTCCGCGCTGGGGCTGACCGCGGGTGGGACGCTGGCCGGCTGCGGCATCCCTGCCGCCAAGCAGTCGGCGGACAGTTGCCTGAGTACCGACCAGTCGGCCGAGCAGAAGACACTGATCTTCTCGAACTGGCCCAGTTACATGGACGAGTCGGACGAGAAGGTGAACGGGCAGACCGTGCTGCCGACGCTGGTCGAGTTCGAGAAGCGCAGTGGCATCAAGGTCACCTACACGCCGGACATCAACGACAACGCCGAGTTCTACGCGAAGATCCGCGACCAGTTGGGCGCCTGCCAGCCGTGCGGCCGGGACATCATCGTGCTGACCGACTGGATGGCTGCCCGGACCGTCGGCCTGGGCTGGATCCAGAAGCTCGACCACAGCAAGATCGCGAACGTCGACAAGCACCTGCTCAAACAACTCCGGGCGCCCGGCTGGGATCCGAACCGCGACTACAGCGTGCCCTGGCAGACCGGCCTGACCGGGATCGCCTACAACGCGAAGTTCACCAAACAGGTCGGCAGCTTCGCCGATCTGCTCAGCCGGCCGGACCTGAAGGGCAAGGTCACCTTGCTCTCGGAGATGCCGGACACGATGTCGTTCATGCTCAAGCTGACCGGCGCCGACCCGGCGAAGTTCAGCGACGCCGAGTGGAGCAAGGCGCTGGAGAAGCTGCAGGGCTACGTCGGCACCGGACACATCCGGCGGTTCACCGGCAACGACTACGTGCAGGACCTGAACGCGGGCAACATCGTCGCCTGCGAAGCCTGGTCCGGTGACGTGCTGGCGCTGCAGGCGGACAATCCGGACATCAAGTTCGTCGTCCCCGAAGAGGGGCTGGCGATCTGGTCGGACAACATGCTGGTGCCGAACAAGGCGAGCCACAAGGCGAACGCCGAGGCGCTGATGAACTACTACTACGACCCGGAGGTCGCGGCCACGCTGGCTGCCTGGGTCAACTACATCTGCCCTGTCGAGGGTGCGCAGCAGGCGATGGAGAAGATCGACCCCGACCTGGTCGAGAGCCCGCTGATCTTCCCGGACTCCGCGACGCTGGAGAAGTCCACCGGGTTCATGGCCCTGGACACGGCCAAGGCGAAGCTCTACGAAACCGACTTCAACCTCGCGATCGGCGGCTGACGATGACCTCGACGACCTCAGCGACAGCGGCGACCCCGAAGGCCCCGGCACCTTCCAGCGACCTCGTGCTGTCCGGAGTGAGCAAGCAGTTCGGTGCCTACCACGCCGTTCGCGACCTCGACCTGACCGTGCCGGAGGGCGCGTTCTTCGCGCTGCTCGGTCCGTCCGGCTGCGGCAAGACCACCACCCTGCGGATGGTCGCCGGGCTGGAGGAGCCGACCACCGGCACGGTCAGCCTGGGTGAGCAGGACATCACCCGGCTCCGCCCGTACAAACGCCCGGTCAACACGGTCTTCCAGAACTACGCGCTCTTCCCGCACCTCGACATCTTCGAGAACGTCGCCTTCGGCCTGCGCCGGCGTGGTGTCAAGGACGTCAAGCAGCAGGTCGGCGAGATGCTCGACCTGGTCGAACTAGGTGCCTTCGGCAAGCGAAAGCCGAACCAGCTGTCCGGTGGCCAGCAGCAACGGGTCGCGCTGGCGCGGGCGCTGATCAACCGGCCGCAGGTCCTGCTGCTCGACGAGCCGCTCGGTGCCCTCGACCTCAAGCTGCGCCGGCAGATGCAGATCGAGCTGAAGCGGATCCAGACCGAGGTCGGCATCACCTTCGTGCACGTGACCCACGACCAGGAAGAGGCCATGACGATGGCCGACACGATCGCGGTGATGAACGCCGGCGTGATCGAGCAACGCGGTACTCCGGCCGAGCTCTACGACCTGCCGGCCACCACGTTCGTGGCCAACTTCCTCGGTCAGTCGAACCTGGTCCGGGCAGCGATCATCGGCAAGGCCCACGAGCAACTGGTGGTGGACGTCCACGGCAGCAAGGTGACCGTGCCGACCCCGCGCTGCCGCGTCACCGAAGGCGAGGTCTGGATGGGGATCAGACCCGAGAAGGTCTTCCTGGCCCCGGCGGGCGCCGAGCAGAACGGCAATGCACTCCGCGGCGCCACTGTGACCGACGTCAGTTACGTGGGCGTGAGTACGCAGTACCTGGCTCGAATGCCCTGGGGCCAGGAGTTGACGGTGTTCGAGCAGAACACGGGTGCCCGTGACACTCTCAGGGTCGGCGATCCGGTCGACCTGCATTGGCAGCCGGCCCATACCTTCGTGCTGGACGCAGCGCAGGACGCGCTGGCCGGTGTCGAAGACATCGCGGACGACGCCTGATGAGCGCGCTCGGTCACCTGAGTACTCCGGTCACCCCCGAACCGGTGGCGGCGCGCAAAGGCGGCCGCCGGCGTACGGCGTACCTGCTGCTGCTTCCCGGTGGGCTCTGGCTGATCCTGTTCTTCGTCGTGCCGCTGGTGTCGTTGGTCGCGGCCAGTTTGTACGACCCGAACGGCTCGATCGAGGCCGGCTTCCGGATGACCTGGAGCTTCCACAACTACGTGGACGCGATCGCCGACTACGCCCTGCCGCTCGGGCGCTCGCTCTGGTACTCGTTGCTCACCACCGCGTTCTGTCTCCTGCTCGGCTTCCCGCTGGCGTACGCGATCGCGTTCAAGGCCGGCCGGTGGAAGAACTTACTGCTGGCGCTGGTGATCGCGCCGTTCTTCACCAGCTTCCTGATCCGCACACTGTCGTGGAAGCTGCTTCTCGGCGACAACGGGATCGTGGTCGATGTCCTGAAGGCCGTGCACATCCTCGGCTCCGACGGCCGGTTGCTGGCCACCACAGCGGCAGTGGTCACGGGTCTGACGTACAACTTCCTGCCGTTCATGGTCCTGCCGCTCTACGCCAGCCTGGAGAAGATCGACCACCGGCTGATCGAGGCGGGCAGCGACCTGTACGCCAGCGCGTTCACCACCTTCCGCACGGTGACGTTCCCGCTGGCGATGCCCGGCGTCGTGGCCGGGACGCTGCTGACCTTCATCCCAGCGGCCGGTGACTACATCAACGCCCAACTGCTCGGCACGCCGAAGCAGCGGATGATCGGCAACGACATCCAGCGGCTGTTCGCGGCCGGGGCGTACCCGACCGCCGCCGCGCTCTCGGTGACGCTGATGGCCGCGATCACCGTGCTGGTGCTGTTCTACGTGCGCCGCGCCGGGACGGAGGAGCTGGTATGACGACCGTCGGCCGCTGGATCGGGCGGCACCTGATCCTCTTCATCGGACTGCTGGTGCTGCTCTACCTGTTCGCGCCGATCTTCGTCGTGATCCTGATGTCGTTCAACGCGCCGAAGAGCAAACTGTCGTACACCTTCGACGGTTTCACCCTGCACAACTGGGCGCATCCCTGTCAGCCGTTCGGCTTGTGCGACGCGGTCAGTACGAGTCTGCGGATCGGCCTGGTCGCCACTGTCATCGCGACCACGCTCGGCACGCTGATGGCGTTCGCGATGGTGCGACACCGCTTCCGCGGCCGGGCCGCGACGAACCTGTTCATCTTCCTGCCGATGGCCTCGCCCGAGATCGTGCTGGGGTCGTCCCTGCTGGCCCTGTTCGTCTCCGGCGGCCTCGGTGGCCGGCTCGGCTTCTGGACGATCCTGATCGCGCACGTGATGTTCTGCCTGTCGTTCGTCGTCGTCACGGTCAAGGCGCGGCTGTCCGGGATGGACACCCGGCTGGAACAGGCGGCGATGGATCTCTACGCGACCGAGTGGCAGACGTTCTGGCGGATCACCTTCCCACTGGTTTTCCCCGGCATCCTGGCCGCCGCGCTGCTCAGCTTCTCGCTGTCGTTCGACGACTTCATCATCACCAACCTGAACGCCGGTCGGACGGTGACCTTCCCGATGTTCGTGTGGGGATCGGCGCAGCGCGACATCCCGCCACAGATCAACGTGGTCGGTACGGCGATGTTCCTGCTCGCGCTGGTCCTCGTCCTCGGTGGCGAGCTGACTCGTCGTCGCCGGGCGTCCCGTGCCCGCTGAAGCTGGAGCTGGAGCTCGACGGACGCTCGCCGAACAGGCGCTGGCCGACGCGAAGCCGGCCGTCTTCTGGCTCGACGAGCCCGGCCCCGACCCGCGCGACCCGCTCCGCGGGGACGAGAAGGCAGACCTGGCCGTGGTCGGTGGCGGCTACACCGGGCTGTGGACAGCGCTCCGGGCGAAGGAGCGGTACCCCGAGCTGGACGTCGTCGTACTGGAAGCCTCGACCTGCGGCCACGCCGCCAGCGGTCGCAACGGTGGCTTCTGCGATGCCAGTCTGACCCACGGGCACGGGAACGGCCTGGCGCGCTGGCCCGAAGAGCTGGACGCGCTCGAGCGACTCGGGATGGCGAATCTGGAGGCAATCGGCGCCACCATCACGCAGTACGGGATCGACTGCCACTGGGAGCGGACCGGTGAACTGACAGTCGCGACCGCGCCGCATCATCTCGACGAGTTGGCCGAGGAAGTCGCAGTACGGCAGGCCGTTGGTGAGAAGGTCGAGTTGCTCGGCCAAGCCGCAGTACGCGCCGAGGTCGACTCGCCGACGTACCTGGGTGCGTTGGCAGCACCATCCCGTACTGCGCTGGTCGAGCCGGCTCACCTGGTCCGGGGGCTCCGGCGGGTCTGCCTCGACCTCGGCGTACGGATCTACGAGAACACGCCGGTGACCGGATTGCGGTCAGGGTCGTTGCTCACGGCAACCGGTGAGGTGCGAGCTGACCGGATCGCCCTCGCGTCCAACGCATTTCCCTCCTTGCTGCGAAGACTCCGGCCATTTACCGTGCCTGTCTATGACCTCGTGCTGATGACTGAGCCCTTGTCTGCGGAGCAGTTGGCGTCGATCGGCTGGCGGCATCGTCAAGGCATCGGTGACGCGTCGAACCTCTTCCACTACTACCGGCTGACCAGGGACAACAGGATTCTCTGGGGTGGCTACGAACCGCTCTACTCGTTCGGCAGCAAGATCCACGAGTCGCTGGAACAGCGCGACCCGATCCACACCATGCTCGCCCAGCACTTCTTCACCACGTTCCCGCAGTTGGAAGGTCTTCGCTTCACCCACCGCTGGGGCGGCGTGATCGACACCAGCACCCGCTTCTGCGCCTTCTTCGGTACGGCGTACTCCGGCCGCGTCGCCTATGCACTCGGCTACACCGGACTCGGCGTCGCGGCCACCCGCTTCGGGGCCGACGTGATGCTCGACCTGCTGTACGACGAGGACTCCGAGCGCCGGCGACTCCGGATGGTCCGCGAACGACCGCTCCCGTTCCCGCCCGAGCCGCTGCGGTACGCCGGCATCCGGCTGACCAAATGGTCGATGGCCCGCGCAGACGCTCACGCGGGCCACCGCAACCTCTGGCTGCGAACCCTCGACCGGCTCGGCCTCGGGTTCGACTTCTAGAGCTTGGTCTCCGCCTCGACCAGGACCGCGCGGAGGATCTGCTCGATCTCGTCGAAGTGCGACTGGTCGCAGATCAGCGGCGGGGAGAGCTGGATGACGGGGTCGCCACGGTCGTCGGCGCGGCAGTACAGGCCTGCGTCGTACAGCGCCTTGGACAGGAAGCCGCGCAGCAGCCGCTCGGACTCGTCGTTGTCGAAGGTCTCCTTGGTGCCCTTGTCCTTGACCAGTTCGATCCCGTAGAAGTACCCGTCGCCACGGACGTCGCCGACCAGCGGGAGGTCGAGCAACTTCTCCAGCGTCGTACGGAACGCACCCTCCGTGTCCCGTACGTGCTGGTTGATGCCCTCACGCTCGAAGATGTCGAGATTCGCGAGTGCGACGGCCGCGGAGACGGGGTGACCCCCGAAGGTGTAGCCGTGGGCGAAGGAGGTGGTGCCCTGCAGGAACGGCTCCATCAGCCGGTCCGTGGCGATCATCGCGCCCAGCGGTGCGTAGCCGGAGGTGAGTCCCTTCGCGCAGGTGATCATGTCCGGCTGGTAGCCGTACCGTTCGGCGCCGAACATGTGACCGAGCCGGCCGAAGGCGCAGATCACCTCGTCGGAGACGAGCAGTACGTCGTACTCGTCGCAGATCTCGCGGACCCGCTCGAAGTAGCCGGGTGGTGGCGGGAAGCAGCCGCCCGCGTTCTGGACCGGCTCGAGGAAGACGGCGGCCACGGTGTCGGCGCCCTCGTTCTCGATCGCGACGGCGATCTGGTCGGCGGCCCAGCGGCCGAACGCTTCCAGGTCGTCGCCGTGCTGGGGTGCGCGGTAGAAGTTCGTGTTCGGGACCCGGAAGGTCGACGGGACCAACGGCTCGAACGGCGCCTTGAGCTCGGGCAGGCCGGTGATGGACAGCGCGCCGTGCGTGGTTCCGTGGTACGCGATCGCGCGGCTGATCACCTTGTGCTTGGTGGGTTTGCCGGTCAGCTTGAAGTACTGCTTGGCCAGCTTCCACGCGGTCTCGACGGCCTCGCCGCCACCGCTGGTGAAGAAGACCCGGTTCAGGTCGCCCGGTGCGTAGCCGGCCACCCGCTCGGCGAGCTCGATCGCCTTCGGGTGCGCGTACGACCACAGCGGCATGAAGGCCAGCTCGGAAGCCTGCTTGGCGGCGGCCTCGGCGAGCTCGGTGCGGCCGTGCCCCAGCTGACTGACGAACAGGCCGGCCAGACCGTCGAGGTACCGCTTGCCGCCGGCGTCCCAGATGTAGGCGCCGTCGCCCCGGACGATGACCGGGATCTCGGCGGTCTGGTAGCTCCCCATCCGGGAGAAATGCATCCAGAGATGGTTGCGGGCGGACTCCTGCAGACGGGCTAGGTCGGCGGCGTCGGAGGTCATGTGGGTTCCTCTTCTCGGGCTGGCCGTAGGCCGCCATCTTCTCCCGGGCAATGCTTCTTGACAAGTGATTTCGCACTCAGAAGGCCCCTCGCCTGCCCATGTCGACGGTTGAAACGCCGAAGACCTACCGATTCCGTCGTGGCGGGCGCTAGGCTCGGCCTTTGTCGAGGCACCCGAGCGCAGAGACAAGGACCGTCATGGCTGACCAGCAGACCTTCGCGAACCTCGTGGACGGCAGAACCGTCGGCGCCCGGAGCGGCGCGAGCTACGACGTGGTGAACCCGGCGACCGGTGAGGTCTACGCGCAGGCCCCGCTGTCCGGACCGGAGGACGTCGACGAGGCGATGACCGCCGCCGCCCGTGCCTTCGAGTCGTGGCGGGACACCACTCCCGCCGAGCGGCAGCGGATGATGCTGAAGATCGCCGACGCGCTGGAGACGCGGTCCGAGGAGTTCACGAAGGTCGAGAGCGAGAACACCGGCAAGCCGTTGGCCCTCACGGCTTCCGAGGAGTTGCCGCCGTGTGTGGACCAGTTGCGGTTCTTCGCCGGCGCGGCCCGGTTGCTGGAGGGGCGGTCGGCCGGTGAGTACCTGGCCGGCCATACGTCGTACGTACGGCGTGAGCCGGTCGGCGTGGTCGGTCAGGTGACGCCGTGGAACTACCCGTTGATGATGGCGATCTGGAAGATCGCGCCGGCCCTTGCCGCGGGCAACACCGTGGTGCTCAAGCCGAGCGACACCACGCCGGCGTCGACGGTGCTGCTGGCGGAGTTGTGCAACGAGTTCCTGCCGCCCGGCGTACTGAACGTCGTCTGCGGCGACCGGGACACCGGCCGCGCGCTGGTGGACCACGACATCCCGCAACTGGTCGCGATCACTGGGTCGGTGCGGGCCGGGATGGAGGTCGCGTCGGCTGCCGCCCGGAAGCTGAAGCGGACGCATCTCGAACTGGGCGGCAAAGCGCCGGTGGTGGTCTTCGACGACGCCGACCTGGACGCCGCGGCCGAGGCGATCGCCGGTGCAGGGTACTTCAACGCCGGGCAGGACTGCACTGCCGCGACCCGGGTGCTCGCCGGCCCGCGGATCCACGACGACTTCGTCGCCGCGCTGACCGAGCAGGCCAAGTCGACGACGACCGGGCAGCCCGACGACGACGTTGCCTACGGAGCGTTGAACAACGCCGACCAGCTCAGCCGAGTGAGCGGGTTCATCGATCGCCTGCCCGACCACGCCGAACTGCAGACCGGCGGTTCAGCGGTCGGCGACCGCGGCTACTTCTACTCCCCGACCGTCGTGTCCGGCTTGCGGCAGACCGACGAGGCGATCCAGGACGAGATCTTCGGCCCGGTCATCACCGTGCAGCGCTTCTCCGACGAGGACGAGGCACTCCGCTGGGCCAACGGCGTCGAGTACGGTCTCGCCTCCTCGGTCTTCACCCGCGACCACGGCCGCGCGATGCGAATGGCTCGCCGCCTCGACTTCGGCTGCGTCTGGATCAACACCCACATCCCGATCGTCGCCGAAATGCCCCACGGCGGCTTCAAACACTCCGGCCACGGCAAAGACCTGTCCATGTACGGCCTCGAGGACTACACCCGCATCAAACACGTCATGTCCAACATCGAGGTCTAGACGACCGCCTCCACTCTCTTCGACGCTACCTAATCGAACATCGAGGTCTAGATGACTTCGAGGTAGTCCTTTTCGGGGAGTGTTGGGAAGGGGGCGTGGGGTTCGGTTTGGTACCAGTACGTCGTGGAGGCGAGGTCGTCCTGGAGTTGGAGGAGGCGGCCGTCTCGGCGCCAGCCGAGGGCCTGGACCGTGACGCGGAGGTCCTGGGTGAAGCGGATGGTGTCGGCGATGTGCCAGCGGTAGAGGCCGAAGCGTTGCTGGTTCCTCATGAGACCGTCGGGCTGGATCACCTGCGGCATGCCCAGATACGGCGTGGTGAAGGGCGTGTAGGCATCTTGGTGGATGAAGCCCCACGCGCCGCCGAAGTAGTCCTCGGTGCCGGTGCCGCAGATCGTCGGGTACTCCTCGTCCCCGTCGAGATAGAACTTCACCTCGCCCTCTCCCCACCACCCGGTGTTGTTGCAGCCCCAGGCGAGATACGTACCGACGTACTGGCCCTGTCCCCGCACGCCGTCGAGCAACGTGTGCACCTCGCCGTAGGGGACCGGGTTGCTGCGGCGGAACTGCGCGTGGAAGTACGCCAGGTCGTCCGGCACGGAGGTCTTGACGTAGTCGAGCTGGTAGAAGAGTTCGCTGATGTCCTCGTCGAGCAGGTTCTCCACCGTGATCCGGGCGCCGGCGCGGAACGGCATCTGCCAGTAGCTGTTGAAGCCGCCGGACGGGTTCACCGCGATCGGCACCGAGCTGACCTGACTGTGCTCGCCCCAGCCACTGCAGAAGAAGTCACCGATCGGTACTTCGATCGACGGCGTCTCCTCGTCGTCCCAGTAGGCCCGCAGGATCACCGAGCGCCAGTGGATCTTGTTGAGCGTCATCCAGATGTGCGTGATCGCGCCGGAGCCCTCGATCTCCGCCAGCGTGGTGGTCGACCCGGCCGGTAGCGGCAGACAGGGCGACATCTTCCACCCCGGTCCGAGCTCACGCGCCTGCCGCGAGAACACCCCCTCGGTGGCCCGAGCGCCGCCGCCCTTCGAGCCGTCCCGGTTCTCCGCGCTGATCGACCAGGTCGTCGCATCCGACAGCCGCGCGAGATTGCCCAGCTGGACGTCGAGTCCGTTGAAGTCACCCATACCCAGCGACCCTATGACGGCCGGTACGCCGATCGACCGTCCTCGGCGACCCGCGCGGACCAACCACGGGCTGACCACGTGAAGTGGTCTACTCGGTTTGCTTTACCCACCGCATCCAGCCCGCCACAGTAGGGCCATCGAGGCAGACCGCAGAAGGCCGAGGTTCGACGTACCGATGACCGCTCACCTGCCCGTCGCTCTGATCGGTGCGGCCGGCTCGTTCACCGCCGCGCTCGACCAGACCGGGGTCTCCTTCGACCGGTACGACGAACTCGCGGCCGCCGACCTCACGCAGTACGGCGTGCTGATCGTGCTCGCCGCGAGCTATCCCGAGCCGGCCGAGCTCGACACGACGACGATCGAAGCCTTCACCCGAAGCGGCGGCAAGGCATATGTCGAGTTCGCCACCGACGACACCGGCTTCCTGCCCGCCGCCGAGGAGATCCGGATCGCGCACACCGAGCGCATCTTCAGCCCGGGAACGCTCCGCGGCCTGGAACCGCTGAGCGTGCTCGACGAACACTCCTCCCGCGCGCAAGTGGTCAGCGCGCCACCGGACGCAACCGAACTCCTCACCTACGGCAATGTCGCCGGCACCCACGTCGCGGTCTTCGGCCCGCCCGAGAAGACCTTCCCGGCTCTGCTGAGCATCCCGAAGCAGAACGGCACGTTGCTCTACGCAACGACCCCGCTGAGCCACTGGATCGAAGGCAGCTACAAGCCCGTACGCCGTTGGTGCCGCTTGCTGCAGGCAATCGTCGCCGAGCTCACCGGCGCCGACCTTCCCGACGAGGTCGAGGTCTTCACCGAGCCGCGGGTCTGGGTCGCGTCGGGAGAGCCGGTCAAGCTCGTGGTCCGCTCGACCACCAAGCCGGAGTCCGACCTGGAACTGATCGAGACCACGCCGGGCCGGTTCGAGTCCGAACCGCACTACCTTGCCGACGGCACCCATTCCTTCGCGGCCGGCGGCGAGCAGACCACCGTCGAGGTCGGCCCCCGCGACCAGCGCTACCGACGGATGGTCGACCGTGGCATCGCCTGGTTCGACCGGGCCGGCATGTTCTACGACCAGCCGGACGGCTCGAAGGGCGTCGCGGAGGGTTTCTCCAACGAGATCGGCCTGGACGGCAAGCTGCCGTTCCGGCCGGTACCGCGCGGCGACTGCTTCACCCAGGTCGCGCACGCGTTCCGGATGTACGCCGACCTGGCCGGCTTCCCGCGCGGCCGGACGATCGCGGACAACCTGATGCGCCTGGTCGTCGAGGAGGAGCAGCTCACCGATCGCAATGCTCTGTTCGGCAGTTTCGAGCCGCGGGGTGCGCGCACCGACCTGACCGGCACCAACAACCTGTTCGCCGACGACAACGGCTGGATCTCGCTGTTCGCGCTGATCTCCGGTGACACCGAGGCCGGCCTGCGGGGTGTGGAGGCGCTGATCCGGACGGCAAGTGCCGAGCTCGGCCTGCAGGTCGACCCGTGGCGAACCCCGTCGACACTCCTGGTCAAAGGCTGGGACGAGATCTCCCGTTCGCCGATCCCGGACGGCCTGGACCTCACCTCGCATTGGCAGAGCTCAGCCCAATGTGCCTATCTGTACGCGTACGGCATCACCGGCGAGCAGCGCTACCTCGACGTCGCCACCCGCGGCCTCGACCACATGGCGGGCCACCACCCGAGAGCCCGGCTGGAGACGAGCCGCACCTGCGAGGCAGGGCGATTCCTGCTGCCGCTCGCCGGCGCCTACTACTACACGAAGAAGCCGCTGTACCTCGAAACGCTGCGCTCGTTGGGGGAATACCTGAAGAGCCGCCAAGGCCCGGACGGCGGCTTCGCAGAGTGGGACGGCAAATGCCCGCCGAGCAACGAGGCGTACGGCGTCGACGAGGCCTCCATCTTCCAGGCCAACGGCGACCCGGTCACCGATCAGCTCTACGGGACGCCGTTCGCAGCTTGGGCGCTACCGGTCGTGCACCGGATCACCGGCGAGGAGATCTTCGGCGAGCTGGCGAACGGCGTACTGGACTATCTCTCCCGGATCCAGCTCGACACCGGCGACGAGCAACTCGACGGGGCGTGGCAGCGCGCCTTCGACTTCGACGCCTGGGAGTACTTCGGCTCCAACGCCGACCTCGGCTGGGGCCCGTACTGCGTGGAGACAGGCTGGTCGGTCGCGCCCAGCCTGATCGGCGCGATGCTGCACCTCACCGGCGGGACGTTCTTCCCGCCGCCCCCTGAGCCCGGCGCCGGCCGGTCCGACCTGGCCGCGACGGTCCGGGCGGATTTCGACGCGATCGCAGCGGGCCGGCCGGCGTCGGCAACCTTCTCCCGCCGGACCGACGGCCGGATCGTCCGCGATCAGGGCAGCGCGCGAGCTGTGCTCGGCGACCTGATCGCCGCCGGCGAGCCGGTCTGGGCCCGCAACGAACCGGCCCGGTCGGTCGAGATCTACGTCCGCGGCGCGGACGACCACCTGCACCACACCTACCTGGACGACCGGACAGGTCAGGGCCGTTGGCAACGAATCGGCGACCTCGAACTCGCCGACGATCCGGTGGTCGCCTTCAACCCCGGTGCCGACGCCGTCGAGATCTACGTGCTGGGCAAGGACCGGCACATCCACCACTGCTCGATGATCGACGTCCGCGGCGGCCACACCCCGTGGGAACAGGTCGGCACCCTGCATTTCCAGGGCCCACCGGCGGTGATGTACGACGAACAGCTCGGCACGGTGCGCCTGGTCGCCAACGACATCGCCGGCCAGGACCGGCGGACCCGGAAGGTGAACCGCTGGCATCTGCCCTGGCAGGACTACTCGCACTGGATCACCGCATGATCCGGCTGGCGGTCGACGGGGGTCAGTCAGCACTCAGACTTCGAGTGGTCGACGACGGCCGGACCGGCACAGGACCCGGCTACACGCATTCCAGCAGCGTGCAGGGCATGCTCGACGCCATCAGGACGGCGGCGGACGATGCGGGCGTGACCGAGCCGGCCGAAGTCGTCGCCCTCGGCTTGACCGGCTTCCCGCCGGATCCGCCGGCGGCACGCCTGTTGGCCGCGGGGATCGCGAAAGCTCTTGCGGCCAAGGAAGTCCGGCTCACCCAGGACATGGTGACGGCGCACGCCGGCGCACTCCCCGGCGGGTACGGCGTAGTCGTTGCCGCAGGCACCGGATTGGTCTGTCTCGCGGTCGATCGGGACGGTTCGTGGCACAAGATCGACGGCCACGGGTATCTCTTCGGTGATGCCGGGAGCGCCTTCGCGATCGGCCGGGCGGGGCTGGTCGCAGTACAGCGGGCCCGGGACGGCCGCGGGCCGGAGACGCTGCTGGCCGAGACGTCGCTCGATCCGGTGAGTCTCTACCCGTCGCCGACCCTCGTCGACGACGTGGCCCGCTTCGCGCCCGCCGTACTGCGGTGTGCGGCCGAGGGAGATGCGGTGGCGCGCGACATCGTCGTACGGGCTGCTGGTGACGTCGCCGAGACGATCGCGACGGGAGTCCGGCTCACGGCAGGGACCGGTCAGGTCCCGGTGGCTTGTATCGGCGGGCTGTTCCGCGGCAGCGGTGAGCAACTGCTCGGGCCGCTGCGAGACGCCCTGCCACCGCGGGCCGACCTGGTGGCCGCGGCCGGGAGCTGCCTCGACGGCGCGGAACGGCTGGCGACCGGTCCACCCGGTCCGTACGCCGGCCTGATCGTCACCTACCGCTCATGAAACAGGAACCCATGATCACTTCTGATCTTCTTCGGCCCGGCTCGCTGGTGGTCTCCTGTCAGGCCGGTCCTGGCAACCCGTTCCACTCGCCCGAACCGATGGCGCTGATGGCCAGGGCCGCCGAAGCCGGCGGGGCGGCCGCGATCCGGGCGAACGGAGCTGCCGACGTCGCCGCGATCAGGGCGGTCACCCGGCTGCCGATCATCGGCCTGAACAAGCTCGGCGATCCCGGCGGCGTCTTCATCACCCCGACGTTCGAGTCGGCCGTGGGCATCGTCGAGGCCGGTGCCGACCTGATCGCGCTGGACGGCACCTTGCGCCCGCGGCCGGACGGCGCCGAGCTGGCGAACCAGATCGACCGGATCCACCGCGAACTCGGCGTACCGGTACTGGCCGACGTGGACAGCCTCGAGGCCGGTCTCGCCGCCCGGGAGGCGGGGGCCGAACTGGTCGCCACCACCTTGTCGGGGTATACCAATGGCCGGACCCCGGGCGGACCAGACGTCGAGCTGGTCCGCCAACTCGCGGCCAAGCTGGACTGCCCGGTCGTTGCCGAAGGCCGGATCCGTACGCCGGAAGACGTCCGCGCCGTGTGCGAAGCCGGTGCGTACGCCGTCGTGGTGGGCTACGCGATCACGAATCCGATGGACATCACCGCCCGGCTGGTCGGCGCGATTCCCCGCCGCTAGCCCAAACAAGTGGTCTAGTCCATCTTCTCGAACCCGGTCGAATCCTCTTCCGCTCCCACGGCACGCGGCGCGACCATGGCGCAACTCCCCCTGAGATAGGACGCGAAAGATGAGTACAGACGGCAAGGTCGAGCGCCGCACCCTCCTCCGCCTCGCGCTGGCGGTCCCCGCCGCGGGCGCGCTGGCGTCGTGTGCCAAGCCGGCGAGCAAGGCTGCCCCGGCCGCGCAGGCCGGCAGCAAGGTGGACGGTGCGAAGGCGCTGGAGTTCTTCAACTTCGACGGCGGCTACGGCAAGGCCTGGACCCAGCTGCCGCTCGACCTGTACCGCCAGGAGTTCCCGAAGGCGGACGTGAAGCTCACCAGCGGCCAGAAGCTGCAGCAGCAGTTGCAGCCGCGGTTCATCCAGGGCGACCCGCCGGACCTGATCGAGAACGTCGGCCTGGACGCGGCCGCGCTCGCCTCCCAGAAGCAGTTGATGGACATCGGTGCGCTGCTCGACATGGACGCCTACGACCAGCCCGGCCTGAAGGTGAAGGACACCCTGCTGCCAGGCGTCGCGGAGGCCGGCCGGTACGACGGCGTGAAGTACGAGATGCCCTACGTCTTCGGGGTGGCCGGGATTTGGTACAGCCAGCCGCTGATGGACAAGCACGGCTGGACCTACCCCAAGCACTGGGACGAGATGCTCGCCCTGTGCGCGGAGATCAAGAAGGCCGGCATCGCGCCCTGGACCTACCAGGGCAAGTTCCCGGGCTATCTGACCAGCCCGATGCTGATGACGGCGTACAAGGCGGCCGGGCCGGATCTCAAGAAGAAGATCGACAACCTGGAGCCGAACGCCTGGCGTGACCCGGCGCTGATCGCGGCGGCTGAGGGCTACCAGGAACTGGCGAGCAAGGGCTACCTGCTGGAAGGCTCGCAGGCCCTGTCGCACACGCAGTCGCAAACCTACTGGGCGCAGAGCAAGGCCGTGTTCATCCCGTGCGGTGGCTGGCTGGAGAACGAACTCGGCGCGATCGCACCGAAGGACCTGGGGATGACGATGGTCCCGGTGCCCGGCTTGTCGTCGGCCGACAAGGCTCCCTTCGAGACCGTCACCGGCGGACCCGGCGGTGCGCTGATCGTGCCGGCCCAGGCGAAGAACCCGCAGGGCGGCATCGAACTGCTGCGGATCATCACGTCGAAGAAGTGCATGCGCAACTTCACCGAGCTGACCAAGTCGCTCAGCGTGGTCAAGGGCGCCTCGGACGGCGTCGCACTGTCGTCGGCGAACAAGTCGATGCAGAAGGTGATCGACGAGGCCGGCACGAACATCTTCCTCGACTGGTCGTTCCGCCTTTGGTACAAGAAGCTGCTCGACAACTCCGACAAGGCGATGGCCGCGCTGATGAACCGCGAGGTCACCCCGGACGAGTGGAGCAAGCGGATGCAGAAGTTCGCCGACGAGACGGCCAAGGACCCGTCGATCAAGAAGTTCCACGCCTGACATGCACCACGGCAAGTACAGGTTCGTCCTCAGCCTGCTGCTGGTTCCCGTCGGCCTGTACGCGGTCTTCGTCATCTCCCCTTACCTGCAGGCGTTCTCGATCGCGCTGACCGACTGGCAGGGAATGACGGCCGAGTCCCATTTCATCGGCTTCGACAACTTCGTGAAGCTGTTCCACGACCCGGTGTTCTGGACCGCGCTGCGGCACAACGTGTTCCTGCTGGTCAGCATCCCGTTGGTGATCGTGTCGCTGTCGCTGTTCTTCTCGGCGATGCTGAACTACCAAGGCGGCGTACCGGGGTCGAGGATCTACAAGGTCGTCTACTTCTTCCCCAGCGTGCTGTCGATCGCGGTCGTCGGGGTGCTCTGGCAGTTCGTCTTCGAACCACGCAACGGCCTGCTGAACGGGTTCCTGCAGGCCGTCGGCCTGGGCGACCTGCGACAGATCTGGCTCGGCGACGGCAAGACCGCCCTCGGGTCGATCATGGCGGTCGTCGTGTGGGGCGGGGTCGGCTTCTACGTGGTGCTCTTCACCGCCGCGATGAGCGCGATCCCGAAAGACCTGTACGAAGCGGCGTTGCTGGACGGCGCCGGACCCTGGCAGTCCTTCTGGCGGCTCACGTTGCCGCTGATCTGGGGCAGCGTGCAGGTCGCGATCGCGTACCTGGTGATCGGTGCGCTGGACATGTTCGCCCTGGTCCAGGTGCTGTCGGTCGGACCGGGCGGGCCTGACGACGCGACCCAGGTGATCTCGCTCTACATGTACACGAACGCCTTCACCTACGGGAACTTCGGCTACGCCGCCGCGATCGGTGTCGCCCTGTTCGCGATCAACCTGATTCTCACCCTGCTGACGTTCCGGCTCACCCGCCGCGAGCGGGTCGAGTACTGAGGGGGAACGAGTGGCCACACTGATCGATCGGGCCCGGCTGCGACCGGCCACACCCGAACCGGCGCCCGAGCCGCGCGTACGCCGTACCGTCGGCTCGGTACTGCTCGGCGGCACCAGTCAGGGGTTCGTGCTGATCTGGGGCGTGATGGTGGTGTTCCCGCTGCTCTGGGCGCTGGTCAGCTCCTTCAAGTCCGATCCGGAGATCTTCAAGAGCCCGTGGGGACTGCCCGCGGTCTGGCACTGGGACAACTTCGAGCGCGCCTGGAACGAGTCGCACATCGGCACGTACTTCCTCAACAGCGTCGTGGTGGTCTGCTGCGGAGTCGTGCTGACGCTGATCCTGTCCTCCGCCGTCGCCTACGTGCTGGCCCGATTCGAGTTCCCCGGCAACCGCATCCTGTACTACGTGTTCGTCGGCGGCATGGTGTTTCCCGGGTTCCTCGCGCTGGTGCCGCTGTTCTTCGTCGTCCAGAACCTGGGGCTGCTGAACACCTACCTCGGGCTGATCCTGGTCTACGCCACGCACGGCATGTCGTTCTCGGTGTTCTTCCTGACCGCCTTCTTCCGGACCCAGTCGAAAGAGCTTGCGGAGGCGGCACTCGTCGACGGGTGCTCTCATTGGGGTGTGCTGTTCAGGATCATGCTGCCGCTGGCCCGGCCGGGGCTGGTGAGCATCGGGATCTTCCAGTTCCTGGGGATGTGGAACGAGTACCTGCTGCCGCTGGTACTGAACACCGACGAGCAGAGGTATCTCGTGACCCAGGGACTGGCGAACATCGCGGTGACGCAGGGCTACCACAGCGACTTCTCGGGCCTGTTCGCCGGCCTGACGATCTCGATCCTGCCGGTGCTCGCCGTCTACCTGGTCTTCCACAAGCAGATCAGTACCGGCATGACGGCCGGAGCGTTGAAGTGAGCGCACTGCTGCTCGCGGCCGCCTCGCTGGACGTGACCCCGCCGCCGGGCCATCGCCTCGACGGGTACGCCGCCCGCACCCAGCCGGCGATCGGGACGGCCGACCCGCTGCGCGCGACGCTCATCTGGCTCAGCAGCGTGGACTCGCCCGGTGTGCTCTGGCTGAGCCTCGATGCGGTCGCCGCCGGTACGGAACTGGTCGCCGAGTTGTCCGCGGCTGCCGCTTCGGCAGCAGGCATCCCGCCTTCGTGCGTGGTCGTCTGTGCCTCGCACACGCACTCGGGGCCGTCCGGCTGGACCGGCCAGATCCATCCGGTCATCCCGGCGGCGCGTGAGCCCGAGCTGTACGAGTCGTTGATCGCGGCGGTCGCGGCCGCTCCGCTGACCCGCTCGCCGGTCCGCGCCTTCTGGCGGTCGACTTCGGTGAGCGGTGTCGGCACGAACCGGCACAGACGCGACGGTCCGCACGACAACACAGCCGGCGTACTGTCCTTGCACTCGCTCGACGGCTCGCTCGCCGCGGTCCTGCTGGACTTCGCGTGCCACCCGACCACCTACGGACCGGACAACCTGCTGTGGTCCGCCGACTGGCCGGGCGCTGCCCGGCGGGCGCTGGCCGGCGCCGGCGACGTGGTGGTGGGCTATCTGCAAGGAGCGGCGGGTGATGTCAGCCCCCGTTTCACACGGCAGGGTCGCGGAGCGGCCGAGGTCGAGCGGCTCGGGGGGCTGCTTGCTGCGCAGGTTGGTGAAGCCCTCGCCACCCCCGGCCTCGAGTTGCCTTCCGTGGCCCCGGTCATCCGGCGTACGACGGCCCGGCTCAAGGTTCGCGATCTGCCGACGGCCGCCGAAACCGCTGCGATCGTGGCGGCCGCCGAAGTCGGCCTCGGTGCCGGGCTGGACAATCCGGCCGCCCGGATCGCCCAGACCCGGCTGGACGGCGCGCGCGGCCAGGCGTTGATGGCCGCGGCCGCGTTGCCCGCGAAGCTCGACCTGCAGCTCAGCGTGGTCACCCTCGGAGATGTCGCCTGGGTCAACCTTCCGGTGGAGCTCTTCGCCCGGCACGGTCTCCGCCTGCAGGCAGCCAGTGAGTATCCGGTCACCAGGGTCATCGGGTACGCCGACGGGTACTTCGGCTACGTGGTGGACGCCGACGCCGTGGCGGCCGGTGCTTACGAGGCGCTGATCACCTACTTCGACCAGCCGACCACCGAGGAGTTGCTGACGGCCGCGAGTGCGCTGCTTCGTACGATGGAGCGGTGACCAGCGATCTGGACGAGGCGGCGGCGGTCTTCGCCGGCGTACGGCCGCGCTTGTTCGGGATCGCGTACCGGATGCTCGGCAGCGCCGTCGAGGCCGAAGACATCGTGCAGGAAGCCTGGATCCGCTGGCAGGCCTACGACCGGTCCAAGGTGGTCGACCCCGCGGCCTTCCTCGCCACCACGACCACGCGACTCGCGATCAACGCGGCCCAGTCCGCACGCGTCCGGCGCGAGGCGTACGTCGGCCCGTGGCTGCCCGAGCCGGTCGACACCGCCAACGACCCGGCCCTCGGCGCCGAGCGCGACGACGCGCTCGAGCTGGCCCTGCTCCACCTGCTGGAGAAGCTCTCCCCGACCCAGCGAGCCGCGTACGTCCTGCGCGAGGCCTTCGCCTACCCGTACGACGAGATCGCGGAAATACTCCAGTTGTCCGAGGCGAACGTGCGGCAACTGGTCAGCCGCAGCAGCAAGCGGCTGGCGACCGAGCGACGTGACCCGGTCGGCAAGGGCCAGCACCGACGGCTGTTGGAGGCGTTCCTCGCGGCCGCCCGCAAGGGCGACCTGGCCGTCCTGGAGGAGCTGCTCGCCGAGGATGTGATCAGCTACTCCGACGGTGGCGGCGTGGTCCGGGCCAGCAAGTTCCCGGTCCTCGGCCGGACTCGGGTGGCGGCGTACCTCAAGGCCTTCGCCCCGCGCTTCTGGCCGGACACCACCGTCAGCTGGATCGAGGCGAACGGCCGCCCGGCCGCGCTGGTGTACCGGGACGGCACGCCCCTCGTCTTCCTCTCCATCACCGCTACCGAAGCCGGCATCGACCGTCTGCTCTGGGTGATGAGCCCGGCCAAGCTCGCCAAGATCTCCGCTGCCGGTTAGAGCGCGAGCTCCGGCTGGAGCTTCTTGGCGGGCCAGATGCGTTGTTTGCGGGCGGCCAGGGCGGAGGCCGTGATCCCGGCCAGCAGCCAGGCGGCGAGGACCAGGAGATCCCGGCCGAGGCTGTCGCCCGGTCCGCCGTACATCAGATGCCGGACGCCGTCGATCGCGTAGCTCATCGGCAGCACGTGGTGGAAGAAGTACAGCGGGTGCGGGATGGTCTGCCAGGGGAACGTGCCGCCGGCGCTGACCAACTGGATCACCATCAGGACCAGGCCGAGGAACTTGCCCACGGCGCCGAACCAGGCCGACAGCGCGTGCAGGATCGCGACGAACGTGAGCGACGTCAGCATCAGGAAGCCGATAGTCAGCCAGGGATGCGCGGTGTCGATGCCGAGGCCGAAGATGACCGCGGTGAACACGAGCGCGGCCTGGATCGCGCCGAAGATGGCCGGCGGCAACCAACCACCGAGCGCAACCCTCAGCGGGGACTGCAGCGCGGCCAGAGCCCGCGGCGACAACGGCCGGACCAGCAGGAACAGCACGTACGCGCCGATCCAGCAGGACAGGCTGAGGAAGAACGGTGCCAGTCCTGCGCCGTAGCTGTCGGCGGTTGCCTGCGAGGTGTTGTGCAGGCCGACCGGCGCGCCCAGCGTCTCGGCGACGGCCTTCCGCGCCTCCGGCGACGGGTCCGGGATCTGCTTCGCGCCGTTCGTGAGCGCGGTGTTGAGTTCGGTCGCGCCGGTTTTCAGCTTGCCGATGCCGGTGCCGAGCGTGGTGATGCCGCTGAGTAGTTGCGTCTGCCCGGTGACGGCCTGCCGCTCGCCGGTCGCGAGCTGGGAGGCGCCGGTCTGGAGTGTGCCCAGCCCGGTCTTCAATTGGGTGGCACCGGTGCTGAGTTTGCTGGCGCCTGTGGCCGCACTGGCGATGCCTGACGTCAAGGCGGGAGTTGCGTTGGCGAGCGTCGACGCTCCGTTCGACACCTGCCGGGCGCCGGTCGCGAGCTGGGTGAGCTGCTTCGAGGTGGACTGGATCTTCGTGTTCGCCGTGACGACAGGGCCGCGCAGCTTGGCGGTTTCCTGCAGGACCTGGTTGATCTGAACCTGGGTGAAACCGCGTGCCTTGAGTCGTTGCGCGAGGGCCGCGTCCAGGCTGGAGAGGTCCGTCACCAGCGTGCTGGAGGCGGTCGCCACCTGCTGGCCGACGGCCGCGATCTTCTCGTTGCCATCAGCAACCTTGTCCGCGCCGGTGGCCAGATCCTTGGTCTGCTTGGGAAGACTGGCCGTCTTGGTGCTCAACGTGTTGAGTCCGGCGCTCAGCTGACCGGCGCCGGTGGCGAGATCGGTGGCGCCCTTCGAGGCCTGGCCGATGCCGGTGGAGAGCTTGGTCGCGCCGGCGGACAGTTGCTGTTGCGCAGTACTGAGCTGGGTTGCGCCGGTCTTGAGTTGGGTCACGCCGGTGTTGGCCGAGGTGAGTCCGCTCTGCAGTTGACCGGCGCCGGTCGCCGCCTTGGTGATCTGGCCGTGGATGGTGCTGAACCCGGCCAGCAGTTTGCTCGCCGCGGTCTCGCTCACCTGCGAGGCGACCGTCTTCGTGACCTGGGCGACCACCTGGTTCGCGATCGTGTGCGCGAGGTAGTTGTTGGCGTCGTTCGTGTACAGCTCCAGCGTCGCCTGGCGCGGCTGGAACTCCGCACTCGACGCGAGATCGGCCGAGAACGACTTCGGCAGCACCAGGGCGAACTCGTACTTGCCGTCGGAGACGCCTTGGGTCGCTTCGGCGCGGTCGACCTGGTGCCAGTCGAAGCTCTTGGACTTCACCAGTTCGTCAGCGACCTGCGGGCCGACCGACAGCTTCTCGCCGGTGGACAGCGTCGTGCCCTCGTCCTCCAGCACGACCGCGGTCGGAACCTTGTCGAGCCGGCCGTACGGATCGTGGTTCGCGTAGAGATACAGGCCGCCGTACAGCATCGGCACGCACAACATCGCCACCACCGCGAGCTTCGGCAACCGCCCAGCGGTCAACCGCCGCAACTCACTCATCGCCATCCGGATGGCAGTCATGCCCCAGCCTTCTTCTCGTCACTCTCGCCCTGTACCACGGACTCCGCCTCTGCACCGTCTTCGTCCGCCACTACTCCCACCGGCTTCGCCACTGGCTCCGGCTTCGTCTTGCCCACCGGCTCGACCGTCGTCCCGGCCACCGGCTCAGATTGCGCCTTGACCACCGGTTTCGTGCCTCCCACCGCAGCCTCCGCCGCGGTCCCCGGCTCTGCCCCCGGCTCCGCCTTCGTGCCTCCCACGGCCGCCCCCTCCGCCGCGGTCCCCGGCTCTGCCCCCGGGTCCGCCTTCGTCCCTGCCCCCGGCTGCGACTTCGCCTTGACCCCCGGCTCTGTCGTCGTCTCCACCACCGGCTCCGCCTTGACCACTGGTTCTGGGTTCTTGGCCATCGGGTTCGGCTTCGTCTCGGCGGTCGGGTCGACCTTTGTTTTCTCGGTCGGTTCGACGGGCTCGACCGCGGCGACCTGGACCGGCTCGGGTGGCGTCAGCGAACCAAGTTGCGCGGCCGGTACTGCGAGCAATCGGGCCGAGGCGTCCGCGCAGGTGATGATCACGCCGTAGCCGCGCGACGCCAGCGCCCGACCCATGCCGTACCACTCGTGCGGATCTCCGCCGTGCCGATCCGGCATCGTCAGGATCACCACCTTCACCTCCGGCCGCGCCACCGTCAGCTCCGCGAGCAACTTGGTGCGCACCGCGACCGGGAGATGCTCGAACCGCTTGTCGGCGTACTCATGCCAGCCGTGTTCCTCCAACCAAGCAAGCACCGCCTTGCCGCCGGCCTTGCGCCCCGCGATCGCGAGCTCCTCACCGACCACGGACCGCACCGGCAGCGCGTCATCGGGCTCGGTGATCCCGGGCGCGTCGACGACGGCGACCCGCCTGCGCAGTACGCCGCCGTCGGTCTGCCCGTCGAGCTTCACGTCACCACCGTTGGGCCGCAGCCGACCGGACAGAGCGAGCGACGCGGCGACATGGCCGGGCCCGGGGTAACCGGCGAGCAGCACCAGTTGGTGATCTCCGACGCTGACGGACGTCGCGTTCAGCATCGGTGCGTGCGGACCCTGCACGCTGATCGCGTGAGCCTTGAGCTCCATCGTCGGCTACCCCGTTCAATACGATTGTGTATTCAATACAGAACTGTATCCTATGGCTATGGAAACGCCCAAGCGCCGCCGCTCCGCCACCCGGGCCCGCCTGCTCGAAGGTGCCCTCGACGTGTTCGCCGAGCGCGGCTTCAACGGTGCCTCGGTGGAGGACATCTGTGAGCGCGCCGGCTTCACCCGGGGCGCGTTCTACTCCAACTTCGCGTCCAAGGACGAGCTCGTGCTCGCTCTGTTCCAGGCAACCACCGATCGCCTGCTGGAGCAGATCGCCGCGCTGCTCCCCGGGCTCGCTGACCAGCCCGGCACGCTGCTGGACGCAGTACTGGGTCTACTGGACGACGCCGCACCTGATCGGCGGCAGTGGCATCTCATCTCGACCGAGTTCACGCTGCACGCGCTCCGCCACGCCGAGGCGGCGGAAGCGCTCAACCAGCAGCGGAAGATGTTCCGCGAGCGGCTGACCGCCCTGGTCGAGGAGATCAGCGCGGCCGGTGAGCTGCGGATGAGCGTGCCACCTGAGCAGTTCGTGCGACTCGTCATCGCCCTGCACGAGGGTGCCCGCTCGCAGAGCCTGCTGGAGCCAACGGAGGTCCCGGCAGGGTCCCTGGAGCACCTCTTCCTGCCGATGGTGCTCGAAGCGATCAGCAGACCGACGGAGGGTGTCAGCCGACCTTGATGTCGACGCTGTGCAGCCCGGTCGATCCGTCGGGAGCGGGCGGCGCCTGACTCTCGATCTGGGGATTGCCCTTGGCGTCGAAGGCGCGGACCTGCAGGACGTGGTGACCGCGCGGCGCGTCCCAGGTCCAGTGCCACTGCCGCCAGGTGTCGATGGAGGCGTCCGTGGCCAGTGTCGCCGCCTGCCAGGCGCCGCCGTCGACGCGGACCTCCACCTTCGAGACGCCGACGTGCTGGTCCCAGGCGACTCCGGCGACCGTGACCTGACCCGGCGCCGCCTTCGACCGCGGGACGTCGATCCGCGAGGACAGCTTGATCGGCCCACGCTCGGACCACCCACGCGGCGTCCAGTACGCCTGGAACTGGTCGAACCTGGTGACCTCGATCTCCGCGAGCCACTTGGTCGCCGAGACGTACCCGTACAGGCCCGGTACGACGATGCGCACCGGGAACCCGTGTTCCAGCGGCAGCGGCTTCCCGTTCATCGCGAAGGCGAGCATCGACTCGCGGTCGTCGAGCAACGTGCTCAACGGCGTACCGGCGGTGAACCCGTCCTTGGACGTCGACTTGATCGCATCGGCATCGGCCGACACCCCGGCCTCGGTGAGCAGATCCTTCAGCAGTACGCCGGACCAGAGCGCGTTGCCGATCAGGTCGCCGCCGACCTCGTTGCTCACGCAGGTCAGCGTGACCCACTTGTGCACCACAGTGCGCTTCAGCAGGGCCGCGAAGTCCAGCTCGATCTCGCGGTCGACCATCCCGTGGATCCGCAGCTTCCAGTCGGCCGGCGTGATCAGCGGCACCGACAACGCGGTGTCGATCCGGTAGAAGTCGTCGTTCGGAGTCGCCCACGGCGGAGCGCCCGGAACCTGTACTCCGGCCGGCGGGTCGAGGCTGGGCGGGACCGGCAGCTGCAGCGCTTCCCGGGCATCGGTGACAGCCGCGCGATGCCCGCCAATAACGTTGCCTAAGGCACCTACTGCGACGGACCCGAGTGCTACGCCGGCGGACAACTGGAGGAACCCGCGGCGGCTCACGCCGTCTTCCGGGTGGTGCAGCAGTCCGGCCAGCCGCTGGGAGTACAACCGCAGTACGAGCAGCGCGACGACACCGGCGACGAAGGACGGGACGAAGCCGGTCTGTCCGGCGTCCGGCCGGGTCTGGGCCGCCAGGACGGCCAGCCCCGCGAGGATCACGACGACGGCGGCGCCCGCCGAGTACCGCAGTACGGCCAGAACTCCGCCGAGAGCGGCGAAGGCGAGCAGGACGATGAGGATGCCGGTCCGCAGCGCGAGCTTGTCGTGCGTGCCGAACAGGGAGATGGCCAGGTCCTTCAGCCACGGTGGCGTCCGGTCGATGAACGCGGAGCCGATCGCCACCACCGGCGTCTGGCCGGTCCCGAGGATCGCAGCGGCCACCGAGCCGGCGGCGAGGCCGGCCACTGCGGCGAGGACGCCGCCGATCGCGGCTCGGAGGAACGCTGCGCGCCGTGGTGGAGGCGGCGATGGAGTCACCGGCCGAGGCTGGACCGGAGCTTGGGACTGGTTCACTACTCAACAATTGCTCGATGGGGCGCCCGGCGCCAGCCAGGCGCCCCATCCGTTAGAAGCGGGTAATGCGATCGGGTCAGATCCGGTCGGGGATCGGAGGCAGGGTGGGCCGGCCGTTCGGCCAGCGACGGGCATTGTCACGGACCCGGCGGAGCTTGCCGAGGACGAGCTCGCGCTCGTCGGCCAGCTGCGACATCCACAGGCTGTCGATCTCCAGGAGGTGGTCCGGCAGCGCTTCGCGCAGCCGCCGCTTGCCCTCCTCCGTGAGAACCGCGAACGACCCGCGGGCGTCGTCGGGACAGGGCTCCCGACGCACCAGGCCGAGGTTCTCGGCACGGTCGACCAGCCGGGTGATGCCGCCGGTGGTGACGGTCAACTCCCGGGCGAGTGAGGTGAGACGCTGTCTTTCGCCGTGGCTGCGGGCGAGCCGCAGCAACAGTTCGAACATTGCCATTTGCAGACCACTGCGCTTCAGGGAATGGCGCATCAGGTGATCGAGTTCGGCTGCTGCTTCACGCAGCAGGCCGTACGCGGTGATCACGTCGCTTTCCCAGGGTTCGGCGGCGTGAGTGGGGTCTGCATCGGCGAGCGCTAGGGGCGAGCAAAGCGATGGCGCGATGGTCATGCGCGGACTCTATTAGCTGACTAGGTCACTTCGCTACACGGGGTGACCTGTCAGCTACAGGTTGAGACACGATCGATGGACAGCCGAGCGTGACAACAGCCTGTGGATAACTTCCGCGGCGGTCGGCCGATCTTTGCCAGGCTTGGTGAAGTCAGGAACCAAGCCGCCGCGGATCGGGGACCAGGATGAACACCACGGACGAGAAATCACCCTACGGCCGGGGCTTCGTCGCCGCCACCATCGTCATCACCGCCATCCTCCTCTGCGGCCTCCTCCTCCTGGTCACCGGCCCATCCAGTACGCCGACCGCAGGCAACCCGAGCACCCCACAAAGCCCCACAGTCGCGATCACCTCCCCAACCGACATCACCCCCACCATCCCCTGCCCCGCCGCCCCGGGCACCTCCGGGTCCGGGAGCTCGGTCGCCGCTTCCTCTGCCCCGCCGATGTCCGCCTCGGGCACCTCCGCGTCCCGGAACTTGGTCGCCGGTTCCTCTGCCCCGCCGATGTCCGCCTCGGGCACCTCCGCCTTGGGCGCCCCGGACTCGAACTCCTCCGCTCGGGCGGTCTCCGCCTCAGGCGGCTCCGGTGGTTGTGAGCCTTCGGTTGGTGGTCCTGCGGTGCCTGCTTCGGGTGACTCGACGGCTGGGGGGAGCCGGTGTGGGGTGGCGGCTGGAGATCAAGGGATTCCGGCGAAGGCACCGGCGGTCGACGGCTGGGAGGTGAACCATCGCGTCGTGGTGCCCCGCTCCTCGGCGTACGGGCCGTTGAAGCAGGACCCCGACGGCTTCCGGCGCTGTTTCGCCCACTCACCGACGGGAGCCCTCTATGCGGCGTACCACGCGGTCGCGGCGATGGCGGACCAGCAGCACGTCCTCACCACCGTCGGCAAACTGATGCTCCCCGGTCCGAACACCGATGCCCTCCTCGCGGACCTGCGCAAAGACCCCGCGGACGAAGACTCGAACCCGACGCAGATCGCCGGCTACCGGGTGCTCGACGCCGGGGCGGACCGCGCCACGGTGATGCTGGCGATGCCCGTCGAGACAGCATTCGTCAGCGCCACCTTCACCTTGGTCTGGTCCAGCGGCGACTGGCGGGTGGTGCCGCCCAGTCCAGGAGAGTCGGTCGGCGCGCCGTACGGGCAGCAGCGTGACCTGTCCGGCTTCGTCGCCTGGAGCGGTGTCTGATGTGCGGCCGTCTCGATGTCGCGTGCAACGTCCGCGAGAGCTTCCAGTCGGCCGCGACGAACGTCGCGAGCACCATGATCAACGATCTCGCCACCAAGATCGGCGAGACCGCCAGTGCCGGTCTGCAGGCGGTCGCCACGTTCTGGATGAAGATCGACAGCCCTGAGCTCGCGAGCCAGAAGACGGGCCGCTGGGTCGACAGCGGTCCGGTCGCCTACCTGCACGGCTATTCGACGGCGCTCGCCATCAGCGTGTTCACTTTCGCCGTCCTGATCGCGGGCATGCGAACTGCCTGGGAACAACGCGCCGAACCCCTCAGAGAGTTGCTCAAGGCAACAATGACGCTGGTGGTGGTCGCCGGGATGGGGACGGCGACGATCCAGTTGCTGTCCGCCTGGTCCGACACGTTCGCGATGGACATCGTGCAGCACGCGACACCGCGCAACCAGGCGTTCCACTCCGCGCTCGGCGGCCTGGTGCTGCAGGGCGGTACGCAAGGCGCCGGCTTCGGGAACGTGCCGCTGATCGTCGGGATGTTCTTCGGCATCGCCGTCTTCATCGCGTCGGTGATCCAGGTCGTTCTGCTGCTGATCCGGTCGGCGATGCTGGTGCTGCTGGCGGGCACCTTCCCGATCGCCGCCGCCGCGACCAACACCGAAGCAGGCAAGGCCTGGTTCAAGAAGTACTGCGCGTGGGCGCTGGCCTTCATCGCCTACAAACCGGCCGCGGCGCTGATCTACGCGGCGGCGATGAAGATGAACGAGGCCGGCATCACGAGCAAGTCCGGCAACGGCGTCGTCCAGGCGCTGACCGGCCTGATGATGATGCTCCTCGCGGTCTTCGCGCTGCCCGCCCTGCTGCGCTTCGCCGTACCCGTCACCGCCGCTGTCGCAGGCGGTGGCGCAGGTGCCGGTGCGGGCGTCGCCGATCCCGGCAACCTCGCCACCGGCGCCATCAACCTCGGCCGCTCGTCGGGCCGCGCGGGCGGTTCCTCCGGCGGGTCTGGCGGTGGTGGGGGTGGTGGTGGAGGCGGCGGTGGCCGGGCTACCGGGGCGATCGGCGTCGGCGCGGCCGCAGCGGGAGCCGCGATCTCAGGGGCCAAGAAGGCCGGTGGCGGCCTGGCCGGCGCGGCCGCCCACTCCGCCGGCGAATCCGGCGGCGGCTCGCCGACCCCCACCAACTCCTCCGGCAGCCGCCCTGGCGGCGCCCGCCGATCCAGCACCCGCTCGTCCTCTTCCAGCAGCACTCCCCAACCCACCGGCCCCACGGGAAGCCGCTGATTGAGCCACCGGTCGAGCTAATCTTGCGGCCGGCAAATTGGCTCAGACAGGGGTGGGAGCATCGTGATCGACGACAACAAGAAGGCGGTCCTGGGGTTCTTCGAGGCGGTCAGCGACCGTCGGGTCGAAGACCTGCCGCAGTTCCTGGCGCAGGACGTCGTGGACCACAACAAGATCATTCACGGCGAGGCAGACGAGCCCGGTGCGGCGTTCGAGGGACTCCGTCTGCAGTTGGCCGCGTTCGACCCCCTCACGGTCCAGGTGGAGGAGTTGATCGGCGAGGGCGACCAGGTGGTCGCCCGGGTGATCCAGCGGGGCGTTCACAGCGGGACCCACGTTCGCATGCCCGAGCCGACCGGCCGGAGCTTCGAGAACGAGGCGATCTGGATCCTCACCCTGACCGAAGGCAAGATCTCCGAGATCCGGGCGGTGAGTGACCGCCTCGGCCTCTTCTTCCAGCTCGGCTGGCCCTGGCCACAGACCGACTGACCGGCCGTCGTCCGCCTCTGCAACAAGTGGCAGAGGCGGACGGGCCGGCTGCACAGTGGAACCACGTGGACGGATGATGGGGTGATGAGGCTGGAGCGGATCGCGCTGATTTCGGATGTGCACGGGAACCTGTCGGCCTTGGAGGCGGTGCTCGCCGACATCGAGGCGCGCGGGATCACCAGGATCTTCAACCTCGGCGACTACGTCGGCAAGGGACCTCGCGGGCGAGCGGTGGTGGACCGCTGCCGGGAGCTGTGTGAGGTGAACATCCTCGGCAACTGGGACGACTTCCTGCCCGACCCCGACCGGGAGATCGACAACGACAGCCTGCGCTGGTGGAAGAACGAGCTCCGCGAGGACCAGTGGAAGTGGCTCCGCGACCTCCCGTTCAGCCACGACTTCGTCCTGAGCGGTCGCCGCATCCGCCTGTTCCACGCGTCCGCCACCTCGGTCCACCGGCGGGTCCGGTTCGACCATGACGAGCAGGAGTACCTCGGCATGTTCGAGAACACTCCCGCCACCGGCGACGGCCCGACGCCCACGGTCGTCGGGTACGGCGATACCCACGACCCGTTCTACGAGGCCGACCTCGACCGCCGGGTCCTGTTCAACACCGGCAGCGTCGGCAACAGCATGAGCGACCCGACCCCCGTCTACGTGATCCTCGAAGGCATCCCCGACTCCCTCGACGAGGCACCCTTCTCGATCCAGTTCGTCCGCGTCCCGTACGACGCCGCCGCCGAACTCGAGATCGCCCGCACCCTCGGCATGCCCGAACTCGCCGGCTACGAATCCGAGATCATCCACGGCATCTACCGAGGCGACCTCTACGCCAATACCCCACCCACCTACCACCGCCGCAGCCCGACCAGCTGACAACCGGCGACGCGCTCACCGCAGTACAGGAAATTGTCAGCTGGTGAGGAGGGCTTCGGAGCCTACGGGGGTGTAGCCGGCGGCGAGGAAGGTGCGCAGGGAGGCGGCGTTGCCGGGGCTGACCTGGGCCCAGATGTGCGCGTCGGCGGGGATCAGCGCCCGGGCCGCGCGGGCGAGCCGACGACCGTGGCCCTTACCGCGCGCTCGCTCGGGCACCTCCAGCGCACACTCGAGCCGTCCGGCCAGACCGTTCCCGATCACCACCAGTCCGCCGTACGGATCGGCATAAGCCCGTACGCCGTCCCGGTACCGCCACGCGCGCTCGATCCGCGGATGCGTCTGGTCGGTGAACTCGGTCAAGCCGTCGACAGCAATCGCTCGCTCGGCGGCGTCGGCCAGCGCCGGCGCGAGCAGCATCGCGTCGATCGCGTTCACCCGTCGGCCGGTCAGTTGCTCGAGCGCGAACAGGAACGGCGGGTTGAGCGGCGCCGAGAGATCGCCGGCCGGAACGCGGTCGGCGACCCACTCCGCAGTCACGTCCGCGGCCACGACGATGTGCGCGGTGAAGGCGACCACGCAGGCCTCCCGCTCGGACGGCGCCGGTACCACCTCGACCTCGAGATCGGGGGTGGGGAACGTCCCACCTTCGATCCCGCGCAGAATGTCAGCCAGAGTTGTCATCACCCGCCATTCTGGAGGAGAACCCTCCCGCAGGCGGCGAGTGCCCGCCCACGAAGCGGGTCGAGACGGAGGCTGAAGGTGCGCAGACCGCAGCAGGTTCGGGCCGAGGGACTTCCCGAGCGGGTGACGATCTACGAGGTCGGTCCGCGCGACGGCCTGCAGAACGAGTCGGCGATCGTGGATGTCGCGGTGAAGGCGGAGTTCATCCGCCGGCTGGTCGAGGCCGGCCTGACCACCGTCGAGACCACCAGCTTCGTCCACCCCAAGTGGGTTCCCCAGCTCGCCGACGCCGCGGAGCTTCTCGACCAGCTCGACCTGCCCGCCGCAGTACGGGCTCCTGTCCTGGTGCCCAACGAACGCGGTCTCGACCGCGCGCTGGCCGCCGGCGTACGGGAGATCGCGATCTTCGCCAGCGCCACCGAGACGTTCGCGGCCAAGAACCTGAACTCCACGCTGGACGACCAGTTCGCGATGTTCACCCCGACGGTCGAGCGCGCGCTCGCCGCGGGATTGAGCATCCGCGGCTACGTCTCGATGTGCTACGGGGATCCGTGGGAGGGCGATGTACCGGTCGACCAGGTCGTGAAGGTCGGCGCGCGCCTCGTCGAACTCGGCTGCCACGAACTCTCCCTGGGCGACACGATCGGCGTCGCCACTCCCGGCCAGGTGATCAGCCTGATCGAGTCGTTCGGCCAGGCAGGAGTCGGCGTCGACAAGCTGGCCGTGCACTTCCACGACACCTACGGCCAGGCCCTCGCCAACACCCTGACCGCTCTGCGCGAGGGCGTCACCACAGTCGACAGCTCGGCCGGTGGCCTCGGCGGTTGCCCGTACGCCGAGAGCGCGACCGGCAATCTCGCGACCGAGGACCTCGTCTGGCAACTCGACGGCCTCGGCATCGAGACCGGCGTCGACCTCGAGAAGCTCGTCAGCACCAGCACCTGGATGGCCGAGCAACTCGGCAAACCGTCCGCCAGCCGAGTAGTCCAGGCCCTCGCCGGCTGAGCCGGCGCTGGGTCCAGGGAATTCGGAGGAAAGTGTCCGTGCCGCCTGTCACGATGATCCGGTGAGCACTCGCCGCGCCGAGCTGGGCAGCTTCCTCAAGGCCCGCCGGGCGCAGGTGACCCCTGAGGAGGTCGGCCTGCCCCCGGGCGGACGACGTCGTACGCCGGGACTCCGGCGCGAGGAGCTCGCCCAGCTCGCCGGCGTCGGTGTGACGTGGTACACCTGGCTCGAGCAGGGCCGCCCGATCAACGTGAGCGGCCAGGTCCTCGACGCGGTCGCCGGGACGCTGCGGCTGACCGATCCCGAGCGCGCGCACCTGTATCGACTCGCTGAGGCGACGCCGGTGCGGCCGAAGCGCGGCGTCTGCGCCGTCGAGCCGGTGCTGACGGAGATCCTGAACGCCCTCGATCCGCTACCCGCGGTGATCACCAACACCCGCTTCGACATCGTGATGCCGAACCAGGCGTTCAGAGATCTCTTCCACGACTGGCACACGCTGCCTTGCGTGCACAAGAACCTGCTCTGGTGCATCGTCACCGAACCGCTGGCCCGCAAGCGGTTGCTGAACTACGACGACGAAGTTCCGTACCTGGTGGCGCGCCTGCGTTCGGCGTACAGCGAACACATCGGCGACCCCGACTGGGAGGAGGACCTGGCTCGGCTGCGCAAGTTGAGCCCGGAATTCGCCGAGCTCTGGGCGCGGCACGAGGTCGCCGACTGCACCCCGCGCCCGCGCCATGTGGTCCACCCGCTCGCTGGTGAACTCCACCTCACCGTCACCGAGTTCGCCGTCCCGGCCCACCCTGACCTGGTTCTGTTCGTCGAGACCCCGTCCGACGAAGCCACTCGCGAACGCCTGCCCCTCTCCCGCCGCTCGCTCCAGCCGGCTGAGCTCTGAGCCGCAAGGCCAGCTGCAGACGTCACCGGGATTGCGGTGGTCCTGCTTCGGTGCCCCAGGTGGAGAGGCAGAAAGGGTGGCCGGCCGGGTCGAGCAGGACGCGGAAGGCCGACGGGTGCGGCTGTACTGCGGACTTCGTCGCGCCGGCCGCGAGCGACTGAGCCTCGGCGGTGTCGAGGTCGGCGGTCTTGAAGTCGAGGTGGCACTGCTGGGGGACCCGCGCGTCCGGCCAGGTGGTCGCCCGGTAGTTGAGGTCCCGCTGGAAGCCCAGGCTGACCCCGTCGCAGCGGAGTTCGACGAAGTTCTCCGAGGACACCGCGATCGTGCCGCCGCCGATCCGCTGGTAGAACTCGGCCAGTGCCTGCGGATCCGGGCAGTCGAGCATCGGCCCCCAGAACGGCGCGATCACTGCTCGAGGGACCGGGGAATCCGCCGGACCAGGCTCTTGTCGGCGTACTGACCGATCCGGTACGTCGACCAGCCGTCGACCCCCGCTCCGACGGCACCACCGAGCAGCGGCACCCGCCGGGTCACCGTGAGCGCCATCCGCTTGCCGCTGATCCGGGCGATCAGTTCGCCGACGACCTCGCCGGCCACCTGCCGATCCAGCTCCGGATCGAACACCGGCGCCGTCGCGATCGCGAGCGGCGAGGTCACCAGGCTCTCCTTCTTCAGCCGGTCGGTGACGCCGTCCTCGCCGAGCAGGCAGGTGATCACCGCGGTCCGGACCCGCGGATCGTCCAGGTCGTAGTTGCGCAGGTGGGCGATCGAAGCCACCATCCGGGCCTGCACGATCGCGATCCCGGTCAGGTTCGCCGGGAGCGCGACCGGGAGTGTGATCAGCCCGCCGATGCTGGTGACGAACCCCTGGACGCCGGCCAGCCGGATGTGCTGCTCGATCACCGTGTCGACGGCGAGTTCGGGGTCGTCGCCGTTCTTCTCCAGATGCTTGGCGGCGACCTTTTCGGCGCCGGGGAACCGCTGATAGCCGTCGATGGCGACTTCCAGCACCTGACGAAGGACACCCGCGGCCGCTTGCGGGGCGAACCGCTGCGCCGCGGGGGCGAGACTGCTGGCGACGAACCTGGCTACTCCGGCCACAGTGCTCCTTCGGAACTCGGGACGCCTACCCCTGGTCTCGAGGCTGGGCGCACCCTCAACTCTACGTGCCGCCCCCGAACCCGCCACTCGGGAGAAACCCTGACCAGCCCCGTACTACGACCGCTTGCCGCCGAACGGCCCGTCGGATGCGAAGGCGTGGGCCGCGAAGTTCTCACCGATCCGGCGATGCGCGGCGGTGTCCGGATGGAGTTCGTCGGGCAGCGGCAACTCGGCGTAGTCCGCCTCGCCCTACAGCTCCCGCCCGTCGAGGTAATACAGGTTGGGGTCCTCTGCCGCCCGTACGCCGGTGAGGCGGGCGAGTTCGCTTCGGATCACGGTGAGCGTCAGCTTCCCCGCGGCGACCTCGGCCGGATCGCCCGTCGCCTGGAACAGCATCTTGCCGGTACTGAAGTCGGGCGCGGCCGGCCCGGGAGTGTCCTCGTGAATGCGGCAATAGACGGATGAGATGACGAGCAGCGGCGTCGTCGGATGCCCCTCGCGGATCGTGTCGAGAAAGCCGTGCACCGCCGGACCGAAGGCGCGCAGGCGCATCAGGTCGGTGTTGACCAGGTTGATGCCGAGTTTCACGCTGATCAGGTCCGCCGGAGTGTCCCGGATCGCCCGCGCGGTGAACGGATCCAGAACGCGCTGCCGCCGAAGCCGAGATTGATCAGCTCCACCTCGCCGAGCGTGGCAGCCAGCACGGGCCAGGTCGCGGTAGGACTACCGGCGTTCGAGCCATGGCTGATCGAACTCCCGTGATGCAACCAGACCCGCCGCCCCTGATCCGGCACGGCCGCAACCGGTACGTCGGTGCGCAAGGCAACCAGTTCGGTCGTCTCCGTGTGCGGCAACCAGATCTCGATGTTCTTGTCATCGGCGGACAACCCGTCGAACCGCAGGGTTCCGGTCGGCCCAGGCGTCAGCTCCGAGGACCCGGTAGCCCAGTCGTGCGTCAAAATGTTGCCCTCGGCAACGCTGCCCTGTGCGGTGAGAACCCCGTCGACGACCAGGTCGTACACCCCGTCCGGCACCGGCGGCGCACCCGCATAGACCATCTTGGTGGGGCGCGTCACCAGCTCGATCGCAGTAGCGCGGCTCCGGAAGACCACCCGGACGCCGGCCGGCTTGGACTCTGACATCGCCAGTTGCCCATCGGTGTTCTGCGCCCGGGCCCGAGCGGGCAACCGGTGCGGCAGTACGCCGTACTCCGTCGGCTCCAACTCGAGTGCGCCCCGGACCATCTCCGCCGTGATCGGCGTACTGATCAAAGTCATAAGAACCGCAGCATATGAATCTTCACCACCGGCTGTCTTCCGACTATCACGGCTTGGGGCTCCCGCCCCCACTCCTGGAAGCCGCACGAACGGTAGAGCCGCTCGGCCCTTTCGTTGCCTTCGGTAACCGTCAGCCCGATCTGCAGCAGGCCTTCGGTGGCGCCGTGCTCGGCGATCGCGGTCACCAGCGTCTTGCCGATGCCGCGCCCAGCGGCCGCCGGCGCGACCGCCATGCCGAACAGGGTCGCCTTGTGCTGCACCTGTCGCCGGGGCTCGATCGTCATCCCGGCAATGCCGAGCAGTTGGCCGTCTTCGTCGAGTGCGCCGAGCGTGACGTCCTTGGGCCGCCCTCTGCTGAGCAGCCGATCGATCGTGAACTGCAGCGGCTTCTCGACCTCTTCCTCGTATGTCGAAGTGAACGCGCTCGGCGAATCCCGCAGCGCTCGCAACCGAAACTGCCGGTACTGCGCGGCGTCTTCTCGCCCGAGCCGCCGGACGATCACGACTCGCCCGCCTCGGACAGGCGGGCGCGGGTGCAATGGGTGAGGTAGGGCATCGTCAGGTGCTTGCGTCCGCGCAGGTCTAGGTGTGAGTCGAGTAGCTCGGTGACCTGGTTCAGCAACTCGGTTCGCTCGGTCTCGGGCAAGGTGATGACGTAGCTGCGGGACGCGACCATGGCGAGCAGGTCGGCTCGGGTCAGCTGGTGTTCCCAGCGGACCTCCAGCCGTTCCGCTTGCTCGAACGGCGCGCCCAGGTCGGGGTGGGTGTCCATCACCTGTGGTCCGTGCTGATGCAGGATGCGATCGAGCTCGGCCACCCACGGCTCACTCTGATCGCGAACGTTCCACACCAGGCCCAGCGTCCCGCCCGGAACGAGCACTCGGGCGGCCTCTCGCAGCGCCTTGGCCGCGTCGAACCAATGCCAGGCCTGAGCCACTACGACTACATCGAAGCTGCCATCCGCCACGGGAATCTGCTCGGCCGTACCGTCCAGCACGACCGCCTGCGGCACGCTCGCGGCGAGCTGCTCGCGCATCTCCGCCAACGGCTCGACCGCAGTCACCTCGAACCCTCGATCGACCAGCAACCGGCTCAACTTCCCCGTCCCGGCCCCCAGATCCAGCACGCGGGTCCGCTGCGCCGCACTCACCGCTTCCGGCACTCGGTTCCGACTCGCCGCTCTCCCGCCGAAGTCCTGCAGGCCGTGCTCATTGGCAGGCACCAGCCAGTCGACCGCCGAGGCCGGGTACGGCGGCCGCCCTTGTTGGTACGCCGCTGCCGCGTCGCCGAACGAGGTCGCCTGCGCCTCCTGGGACCACCTCCGGCTCGCGCCTTGGCGCGTCATCCCGCAGGCCTGCCCGATCTCGTCCCAGCTCGCCAGCCGCTGCGAGCGCAACTGCTGGATCAGCTCAGCCCGCTCCGCTTCCAGCGCGGTGAGCACTTTCGTCACCCGGGCCAGGCCGTCGATCCCGCCCGCGCCGACGATGTCCGCCACGATCCGCCTCGTTGGTTTCACCTGAGCAGCATATGTTGCCTGTTGTGATTGCGCGCAGCATTTGTTGCGGCCCGCCCCAGGCCGACCTGTGCCGAGAGGTGTACGTCAGGATGGTGGGGTGCCAATCGAACCTCCCGCGTCTGTCTGGGACTTTCCGCCGGTAGGGGTCGCCGGGGCCGGTGATGTGGTCGCGGCCGGGGCAGATCTCGAGCCGGGCACAGTGCTCGCGGCGTACCGGCGGGGGCTGTTCCCGATGCCGGACAGTCACGGCCCGCTGTTGTGGTGGTCGCCGGTGGAGCGCGGCGTGATCGAAGTCGACAGCTTCACGCCGTCGCGGTCGCTGCGCCGGGCCCGGAGCAAGTTCGAGATCCGGGTGAACACCGCGTTCGACCAGGTGATCCGGGCCTGCGCGGATCCGAGCCGGCCGGGTTCCTGGATCGACGCGGACATCATCGCGGCGTACACGCGGCTGCACGAACTCGGCTGGGTGCATTCGGTCGAGGCCTGGGACGGCGACGAACTGGCCGGCGGCCTGTACGGCGTGGCGATCGGTGGTCTGTTCGCGGGCGAGTCGATGTTCCACCACCAGACCGACGGCTCGAAGGCGGCCGTCGCGGGGCTGGTCGAACTGCTCGACGACAAGTACGCCGCCGAGCGGGTGCTCGACATCCAGTGGGTGACCAGCCACCTCGCCACCCTCGGCGCGATCGCGATCCCGCGCGAGCAGTACATCGCCCGCGTCGAACGCGCCCTGGCCTTCCCGCTGCCCGCTGCGTTCAGCTGACCCGCAGCCCGTAGCCCGTAGCCCGTAGCCCGGGGGCCGCCGCCCGCCGCCCGCCGCCCGCCGCCGATCGCTCAGGCGGCGCGGAGTCCGACGAAGTCGGCCAGCTGTTCGACGGCGTCCGCGAAGAACTCGTCGGCCGGATCCATCGACCCCACCAACTGCCCGTACAACTCGAAGCTGATCAGCCCGAACAGCTGGGTCCACGCCATCACTGCCCGGACCAGCACCTTCGCCGGTACGCCAGGCGCCAACGCCGCGATCGTCGCCACTTGCTCAGCCAGTACGCCGGACGGCTCGTGTGCGCCTTCGGGCGGATCGAGAGCACCCGTCTCCTGAGCCTTCGCCAGCAGACCGATCATCAGGATCGGCACCCGGCTGGCAGGCTGGATCGTGGTCTGCGGCGCCTTATACCCGGCGACCGGCGAACCATAGATCAACGCGTACTCCTGCGGGTTGCTCCTGGCCCAGTCCCGTACCGCGTGGCACACGGCGATCCACGCGCTCCGCGGATCCTGCTCGCGCCGGCCCGCCTTCTCCGCCGCGGCGCCGAGCGCGTCGTACGCGTCGATGATCAGCGCGGTGAGCAGGTCGTCGCGGCTGGGGAAGTACCTGTAGAGGGCCGACGACACCATGCCGAGGTCGCGGGAGACCGCTCGCAACGAGAGCCGCTCGGCGCCTTCGGCCACGAGCTGGCGGCGCGCGGCGTCCTTGATCTCCTGGGTCAACTCGGCGCGGGCTCGGTCCCGTGCGGTGCGTCCGGCGTTCATGGCGAAGAGTCTGCCACGAGCGCTGCGCTAAATCGAGAGCACTGCTCTTGACAGCGCGTCGGCTGTCCTGTTCACTGATCACAAGAGAGAGCACCGCTCTCGATCATTGAGAGGCGACTGACATGCAGGAGTACAACAGCAAGCGAGTGGTGACCTCGGGCCGGCGCAGCATGCTGGTCTTCAACAAGATGGTCGCGGGCCTGACCAATCTCGGCATCAGCCTGATGGGCAGCCGGGTGCTCTCGGTCCGCGGCCGCAAGTCCGGCGAATGGCGCAGTACGCCGGTCAACCTGCTCACCGTCGACGGTCAGCGCTATCTGGTCGCCCCGCGCGGTCACGTCCAGTGGGTCCGCAACCTCCGCGCCAGCGGCGACGGCACCCTCCGCCTCGGCCGCAAGACCGAGCCGTTCCGCGCCGAGGAGGTCGCCGACGCCGACAAGCCCGACGTCCTCCGCCTCTACCTGAAGAAGTGGGCCTGGGAAGTAGGCGCCTTCTTCGGCGACGACGTCCGCGCCGACTCCCCCACCACCCGCCTCCTGCACATAGCCCCCGGCGTCCCCGTCTTCAAAATCCACACCGCCGCCTGATCAGCAACTGTGCAAGCGGCGCTTGCACGAATTGGTCAGCGGTAGGCGGTGGCTTGGAGGTTGTAGAGGTCGGCGTAGTGGCCGCCCAGGGTCATCAGGGAGTTGTGGGTGCCGGTTTCGATGACGTGGGCGCCGTCGAGGACGATGATGAGGTCGGCCATGCGGACGGTGGAGAAGCGGTGGGAGACCAGGACGGTGATCCGGCCGTCGGTGCTGGAGCGGGCGGCTTCGGCGTAGCGTTCGAAGAGGGCGTGTTCGGTTTCCGCGTCCAGGGCGGCCGTCGGTTCGTCGAGGACCAGCAGAAGTGGTTTGTCCCGCATGAAGCCGCGGGCGAGTGCGAGTTTCTGCCATTGGCCGAAGCTGATCTCGGCGCCGCCCGGCCAGGTCGACCCGAGTTGCGTGTCCAGGCCTTCCTCGAGCCGCTCGACCACATCGTCGGCGCCGGCCCGGCCGACCGCGGCGGTCACGGCGGCCTCGTCGTCCAGCCGCGGCAGATCCCCCAGCCCGACACTGTGCCGGGCCTGGAACTCGAACCGGAAGAAGTCCTGGAACGCCCCGGCGATCCGGTCCCGCCACGCGTCGGCCGGGATCCGCGCCAGCGGCTGCCCGTCCAGCAGGATGCGCCCGCTCGTCGGCTCGTACAGTTTCGCGATCAGCTTGACCAGCGTCGACTTCCCGGCTCCGTTCTCGCCCACGACCGCGATCACCTTGCGGGCCGGAAGATGCAGAGAAACGTTGTCGAGGGCAACTTTCTCCGCGCCGGCGTACCGGAAGGAGACGCCTTCCAGCCGGATCCCGTCGACGAGTCGCGACGGCACCGGCAGATCGGCATCGAGGTCGAACGACGCCGCGTAGTTCTCCAGCCAGACCAGCCGCCGCGAGCCGTCCAGCCAGATCCCGCGCAGGAAGCCGATCTCGCCGACTGTCGCTCCGATGTACGACGACAGTCGCGCGCCCGCCGCGAGAATCAGCAACACGGCCCCCACCGATGCGTCGAGCCCGGTCGCCACGAACAACACGGCCGCCACGTACCCCGCTCCGAAGATCGCCCAAGCCGCCGCGTGCCACCCGGCACTCGTCCACCGAACTCGCGCGATCGGTCCGTACCACCGTTCCCACTCACTGCGTCGGTCCGTCACCAGCGACGGACCGATGCCGGTCACGCGCACGTCCTTGCCCGGCGCCGGACTGGTCGCGGTACGGAAGAGATGATCCGCCAGGCGTTGGTGGGAAGCGTTCTTCTCCTCGGTCTGCCGTTCCACGCCCGGCCGCCAGCTGGAACTGATCACTGTGGGCACGGCGAACAGCACCAGCAACGCCAGCAGCGGGTTGATCGACATCAGCAGCGCGATCGTCACGACGAGCCGAAGAATCCAGCCGCAGGTCGAGAAGAGCGACATGTACATGTGGTCGAGCACGAACACCTGCTTGCGCAGCACCGACAACCGGTCCAGGTAATCGCGGCGTTCGTGATGCTCGACAGTGGCCACGGTCGCCTGCAGACGGGCGACATGAGCCTCCAGCATGATCGTGACCCGGTCCCGGAACCGTCGAGAGATCCGCGCCGACAGCGTGCGCAGGAACCAGGTCGCGGTCACCGACAACGCCATCCCGGCGGCTGCGAGAAACACGGCCCGCCGGTCGCCACGCAGTACGCCGTCGGCCAGGACCTTCAGCCACAAGGCGAGCAGAGCGTCGGGGAGTGCGGCCAGCAGGGTCATCGCGAAGGCGAAGACGAGCAGCCCGGGCTCGTGCTGGTAGCCGAGTTTGCAGAGTCGCCACATCGCCGGGATCGCCTTCGGCAGGTCGTCAGAGCGTGTCATAGCTCATCCCCTCCTCGTCGACCTCGGCCGTGAAGCGCTGTGCCTGCAGGTCGAACATCGTCCGGTACCGCCCGCGCAGCGCCATCAACTCGTCGTGGCTGCCGAGTTCGACCACTCGGCCGTGTTCCAGAACGCAGATCCGGTCGGCATGCCGGACGGTCGAGAACCGGTGGGAGACCAGGATCGTGGTGACTCCGCGCGTCGCCGTCAGGATCCGGTCGAAGATCGCCGCCTCGCCTCGAACATCCAGCTGCGCAGTCGGTTCGTCGAGCAGCACCAGCCCGGCCCCTTGCCGTACTGCGCACAGCGCTCGCGCCAGTGCGACTCGCTGCCACTGGCCACCGGACAGATCCGTGCCGCCTTCGTAGCCCGTGGCCAGCCGGGTCTCGAGGTCGGCCAGGTCGCCGGCACCGGCGTCTGCGAGCGCGGCAACAATGTCCGCTTCGGGCGCACCGCCGGGGGCGACGTTGTCCCGCAGCGAAAGCTCGAGGCGGAGGAAGTCCTGGAACACCGCCGCGACTCGGCTCCGCCAGCCGTCCACATCCAGATTCCGCAGATCCACCCCGTCGACCTCGATCGACCCCGAGCCCGGGTCGTACAACCGGCACAGCAGCTTCGCCAGCGTGGTCTTGCCCGCCCCGTTCTGGCCGACGACCGCCAGCGACGATCCGGCCGGGATCGTCAGGTCCAGCCCGTCGAACACCGGCCGCTCCGACCGCGGATAACTGAAACTCAACTCCCGGATCCTGATCTCCACCGGCCCTCGCGACGAACCCCCGCCCGACCAAGCCGGACCAGCCCCGTCCGACAACGCACCCGCCGGCGCCATCGCGGGCTTGAGCTTCCGTACTGCGACGACAGGCGCGGCAGCTCCGTCGAGTACCCAGTTCAAGCCACCGAAGGCGATCGAGCTCACCCCGACAGCGACCTGCGCGAACACGACCAGCCGATCCAGCGCCAGACTGCCACCGACAGCGGCCGACCCGAGCGCCCAGAAGACCACCCCATTGGCCACCGCCACGATCAGCAGACTCCAGATCATCGGCCGCTCCCGCAGCCGCGTCGCCTGGTACTGCAACTCGAACAACCGGCGCCGCCGCTCCGTGAACCGCTCGACAGCCCACCCCGCCAGCCCGAACAGCCGCAACTCCTTCGCGGCCCCCGGCTCGACTGCCAACTGGTACGCGTAGTCCGCATGCCGTTGCGCAGAACGGACTTCCGAGGTGTTCCGATCGCGCCAGACGCCGCTCTCCCGCAGCAACCAATGCGTCGCGCTCCAGGCCACCACGAGCACCAACGGCGCCCACCAGCTGAACCCGAACAACACCACAGCAGCGGCGATCCCGCCGACCATCTCCACCAGGCTGGTCGCGGTGAAGTCCACGTTCATGTACATCGGCGGCCCGGTCTGCCCCCGGTCGAACTCGCGCGCGACGGTCAGATCCTCCATCAACTCCGGATCTTCCAGATGCCCGATCCCCGGCGGCTCGACGCAGGCCCGGGCCAATTCGTCGTTGAGCCACGCGGCCACCCGGCTGCCGAGATTGGCGCTGACCGCCTGGTGCACGGGCGTGAGCACCTGCAGCAGGATGAACGTCGTACCCATCAAAGTGAGCGGTCCGGCCAGCTCGTCATGATGCTGGACGGCGCCGATCAGCCAGCCCATCGCGATCGCGAACACGGCCGGCAGCGCGCCGCGCAGCAGCAGGAGCAGCCACCAGGCCGTGGCCAGCACAGGATCAGCCTTCGGCAGTACGGCGAAGAACTGCCACTCGGGACGATTGCGCAAGCCGGCCATCTGCTCACCATGGCACCCGGCACCCCCAAAAATCTTGAACGTTTGCCGGATCGGGCGACCGGACCCGCAGTACGGGCTGGCAGGATGGCGACATGATCTCGGCTGGGCAGTTGGCGGATGCGCCGAAGGTGTTGTTGCACGACCACCTGGACGGTGGCCTGCGGCCGGCGACGATCGTGGAGCTGGCCGCCGACATCGGGCACCGGTTGCCGCGGACCGACGCCGGTGAACTCGGGCAGTGGTTCGTCGAGTCGGCGGACTCCGGCTCGCTGGAGCGCTACCTGGAGACGTTCGACCACACCGTCACGGTGATGCAGAACGCCGAGGCGATCACCCGGGTCGCGAGCGAGTGCGTGCAGGACCTGGCGGCGGACGGTGTCGTGTACGCCGAGATCCGCTACGCGCCCGAGCAGCACCTGACGGCCGGGCTGTCGCTGGAGCAGGTGGTGGACGCCGTCCGCGCGGGCTTCGAGGACGGTATGGCGAAAGCCGAGCGCCCGATCGTGGCTCGCCAGCTGCTGACGGCGATGCGGCACCAGGCGCGCTCGATGGAGATCGCGCAGCTCGCGGTCGCCTACCGGGACGCCGGGGTGGTCGGCTTCGACATCGCCGGCGCCGAGGCGGGCTACCCGCCCACCCGGCACCTGGACGCGTTCGAGTACCTGCAGCGCGAGAACGCCCACTTCACCATCCACGCGGGCGAGGCGTTCGGCCTGCCGTCGATCTGGCAGGCGATCCAGTGGTGCGGCGCGGACCGGCTCGGCCACGGCGTCCGGATCATCGACGACATCTCGTACGACGCGTCGGCCGGCCTCGACGGCAAGGTCGAGCTCGGCCGGCTGGCGGCGTACGTGCGGGACCGGCGGATCCCGCTGGAGATGTGTCCGAGCTCCAACCTGCAGACCGGCGCGGCCGATTCGATCGCGCAGCACCCGATCGGGCTGCTCACCCAACTGAAGTTCCGGGTCACCGTGAACACGGACAACCGGTTGATGAGCGGTACGTCGATGAGCCGCGAGCTGGCCCTGCTCGCCGAGGCCTTCGACTACGGGCTGGCCGACTTCCGCTGGTTCGCCATCAACGCGATGAAGTCGGCCTTCATCCCGTTCGACGAGCGACTCGCGATCATCGACACCGTGATCAAGCCCTGGTACGCCGAGGCGCTCGCCTAATCCGTTGGACGGTCAGGCTCCGCACACCGCAGAGTCGACCGCATGACCGCACATCACCTCCGCTTCGCGGAGCTTTCCCCGAAGACCATGGCCGCTTTGCTCGCGGGCGAACTGGACACCGCACGGATCGAATCAGGTGTCGAGCTGGGCGAGTTGTTCGTCGACGACCGCGCGAAGTGGTTGTGGAACTACCGGCTCAAGCAGCTCGAGACCCAGCCGGAGGCCGCCGACTGGATCGCCAGGGCCGTTCTCTCCACGCCGCCCGGAGTTCAAGGTGAGGTGGTCGTCGGCTACGCGGGGTTCCACGGGCCGCCCGACGCGGACGGGATGGTCGAGGTCGGGTACACCGTCGACCCGCAGTACCGGCGGCGCGGCTATGCGAAGGCGATCCTGGCCGCGCTGCTCGACCGGGCGGCCGCGGAACCCGCAGTACGGGTGGTTCGCGCCACCATCAGCCCGGACAACGAGGCGTCGCTGGCGACCATCGCTTCGTTCGGCTTCACCCAGAACGGGGAGCAGTGGGACGAGGAGGACGGCCTCGAGCTGATCTTCGAGCGACCTGCCTGAGTACTTGACACCGGGTATCCGGAGTCTAATACTCGATTTCGAGTAGTTGAGATCGAGGAGGCGGAGCATGGGCAAGCGGAAGGTGGCGAACCCGCTCGCGTTCGCGGTGCTCGGCACGCTCACCGAGCGCCCCATGCACCCGTACGAGATCTCCTCGCTGCTCAAGGGCCGCGGCAAGGAAGTGAGCATCAAGCTCAACTACGGCTCCCTGTACTCCGTCGTCGCGGCGCTGGAGAAGGCCGGGTTCATCGAGGCGGTCGAAACCCTGCGGGACGGGAATCGCCCGGAGCGCACGGTCTACGCGATCACCTCGACCGGCCGCGCCGAGTTCGACGACTGGCTGACCGAGTTGCTCGGCACGCCGGCCAAGGAGTTCCGGCAACTGGAGGCCGGGCTGGCCTATCTCCCGGCCTTCCCGCCGGACCGGGTGGTCGAGCTGCTCGAGCAACGGGTCGTCGCGCTGGACGAGGAGATCGCTCAGCTGGTCGGGATGCACGAGTTCATGCGGTCGAAGAAGCTTCCCCGGATCTTCTGGGTCGAGTCGGAGTTCCGGGTCGCCGTGCTGACCGCCGAGCGTGATTACGCCAAGGGGCTGGCCGCGGAGATCCGGGTCGACGAACTCGAAGGCAGCGCCTTCTGGCGCAAGACGCACGAACTCGTCGCCGAGCTGGGGATCAAGCCCAGGGACGTGCTGGCGGATCCGGTCAAGTACTTCGGGGAGGACCTGCCCTGGTTGAAGGAGGTCCCACCGGAAGGCCTGTAACGCAGGACGGCCCCCGACCAGGGCGCGGCAACGCCGTGGTCAAGGGCCGCAGTTCCTCGAGTCGATCCCGCAAGCGAGACCTGGCACCCAAGGCGCAACCATCAGGATAGCCAGCTCGCCCGGATCGGCTCCTCACCACACCTTTGAGGAGTTCGACCATGGCACCACCCACGCACGCCCGGACCGGCGGCGGTGACCTCGCGATCGAGGTGACCGACCTGGTCAAGACCTACCCGGCGGCTCGCAAGAAGCCGCCCGTCCGTGCCCTCGACGGCCTCACCTTCGACGTGCCGGCGGGCGTCGTCCTGGGGCTGCTCGGGCCCAACGGCGCCGGCAAGTCCACCGCGGTGAAGATCCTGACCACCTTGTCCCGGGCCGATTCCGGTACCGCGCGAGTCGCCGGCCTCGACGTCGTCAAGGACCAGCAGGCGGTCCGCCTGGCGATCGGCTACGTACCGCAGCAGTCCAGTTCCGACCCGATGGCGACCGGCACCGAGAACCTCGTCCTCAGCGGCCGCATCTACGGCCTGTCCAGATCCGACTCCGTACGCCGGGCCGCCGAGCTCCTGGAGCGCTTCGGCCTCGCCGAAGCCGCTGATCGCCAGGTCCGGACGTACTCCGGTGGTATGCAACGCAAGTTGGACGTTGCCCTCGGACTCGTTCATCGGCCTCGGGTGCTCTTCCTGGACGAGCCGACGACCGGGCTCGATCCGGAGGCTCGCGCGGATCTGTGGACCGAGGTCGAACGGCTCTCCGCGGCCGAAGGACTCACCGTCCTGCTGACCACTCACTACCTGGAGGAGGCCGACCGGCTCGCGGCGCAACTCGCGATCGTCGACCACGGCAAGGTCGTCGCCTCGGGCAGCCCCGAGGAGCTGAAGGCCGAGCTGCACGGCGACTCCGTCCAGGTCGAACTGGCCGACGCCGCTTCGACGACCCGGGTGCACTCCTTGATCAGCGGGCTCCGTGGGATCGGCGAAGTCGTTGTCGATGGCAACGTCGTGCGAGCGCGCGTGGATCACGGAGCGACCGCCGTACCGGCTGTGCTGGGTGTGCTTGAGGAGCAGGAGATTCCGGTCGCTGCCGTGACGGTCGCGCGGCCGACGCTGGACGACGTCTATCTGCGCTACACCGGCCGCACCTTCCGGGCGGCCGAGCAGGCTTCCGATGCGGAGAAGGAGAGGGCCGCCTGATGGCCACGATGACAGCTACTGCGGTGCGTTCCTCAGCTCGCTCGGGTGGACTGGCCGGGCAGACCGCGATGATCACGGGTCGCTGGTTGCGGGCGCAGTACAGGTCTCCTGCCTTGATCGCCTTCACTTTGGTGCAGCCGGCGATCTGGCTGTTGCTGTTCGGGCAGTTGTTCAAAGGTGTGGTGAACCTGCCGGGGTTCTCCGATTCGTCGTACATCGCGTTCCTGACGCCGGGCATCGTGATGATGACGGCGTTGATGTCGAGCGGCTGGGCCGGCACCACGTTCATCACCGACATGGAGCGCGGCGTGATGGACCGGATGCTCACCTCGCCGGTACGCCGCGGCGCGCTGATGGCTGGGCAGTTGCTCAGCAACGCGACCACCACGGTGATCCAGACGATCCTGGTGTTCGCGATCGGCCTGGCGGCCGGGGCACGCTACGACGGGAACGGACTCGGGTACGTCGTCACGATCGTCGCATCGATGCTCGTCGGTACGGCGTTCGGCTCGCTCTCGAACGCGGTCGCGCTGCTCACACGGCAGCAGGAGGCGCTGATCGGCATCTTCCAGTTCGTCTCGCTCCCGCTGACGTTCCTGTCCTCGATCATGATGAACCCGAAACTCGCCCCGCACTGGGTCGAGGTCGGCGCCCGCTTCAACCCGGTCGACTGGGCCACGGTCGCCGCCCGCCAGTCCCTCTCGGCCGATCCCGACTGGTCCTCGGTCACCCGCCACGGCCTCTACCTGCTGGCCTTCACCCTCTTCGTCGCCTACCTCTCCACCCGAGCCTTCCGCACCTACCAACGCTCGGTGTGAACGACGTCCGGTGTTCTCCCGGCTCGCGTCGGGAGACCACCGGACGATTGGCTCAGAGGGGTTTGACCCAGCGGGACCAGTTGGGTTGTGGGATGTAGCCGGCGGTTTGCCAGGTGGGATGGGCGGTGGTGTTGGTGTCGAGGACCATGGCGTCGGCGCGGGTGCCGCCGTAGGTGGTGAAACGCTGCTCTGCAAGGGAGATGAGCGTGCGGCCGATGCCGCGGCGGCGGTGGGTCGGGGCTACGGCGAGGCGATAGAGATGGCAGCGCCAGCCGTCCCAGCCGACGATGATGGAGCCGACGATCAAGTCGCCGCTTCCGTTGTCGGCAGAGTTGTTGTCTACGGCAAGGATCAGCGCTTCCGGGTCTCGGGCGATCAGGCGCAGTACGGCGTCGGGCGAGTCCGGCGGGCGGTCGGCGTCTTCGGCTGCCGTGGCCCAGAAGGACAGTACTGCGGGGGCTTCGGCGGGGGTGGCTGGTCGGTAGGTGATCATCAGCTCGCGGTCTGGAAGGTTCGGCGGTAGTCCTGCGGTGGAACGCCGACCACTCTACGGAAGTGGTGGCGCAACAACGCGGCCGTGCCGAACCCCGACTCCGAGGCGATCTGCTCGATGCCGAGTTTCGTCTGCTCCAGCAGGGTTCTGGCGTGCAGGACGCGCTGGGTGGTGACCCACTTGAGCGGTGTCGTCCCGGTTTCGGCGACGAAGCGGCGGGCGAAGGTGCGGTCGGACATCCGGGCCCGGCGGGCGAGTTCGGGCACGGTGTGCTCGATGGTGAGGTTGTCGACCATCCAGTCGAGTACCGGCTGCAGGCTCTCGCCGGACGACTCGGGCACCGGCACCTCGACGTACTGGCGCTGGCCGCCGTCGCGCTGCGGTGGGACGACCATCCGGCGGGCGATCCGGGTGGCGACGGCGCTGCCGAGTTCGCGGCGGACGAGGTGGAGGCAGGCGTCGATGCCGGCCGCCGTACCGGCGCTGGTGATGATGTCGCCGTCGTCGACGAACAAGACGTCCGCGTCGAGCCGGGCACCCGGGAACTGCTCGCGGAAGAGCTTCGCGTACCGCCAGTGGGTCGCGCAGCTGCGGCCGTCCAGCAGGCCGGCCCGGCCGAGGACGAAGGCGCCGGAGCACACGGTCAGCAGGATCGCGCCGCGTTCGTGTGCCCGGCGGAGCGCGTCGAGGATGCGCTCGTCGTACTCGTGCCGCCAGGTGGTCGCCGGGAGAGCGACCAGATCCGCGTCCTCCAGCTCCTCCAACCCGTACGGCGCGATCACGGCGGAGTGGCTGCTGGTTTGCAGAGGTTCGCCCGGCCGGGTCGAACACACCTTGAAGTCGAACGCCGGCACGCCGTCGTCGGTCCGGTCGATCCCGAACACCTCCGACAGCACGCCGAACTCGAACAGCGCGACGTCCTCCATCAGGACGACGGCGATCTTCTGCAGCATGTGAGCCAGTATGGCAGTAATTTGTGGAGGACTGTCAATAGTGCCAATTGTGGCTGGATCTGGTCGATAGCAGAATTACTGCCATGACCGGAATCATCGTCCTCGCAGTCCTCGCGCTGGCACTGATCGCGGCTCTGGAAAGCAGCAACAGGCGTCACTCCACCGGGTTCGAGCACGGCCCGGCCGGAGCCTGGGGTGCTTCCGACCGCGACGAGGCCAGGACCAAGCTCGACCTGCTCGCCCTGGGCAGCATGGCCGAACCCTTCTCCCACAAGCCGACCAGCACTCCGGGCACCGTGGTGAGCATCCGCCGCGCCCGGCTCTTCACCCACCAGCACGGCCGCCACGCAGCCTGACCCACTCCGAATCGGCGGGAGCCCTCCCGCCGATTCGTGCTGTGTCCGAACCGCCGTCCGTACTGGCTACGGCGAGCAGTTGCGCCCGCGTCTCGCGCCGGTTCGCTCCGTCAGAGCCCTACCGGCAGCTGCCGTTCACGAGGCGCCGTCCGGCGCCGGCGGGGCCGATAGAACTCGGCCGATCCGATCGTCAGAGCCAGGCTCAGTACCAGGAAGCCGCCGTACATCGTCAGCCCGTCGACCGGAGCGGGCTCCTGTTGATTGGCGACCCACAGAAACGCCACCCCGCCGAGGACTGCGCCCGCGCCGGCCAGCACCAGTGAGACCTGCCGGCGGAAGAGCAGTCCACCGAGAAGGTACGCCGGCAGGAACACCATGCCAGGGCCCGCGAAGATCACCAGGCACAGGAGTCCGAGCATCCTCCACCAGCGGGACCAACCGGCCGCCCGCGCGCCGGCCAGGAATCCGAGGATCAGGCCACCGCCGGCGCAGAAGCCCAGGATCAGCCCGGTGCCGGTCCAGCTGAACTCCGGCTCGGTGGAGATCAGCCGCATCCAGACCCGGGCCGCCGCACCCCAGGCAAGCCCGAGAGCGAAACCGACGGCAGCTGTCTTCGGAATGTTCATCACGACACTCCCCCCTTTCAGGTCCATGCTGGGAGCAGGGATCACTGCAACAGACGGATCCATCCGCCGCACCGGGTGACAACGGGACGGAGATTTTCGCGCTGTCACCCGGTCGGCCGGTTCACTCGTCCGTCAAGGTGATGGGGGCCATGGGTGCGACCGCGGATCTGTCCGGCGACGGCATACAGGTGGATGCCGATGCCCTGATCGGCGCGCTGTTCCAGGCCGAGGCGGCCCGGTTGGTCCAGCTGGCCCGATGGTTCGTCGACGACCGGACGGCGGCGGAGGACCTGGTGCAGGAGGCCTTCGTCCGGCTGGCCCGCAGTCAGCACCGGATCAACGACCCGGGCCGGGCCGCGGCCTACCTGCGGTCCATCGTGGTGAACCTGGCTCGCGACCACAACCGGCGGGGCTTGATGTCGTTGCGGCACCGCCCGCCGGCGGAGGTGGACGACCGGTCGGCGGAGGATCTCGCCGCTGCCGACGAGAGCCGGCGAGAGGTGATCGCGGCCCTGCGGGGACTGCCGCGCCGGCAGCGGGACTGCGTCGTACTGCGCTATTACCTCGAACTGTCCGTCGGCGAGATCGCCGAGACGCTCGGACTGTCACCGAACTCGGTCAAGACCCATTTGCAGCGGGGCCTGCGCTCGCTCAAGGCAGAGCTGGAGGAACCTCGATGAGCACCGCTCCACAGCCCGACGACCCGATCGAGCGGCGCCTGCACGAGGCGCTGGGACCCGACCGGCCACGCAGCATCTCGCCGGATCTGTTCGAGCGCACGCTCGGAACGATCGTCGACGACCGGGTCCGGCGGCGCGGGGTCCGGCGTGGAGTACTGGGCGCCGCCGCCGCGATCGTCGTACTGACCGCCCTTGTCCTGCTGATCACGCCGAGGAAGAACGGACACCTGCTGATGGACTGGTGGATCCTGGAATTGACGACCGACGCGCTCCTGGTCGGAATCGCCCTCTGGCTCGGCCCGTTCATCAAACGGTTCGGGCGGGCCTATGCCGCCGACGTTTTCCACGACAACCCGCAGACCGGCAAGAGCTACATCGTGCTGACGGACATCGTCTACTACCTGATCTTCGCGGCCTACATCCTCTTCACGATCAGCTTCGAGCCGCGCGACCAGTGGGGGCTGTCGGTACTGCCGGCCCAGGTGGGGTTCGAAGCCGGCCGCCTCGGCGGCATCCTGCTGGTGATCGGCGTACTCCACGGGCTGAACATCGTGCTGATGCCCGTCCTCGGCCGCCTGTTCTCCCTCAACCGCCGACTCTAGAGCGACCGCTCACCGGCCGGATGAGCGCGCACACCTCTTCCCGGCGGGCCGTCAGGCTCTCGCCGGGGTGAGGTGGTCCGGGTCTAGTGGGCGCCGCGGCGCTGCTGGACCTTCTGGAACATCTCCTTGGCCTTGCGCTGGTTCTCCGGCTTGCTCAGCTCGCGCTGGGCCACCTGCAGCAACTTCGCCACCACAGCGCCCTTGACCAGTGTCTTCACGAAACCCATCAGGTCCCTCCTTCTCTCTTCCTAAGACGGTAGCGGTCCCCGCAACCGGCCCGTATCGGTGATGCACCCGAGGTACCCCTGGGGAAATCCTCCCCGGGGTTGTCCGTCGGGTGCGGCACACTGGGGGAGTGCCCGAGTTGCCGGAAGTCGAATCGCTGACGGGGTTCCTGCGGGAACGCGCCGTCGAGCGAGCGATCGTGCGTGCCGACATCACCGCGATCAGTGCGCTGAAGACCTATGACCCGCCGATCTCGTCACTGGTGGGCCTGCTGATCGACGACGTGCAGCGGCACGGGAAGTTCCTGGACATCTCCGCGCAGGGCATCCACCTCGTCATCCACCTCGCCCGGGCCGGCTGGCTGCGCTGGCGCGAGGAGCAGTCGACCGGCCTGGTCCGGCCCGGCAAGGGGCCGATCGCGCTCCGGGTCGCCCTCGACGACGGCTCCGGCTTCGACCTGACCGAGGCCGGCACCCAGAAGAAGCTCGCGGTGTACGTCGTGCGCGATCCCGCCGAGGTGCCGGGGATTTCCCGCCTCGGGCCGGATCCGTTCACGCTGACCGCGGAGCAGTTCGGCGAGATCCTCAAGCAGCAGGGCCGGGTCCAGTTGAAGGGCGTCCTGCGGAACCAGTCGGTGATCGCCGGGATCGGCAACGCCTACTCCGACGAGATCCTGCACGTGGCGAAGATGAGCCCGTTCAAACCCGCCTCGAACCTGACCGAGGACGAGCAGAAGGTGCTCTACGACGCGATGCGGGACACGCTGACCGATGCGGTCGAGCGGTCCAAGGGGCTGGCGGCACAAGACCTCAAGTCGGAGAAGAAGAGCGGTCTGCGGGTGCACGGCCGCAAGGGTGAGAAGTGCCCGGTCTGCGGCGACATCGTCCGCGAGGTGAGCTTCGCCGACTCGTCCCTGCAGTACTGCGCGACCTGCCAGACCGGCGGCAAACCCCTCGCCGACCGCCGCCTGTCAAAGCTGCTGAAGTAGCGCGCACCTGGCTGTCGAGGCAGCTGAGGCCGCGCGACCCACGCCTGTTGAAGCTGGTGAAGTCGTGCGACGCCCGCAGTACGGGGTTCAGGTGGTGGGGGTCAGCCAGCGGTCCAGTTCGGTGAGGATGGTCTCGAACTGGGGGCGCAGGTCGGCGACGATCTCGGCCGGGGTCTGGCCGTTGTGGGTGCGGGTGCCGGACTCGCTGATGATGATGCGGAACACGCCGGCCAGGGCGATGCCCTGCAGGCGTGCCAGCTCCGGTGCGACCGTGCTCGACTCCAGGACGGCCGCGGCCAGCGCCGTGCCGAGGCGGTCGGTCGTCTCCAGTGCCAGCCGGTTGACGGCAGGACTGATCGCCGCCAGATAGCCGAGGTTGCCGCGGGCGGTTTCGGCCGGCCTGCCGCCGATCTCCGAAACGGTCTCGAGGACGAAGTCGCGGATGGCCGCGGCCGGGCTCGTCCCGGCCGGCCGCGAGCGGATCAGTTCGCTCAGCTGGTCCTGGATCTGGTCCTCGCGGTCGGTGACCAGCTGTTCCTTGGTCGGGAAGTAGTTGTAGAGCGTCTGCTCCGCCACCTCGGCCGCGCGCGCGACCTCGCTGACCGCCACCTTCTCGTAGCCGCGCTCGGCGAACAGCCGGGCGGCGGTCTCGGCGATGTGCCGCCGCGTGCGGGCCTTCTTCCGCTCGCGCAGTCCGCTGTCAGCCATCTCCGGAGTGTATCAAGCAACAAATTTAGAGCGTGCCCAAGAAATTGGGGTACGCTCTAAAACTAGACCTGACCCTCACCTCAGCACTGGAGTGACCATGAGCCATGAACGAGAGGCGACCTCACCTCCCCAGTCCCTGCGCGAGGCCTGGGTCGCCCTGGCCGGCCTGTCCGCGGTGTTCCTGTTCGAGATGCTCGACAACTCGATCCTCAATGTCGCGCTGCCCACGATCGGGCGCGACCTGCGGGCTTCCACGGTCGCGCTGCAGTGGGTGACCGGCGCGTACGTCGTCGTGTTCGGCGGACTGATGCTGCTGTTCGGCGCGATCGCCGACAGATTCGGCCGGCGCCGGACGATGCTCGTCGGCCTGGTGGTGCTGGGTCTCGCGAGTCTGGCGACCGCCTTCGTCAGCTCCGCCGGACAACTGATCGCCGTCCGTGCCGTGATGGGTGTCGCCGCGGCGATGACCACCCCCGGTTCGATCGCGCTCGCCTTCCGGCTGTTCGACACGGACAAGCTCCAGGTCAAGGCGATCACCCTGATTTCGACCGTCGGTCTGGTCGGCCTCGCGGTCGGCCCGACGGTCGGTGGCTTCGTGCTCGCATTCGCCCCTTGGCAGGTGCTCCTGCTGGTGAACGTTCCGATCGCGGCGCTCGCGCTCATCGGCGTACGGGCAGGGATTGCCGCTGACGATCCGGCTGAGTTGCACCACGACCCGGTGGACGTTCTCGGAGCACTGCTGAGTACGGCGACGATCGTGCTCGCGCTGCTCGCGCCGACCCTGTTCGTCAACGAAGGCGCTGGTTCGTGGGCACCGTGGACGGTATCGGGCGCGGCCGTCGTCGCCGGGACTCTCTTTGTCGTCCGCTCCCGCACAGCGCAGTACCCGCTGCTCGACCTGCGGCTCATCGCCCGCCCGCTGGTGTCGAGCGCCCTGGCCTACAAGGCCGCAGCCGGTCTGGCGGTCGCGGGTCTCGGCTACATGGTCACGCTGCAACTGCAGCTCGACTGGGGGTGGACGCCCGTGCAGGCTTCCCTCGGCATGCTCCCGCAGGTTGTGGTCCTGATCGCCGGCGGCAGACTCGTCGGTCCGTTCGTGGAGCGGGTCGGTGCCGATCGAGCCGCCTGGATCAGCTCTGCCGCGGTCGTGTCCGGGTTAGCGATCTTCGGCGTGTTCAGTAGTTTCGGTTATCCCTGGGTGGCCGTGTCCCTAGTGCTCGTGGCCGCGGGGATGCGGGTCATCGGCACGGTTGCCGGCTTCAATGTGCTCCGCGGTCTGCCGAAGAACCGGACCACGATCGGCGCGGCGCTGCTCGATACCGCCACCCAGGTCACCCCTGGCATCGGCCTGGCGGTGACGGGCACCATCCTCGCGGCGCTCTTCGCCGGAGACATCGCCGTCTCGAACTGGACCGAGCAGCAGACTTCGCAGTTCGAGCAGGCGGTCACGATGGCCGGCCTCACGCTGACGGTGATCGCCGGCGCACTCGTCGGCTGGGCGATGCTGCGCGCACGAGGCGTCGCCGCCGACGCTCCGAGTGAGTCGGATGCCGAGGCCCTCGAGGTGTAGCCGTGCGGACCGTGTGTGATGACCGGCCGGGGAGGCTGCGATGATCGGGGTATGTTCCAGAATTCCGAGATTCCTGCCGTGGGCGTAGCCGACCTTGACGACGAACTGCTGGCCGAGGCGTTCGTTCTCGACGTCCGGGAGCCCGACGAGTGGAATCGCGGCCACATCGAGGGTGCGACGCACATCCCGCTCGGCCAGTTGCAGGAGCGCGTCGGCGAAGTGCCGCTGGACCAGAAGGTGCTCTGCGTCTGCGCGGTCGGCGGCCGCTCGTCGATGGCGACGCAGTTCCTCGCCTCCCAGGGCCGCGACGCGGTCAACTTCGAGGGCGGGATGCAGGCCTGGGAGGCCGCGAGCCGTCCGGTGTCGCTGGACTGAGGCCGCCGGCCGGCGGCTGGTCCAGGCCGAATCCTGACAGAAATCTTCCGATAACCGACTGGAGACGTTACTTTGTCACCGGTCGGTTGATCGGCGTACACCTGCGCCTCACGTGGCGGTAGGGCTCTCGGCGTCGGATGGCCGCGTCCGCCCACGCCGAGGAGGCTCCCGTGTCACCGTTCCGTCCATCGATCAACCGGGCGACGACAGGCCGGCGTACGGCGGTCAGCGTGCTGGCCGGCGGTCTGCTCGCCACCGGCGCCTTCGCCCCCGCGTTCGCCCAGCCCGTCCCAGACCCGGGTCGCGCGCCCGTCGAAGCCCTCAGGCATTCGTCGGCGCCGTCGGACATCGCCGATGTCGCCATCGCGCCGGCCGGCGAAGGTCTCGTCACCAGCCGCAAGGACAGTCCGGTCGCGCCCGGCGTGAACTACACCGCCTTCGAGCGTCTCGACGCACGTGGCTGGCTGCGAGGTGACTTCCTCGTCGCGGACCTGGACCAGCACGGCGTCACCGTCGACTACGTCAACACCGGCAAGGTCTCCGGTGGCCTGCCGCTCAGTCAGCAGCTCGCTCGCAAGGGCGCGATCGCCGGTGTCAACGGCGACTTCTTCGACATCAACGACACCACGGCCCCGCTCGGGGTTGGGATCGAACGCGGCGGCCGCCTGATCAACGCGCCGGCCGCCGGCCACAACGACACCGCGGTGATCGGCAAGGACGGCCTCGGCAAGATCGCCCAGGTCTTCCTGCAAGGCACCGCGACGGACGACGACGCGACCAAGCTCGACCTCACCAACCTCAACTCGCCGACCGTCGACGCGAACGGCATCGGCCTCTACACCCCCGAATGGGGCGACGCCCCGCGCACTCGCACGGTCGACGGCCTGCCGACGGTCCGCGAGGTACTACTCCGCGACGGCGTCGTCGTCTCGTCGGCCACCACACCCGGTACGACGCCGCTCGCCGCGAACGAGCTCGCTCTGATCGGCCGCGACACCGGAGCCACCGCGCTCGCCGCGTTCGAGGTCGGCGACAAGGTGGAGGTCCAGTACGGTCCGCGCTCCGACGCCGCCGATATCGCGGTGGGCATCAGTGGCAACGTTCAGCTCGCCCGGGACGGCAAGGTGCCCGACGACGTCCCGGACGCCGACCTGGCGCCCCGCACCGCGGTGGGATTCACCGACAACGGCCGCCGGATGGTGTTGCTGACGGTCGACGGCCGGGCGACCGGCTCGCGCGGACTGTCGCTCAAGGAGATGGGCCAGCTGATGGTCGGCCTCGGCGCCGACGACGTCCTGAACCTCGACGGCGGCGGTTCTTCGACGATGCTGGCTCGCTCGCCCGGTGAGCAGGCACCCGAGGTGGTCAACAACCCGTCCGACGGCGGCGAACGCCTGGTGCCGAACGGCCTGGGACTCCTTCCCACCAAGGGATCCGGGCGCCTCACCGGCTTCCAGGTGGAAGCCGCCGGTACTGCGGCCGAGCTGCCCGACACCGACATCTCCAAGAGCTCCCGCGTGCTCACCGGCCTCAGCCGGGTCCTCACAGCACGCGGGCACGACGAAACCTACGCGCCGGCCCCCGGTACGCCGTACTGGTCGGTCGGCAGCAATGCCCGGGTCACCAGTCAGGGGGTCGTCACCGGTCGCCGCGCCGGCGACGTCATCGTCACCGCCCAGCGAGGTCAGGCCCGCGGCCGGTTCCCGATGACCGTGCTCGGTACGCCGATCCGGCTGGCTCCGTCGACCCGCCAAGTTTCGTTGCCGGATGCAACCTCCAAGGGATTCTTCACCGTCGACGGCTTCGACGCGGACGGCTTCTCCACCTGGGTGGAGCCGCGCGACGTCCAGCTGACCTACGACCCGGCGCTGATCAAGCTCGTTGCCCGAGGCAATGGGTTCGACGTGACCGCGGTCGGCGCCGATGCCGTCTCCACGGTCGTGACGGCGAAGGTCGGCGCCTTGACGACCCAGCTCAGTGTGACCGCCGGCCTCACCAGCCAGGTGGTGGACGAGGTCGACGATCCCGCCAAGTGGCAGGCGAACGCCGTACCGGTCGGAGCCGCGACGGCTTCGAGGTCTGTTGCCGAAGGCCACGACGGTGGTCAGGCGATCGCGCTCGACTACTCGTTGACGGGCAGCACGGCGACGCGCGCGGCGTACCTGTCCCAGACGCCGCAGCAGACGTTGCCCGGACAGCCGCAGAAGCTCGGCGCCTGGGTGTACGGCGATGGCAAGGGTGCGTGGTTGCGGGCCAACGCGTACGACGGCGCCGGTGGCTCGGCGCAGACGCTGAACCTGGCGGCCGCGGTCGACTGGACCGGCTGGAAGTACGTCGAGGCGACCATTCCGCCGGGGCTGACGATGCCGCTGAGGTTCTGGCGGATCTACGTGGTCGAGACCGTGCCGACCCGGCAGTACTCCGGCCGCATCGTCATCGACGACCTGACCGTCCGCGGTGCGCCGCCCGTGACGATGACGCCGCCGGCCAAGGTGATCGATCCGATGGTCGTCACCGACGGGACGGTCACCGGTGGCGGCCGGTGGCGGTTCGCCGTGATGTCGGACGCGCAGTTCACCGCCGACGACCCCGAATCGGGGAACGCGAAGCAGGCCCGGCGCACGATCCGCGAAGCACTCGCGCAGCACCCGGACTTCCTGGTCATCAACGGCGACTTCGTCGACCGTGGTTTTGCGAACGACATCGCGCTGGCCAAGAAGATCATCGACGAAGAGGTCGCCGGCAAGGTCCCGGTGCACTACGTCCCGGGCAACCACGAGAGCTACGGCCCCGGGGACCTGTCCGAGTGGACCAAGGTGTTCGGCGCCCCCACCAGCACCTTCGACCACAAGGGCACCCGCTTCGTACTGCGGGACTCCTCGCTCGGGTCGCTCCGCGCCGGTGGGTTCGACCAGATCCTCGATCTGCGCAAACAACTCGACGATGCGGCGGCGAACCCGGCGATCCGCAACGTCGTGGTGATGGCACACCACCCGATCGACGATCCGTCACCGACGCAGAACTCCCAGCTCGGCGATCGCAAGGAGGCCGAGTTGCTGGTCCGCTGGCTCGCCGACTTCCGGGCATCGACCGGCAAGGGCGCGGCGTACATGGCAGGGCACGCAGGGACCTTCGCGGCGACCCGGACCGACGGCGTACTGCTGCCGCTGACCGGCAACTCGGGCAAGAGCCCAGCGGCCGCGCCCGATGCGGGTGGTTTCACCGGCTGGGCGCTCGTCGGGATCGACCCGGCAGCGCGGGTTGCCGGCGCGGCTGAGCGGAACTGGTCGGCGCCGGAGCGCTCCTGGTTCCAGGTCGAACTCCGGCCGCATGTGGACGCGCTCGAGCTGACCGCCCCGGCGACCCTCCGCCGCGGACAGACCGCGCCCGCCACGGCGACCGTGGTACAGGACGACCGTCGCGTCCCCGTCTCCTTCCCGGTCTCGGCCGACTGGTCGGGTTCGACGTTCCTGCACATCGGCCCGGCCAAGACGGCGCCCTTCTGGTCCGTCGCCTCCTACGACCCGGCCACCGGCCAACTCACCGCCCTCCGCCCCGGCTCGGCCGACCTGTCAGTCACCGTCAACGGCGTCACCAAGACAGCCACCGTGAAGGTCGACTGGTAGACCAGGGACATGCGGCTGGATCCGATCGAAATCGTCGAGTACGACGTCCGCCGGCCGGCGCTGTTCGAGGAGCAGCGCCGGCGGGATCCGGCCGACCGAGCCGAGTGTGCCCGGATCAAGCGGGAGCTGGCGGCGGCTGACGACGAGGACCGGCCTGCCTACCGAGCCGGCAAGGCCCCGTTCATCACCGGCGTGCTGACGAAGCTGGGGGTCTGAGGTCGTGCGCGGAGGGCCGCCCGGGATAGCGTCTGCCTGGTGATCGAGGTGAGGAGGCCGGCGCGGTTGGCGGCCGGGGATCGAGTGGCCGTGGTTGCTCCGGCCGGGCCGTTGGACGGTGCACGCCTGGAGATCGGGCTCAAGTACCTGCGGGACTGGGGGCTCGAGGTCGAGGTGATGCCCGCGGCGCTGGGGCGGCACGACAAGTTGCCGTATCTCGCGTCGGAGGACACGGCCCGCGCGGCGGACTTCCGGGCGGCGTGGCTGGAGCCGGACTTCAAGGCGGTGATCTGCGCACGCGGCGGGTACGGCGTACAGCGCATGCTCCAGCACCTCGACGTCGAGGAGCTGGCGGCTGTCGACAAGATCCTTGTCGGCTTCAGTGACATCACCGCCCTGCACGAGGTGCTGAACGCGCGTGGCCTGGTGACGATCCACGGGCCGATGGCCGCCGCCGTCGAGCAACTCGGCTCTGAACAAGGCCGGGATCGCCTGCGCGACCTGCTGTTCGCTCCCGAGTCGGTGACGGATCTGCTCGCTCCCGCCGGCGCCCGTTCCGTAGTCCCCGGTACTGCGGAAGGCCGCCTGCTCGGGGGCAACCTGGCGCTCCTGGCAGCGAGCCTCGGTACGCCGACCTTCGCGCGGCCGGCCGGGATCGTCGTCCTGGAGGACGTCGGCGAGGACGGCTACCGGATCGACCGGTTGCTCACCCAGCTGCTCAGGTCCGGCTGGTTCGACCAGGTCAGCGGTCTGGTGATCGGCGACTTCACCGAGTCCGACAGCACCGACCTGGTCGCCGAGGTGATCCGCGAGCGACTCGTCCCCCTCGGCGTACCGATGCTCGAAGGCGCCGCCGTCGGCCACGCCGAACTCAACCTGGCCCTGCCGCTCGGCCTTCCGGTCCGGCTGGAAGGCACGAGGCTGACTCCGCTACTTCCCGCTTTGAGCTAGGTGCTCCGCGAGGAACGCGAAGGCCTTCGGGTAGGCGTCGAGGCGGTTCTGGCGCTTCGCCAGGCCGTGGCCCTCGTCGGAGTACACGAGCAGTTGGCAGGGGATGTCCCGCTTGGCCAGGGCTTCGGCGATCTGCTCCGCCTCGGACAGCGGGACGCGCGGGTCGTTGGCGCCGTGGATGACGAACAGCGGCGCCCGGATGTCGTCCACCCGGTTGAGCGGGCTGGCCTCCGCCAGGAAGTCCCGGTCGTCGGCCAGCGTGCCGTACTCGCGCTCGCGGACCGCCCGCCGGTAGTCGGAGGTGTTCTCCAGGAACGTCACCAGCGAGGCGATTCCGACGATGTCGACGCCGGCCGCCCAGAGCGTCGGCTGAAAAGCGAGTCCGGCGAGCACCATGTAGCCGCCGTACGAGCCGCCGAAGAGCGCGACCCGGCTCTGGTCCACCCCGATCGACGGCAGCCAGGCATGGATGGCAGCGAGGTCGGCCACCGAGTCCAGCCGGAGCCGCTTGTCGTCGAGGGAGTACCAGCGCCTCCCGTACGCCGCCGAGCCGCGCACGTTCGGCACCACGACCGTGTGGCCGTCCGCGACGAGCCCGGCGATCACCGCGTTCCAGCTCCGCATCGCGGCAGCCTCGGGGCCACCGTGAATGTGGATGACCGCCGACCCGTCACCACCGTCGGCCGGGCGATACACGAACACCGGGACCTGCTCGCCGTCCGAACTCGGCACCCGGTGGCTCTCGGGATGTGCCAGACCGGCCGGCAGCTCCGGCATGTCGGGCGCCTCGACGGTCAGGAGTCCGCCGGTCTCGCGCGTGTAGCGGACCACCACAGGCGGCTGCACAGGTGAGGTGTAGTTGATCACCGCATGACTGCCGTCCTCGGACCACAGCGGATCCCTCGCTCCTATCTGCCGAGCAGCGAGGCCGCCTCCTGGAAGGTCTATCGGCGCTACCAGAGCACCGTCGGCCAGGCTGTGCAGGGCAAGCGAGACTTCGCCGTCCTCAGTACTGCCGACCAGCAGGTGCTCGCCGTCCGGGCAGCTCCAACCGGCCAGATCCCGCTGGTCGTCGACCAGGAGATCGCTCCAGCTACCGGTCGCGAGGTCGAAGCGCCGCAAGGCCATCCGGTCACGATCGGCGTCGCTCGAGATCACGAACCCGGACGAGTCCGGCAGCCAGCTGGGCGAGTCCTGACAGTTCGGTGCGTCGAAGGCGGTCAACTCGGTGACCGCCTGGGTGGTCGTCTCGACCAGGAGCAACTGGACCGAGTTGCCAGGGCCGCCGGCCATCAGGATCAGTGCCCAGCGGTCGTCCGGTGACACCGCGACCGGGCCCATGAAGCCGCCACCGTCGTACAGCACCGTGTCGGCACCGGTTGCCAGGTCTCGCGCGACCAGGTCGAAGTCGACGTCGTTGCGCCGGTTGGTGGAGAACAGCACTCGGTCCGGTCTGGCATCGATCAGCCGGTGCAGGTACGCCGGGTCCTGGACGAGCGGGACGAGCTCGGGAAGGCCGTCCGCCTCCAGGTCGAGCAGGGACAACTGGCCGCGCTCGTTGCCGTCGGTGTCGTGCTCGATCACGGCCCGGCGGGCGCCCGGGATGTACCGGGCGCCCCGGACGGTGTCGGCGAGGTCGGTCAGAGTCCGCCAACTCCCGTCCCGGCCGATCTCGTGCAGTTGACGGATGCCACTCCCGTCGTACGCGATCAGCAGGCGACCCTCGCTGTCCACATCGAAGGCCATGACGGTGGGCAGCGAGAGCAGCGTGGTCAGCACGCCTCATTCTCCCATTGGAGGGGTGTCAGCGGTCACCGTGCCAGGAGTGCCACAGTGCCGCATAGGGGCCTTCGGCATCGACCAGTTCGTCGTGCCCGCCGAGCTCCACGATCCGGCCGTCCTCGACGACCGCGATCACGTCCGCGTCGTGGGCGGTGTGCAGCCGGTGCGCGATCGCGACCACGGTCCGGCCTTCCAGTACGCCGGCCAGCGACCGCTCCAGATGCCGCGCGGCCCGCGGGTCCATCAACGAGGTGGCCTCGTCGAGGACCAGCGTGTGCGGATCCGCCAGCACCAACCGGGCCAGCGCCACCTGCTGGGCCTGGGCCGGAGTCAGTGAGACGCCACCCGAACCGACCTCGGTGTCGAGGCCGTGTTCGAACCCGGCCACCCAGGCGTGCGCGTCGACCGACCGCAGCGCCGTCCACAGCTCCGCGTCACTCGCGGTCGGACGAGCCAGCCGCAGGTTGTCGCGGACGGTCCCGACGAACACGTGGTGCTCCTGGTTGACCAAGGCAACGTGACTGCGGACCTGCTCGGCCGACATCCGGTCCAGCGCGGCACCACCCAGGGTGATGTCGCCCAACCGTGGCGAGTAGATCCCGGCCAGCAATCGGCCGAGAGTCGATTTCCCTGCACCAGAAGGGCCTACGAGCGCGACCCGAGCCCCCGGCTCGACCGTCAACGTGACGCCGTGCAGCACGTCGCGGCCTTCCAGATAGCCGAAGCGGACCTCGTCGGCGAGCACGGTCCGCCCGTCCGGCTCGGTGTCGTCGCCGATAGCGGCCGCCTCGACCTCGCGAACGCCGACCAGCCGCGCCAGCGAGACCTGGGCCACCTGCAACTCGTCGTACCAGCGGATCATCATGTTGACCGGCTCGACCAGCATCTGGATGAAGAGCGCACCCGTGGTGAGCGCGCCGACGGTGATCCAGCCGTTGATCGCCAGGCCACCGCCGACCACCAGGACCGCGGCCAGCGCGACCGTGTGGGTCATGTTGATCACCGGGAACAGGATCATCCGCAGGTAGAGCGTGTACCGCTCCCAGGCGACCCACTGGCCGATCCGGGTGTCACCGAGCTCGACCCGGCGGTCACCGAGCCGGTGCGTCTCCACGGTCCGGCCGGCGTCCACGGTCTCGGCCAGCGCCGACGCAACCGCCGCATAGCCGGCCGCCTCCGACCGGTACGCCGATGGTGCGCGGCGGAAGTACCAGCGACCCCCGATGATCAGGATCGGAGCCGCGATCACCACGGCGACCGCCAACTCCGGCGCGGTCACGACCAGGGCGCCGATCAGCAACCCGGCCCAGATCACCGCGATCGTCAACTGGGGAACCGCGTCGCGCATGGCGTGCGAGAGACGGTCCACGTCCGTGGTGATCCGGGACAGCAGGTCGCCGGTACCGGCTCGCTCCAGTACGCCGGGCGGCAGCGCGACCGCACGGACGAGGAAGTCCTCGCGCAGGTCGGCCAGCATCTCCTCGCCCAGCACCGCACCGCGAAGCCGGGTGAGCCGGACGAACACCGTCTGCACGGCAAGCGCGCAGACGAAGCCCAGTACGACGTACGGAAGGTCCACGTCCGTCTTGCCGTGCGAGAGCTTCTCCACCACGTTGCCGAGAAGCCACGGCCCGACCATGCCGCTCAGTGCCGCCACCGCGTTGACCAGGGTCAGCCAACCGAAGGCACGGCGATGCCGCTTGAACAGGGTCTTCAAATACGCCCGCACTGTTGCGGTGCGAGCTACCGGCAGGCGAGCCGCTTCCTGCGGCGCTGCCGGGTCGTACTCGGGGCGCTTCACGCCGACTCCTCGTAGGTTGGCTCGTCCTCACGGGTGACGACCGCGCGGTACCTGTTGTTGGTGTTGATGAGTTCGTGATGGGTGCCGACTGCCTCGACCCGGCCGTCCGGAACGAACACGACCCGGTCCGCACGGTCCAGCATCAACGGGCTGGACGTGAACACCACGGTGGTCCGGCCGGACCGGAGCAACCGCAGGCTGTCGGCGATCCGGGCCTCGGTGTGCGCGTCCACGGCACTGGTCGGCTCGTCCAGCACCAGCAGCGCCGGATCGACGTACAGCGAGCGGGCCAGAGCGACTCGCTGACGCTGGCCGCCGGACAGTGACCGGCCGCGCTCGGTCAACACGGCCTGGGTGGCATCGGTACCACCTGACGGCAGCGACTGACGCAGTACGTCCAGGATGTCCTCGCACTGAGCAGCATCCAGCGCTGCTTCTACCGAAACGGCCCCACTGGACGGTACGTCGAACAGGTCGCGGACCGTGCCGGACAGCAGCACCGGATCCTTGTCCTGCACGAGCACTGCGGTCCGCGCCGAGTCGAGCGGGAGCTCGTCCAGCGCTACGCCGTCGAGCAGCACAGAGGCCTGCCCTGGTTCGGCATCGGGGCTGTGACCGCCCAGGCGATCCGCCAGCCGTCCACTGGCGTCCGGGTTGCCGCAGACCACGGCAGTGAAGGACCCAGCCGGAACGGACAGCCCAGTGATCGGGTCGAACAGGTCACCTGCCGGCACCTGGGCTTCCAGCGTCGCCGCGTCGCCGTCCGAACGCCGCAACGAGAGCACTCGCGCGGCACGACGTGCGGACACCTTCGAGAAGATGAACGCGCTCGCCGTCTCCTCGAACGTCTGCAGCGGCACCATCATGAAGGTGATGAAGCCGTACGTCGTGACGAGCTCGCCGACGCTGATCCGTCCGGAGGTCACCAGCCGGATGCCGAACCAGACGATCAGCACCAGGAACAGACCGAACAGCAGCACCTGCAGGGCCGCGATCAGCGACCACATCCGGGCCGACCGGACAGCGCTCGCCCGGTACTCCTGCGAAGCCTCGCGGTACCGGTCGAGGAAGAGCTGCTCGCCACCGATGCCACGCAGTACGCGCAGGCCGGCGACCGTGTCGGCGGCGAGCTCGGTGGCCCGGCCGCCCTTGGCGCGCTGCTGGTCGGCCCGGCGCTCGGCCGGACCCATCAGCGGCACGATCGAGACAGCCAGCACCGGGACGGCGACGGCGACGATCAGGCCGAGCTGCGGTTCGTAGAAGAGCAGGCCGATCACCACGGCGAAGCAGGTCAGCAGAGCGGCCGTGAACCGGCCGAGCACCTCGACGAACCAGCCGATCTTCTCGACGTCGCCGCTGCTCACGGCGACCACTTCACCGGCGGCGATCCGCCGGGTCAGCATCGAGCCGAGCTCGGCGGCCTTCCGCGAGATCAGCTGCTGGATGCGGGATGCCGTAGCGATCCAGTTGGTCACCACGGCGCGGTGGAAGTAGGAGTCGGCGCCGGCCTTGGCAGCGCCCATCACGAGCAGCAGCAGACCGGCCAGCAGCAACCGCGGCCAGGACCTGTCGATCACGGCCTGGACGGCGAGGCCGACCGAGACCGGGGCGGCGGCGATGCCACCGAAGTACACCAGGCCCCAGGCGACCGCGACCGCCTGCCCGCGGAGCTGCTGATGTTCGAGCCAGAGAATGAGTCGGAGGCCGGACCGGGTATCGGGTACACCCGGGTCGGCGAAGGGAATGAGGCGCAGCGACATGACGTCCCAAAGAAGACATAGAGGGGTTTCGAGACACCTGACCAGGCGAATGCATCCAGCCTAGGCGCGGGCGCGAGGGGCCCGTCAAACCGTTTTCGGTCCGTGGATCCGGCCCTGTTCCGCCAGTTGGATGCCGACCGCGACGCCCGCCTGGAACCGGGTCGCCGCGTTCAGGTCGTTCTGCACCCGCTGGACCCGGCGGCCGACCGTCCGCAGGCTGATGCCGAGGTGCCGGGCGATCGCCTGGTCACCCATCCCCGCGGCCAGCAGCGCGATCAGGGTCCGGTCGTCGTCGGCCTCCCCGCCGGCCGTCGTGGTCTCGTCCAGGATCAGCGGCAGCGCGCTGTCCCAGACCCGCTCGAACAGCGCGATCAGCGCATCGAGCAGGCTGCTCGGCCAGACCAGGAGCAGCCCTTCGGTCTGGACCAGGCCCACCCGCAGCGGCAGGGCGGCCGCCCGGTCGTCGAAGATCGACAGCCGCAACGGGACCTCGCCGACGACCCGCGCCTCCTCACCCGCGGCCAGTCCCGGCAGCATCGTGTCCAGCTCGTGCTCCCCGACGGCGGCGCGGTCGTAGACGATGCGCTGCCGCACGCCGCGCTGCAGGGACATCACGGCGGGCTCGGCATCCGCCGGCTCCAGCACCTTGCCGTACGGCGGGGTGTCGAGCGCGCGCAACTCGTGCTGGGTCGCCGCGAGCAGGACGCCGAGCCGCTCGTGCGCCTCGTCGCCGGGCACGACCTCGACCGGTGCGCGGCGGAACGGATCCGGTGTTGCCCTGTGCAACCGATCCAGTTCGCGAACCCGGGCGGCGGCCCGCTCGAGTTCGAGTCGCTGCGCGTCCAGGGTGGTCTGCAGTGCGAGCGCGGGCGGGACGGCCGAGAGGAGGCCGTCGTCGTCCCGGATCAGCCGGCCGGCCCGCAGCGAGGCCAGCAACTCGGGGAGCTTCGGATGCCGGCCGGCCAGCTCCTCGGCCGTGCTGCCGGGGTGGGCGAGCAGGTCGGCGTACAGCCGCTCCTCCGCGGGGCCGATCCCGAGACTCTCCAGCATCGGGCCAGGCTATGGCCGATTGCAGTCAATGGCCTAGACCGGTCCCGCGAACGTCTTTACAGCGTTGATCGCGCTCGGCGACTCTCGGCAATGCCGACGCATCCGCCCCTGCCCGTGCCCGGCACGCCCTGATCGGATGAACTCCTGAGGAGTCCGCCCATGAACCGTGCTAGATCCCTCCCGCTCGCGACCGGCGCAGTACTGCTGGCCGGTGCCCTGGTGCTGCCTGCCAGCCCTTCGTCGGCCGCCACTCCGCCGGCCGTTCCTGCCGGGACCCGGATCACCCTCGTGCCGACGACGGTGACCCTGGTGACCGGCGACAAGGTGACGCTCACTCCGGACCCGTCCGGGGGCGAGCCGGCGATGTCGGTGGCCGCGGCCACCCGGTCCGACGGGTCGACGCCGATCGTGCGGATCCGGCTGCAGAAGGACCGCTCGCTCGTGGTACCGGATGACGCGATGCCTTATCTGGCGTCCGGCGTACTCGATCCGACTTTGTTCGACGTCGGCTACCTGGCGTCCAACGGCTATGCGGACGCGACCGACAGCACGCTGCCGCTGATCACGCAGATGGCGAGTTCGGTGCCACTGGCCAAGGTGCGCGGCTCTGCCGATGCGTTGCCGGGTGTCACACCGACGCACGACCTGACCAGCCTGCACGGAACGGCGACCAAGCTGCCGAAGTCGCAGGCCGCCGCGTTCTGGGCGGCGATCGGGGCTCGGCCGGCTGCCGGCCGAAAGGCAGCGCTGAGCAGGTCGGTGGCGAAGGTCTGGCTGGACCGGAAGGTCCGGGCGACGCTGGACCAGAGCGTGCCGATGATCGGCGCTCCGCAGGCCTGGGCCGCCGGGTACACCGGCAAGGGAGTCAAGGTCGCGATCCTGGACACCGGCATCGACGAGACGCACCCGGATCTGCAGGGCAAGGTGAGTGTCTCGAAGAACTTCACCAGCGATCCGAGCGTGGCCGACGGCTTCGGCCACGGCACCCATGTCGCCTCGATCATCACCGGAACGGGTGCTGCCTCGGGCGGCAGGTACAAAGGCGTGGCGCCCGACGTCTCGCTGTTGATCGGCAAGGTGCTCGACCACACCGGCTTCGGCGACGAGTCCGATGTGATCGCCGGGATGGAGTGGGCCGCCGCCCAGGGTGCGCGCGTCGTCAACCTCAGCCTCGGCGGTCCGGCTCCTGTCGACGAGGCGCAGGATCCTGGCGCCCTGGCCGTCGACAAGCTCAGCGCCACCACGAACACCCTGTTCGTCGTCGCGGCGGGCAATTCCGGGGGAAAGTCCACGATCGGCTCGCCGGGTGTCGCCGAGGCCGCGCTGACGGTGGCGTCGGTCGACAAGGCCGACCACCTGGCGTCGTACTCGAGTCGTGGTCCGTTGCTCTACAACGACCGCGTCGAGAAGCCGGACATCGCCGGGCCCGGCTCCGACATCGTGGCCGCCCGTGCCGCCGGCACGACCATGGGTACGCCGGTCGACGAGCACTACACGACAGCCTCCGGTACGTCGATGGCCACGCCCCACGTCGCCGGAGCGGCCGCGATCCTCGCGCAGGAGCACCCGGACTGGACCGGCCCCGAGCTCAAGGCGGCGCTGATGGCGTCGAGCAAGGACGACGGGTACAACGCGTTCGAGCAGGGTGCGGGCCGGGTCGACCTCGTCCGCGCCACCAGCCAGCAGGTCACCAGCACGACCACCAACCTCGACTTCGCCAAGGTGGTCAACAACCGGACCGACGCGGACAAGAAGCAGGTCACCTACCGCAACGACTCCGCGAACGACATCACCCTGACCATCAGCCACAAGCTCGGTGCGATCGGTGTGGACGCCGCGAGCGCCTTGACTATGCCGTCGCAGTTGACGGTCCCAGCGCACGGCTCCGCGACACTCGACGTCACGCTCAACCCGGCCGGCCTGGCAGAAGGCCTGTACTCCGGTGCGGTGGTCGCCACGTCCGGCGACGTGCAACTACGTACGCCGGTGGGCTTCCGGCGTACTCCGTTCACCTACCCGGTCCAGCTCAACCTGAAGTCCACCGGCGAGCTGGAGACCGGCGCCTGGGTCCAGGCGTTCAACCTCGACCAGCCCGGTACGCCGCTGATCGACGTCTGGATGCCCTCGTCGGGCGACGCCCACTCGGCAACGATCACGCTCGAGCTCACCCCCGGTCACTGGAGCATCAACACCGGCGCCAACCGGCTGCTGGCGTCGCGGCGCCGGGAGGCGGTCGCGCTCTACCAGCCCGAGGTGAACGTCAACGGTCCGGTCGTCCTGGACCTCGACGACAAGGACGCGGTGCCGATCCGGTTCAGCACGGAGCGTCCCAGTCGCCAGCAGGCCGGCGGCCTGAAGTACCAGCGGATGACGGCCGACCGTTCCGACTGGGTCACCGAGATCACCAACACGGGCTGGGGCGACGACGTGATGTACGTCAGCCCGACGAAGGCGGTCACCATCGGTTCGCAGTACCTGAAGTTCGAATCGACGCGAGGGAAGACGCCGGTGGAGCTGTCCGTGGACAGTCGCAACGGCCGGGGTACGAGGTTCAACGCGAACTACTGGCACTTCCTCGGTGGCGAGAAGACCTTCAACGGCACCTACCGGCATCTTCCGGTGGTCGATGTCGGCGAGTCGATCGAGCCGTCGGAGGCCGGTGCCTTGCGCGGCAAGCTGGTGCTGATGACCCGCAGCATCGGCGACGGCACTCGCACGGTCTGCGAACTGCCCGAAGCGGATCTGCAGGCTGCCCGGGCGGCCGGCGCCGTCGGCGTACTGGAGGAGCCCGGGCCGCTGTGTGAAGGAGTCCCCGGGATCAGCGTGATGACGTATCTGCCGGTGGTCGGGATCGACAACGTCGAAGGTGCCCAGCTCCGCAAACTGCTCGCGGCCGGTCCGGTCACCGTGAACGTGGTCGGTACGCCGGTCTCGCCGTACATCTACCACGTCGCGATGACCGAGCAGGGCAGCATTCCGGCCAAGCTCGACTACCGCTTCACCGACAAGCAATTGGCGCGGATCAGCACCAGCTACCACGCGGACGAGCCGACCGATCTGGCGAAGCCCGGTGTCGAGCAGGTCGGCTCCAAGTTCGATCCGAGCTGGGAGTTCCAGCTGTTCCTCTACCCGGGCATGCTGCAGTTGCCGGGCGGCCGGGAGGAGCTCTACGGGCCGATCAAGCCGGGGCAGCAATGGGTCCGGGGCGCGGCGGTCAACCAGGATCTGGTCGAGACCGAGGAACTGCGCACCACCCTGCGCGCCGGCTGGATGCCGGCCGAGACCTGGCTGGTGGCACCTAGAGGCATCGGTCCCGCGACGGTGCCGCCCGCGTCGACCAACCTGTCTCATCTGGGCTGGTGCTTCGCCTGCCGGTACGACAACACGCTGAACGTGCTGCCGGCGTACACGAGCAGCAGTCCGTTCAGTATGTCTCCGAGGGTCGTCACCAACGGCACGATCACGCTGTCGCGGGATGGCACGGTGATCCCGCCGACGCCGTACAAGGGCACGACGGCGTACGAGCTGGCGCCCGAAGCAGCGCAGTACAAGCTGGTGTCGGACTGGGATCTGTCCAAGGCGGCGGACGCTTCTGCGCTGATGTACAAGTACGGAGCCAAGCAGCACACCGAGTGGACCTTCACGTCGGGTCGGGTCACGTCGGCTGACATGGGCAACACCGAGTGCCTGCGCAACTGGAGCGACGGTACGCCCGACGGGCCTTGTGCGCCGCAGCAACTGCTCTACCTGCGATACAAGGCGGACACGGATGCGAACAACAAGGTGCGGCGCGGGTTCAGCACGCTGCGCATCACGCCGTACTACGAGGCGACCGCGCACCCGAAGACGGCCGCGTTCAGGTCGGTGAGAGTGAAGGTCAGCTACGACGACGGCGTGACCTGGGTGAACGCGCGCGGGATCAAGGCGGCCGGCGGGTACGACGTACTGCTGTTCACGCCGTTGAAGGGAGCGGCGACCCAGGCCCTGACCGTGCACGTCGACGCGACCGACCTGAACGGCAACACGGTCTCGCAGACGATCTATCGCAGCTACGGCCTCCGGTAACAGTTGTACAGTCTTCAACGTTCGTATCGAACGGAAGGCTGAACGGGTGCCGGAACTGAGTCGGCGGCGGCGGTTGCTGGTGTTGGCGATCTGTTGTCTGAGTCTGTTCATCGTCGGGCTCGACTCGACCATCGTGAACCTGGCGCTGCCGTCGATCCGCTCGGACCTGAACGCCTCGGTGGCCAAACTGCAGTGGACCATCGACGCCTACACGCTGGTGATCGCCAGTCTGCTGATGGTGTCCGGTTCGACCGCCGACCGGGTCGGCCGGCGGCGGACGTTCCAGGTCGGGCTGGTGATGTTCGGCCTGGGTTCGTTGCTCTGCGGGTTCGCGCCGAGCGTCGACCTGCTGATCGCGTTCCGGATGTTGCAGGCGATCGGCGGGTCGATGCTCAACCCGGTCGCCATGTCGATCATCACCAACACCTTCCCGGTTCCGCGGGAACGTGCCCAGGCGATCGGGATCTGGGGTGGCGTCGTGGGGCTGAGCATGGCCGTCGGGCCGGTTGTCGGCGGTGTCCTGGTCGACACGGCGGGCTGGCGGTCGATCTTCTGGATCAACGTGCCGGTCGCGCTGGTCGCAGTACTGCTCACCGCGCTGTTCGTACCGGAGTCGCGGGCCGCCGTGGCGCGCCGGATCGACCCGGTCGGCCAGGTGCTGGTGATCCTGCTGCTGGTCGGGCTCACCTACGGCATCATCGAAGGGCGGTCCGCGGGCTGGACGTCGCCGCTGATTCTGGGGTGCTTCGGGCTTGTGGTGGTCGCCGCGGTGTCGCTGGTGCTCTACGAACACCGCCGGCGGGAGCCGTTGCTCGATCCGCGGTTCTTCCGGAGCCTGCCGTTCTCCGGGGCGACGGTGATCGCGGTGTCGGGCTTTGCTGCGCTGTCCGGGTTCCTGTTCCTGAATTCCCTTTATTTACAAGATGTTCGCGGGTTCTCGGCGTTGCATGCCGGGTTGCTGACGTTGCCGATGGCAGCGATGACGGTCGTGTTCGCGCCGTTGTCCGGGCGGATCGTGGGAGCGCGCGGGGCGCGGATTCCGCTGGTGATCGCCGGTTCCATGCTGGCGGTCAGCGGGCCGGTGCTGTCACGGCTGACGGACAGTACTGCGACCCCGGTGCTGCTCGGCGGGTACCTGATCTTCGGCCTCGGCTTCGGCATGCTGAACGCGCCGATCACCAACACGGCCGTCTCCGGGATGCCACTGTCCCAGGCAGGCGTCGCGGCCGCGATCGCCTCCACCAGTCGCCAGGTGGGCGCGTCCCTCGGCGTCGCGATCGTCGGCACCGTCCTGACCGCTCGCCTGACCAGTTCCTTCGAGACCAGTTTCGTCCCCGCGGCCCGCCTCTGCTGGTACATCATCACCACCTGCGGCCTGCTGGTCCTCCTGCTCGGTTTGCTCACCACGACCGCCTACGCCCGAGCGACCGCCGCCAAGGTCGCCGACGAGTTCTCCTGAGCCCGTCCTTGACAGGCCGATGGGGACGCGGCTTCGATCTGAGTCGAAAGGCGGTGCATCCGGCGGCTGGAGCGGGCACGATCAGCAATGGATCGCCGACACGCGCAGGACTGGGGACGAGATGCTGCGGATCATCTTCACCGAGCGCGACCTGACCCGGGTTCGCCTCGCCGGTACGCCGGATCCGCTCTGGGAGATCACCAACAGCCTCGACCGCCTGCAGACCCGCCGCGGCCGCTGGGCGTACGCGCACTGGTACCGGTCCACCCAGGAAGCCCTGACCGATCAGAGCCTGCAACGGATGGTCACCGACCTCCTGCTGCCTCTCTTCCCCCGCGCGGCCTACTTCCCCGACTTCCTCACTCCACCCGCCGCCTTGGAGGGACTCGACGCCGGCATCGACGCCGTCCTCGCCACGCCGTCGGAGCGCGTCACCCGCGAACTGAAGACGCTGGCACTCGTCCACCACGTCCCTTCCTGGGGCAAGCGGCTGGCCGCCGGCGAGATGCGAACCGAACTCGACACGGCGCTGCGCACCTACCACCACAAGGTGATCGAGCCGCACGACGAGAGCATCCAAGCAGCGGTCGCCGCCGACCGGGCGCTGCGATCACGTGCGCTGATGCGCGGCGGCGTCGACCAGCTACTCAAGAGCTATTGGCCCCTGATGCGCTGGCAGTACCCAGTGCTCGAGGTGCAGTACCCGTACGACAGGACGCTCCACCTGGCCGGCCGCGGCCTGCTGCTCTCGCCGTCCTACTTCTGCTGGCACTACCCCGTCGCACTGGCCGACGACGAGCTACCGCCGATGCTGAGCTATCCCTTGCTCAACAAGGCCGACAGCGACGAGACCGAGCCGCCCAAGCCATCAACAGCCGCCCTGCTCGGTACGACGAGGGCCGCGGTCCTGCAAGCGACCAGTGAGGGCCTGACGACCGGTGAGATAGCCCGTCGCGTCGGCATCGGTGCACCTACGGCAAGCCATCACCTGACCGTACTGCGCGACAGCGGGCTCATCGCCAGTCGCCGCCACCAGGCCACCCTCCTGCACGTCCTGACTCCGCTGGGAGCGGCCCTTCTACGCCAGAACCCACGGCCGCGCTGAGCGACGTACGCAGTACGGGCGCAGCTCAACCCTCCAGCAGACCACTGCGGACGAGAGCCTTGTAGCGACCGCGGAGGATCTTCTGCCGACGCTCCTCCTCCGGGAAGAGGTCCACGTACTCCAGGCCCTTCGCCGCGAGCAGGTCGTCGTCGAGCCGACGTACCGTGCCGGCAGGGAACCGGTGCGTCATCGCTGCCTGCACTGCCGCGCTGTCGATCCCACGGAGCAGCTCTGTCAGCTGCTCCTCCGTCGTCACGCCCAGCTTGGCCAGGATCCCAAGGATCCACGCGTAGTGGTTCGTCTTGGCGTGCGGTGCGTCCGGGTAGCGCCTGGTCAGGTACGTCGTCAGCGTCGACGTGGTGAGGTCCATAGGCGCCGCGTCGGGCTCGGCGGCCGCCAGCTCGCGGTACAGCTTGTCGATCTCCGCGAACTCGTTGTCCGCCAGCTCCATCAACGCGGCCGCGAGCAGGAACCGCCGGTCGAACTCGGGCTTGCGATCCGGCGGGATGTCCAGCTTGTACCGGATGTCGTGCTCGAACTCGGCCCACGCGTGCTGGACCGCCGTACGGACCTGGATCTCCATCGTGAGGTTCTTCAGTACGGCGTACTCCGGCAGCTCGCGCCGATGCGCGTTCAACCGGACCAGGTAGTGCTTGCTCGCGTACCCGAACGCGCCCTGCGCCCGGGTGTGCGCACCCATGTCGGTGTGCTCGACGATCTCGAACTCCGACTCGATCACCTCGCAGACCCGGTCCACGGCCTCCACCAGGAAGGTGATGATCCGGGCCGCGACCAGGTCGGTGATCTGGTTCAGCGGATCGTCGTACTTCGGTCTGGTCGGGTCGTCCGGATGCGGCTTCGACGCCTTCGCCAGGAACGACTCAGGCTCCTTGGCCCGGGCGGTCGCGGAGAGGTAGTTGATGCCCTCTTCCTCACCGATCAGCTCGTTGATCAGCGCTTCCAGCTTCCGCGCGCCACCGACGTACTGCTGATGCGTCCGCTCGTACTGCCCAGCGGCCTGCACGGTCCACTCCCGCACCTCAACCCCGCCCATGCGCAGACCATAGCGGCTAAGGCTTGATATCCGCGTCTAGGGGAATCTAGTGAAAATGCTAGAGACGGGTGATCTTTGACAGAGAAGCGACACGCTCTGGGGGCGGCTAGGTCAATCTAAGGAAAACGCTAGACGCGCTCATAGAGTGGAATGCATGGATCCGATCCGGAATCCCTATGCGCCCGGCGCTGGTCAGCGGCCTCCTGAGCTGGCTGGTCGCGATACCGAGGTACGCCAGTTCGAGGTTGTGCTCGAACGTGTCGCCGCTGGTCGACCGGAGCGGAGTCTGGTGCTGTCGGGCCTGCGTGGTGTCGGCAAGACCGTGCTGCTGAACACCCTTCGCAGCCAGGCGATCAAACGCGCCTGGGGCACGGGCAAGATCGAGGCCCGCCCCGACCAGAGCATCCGGCTGCCGATCGCGCAGGCGATGCACACCGCGATGCGCGAACTCGGGCACCGGCACCGCGACGACGACCGGGTCGACCAGTTCAGCGCCGTACTGAAGGCCTTCGCGCTCCGCACCGCCCAGAACGACCGCAAGGGCATCCGCTGGCACCCACCCGTCGACGTCGCCGCCGCCAAGGGCCGCGCCGACTCGGGCGACCTCGAGATGGACCTGATCGAACTCTTCACCGACGCGGCCGACCTCGCCGGCGACCTCTCCGTCGGCGTCGGGCTGTTCATCGACGAGATGCAGGACATCAGCGCCGACGACCTCTCCGCCTTGTGCGCCGCCTGCCACGAGATCTCCCAACAGAGCGCGCCCCTCGTCGTCGTCGGCGCCGGCCTGCCACACCTGCCCGCAGTACTGTCCGCTTCGAAGTCGTACTCCGAACGCCTCTTCCGCTACGTCCGAGTCGACCGCCTCGCCCGCGAGGCCTGCGACCGTGCCCTGATGGTCCCGGCCGAGAGCGAGGACGTGTTGTACGACGAAGAGGCGCTCGACGAGCTCTATGCCCAGACCGACGGCTACCCGTACTTCGTCCAAGCCTTCGCCCACGCCACCTGGGACCACGCCCCCGCCAGCCCGATCACGATCAAGGACGTCGCCGTCGCAGCCCCCGAGGCATCCCGCGAACTCACCGTCGGCTTCTTCGGCTCCCGCTACGAACGCGCCACCCCCGCCGAACGCGAATACATGCGAGCCATGGCCGAACTCGGCATCGGCGTCGACGACGGCCCCGTCCCGACCGCCGAAGTAGCCACCACCCTCGGCCGCAAACCCCAGTCGCTGTCCCCCGCCCGAGACGGCCTGATCAAAAAAGGCCTCGTCTTCTCCGCCGAACGCGGCACCGTCGCCTTCACCGTCCCCCACTTCGGCAAATTCCTCCGCACTCGCACAGCCTGAAACTCCTTGTGCTGCGGGCAAATCCCCCACGCAGCTCCTTCGTCGCCGCTCCCACCCACCCCGGCTCGCCGCTCCTCCGTCGCGGCTCAATGAATGCATTCGCGGCCACCCACCGAAGCCAGAGCTAGCCAGGTCCGCTGGAACGCACCCACGCGCCTCCTGCGTCGGCGCTCCCGCCCACCCGAGTTCGCCGCTCCTCCGTCGCGGCTTGGCGAAGGCATGCCCGGCGTGCCGCTGAGGTCAGAGCCACCTCCGTCGGCGGCCGAAACAGCACCTCACGCCAAAGCGCGCGAACACCTGGATCAGCTCGAGCCCGTCGCAAAGCTGCTACGAACTACTTGCCGTCAGCAATCGAGCTGCCTCGTCGACGATGCTCTCCGAGTCGGACGAGGCGATCGCCTCTACGCCCAGGCGGCGCCAGCCGTCCCGGGCAACCTCGAACTCTCGCTCGCCGTCGGCGGTAGTGGGAGGGGTGAAGACCGCATTGATCTCGACGCGGGACGGTATCTCGACCCCGGGACGCCCCTTCTTCGCGAGCGTACCGCCGTCGATCCGGAGGAGACCGATCAGGTAGTTCCACGCACGAATCTGGGTCTGCAGGTGCCGCGTGTCCTTGACGTCGAACGCCCACACCTGCGACAGCTGGTGAACCACACCGTCTCTGACGGCGAAGTCGATGCCGGTTTCTTGCGGCCCCACCGCCGCGACATGGAATCGCGCCACATGGTCAACGAGCTCAGGTCGCAATTCGAATGCGTGCCGAAGCTTCTGGACGACGCGAGTTCGCGATCGATGCTGAACGTCGGTGTCCGAGTCGACGATCATCAACTCGAATGCCAGGTCAGCGGCCTCTCGCGCCGTATTCGCCAGCACCGGCTTCGAGTCCGACAGTTGGACCAGATTGTTCATCCGGACCCGGAGATCTTCGATTTCTCCGCGACCGAAAGAGGGAGAAGGCGTACCGGGAATCAACGCCTGGACCGCGTCCAGGCGCGATGCGATGGCATCCTCGATCCGCTTCACGAACGAGTCGGTGTGACTTGCGGCGCCACCCAGCCGGGAGGCGCGACTGAGACTGCCCACCCGACGGAAGGACCAGTCGTCACCCTTGCCGGCGATGATGCCGATGTTGACGAACTCGCCCCGAACGGGGTCCGGCACATATCGGACAACCCAGTAGTCGTAGCGCACCCGGACCCCTCTCATGTCATCAGCTCCGCAGCATTCCGAAGCCTGTTCGCCACCGTTGAACGCCGAGCGTGAACGAACAAGGCCAAGGTGCACAGAGCGTGGTCAGATATGCCCCACTCTAGCGGCACGGATCCGATGGCACCGGCTAGATCTCCGATCGTCAGGGCGGCCACCGCGCTTGCTGCTGCCGTGAGGGCCTTTCGGTCGAGCCCTCTGGGCAGAACCTCATCCGGCCAAGGCCACGGCTCGTTGATCCGTCCCGATAGCAGGGTTTGTGTCCAGTCTCCTTCGAGACTGTCGAACCAGAGGCCATGATCGATCGACCACACCTGGTCATGCTCCGGCAGGTGATAGAGAAGTTGGAGATCGGTGCCCAGGCAGAGGTCCCAGAGAGCCAGATAGTGCGCGAAACGCTGAGCGTTTCCATCCCTTGCTACTCGGGTGATCGAGGTGTGCTCTTCGACGTCGGGCAGGAGTTCGGAGCCGACGTACAGGCCACTGGGCAACCGTTGGCCGTCGATGAAATAGGACTCGACCAATGCCCGATCCACGTAAACGAGAGGAGTCGGGCGAACTGGTGCCCCGATCAGTTGACCTATGCGTGCAACGATCAGTTCGTGAGCCAGAGACAGGTTGCCGTGCGGATTGCCCGGCCACTTGAGCCAATAGCTCTTGCCGTTGTCCGCGACGGCTAGAACTGGCTTCGCACCGGTTGAAGCGTCACGGACGAACAATTGTGCGGATGCCTGCGGTGCCGCGCGGTCTGCCTTGCGGAGAGCAGCCGCCAGGATGCCGTTCGACTCGGCCTGTCCGGCTGCCATTCATCCCCCAAGAAGCCTTCGACCGAAGCTGCATCCGCACGTCGCTGTGTGGCCCGCGGCTGCTGCTCCGGCCAGTTTCGTTCGGCTCTGAGCCTAGTGCCTGCACGGAGGTCCATCGCGCAGGCGAATATGCGCTTCATGCGAAGTCGTCCGTGGGGGCTTCGTCAGCGGTGCGACAGATGGTTGCCGAGGCGTTCTATTGAGTCCTCCGCGTCGATGAGCATCAGCTCGGCCAGATCTGCCGAGCGTTCCGCGGCGGCGCCGATGAAGATGGCGTTGTTTACTGCGGTCGCCCAAGCTTGGCTGATGGATGATTCCCACTCGTCCATTGGCGTGCCGGTCAGTGCCTTCCAGGTTTGTCGGTACGTCGTGATGCCGGCTTGTCTCGACGCCATCGTTACGTCGAGCATTGCCGGGCCGATTCGGGCGCTGCCCCAGTCGATCAGTTTCGGTGACTCGGGGGATGCGATCACGTTGTCGCCGTAGACGTCGCCGTGGATCAAGGTCGGGGGGAGGAGTTGCAGGCCGATCCGTAGCCCCTCGTCGTCGGTGAAGCGTCGGAGGAGGTCCAGCGCTCGAGCGTGAACCGGATGGGGCGCCTGGCGGGCGGCGCGGGCTATGCAACTCGGGGCGTAGCTGGTGAAGGCTGAGCGAAGGAAAGCATCGTCCACCCGAGGAATCTCCGGCGGCAGTTCATCGGTACGACCGAGGTGCCGCAGATGCAGGCGCGCCAAAGCGGCGTACACGGCTGCCGGCGGCTCGGACGCCCACCCGATCGCTCCGCCGGACTCGAACGGCGTGACAATCCAAGGGCCGCCACTGTCGATCCCGGAATCGATCAACTCAGGAAAGACCGGATCGTCGACGTCCAGACTCCGAAGAGCCATCACCTCACCCGGCGTCGCCCGCTTTGCGACCACCTCAGCCCGACCACCGGAGTACCGGAGTGTCACCCGCTCGACCCGAGGCGACGTCCGCCCACCCACCAACGCAGCTCGCCGCACGACGGCAACGTCGCTAACCCTCAACCATCGCCCGATCCGATCGATCCGCAGCGGCACAGACGAGGTCATCCACCCGAGCGTAGAGCCGCCCCCGGACCCCGTACGGCGAGTTCCTTCGTACTACGAGCAGCCCAGGCCGTGGCGGCGCACAGGCAACGTCCAGTCAGGCGAGAAGACTCTGGGGTTTAGGTAACGGTTTGGAGTGGATAGGGTCTGAGCGTGGGCACCGGGCGGAGAGGGCAGCGTCGTGGGGGTGGTGTGCGCGGGGGGCGGCACTGTCGGCGGAAGTCTTATCGGGCGCAGTGGTTCTCGGTGACTGCGTTGGCTGTGCTCGGAGTAGTGATGGTGGTGCATCCGGAGACCGGGCGGCAGCAGAATCTGGCGTCGCAGTTCGGGGCGGAGGATCGGCGGGTGGTCGCGAGCGCGCCGGCCGACGCGCCGGCGGTGACGCCCACTCAGGTGCCGACGGCAACGTTCACGACGCCGTTGCGGCCGGCACCGACCTTGACCAGGGCGCCGAAGGGGTCGAAGCCGAACGTCACCGTATCGACCGGGCGGCTCGCCGTGGTCGCCGGGTTCAGCAAGGCGAACGGCGTACGGGAGAAGTTGACCTATCGCGTCGAGATCGAGGAAGGCCTGTCGGTCAACGGGGCGGCGGTCGCGGCCGCGATCCACCGGACGTTGACGGATCCGCGCGGCTGGCAGGCGATCCATCCGGTCAGCTTCGAGCGGACCGACAAGCCCGACGCCGACCTGCGGATCATCCTCGCCACGCCGACGCTGACCGACAAGCTCTGCCTGCCGCTCGTCACCGGCGGCGAGGTCTCGTGCCGGGTCGAGGACCGCGTGGTGCTGAACGCCAAGCGCTGGATGTACGCCGTACCCGCATATGCCGGCCAAGTCGACCTCTACCGCAGCTACCTGGTCAACCACGAGGTCGGCCACGCGCTCGGCCACGGCCACTCCACCTGCGCGCAGAAGAACACGCCGGCGCCGGTGATGCTGCAGCAGACCAAGGGCCTGGCCGGCTGCCTCCCGAACGCCTGGCCGACCATCAAAGCGACCTGACGCCCCCGCCGTGAGAACCTGAGAGCAGCAGCCACCACCGAGGGCCGAGCCGAGGGAGCAGCGATGTCGTCACCGGAGTTCCCCACCTACGGGCGCGGCGACGACCACGACGAGCCCGAGCAGAAGCACTACGCCGACCCGGTCCCGTACGGCGGCAACAGCCCGTACTCCGCCCCGCCCGGCCAGCAACCACCCCCGCAGTACCCAGGCCAGCAGCCGTACCCGGGCCAGCAGTACCCAGGCCAGCAATACCCAGGCGGCCAGTACGCGCCCACCCCGTACGGCGAACAGCCTCCCGTCGCCCCCGGCTACTCCCAGCCGCCCGGCTACCGTCCCGGCAGTCCGTACGGTTCACCCGCGCACCCACAGCCGCGCGAGCTACCGACGTACGGCCGTGACCAGCAGCCTGCAGTACGGCGTGATCCTCGCGCGGCCCGGGTCGTCCTGTTAGCCGCTGTGATCGCGGCCGTCTACGGACTCCTGGTCATCTCGGTGCAGCGCGTGTCGATCCGGGAGATCGCTCAGCTTCCCGGCTCACCACTGAACCACCCACTGCGCACAGATGTCATCGACACCATCGGCCAGCTACTGATCGTCGTGGTGGGCCTGGCCGCACTCGGTATGTGGCTGCGGGACTTCCTGAACCGCCGCAAGGCCGGCCGCGAGCCCGACCCGATAGAGCTGATCGGTCTCGGCCTGGTCGCTGTCTCGCTCATTCCCCTGCTGGTGTGGTTCGTGATGGTGCTGTCGACCGGGATGGGGTCCGTGGACGACTCACTGGACCGCCTACCCACGGCGTACGGCTGGGGTGGCACTGGGCTGCTGATGCTGGCAGTCGGCTTCGCACTCGGGTACCGCGAGCTGAAGCCGGCAGTGCCGAACCCAGTCGTGCAAGCGGCTCCAGACCGCCCACCCTGGGAATGACGACTCCCGTAGTCCTGGTGCCCGGACTGGGACTCGGTCCTGAGTCCTACGCGCCGACTGTGGAGTACCTCGACACGCAGTACGAGGTAGTCACACTGCCCGGGTACGGCGAACGCGCGCCGCGGGGTGTTGATCTGAGCACCTCCGCGCTGGCCGAGCGCCTCGTAGTACGGATCAAAGAGAGTCCAGCCGTCCTAGTAGGTCACTCGGCGAGCTGCCAGATCGTAGTAGCCGCGGCCATAGCTCACCCTGAGCTAGCGAAAGCGCTGGTGCTTGTCGGACCGAGTGGAGATCGCAACACCGCGGGCTGGGCGACCCTGGCCGCCCGCTGGACAGCGTCGGCCATCTGGGACCCGCCGCGCCTCGTGCCGACGCTCGCACGGCAGTACTTCCGCACCGGCTTCCCATCGATGGCACGAGCGATAGCGGCGGCGCAGCACTACGACATGGCCGCCGCGCTATCGGAGTTGCGCGCACCGATCATCGTCGTACGGTCCAAACATGACCGACTCGCGCCGCCGCAGTGGGTGCAGCAGGTGGCAGACGAGGCGCATGGCGAGGCCTGGACGCTGCCAAGTGGGTCACATCTGCCGGTGCTCACCAACGGGCGGGAGCTGGCCGCGTACATCCGCAGGTGTAGCCAAGGCGAATGACGCGTTATCGTTGACGCGGTAACAAACCTCCGCGGGAGCTCGCACCGTATTGCGGGCTGAGAGGGCGACAAGCAGGGTCGCCGACCGCATGAACCTGACCGGGTAATGCCGGCGTAGGGAGCAGGTCACGATGACCACAACTGCCGTTCGTGATGCCCAGAGCAAGACCGAGGCGCCGCTCGTCCTCACCACCGATGCCCCGCGCACGCTGGGCTTCCTCGACCAGTTCACGCTCTGGGGCAACTTCGGGATCTCGCTGTTCGGACCGGTGACGGGGGCCCTCGTCGCGGCGTACACAGGCTCGCTCGTCAAGGGCCTGCTGGCCGTCGTGGTCGGCTGCGGGATCGGCGCCCTGGTGCTCGGTGGTGCGGCCGTCTTCGGTTCGCAGACGGGTGCGCCGGCGATGACCTGCCTGCGCGGGCTGTTCGGCCGGCGCGGCTCGATGGCGCCGACGGTGCTCAACATCGCGCAGAACGTCGGCTGGGCCACGATGGAGATCATCGTGATCTCACAGGCCGCGGTCGCGGTGACCAGCGAACGCTGGCGCTGGGTGTTCGTGCTGCTGGCCGGCGCGATCGCCACGGTGATGGCGGTTCGCCCGCTGGGCAGCGTGAAACTGCTGCGGAAGTTCATGGTCTGGCTGGTGCTGATCGCGTCGATCTACCTGTTCGTCGCCGTACTCAGCAAGCCGGTGCACTCCTTGCCGCAGGACGAGGTGTTCGGCTTCTGGCCTGCCGTCGACCTCGCGGCGGCCGGGGTCGTCTCGTTCGCACCGCTCGCCGCCGATTACACGCGCCACTCGCGCACGAACAAGGCGGCCTTCGGCGGTTCCGCACTCGGCTACGGTCTCGCGGCAATCGTGTACTACGCGTTGGGTGTGCTCGCCGTCGCTACTCTGCAGACCAACAGCACCGACGTCATCACAGCGCTGGTCACCTTGCCGGCCGGCGCGATCGCGTTGTTCGTCCTGCTGGTGGACGAGGTCGACGAGGCGTACGCGAACGTGTACTCCACCACGATGGCTGCCCACAACCTCATCGGGCACATCGACCGCCGCTGGATCTCGGTCGCCATCGGCGTCCTGGCCACGGGTCTCGCGCTGTTGGTTGACCTGGGCAACTACACGCAGTTCCTCTACTTGATCGGGTCCGTCTTCATCCCCTTGTTCGCGGTCGCTATCGCCGACTTCTTCGTGGTCAGCAAGATGCGGTGGGACGTCTCCGACACGGCCCGGTTCCGTTGGCAACCCACGGTGGCCTGGGTGTTCGGCTTCGTCGCCTATCAGCTGGTGAACCCCGGCACGGTCGACGGCTGGTCGCCGTTCTGGCTGGACCTGCAGGGCGAGATCTTCAACGGACACGCGGTTCCGGGCTGGCTCGGCGCGACGTACACGTCCATCGTCGTGTCGATGCTGGCCGCCGTCGTGTTCGGCCGGGTGGGTCGCAAGGAAGCGGTCGGGTCTCGATCTGGCACCTGATACTGACAGTGACCCAGCAGTGCCGGGATACTTACGCAATGCTGAACTCTGCACTGCGCAGCCGGGCCGAGTACGAAGAACTCGGGGTCGAGGGGCTAGCCAGTCGCACCACGCCCGAACGTGACGCCGCCGTCGTCAAGGCCGTCGAGGAGCTCCTCGACGGCCGCGAGTCGGTGCTGGACCTGTGCTGCGGCTACGGCCGCGTCAGCCTGCCGCTGCGTCGCGCCGGCAAGGTGGTCCGCGCCCTCGACATCTCCCCGAACCTGATCGAGGCCGGCCGGGCGAAAGCCGCCGAGGAGGAGCTCTCGATCGACTGGGCGATCGGCTCGATGACGGACCTGCCCTACAAGTCGGACTCCTTCGACGCGGTGATCTGCCTGTGGACGGCGTTCCACGAGCTGTTCGCCGAGGACGAGCAGATGTCCACGATCTGGGAGATCTGCCGCGTACTCCGGCCCGGCGGCCTCGCCGTCATCGAGGGCCCGATCTGGGGACCCGCCACCGCCTCCGAGATCGCCAACGGCATCCGCCAGGGCCCCGAACACCGCATCGTCACCACCGAACACTTCGGCACCAGCAGCGTCCACTTCATCCACGACGAAGCCAGCTACGGCCGCCTCTGCGCCGCGGCCGGCATCGAGGACTTCAAGGTCTACAAACGCGACTGGGGCGGCCGCCGCCGGCTCATTCTGGAAATCCACCAACCCGCCAACAATTGATATCTTTCGGCACCGTCGAACCGGTCGGCCCAGGGCGCGAGAACCCCTGACCAGGCAGGGAAAATGAAGCAGTCAAGAAGAGGCAGGTCCCCACTCCACACTGGGGGCCTGCCTCTTCTTGTCCGACGAGTGTAAATGCCGCGCGGGCGGCGAAGGAAAACTCAGCTTTTCGATTCAAGATTCAGCAGAAAACGTTTCGCTTCCAGGCCGCCGGCGTATCCGGTCAGGTTTCCGTTGGCGCCGATCACCCGGTGGCAGGGCAGCACGACACACAGCGGGTTCGCGCCGAGCGCCGTACCGACTGCCCGAGCTGCCTTCGGCTTGTGGATCTCGCCCGCGAGCTGTCCGTACGTCGTGGTGTGGCCGTAGCTGGTGTGCAGCGGCAGGTCGCTCAGGACGAGTCGCTGGAACGGGCTGGCCAGCGTCAGGTCCACTTCCAGGTCGAAGGAGTGCCGCCGACCGTCGAGATATTCGTCCAGCTGGCGGCGTACGTCGTCCAGGGCGCCAGGCTGACGTAGTACGCGGGGGGAGATCGCCCGGGCCAGCCGGGTCGTCACGGTCTCTTCGTCACCGAACGAGCTGGCGACGACGCGGCCGCCTGCGACGGCCAGCAGCAGCCTGCCGATCGGGGTGTCGTGCAAGGCGTAGGCGACGTCGGCGGTGGGCAGGACGGGCGGCCGGGCGGTGGCAGGTACGGCGAGGCGGCTGAGCCGGCTCTCGAGATCAGACATGGTGTACTCCGAGTTTGTCGCGCAAGGTGGTGAGCGCATCGCTGACGAGTCGGCGGGATGCGGCGGGCGTGGTGTCCAGAGCGGCGGCCACGCCGTGGTGGTCCAGGTCGCCGACGTACTTCAACGTGACAGCGAGCCGTTGTCGTTCGGGCAGTTCGTTCACGGCTCGCCAGAGATCGGGATCGGGCCACTCGGCGGCATCGGGTCCGGCTACGGCGATCGGCGGCGCGTCATCGAGTGGGGTCTGCGGTTTGCGGGCGCGGTGCACGTCGGTGGCGCAGCGGGCCGTGATCGTGAGCAGCCAGCTGCGCAGATTCCGCGCCGAGGTCAGCCCCGGGTACGCCGCGAACGCCTTCTCCCAGGCGCGTTGCGCGACGTCGTCGCCGTCGACCGCTCCCGCCAGCGCGCGGGCAAGCCGGATCACGTCCCGCCAGTGCTCGTCGATGAGCGCCTGAAAGGGCGGCAGCTGCACCTGCTCCGAAACCATCACGCCAGTAGAACGCACCACTACCGAATCCTGTGAGCCCGACCCTCACCTCCGCCGCGCGCCCAGTCGTCGCCGTGTCCCATGAAGCGGGCGATTGTGGGCGGGTGTCCCGGATGGCGAGATTGTCTAGTTGTCCAGTCGACTTTGATGAGACAGTTGCTGACATGACGACGACTTCGGCCCGGGTTCACGGCGGCGCTCCGCTGCCGGTGCTGGTCAGTTGTCTGCTCACCCGCCGCCGCGTCATCGACCAGATGCGCACCTCCAGCGCCACCTGTCGCTGACGCCTCCTGGACCGGGCCGCTTCCGAGCCTCCCGCGCCAGACCGTACGCCGTACAGCGGCCCGTTCCGGCCAGCTGACATCCCTTCGCCCGGTCGCGGTGTCCCTGCCTGTCCGCTGCCGGTCGTCCCTGCCCTGTCCGAGGGAGAGACATGTCCGTCCACGCGCTCGATCCTGCCCAGAACACCCGGCTTTCCGTGGTGCCCGACCGCCTCGACGAGAAGGCCGTCGACGCAAACGTTTTCCGTTCTGTCTTCCGTCGGCACGCCGCCGGCGTCGTGGTGATCACCGCCGACTCAGGTCACGGTCCGGTCGGATTCACGGCGACCTCGCTGGTGTCCGTCAGCCTGTTGCCGCCGCTGGTGTCCTTCTCGATCGCCACCACGGCATCGAGTTGGCCGACGGTCAGCAAGGCGACCAGCCTGGTGATCCACTTCCTCGACGCCGACCAGCACGACATAGCCGGCCGGTTCGCGACCAGCGGCATCGACCGGTTCGCCGAACCGACCCGCTGGTCGCGGCTGCGGACCGGCGAGCCCGTCCTGGACGACGCTCCGAGCTACCTGCGCGCCCTCGTCGAGCACCGGTTCGCGGTCGGCGACCACCACATCGTCGTGGCCCGCCTCGCCACCCACGCCGAACGCCGCGAACACGACCCGTTGCTCTACCACGACGGCCGCTACGCCACCACCAACCGCCCAGCCTGACTTCGCGCCGACCACACCGCGTCGGTCGGCCGACCTCACCTCGACCTTCTGTCAGCCCTGATCTGAGAGGGACTCCGTCATGTCCACCACCCGAAATACCCGCAGAAGACTGCGCGCCGGCGCGATCGCGGCGGTCGCCGCAGCCGCCGCCCTGGTGCTCGCCGGCTGCGGTGGCGACGCCAAGGCCGGTACCGGCCCCAAGCTCGCCCTCGACGCCGCCCTGCCGACCACCGTGCCCGCGGGCGCCAAGATCGTCGTCGGCGATCCCACCACCCAGAAGGCGCTCGAGCTGTCCGGCCAACTGGACAAGGTCTCGTCCTTCGTCCAGTTCGCCAACCTCAGCGGTGGTCCGCAGACGATCGAGGCCTTCCGGGCGCACGCGCTCGACGTCGGCTCGGTCGCCGAGATCCCGTCCATCCACGCGACGTGGACCGGGCTGCACGTGAAGATCGTCGCCTCCAAGTTCCGGCAGGACCCGATCAAGCACCCGATCTACGAACTGGGTGTGGCGCCCGGCGCGAACGTGCAGACGCTGACCGATCTCCGCGGCAAGAAGATCGCTTTCAGTCCCGGCCAGGCCCAGGGCGCCTTGGTGCTCAAGGTGCTGAAGAAGGCCGGCCTGACCAAGGACGACGTCAAGCTCATCGAGTTGCCCAGCACCGGCGACGTGTACACGAATGCGCTGGCGGCCAAGCAGGTCGAGGTCGCCCCGATCGGCGGCGTACAGATCAAGCGGTACCTGACGAAGTACGGCAAGGACGGGGCGACCACGATTCCGCACGGCCTGCGGGACGACGCCGGACACCTGTACGTGCAGACCGAGTCGCTGGAGGACGCCGGCAAGGCGGCAGCGATCCGGGCGTACGTCGCCGCCTGGGGTGTCGCGCAGGACTGGATCGACAAGCACCCGAAGGAATGGATCGCGGGGTACTACGTGAAGGACCAGGGCCTCTCCGCCGCCGATGGGCAGTGGCTCGTCGACAACGCCGGCCGCCCGGACATCAGCGCCAATTGGAGCGACGCGATCACTCGGCACCAGGAGACGATCGACCTGCTGGCGGCCGAACTCGGCAAGCCGGTGATCAAGGCCGCCGACCTGTACGACCTGCGCTTCCAGTCGGTGGCCGCCGATGCCATCAAGGCCGCCGGAGCCGGCCGATGAGCGGCCAGTTGGCGACGCTGACCGGCGTACGGGCCGAAGAGCGCGCGTCGGCTGCCACCCGCCCCGTACGCCGTCGGCGCCGGCTCGGTCCGGGGAAGCCGATCAGATTCGGCGCGGCCATCGGCCCTGTTCTGTTGCTGGCGATCTGGAGCATCGGGTCCGCCGTCGACTGGCTCGATCCGCGGGTGCTGTCCGCGCCCTGGACGGTCGTCACCACGACCGGCGACCTGATTGCCGACGGCCGGCTCCAGTCGAACCTGCTGACGTCGGCCCAGCGCGCAGCCGCCGGTCTGGGGCTTGGCATCGCGCTCGGCGTCGTCCTGGCGCTGCTGTCCGGCCTCAGCCGGATCGGTGAAGCGATCCTCGACGGCCCGATCCAGATCAAGCGGGCGATCCCGTCCCTCGCGCTGCTGCCGCTGCTGATCCTCTGGCTCGGCATCGGCGAATCGATGAAGATCACCACCATCACGCTCGGCGTCTTCGTGCCGATCTACCTCCACACCCACAACGGCCTCCGCACGATCGACAGCCGGTACGTCGAACTCGCGCAAACTGTCGGCCTGTCCCGCCCGGAGTTCGTGCGGAAAGTGGTGTTGCCGGGTGCCTTGCCGGGTTTTCTGCTCGGACTCCGGTTCGCGGTGACGGCTGCCTGGCTGTCGCTCGTGGTGGTCGAACAGATCAACTCCACCAGCGGAATCGGCTACATGATGGAACTGGCCCGCACCTACGGACAGACCGACATCATCATCGTCGGGCTGGTGCTCTACGGGGTGCTCGGTCTGCTCTCCGACGGTGCCGTCCGGTTGATTCAGAGGAGGGCGCTGACATGGCGACGCACACTGGCGGACTGACGACAACGCTGACCCGCGACACCACCGTCGCGGTCGAAGTGACAAGCCTGGTACGCCGGTACGCCGACCGGGTGGTGCTCGACGAACTCGACCTCGCCATCAAGCCCGGTGAATTCGTTGCCCTGTTGGGAAAGAGCGGCTCCGGCAAGAGCACGTTGCTCAGGGCGCTGGCCGGGCTGGACCATGGCGTGGCGGGCAGCGGCGACCTCGTCGTACCGGAAAACGTTTCTGTGGTTTTCCAGGATTCACGGTTGTTGCCGTGGGCCCGTGTTCTCGACAATGTGGTACTCGGGTTGTCCGGCGCTGAGGAACGGGGGCGGAAAAGTCTTGCCGAAGTTGGGCTCGCAGGGCGCGAGAACGCTTGGCCGAGTGAGCTGTCCGGTGGCGAGCAGCAGCGAGTCGCCTTGGCGCGATCGCTTGTCCGTGAGCCCGAGTTGTTGCTCGCGGACGAGCCGTTCGGTGCGCTGGATGCCCTTACCAGGTTGAAGATGCACGCGTTGCTGCGCAAGCTCTGCGCCGCGCACCAACCCGCGGTACTGCTCGTCACTCACGACGTCGACGAGTCGATCGTGCTTGCCGATCGCGTGATCGTGCTCGACGAGGGCCGCATCGTCGCGACCGAGACGATCGAGTTGTCCACGCCTCGCTCGCCGGCGGATCCCGGATTCGCCGCTGTCCGTTCCCGCCTACTCGATGCCCTGGGAGTGTCGCTATGACCCGGCAGTTGCACCTGAACGCGTTTCTGATGAGTACCGGGCACCACGAGGCGTCGTGGCGGCTGCCGGAGAGCAACCCGCTCGCGAACACGGACGTGACGCACTACCAGAACCTGGCCCGGATCGCGGAGCGCGGAAAGTTCGACTCGATCTTCTTTGCCGACTCGCCGGTGCTGTTCGGGAATGTCGGCCGGCGTCCGGCGGGATCGCTGGAACCGACGGTGTTGCTGACGGCAATCGCCGCGGTGACCTCGAAGCTCGGGGTGATCGCGACGGCCTCCACGACGTACAACGATCCCTTCAACCTGGCCAGGCGTTTCGCGAGTGTGGATCACGTCAGCGGCGGACGGGCCGGCTGGAATGTGGTCACCACAGCAGGACCCGAGGCGGCGAAGAACTTCAACCTGGCCGACCAGCCGGCGCACGCCGAACGGTACGACCGGGCGGCGGAGTTCCTCGAGGTCGCGTTCAAGCTCTGGGACTCCTGGGAGGACGACGCGACGCTGGCCGACAAGGAGTCCGGCGTCTGGGGCGACAACGACAAGGTGCACCCGATCGACCATGTCGGCCGGCATTTCCAGGTCCGCGGTCCGCTGAACCTGCCGCGCTCCCCGCAGGGCCACCCGCTGATCGTCCAGGCCGGCTCGTCCGAGGACGGCAAGGGGCTGGCGGCGCGGTATGCCGAGGCGGTGTTCACCGCACAGCAAACGCTTGCGGATGCGCAGGAGTTCTACGCCGATCTGAAGGCGCGTACCGCGGCGGTCGGGCGGGACCCGGACGGGATCAAGATCCTGCCGGGCATCGTGCCGGTGATCGGCGGCACGGTCGAGGAGGCGTTGCGGTCCGAACGCGAGCTGGACGAGCTGATCCGGCCGGAGTACGCCCGCGACCAATTGGCCAAGACGCTCAAGCTGAAGGCCGAAGACCTGCCGCTGGACCAGCAGTTGCCGGCCGACCTACCGGACGAGGACGAGATCGAAGGGGCGAAGAGCCGCTACACCTTGATCGTCACGCTCGCCCGCCGGGAGAAGCTGACCGTTCGCGAGCTGATCGGTCGGCTCGGCGGTGGCCGCGGCCACCGCACCTTCAGCGGTACGCCGGAACAGGTGGCCGACGCGATCCAGGAGTGGTTCGACGCCGGCGCGGCCGACGGGTTCAACATCATGCCCGCCGTCCTCCCTTCCGGCCTGGAGGCCTTCACCGACCACGTCGTCCCGATCCTCCAGCACCGCGGCCTCTTCCGCACCGAGTACACCGGCACTACCCTCCGCGACCACTACAACCTCCCCCGCCCACCCGCCCGCACCAACTTGTTGCACCAAGCAACAGCCTGACCGACCCACTCCACCCCGGGTTAGAGAGCTGCAATCGTTGCGTCTTCCCGCCCCGGCCGCTGGCGGTCGGCCGGGGCGGGAGGAGTACCTGATCGCCTAGCGCAGTACGGGTCAGTTGATGCGGACGACGAGTTTGCCGACGGCTTGGCCGGTTTCCATGACCTGGTGGGCTTCGGCGATCTCCTCCATCGCGAAGACGCGGTCGATGCGAATCGGCAGCCGGCCGGCGGCGACGAGGTCGACGTACCGCTGGAATGCCTCCGCCGGCAGGTCGCTGCTCTCGCCGCCGTACGCGGTCAGGCGCACGCCGTTGGGGAGATAGCCGATCGGATAGAAGTCCGGAATCGTCCACGCGTCGCTCAGCATGCCGGTGAAGCAGACCGTGCCGTGGACGGCGGTTGCCCTCAGGGTGTCCGGCAGGACGTTCGTGCCGACGAGTTCGAGCGCCGCGTGTACGCCGTCGGGAACGATTTTCCGCACGTTTTCCGCGATGTTTCCGTCGTCGAGCAGCGGATGGTCGACGCCGAGGTCCCGCAGCAGGTCCAGCCGGTCGGGGTTACGGGTGGTCGAGAGGACGGTCAGCCCGAAGTCCTTGGCGAGAACCGCCGCCGCGACACCCACAGACGAGGTGCCGCCACGCACCAAAAACGTTTGCCCTGGCTCGATCCCCAGCCCGGTGTGCAGCGATCCGTGAGCTGTCTGCAGCATCTCCGGCAGGGCGCCGAGCGTGGCCCAGTCGAGGTCGGTCTGCACCGGGATCACCGAGCCGGCCGGCACCACGGTGTACTCCGCATAGCCGCCGTCGAACTGCCGGCCCATTCCGCCCATCATGGCGACCACCTGCTGCCCGGGCGAGAATTCGCCACCCGGCGCCAGATCCACTGTCCCGGCCGCCTCGATCCCCGGAATGATCGGAAACTTCGCCCCGGTCGCCAGCCCGGCCCGCAGGTGGTACTCGGACCGGTTCAGCCCGAACGCCTCCACCTTGATCCGCACCCACCCGACCTCCGGCTCCGGCACCTCCACCCGCGAAACCCGCAACTCCCCAGCCGCCACCGGCCCGTCCAGCACCACCGCCCGCATCTCCATCCCCACATCGTCACCCACCACGCCCCCAGACCCGCCACGTCCCCCGACCCACCACGTCCCCCCGACCCACCAGCCCCCGGCCCACCACGTCCCCCGATCCACCACGTCCCCCCCGACCCACCAGCCCCCGGCCCACCACGTCCCCCGATCCACCACGTCCCCCCCCGACCCACCAGCCCCCGGCCCACCACGTCCCCCGATCCACCACGTCCCCCCCGACCCACCAGCCCCCGGCCCACCGCGCCGCCCCCGCCCCACCACGCCGCCCGCGGCCCACCACGCCCCCCGACCCAGCGCACACACCTCCGCTGCGACATCCCGCTCTGGAAGGTCAAGCCCATCAGCTGCTGCTCGCCCCGCTGGTGTAGCCGTTGCCCAAGACCGGGGCTTGGTCTCGCGAGCGCATGGCGTACTCGGGTGTGTTGTTGGTGTAATCGGTTTCCCAAAAAGAGGCGTGGCTGTATTCGTGGTGGGCGGCGGCGTGCCAGAGTTCTCGGTATGGGGAGACGCCCAGCAGTGGTGGCCCATCGTGGCGCGAGTGAAGTCAGTCCCGAGCACACGCTGGCGGCGTACCGTCGGGCGGTGGAGGCCGGGGCGGACGGGCTCGAGTGCGACATCCGGCTGACGGCCGACGGTCATCTGGTCTGCGTGCACGACCGCCGGATCGACCGGACCTCCAACGGTCGCGGCGTGCTGTCCACGATGAGCCTCGAAGAGCTCGACAGCTTCGACTGGGGCTCGTGGAAGAACCCGTGGGCCGAACTCGACGACGAGGCCGAGCTGCCCGACTCGGACATGACCAAGGTGCTGACGCTGGAGAAACTGCTGGCGACCGTGTACGACGCCGGCCGGCCGCTGGAGCTGGCGATCGAGACCAAGCACCCGACCCGGTACGCCGGCCTGGTGGAGCGCCGCCTGATCGAGATGCTCGACCGGTTCGGCTGGGCGCACCCGAAGGTCGGCTCGGAGTCGCCGGTGAGGGTGATGAGCTTCTCCTGGCTGTCACTGCGCCGGATGCGGGTACTCGCGCCGGGTCTACGAACCGTGCTGCTGATGGATCGGGTACCGCTGCGGTTCCGGGACGGCTCGCTGCCGACCGGCGTCTCGTACGCGGGTCCGAGTCTGGACATCGTCACCGCCCACCCGGAGTACGTCGACCGAGCGCACAAGCACGGTCATCAGGTGCACGTCTGGACGGTGAACACCGAGCAGGATGTCCGGCACTGCCGCGACATCGGCGTCGACGCCCTGATCAGCGACCGTCCGGAGCTGGCCCTGGAGGTCCTCGCGGAGGATCCCGCGGACGCCCCCTCGGCGCAGCCCGAGCAGCGCAAAACGCTCAAGGATCGGCTTCGGGCCCGCCGCTAGCCGGTTGCGGAGAGTTCTGAGATCACCGCGGTTGACGGTCCGGCTGTGTGATCAATTGAATGCACACGGTTATTTGGACGTTCCATTCTGGTGGTTATATCTCAGTTTCTTCGCTAAATGTGTGATCTGGCGCGCCACTGTGTAACGGAATACCAAAGGGTGTTTTCGCCGACCGGATCGGGGGCAGATGTCTGAGTGCTGTTCCATTGACTGAGGAGACCCTGCTTGTCCTCTGCGACCTTGCCCGCCGACGTGAGTGTTGTGGACGTCGTACTGCCGCACGAAGTGTCCGCGGTAGCGGATGCCCGCCGCCGTCTGGCCGGCTATCTGAAGCGGTACCGGGTCGCCGGGAATGCCTTGGACGACGCGCAATTGGTGCTGTCCGAGCTGCTCTCGAACGCCATCCGGTACGCACCCGCGCTGCCGGCCGGTGAGGTCCGGGCCACCTGGTGGATCGACAAGGCAGGCATCCATCTGGAGGTCACCGACGGCTGCGGCGACACCGAGCCGCGCCGGGTCAGCGAGGCGCACCCGGAATCGATCGGCGGCCGCGGCCTGGCGATCGTCGACGTGCTCAGCTCGGAATGGGGCGTCCGGACGGCGGCCACCCGGCGTACCGTCTACGCCGTCGTCCCCGGCTGAACTAACTGCCCGGCCGGAGATCCTGCAAGACTGCGGGCATGGGAAAGAAGTCGCGCAACCGCGCCAAGAACACCACGACCGTCACGCTGGACCCGGCCGACCTCGTCGACGTCGGCCCGCGCGAGCCTTGCCCGTGCGGCTCCGGCAAGCGGTTCAAGCAGTGCCACGGGCGTGAGCAGGCCCAGGCGGCGGACAGCTTCGTGGTCCGCCCGTTCGAGGGGCTGCCGGCCGAGTGTGACCTGATCGCGTTCCGCGAGATCGTCCCGGCCGGTACGGCGGAGGTCACGCTGACCGGTGAGCACAAGGGCCGCACCGTCAACCTGGTCACCCTGCTGCCGATGGCGATGCCGGGCCTGGTCCGCGACGACGAGACGATCTGGATCGGCCTGCAGACGCACGCCTCGACCGGCGACCCGAGCCGCGACCTCGGCCACGCGATCACCGCGGCGCTGGCAACGGAGCCGGGGAACCCGATCCAGCTCGGCGACCTCCTCAAGGACGGCCCGCGGCTGCAAGATCTGATCGACACCTCGAAGCCGATCGAGGTCAAGGTCCACGACGGCTTCGACTACTGGGTCGGTGAGAACGTCGAGGACCCGACCGGCGAGGTTGCGGCCGGACTGGAGCGGGCGAACGCCGCTGCCGCCCCGACCGTGCGACTGCAGTCGGTTGAAGCGGCGTACTGGACGCAGATCGGCGACCGTCGGTACCTGCGCTGGGTGCTGCCGCATGCGGAGGACACGCTGCTCGACGCACTGGCGCGCCTGCACGCCGCGGGCTCGTCGTCGCTGGTGGAGGGAAGCCGCCTGATCGGTTCGTTCCGCGCCCTCGGCGTACTGGCTCCGGTCTGGGAACTGCCGGCCGACGCCGAGGCCGCCGATCTGGAGAAGCCGGTCGCGGACTTCGCGGCGGCGCTGGACAAGGCGCTCGCGACCGAGGCGTCGCTCAGCACCGAGGAGCGGGCCGCGCGCGCCGGGCTGGCGAGCCGGCAGTTGACGATCCGTTAGAACAAGACAAAGGGCCCCTCGCTGCGCGCGAGGGGCCCTTTGTCACGTGGACGGCCCAAGTCCTGCTGACGGGGGAGCAACAGGGCCTGGGCCTAGGCATGAAGAGTACTCATAACCCGCCCCGACGACAACCCCCGATTTCACTCCGCGTGTCGACCGTCTCACCGCCCCCTGAAATCGATCTCACACGCCCGCCTCCAGCCCCCGGGTACCGCGTAGCCTGCGATGTCGATCAGTCCGGTCAGCCAGAACCGCGTACCCGAGCTGGGTCAGACCCGGCATGTGTTTGCCTTGGCAGAACCGCCTACGCATGCCCCGTCAGAGCTGGTACTCCGCTGACGGGGTTCTGCGGTGGCCTCGTTGGTTCTCGGGGTTCTGGGGATTCGAAGGGGGTCAGGGGGTGGTCAGGGGGTCTCGGAGGACCGGGCAGGACATGCAGCGGGGGCCGCCTCGGCCGGAGCCCAGTTCTGAGCCGGAGATGCGGATGACCTCGATGCCGGACTCCTCGAGGCGGGCGTTGGTCTCGACGGTTCGCTCGTAGGCGATGCAGACCCGGGGAGCGAGCGCGAGGGTGTTGTTGCCGTCGTCCCATTGCTCGCGTTCGGCGGTGACCGGGTCGAGGCCGGTGTCGATCCGCCGGAGCGTGTCGATCCCGAGCGCCTTCGCCGCCGCGACCAGGAACGGCTCCGGCTCCGCGACGTGCAATTCCTCGCCGTCGGTGGTGACGGCCAGTGCGCGCATCTCCTCCGCCATGTTCGGATACATCAGCACCGCGTCGACGTCGACCATCGTGCAGACGGTGTCCAGGTGCATGGTCGCGCGCTGCTGGGCGATCGGCACGGCGAGAACGGTGTGCGCGAGCCCCTTCGCGAAGACGCGCCGGGCCAGCCGCTCCACACCCGCCGGAGTGGTCCGCTCGCCGACACCGACGGCCAGAACGCCGGGACCGAGGGCCAGGACGTCACCGCCTTCGACGTGCTCGAGCGTGTGGTCGTACACCTTGTCCGCACCGGCGAACCGCGGGTGGTACTTGTAGATCAGCTCGGTCAGCTGGGTCTCGCGAACCCGCGCAGGCATGGCCAGCGACGTGACCGCGACCGAGTCCGAGATCCAGACGCTCGAATCCCGGGTGAAGAGCAGGTTCGGCAGGGGATCGATCAGGAAGTCCTCGTCGGCGAGCAGCGAGGTGACCAGACCACCGGCCCGCACCTCGTCGTTCCGGACGCCGGCCATCAGCGCCTCGGCCAGTGCGGCCGGGTCGAGCGAAGCCAACGCCGTACGGAGGTATTCGCGCAGGGTGTCGCCGAGCCGGAGGTCCTCGATTGCGCCCTGGACGGCGGCCGCGCGAGCACCGGAGTCGTTGAGGGCCTCGGTGAGGAGCTCGCCGAGGTAGAGCACCTCGACGTCGCGGTCGCGAAGCGCCTGAGCGAACGCGTCGTGCTCGTCCTGCGCGCGACCGACCCACGGGATGCCGTCGAACAGCAGCTTGTCGTTGTTGCGTGGGGTCAGCCGCCGGAGCTCGTTCCCGGGCCGGTGCAGCATCACGGTCCGCAGCGGCCCGACCTCGCTGTCGATGCCATACGCCTCAGTCATGCCCCTACCCTCTCGTCCGACACCGGATCGTCCCACCAAGCTACGGCAGCACCGCCGTAACCGCCGGGACGCCGTGATTCTGTCTGATTGTCCGACAATTTCTCCGGATCTCCAATTCGCGGGCGCCAGGTCGGCCACCGGCAGGGGGATATCGGCCAGCTGGCCGATGTTCTGCCCCGGCGGCGCCGACAGGATTGTGGTCAAGAGGACGCCGCGAAGGGGTCCCGAACCGGAGGAACCGACATGACGCAGCAGAACACCCGCACGGTGACCGCGAACATCACGCTCTCGCTCGACGGCCGGGTCAACGGCGCCGGTGGCGACTACGACATGAGCTGGATCGTTCCGCACGCGATCACCGAAGGGGCCCGCGACCACATGACGCGGGTGACCAGCACCGCCACCACCGCATTGCTGGGGCGGAAGAACTACGAGGGCTTCGGCGGCTTCTGGCCGGCGGTCGCCGACGACGAGAACGCCGCCCCGCAGGACCGCGCCTTCTCGAAGTGGCTGAACGAGGTCGAGAAGGTCGTCTTCTCGACCACCCTGACCGAATCCCCCTGGCAGAACTCGCGGTTCGTCGACGCCGACCCGGCCGGTGTGGTGAAGCAGCTCCGCGCGGAGCCGGGCGGCGACATCATCGTCCTCGCCAGCAGCAGCGTCATCCGCGCGCTGCTCGCGGCCGACGAGGTCGACCGGCTCAGCATCACGCTCGCCCCCGAGCTGGTCGGCGGCGGCGCCCGGCTCTTCGAGGACGGCATCCCGGCCACCTCCTGGCAGCTGTCGGACTCCACGCCCACCGAGTCCGGGGCCCTCACGCTGCTCTACGACCGCACTCGTTCCTGATCCGTTCATGGCGGCTCCTTTCGGTTCTGCCAGAGAAGATGCACCGAAGTCCGCCGGCAGGGCCGAGGTTGTCCACAGCCTCCCGGCTGATCGTTCGAAAGGACGAGATATCCACAGCCGGGTGGTGCTGAGGACGGCGATCGGCTCGGGAACAACTAGGCTGCGGTGCTGTGTCCGGTACTGAGCTGCCTCCCGTCGAGCCCGTTGGCGCTGTCGCCTGCGTGATCCCGGCGAAGGACGAGGCCGAGCGGATCGCCGCGACCGTGGCCGCGGTGCAGAAGATCGCCGGTGTGGACCTCGTCGTCGTGGTCGACGACGGGTCCACCGACGGCACTTCGGCGGCTGCCGAGCAGGCCGGAGCGATCGTCGTACGGCACGAACGAAACCGGGGGAAGGCGGCGGCGATGGAGACGGGGGCGGCGGCCGTCGCGGAGCGGGACGGCGCGCGAGCGCGGACACTGCTCTTCCTGGACGCCGATCTGACCGATTCCGCGACCGGCGCGGAGCCACTGATCGAGCCGGTCGTGGCCGGCCGCGCGGACATGACGATCGGGACGTTGCCCGCTCAGGTCCGCGCCGACGGCAGCAAGGCCGGCGGGCACGGATTCGTCGTACGGCTGGCCCGGTCGGGGATCGAGCAGGCGACCGGCTGGGCGCCTGAGCAGCCGCTGTCCGGGCAGCGGTGCATGACCCGCACGGCCTTCGAGGCGGCGCTTCCGCTGGCCAGTGGCTTCGGTGTCGAGACCGCCTTGAGTGTCGACCTGGGGCGCAAGGGATTCCGCATCATCGAGGTGCCGATCGAAGTGCGGCATCGCGCCACCGGCACCGACTGGCGTGGACAACTGCATCGAGCTCGCCAGTTCCTGCACGTACGGCGCGCGCTCGCCGCCCGGCGTGCCCTTCCTTCGCGGAAGCCGCCGCAATGAGCACCGACGCAGTCGTAGAGCAACAGCCGGCCGCGCTGCGAGACGGCCGCCGCGCGATCGCCTTGTACCTCGCCTCGACGGTGCTGATCGTCGCCGCGGGACTCCTCGGCCCGTCCGTGGTGGTCCTGACCCTGACCAACCGGCACGCCTGGCTCCCGTCGTACTGGTTCGACACCAAGCCGAACGACTGGCTCGTCTCGGTGATGATCTACGTCGCGATCCTGCTCGGCGGGTACGGCGTGTACCTGGCGACCCGTGCGCTCAAAGCCGGCTGGGCGCCGGGCGTCCGCCGATTGGTTGCCCTAGGCATCGGTACGACGGCGGCCATCACGCTGGTCCCGCCGATGGCCTCGGGCGACGTGCTGATCTACGCGGCGTACGGGCGGATCATGTCGCTCGGCGGCAACCCGTACACGACCGCGCCGGCCGACACCATCCGGCTCGGCTACGACCCGGTGATCGCGGCGACCGAGCGGCCCTGGCAGGGCGCGAAGAGTGTGTACGGGCCGATCGCCACCTGGATCCAGTGGTTCTCCTCCTGGGTCGGCGGCGACTCGATGCAGCTGACCGTGTGGATGCTCCAGTTGTCGGTGGCGATCAGCCTGATCGTCACCGGACTGCTGCTGCTCAAGCTGGTCGGTTCGAATCCGGTCAGCCAACGCCGCGTCGTCATGGTCGGCATGGCCAACCCGCTGGTGCTGTGGTCGGTGCTGGCCGGTGCGCACAACGACGCGATCGCGGTGATGTTCGCGGTCTGGGCGCTCGTGCTCTTCCGGCGGCATGTGTTCTGGGCCGGGATCATGCTCGGCGTCGCGGGTTGCACCAAGCTGTCGATCGGGCTGGTCGGCGTCGCGATGCTCTGGTCGCTGCGCGCCGATCGGCGCCGGGCGATCTTCTTCTGCCTCGGCGGCGCCGTCTCGATGGCCGGCCTGTACTCGATCGTGGGGCTGCAAGCGTTCCAGCAGGCCCGGTCGCAGACGTCGTTCATCTCGACCGGCACGCCGCACAAGGTGATCCTGAGCCTCTTCGACCTGTTCCTCCCCGGCGCACTGGTCCGCACGCTGCTCGCGATCGCTTCCTGGGTCGGGCTGATCGTGGTGGCGATCCTGCTGTCGCAGGTGTTCCCGAAGTCGCTGGTGCCGCAGACGCACCCGGAGGACCGGACGCCGGACGCCATCCGGTACACGGCGATCTACGCCATCGCCTGGCTGCTCACCGCGATGTACTCGCTGCCCTGGTACGACCTGATCGCCTGGGTCGCGCTGGCGGCCGTGGCGGCGTCCAAGGTCGACAAGTTGATGGTGATCCGGACGACGATGCTCGCGATCGCGTACGTGCCGGGCCGCGATCCCAACGCGCGCCAGGTGGCGGCGTCGTTGTCCGATTCGCTGGAGTGGTTCAGCGCCCGGTTGCGGGACACGATCTGCCCCGCGATCGAGCTCGGCGTACTGATCGGCCTGATCGTCTGGGCCCGCCGCGGCGGCGCCCGCTGGTGGCCGTACGACTGGCCGAAACGCAAGGCCAAAGCCGTGACGGAGAAGGCCGCGGCGCACTAGCATCTCCCGGATGCAGAAGCTGTCAGGCGCGGGCGTCTTCCACAAGGCAGAGCCGAATCACTTCGCGGAACATCTGCGGACCGAATCGCTGTCGGTGGGGACGTACTCGCTGCTCGCGGGCGCGGTCGACGACCAGGCGCCGCATCACGAGGACGAGATCTACGTGGTCACCACCGGCCGGGCGACCTTCGTGACGCCGAGCGGATCCGAGCAGGTCGGTCCCGGTGATGTGCTGTTCGTCCCGGCCGAGGAAGAACACCGCTTCGTCGACATCACCGAGGACCTGGCCCTGCTCGTCTTCTTCGCCCCGCCGTACTCCGGCCGCTAGCTCCAGAGGTCGTGGCCGGCGGCGATCGCCTTGGCCAGCACGTTCTTCACCGGGCGCTTCAGCACCGACGCGGCCGCGACGACGTCGTCGTACTCCGGTTGCACGTTGACCACCTGACCGCCGTACCGGGCGATCTTGACGTGGATCCGCTGTCCGTCGACGTCGACACTGGCGAACTCCCGGTCGGCCGCATGCTTGCGGATGTCGAACTCGCGGAGCCCGATCGCCGACGTCTCGGCGAGGATCACCGCCCGGACGACCTCGGCGTTCGGCCGGCTCACCAGCACCGAGAGGGTGTGCGCGGGCCGCCCCTTCTTCATCAGGATCGGGGTCAGCCACGCGTCCGCCGCGCCGGCCTCCATCAGCCGCGCCAGCACCTGCGGCCAGATCCGCGGATCCAGATCGTCGACATTGGTCTCGTAGACGACCTCGGTGCCGGGCTGCTCGACGGACTCGCCGATCACCACCCGGACGATGTTCGGTACCTCGATCGGGTCCCGCCCGCCCGCGCCGACGCCGGTCTGCTGGATCCGCATCGGCGGCATCAGCCCGAACTCGTCGGCCAGCGAGGACAGCAACGCGGCCCCGGTCGGCGTGGTCATCTCGTACGGCGCGGTGCCACCGACGACCGGAGCGTCCGCTTCGGCGAGCAGATGCAGTACCGCGGGGCCGGGCACCGGGATGCCGCCGTGCTGCCCGCGCACCTGACGCCCGCCACCGAGCGAGATCGTCGAAACCACGATCCGGTCGAGCTCCAACGAGACAGATGCCGCCGCTACCCCGACGATGTCGGCGATCGCATCGAGCGCGCCGACCTCATGGAAATGCACCGCATCCGGCTCGACCCCATGCGCAGCCGCCTCGGCCCGAGCCAACCGGGCGAAGGTGTCCAGGGCCCGCTCCCGCACGGCATCCGCCAGCTCAGCACCCTGGATCAACTCCCGAACCGCAGCCCACGTCCGCGTCGGCCCACCACCACCCCCGCCATGTCCATGCCCATGCCCGACCTGGTCATGCCCGTGGCCGTGCCCAGCCTCGTCGTGCCCATGCCCGTGGCCGACCTCGCTTCCGGCGGCAGCAGGCGACTGTTCCCCGGCCGGCGACGAAGGAGCTGAGTTCTCGGGGTGCAGTTCGCCGTCGACTCGGACCGATGCCTTGGTGGCGGCGATCTGGTGGCGGCTGGTCTGTTCGACGGTCACCGACAGGGACGGGTCTACCGCGCGCACTGCAGCGTTCACGAGTTCACGGTCTGCGCCGGCGCTCAGGAAAGCACCGAGGAGCATGTCGCCCGAGGCCCCGGCGGAGCAGTCGATCCAGGCGACCCTCACTGCGTCTTCACCTCCGCCGGTGCCGCGCGGCGCGCGACCCGAGCCGCGAACACCCCGGCCCCGAACCCGTTGTCGATGTTCACCACGGTCACTCCCGGCGCACACGAGTTGAGCATCCCCAGCAGCGCAGCCACCCCGCCGAAGGAAGCGCCGTACCCGACAGACGTCGGTACTGCGACCAGCGGCACCCCGACGAGCCCGCCGACAACGCTGGGCAGCGCACCTTCCATCCCGGCCACCACGATCAGGCAGTCGGCGGCGTCCAGTCGCTCACGCACTCCCAGAATCCGGTGCAGCCCGGCGACACCGACATCGGTGATCAGGTCCACGCCGGCTCCGAAGACCTGCACCGTAGTCGCAGCCTCCGCCGCGACCGGCGCGTCCGAAGTACCAGCGGCAACCACGGCGACCGTGCCGCGTAGTACCGGCGGTGAGCCGAGCACCGCAGTACGGCCGACGGGATCCACGACCGCCTCCGGCAAGGCGGCCGCGACGGCTTCCTGTGCCTCGACGGTCAAGCGGGTCGCGAGCACGGCGTGATCGGGGTGGGTGTCGTGCAGGGTGCGGAGCAGTTCGACGACCTGAGTGGGCGTTTTGCCGGCGCCGTAGACGACCTCGGCGTCGCCGGTGCGCTCCAGCCGGTCGGTGTCGAGCCGGGCGTAGCCGAGATCGTGCACGCCTGGTTGCGGACCTGGGTCAGGCAAATGAGTCACGCTGCGAATCTACGTGGCCCAGCAGGAAATCACCGATTCGGACCTGTCGTTCTCACGCAGTGCATCCGCCTGATCACCCGCGCTGATGCTGATTGCGCCACCGTGAGCCATTAGGCTGCCACCCGTGTCTTCGACGTTAGCCGGTGCTTTCGGGATCGCCGCCCTGTTCGTGGCGGTCCTGGCCCTCGTGTTCGCCATCCAGGCGCTCCGGGCGCAGTCCGGTGCTCCCAAGACCACGCAGAAGCTGCCTGCGAGCCCTGTCCCGGCACCGCAGCAGCAAGCCGAGCCACAGTTCCAGGAGCCGCAGAAGCCGGGCACGGTGAAGTCCGAGCTGCGCAGGCTCAGCAAGGAACTGGAGGACGCCCGCAGCGAGCTGCGGGAGACGCTGCAGCACCTCGCCGTCGTCCGCTACGACGCGTACGGCGACATGGGCGGCCGGCTGTCCTGGTCGATGGCGCTGCTCGACGACAACGGCGACGGCGTCGTCCTCACCTCGATCAACAGCCGCAACGACGCCCGCTCGTACGCCAAAGAGGTCTCCGGCTTCGAGAGCGATTCGAAGCTGTCGCCGGAGGAGGAAGAGGCGATCGAGACGCTCCGCAAGGAGGCGTCACCGGCGCTTGGGGACCCGGACCACCAGTGAGCCCGGCTCGACCTCGGCCGTGAGCGACCGGCCCGGGCCGATCCCGTCGCCGTCGAGCTGACGCTGGACGGCCACTGCCGCCGTGATCTCCACCTTCCGGCCGGTGAAGCGTTCGAGGTACATCTCGGTCCGCTTGGTCCGGGTCATCACCCGCCAGAACACCAGCGGCCACTGCGTGACCCGGCGCGGCGCGATCACCACCACGTCGATCAGGCCGTCGTCGGGCCGGGCGTCGGGCAGCAGCGGGATGTTCGCCTGCAACATGCCCACGTTGCCGATCACGACGGTGCGGACCCTGCGCTCCACCGGCTCGGCGTCGTCCAGCTTGATCCGCACCTGTACAGACGGATGGTTGATGTTCTTCGCCGCCGAGACCAGGTACGCCGTCCAGCCGATCTGCGCTTTCAGGTGCGGCGGCGCCTCCGAGATGATCGCGGCGTCCAGGCCGAGGCCGGCCATCACCGCGAACCGGTCGGTGTCGAGCCCGTCGCCGCGCACCGTCACCAGGTCGATCCGGCGGTCCCGGCCGTCCAGGATCCGTTCCAGGGCGTCGTCCAGATCGAGCGGGATGTGCAGGTTGCGGGCCAGCAGATTGCCGGTTCCCGCCGGGATCACGCCGACCGGGATGCCGGTGTTGGCCAGTGCCGCGCAGACCACCCGGACCGTGCCGTCGCCGCCGGCCACCAGGACCAGGTCCGATTCGTTCTCGATCGCCCGCTTGGCCATCGCGTTCCCGGCGTCGTCGATCCGGGTCTCCAGCCAGAGCGGATCGTCGTACCCGCGGAGGGCCAGCGCCCGGGTGAGTTTTCGCCGGAACGCGACTCCGTCGCCGACCTTGATCGGATTGACGATCACCGCCGCGCGCGGTGGTGCGGACCAGTCGCCGTCGGCGACGGTCCGTCGCCTGCGGCGGCGCAGGCCGGGCCGGAGGCCGAAGCCGATGGAAGTGGCGGTCAGGATCGCGAGGCCGAGGGCCCAGCCGCCGAGGACATCGGAGACGTACTGCACGTCCAGGACGACGCGGTCCACCGAGACGATCCAGACGACGGCAATGGTCGGCAGGGTGACCAGCAGGCGAAACCGCCGCCGCCAGCCGCGCACGGACGGCAGCACCACGCCCAGCGCGCCGGCGAGCACGAAGGCAGCGGTGGCGTGGCCGGACACGTATGACCCGCCGTCCGCCTCGACGAGCATCTGGGCGGGTCGTGGCCGGTCGAAGATGTGCTGCACGGCCTGCGCCAGCCCTAGCTCGGCCCCCGCTGACACCACCAGCCAGAGAGCCAGCAGCCGCGCCCGGCGGTGCCACAGATACGCCGCCACCACCACGATGATCCCGCGCGCGGTCCACGGCACAGTGATCGCAGCAACGATCTCCCAGAACCTCACGACGTTCTGGTGCGCAGCGCCGTACTCCGCGATCTCGGCGGCGACCGACAGGTCCCAGCGGCGCAGCGGCGGCCAGTCGCCGAAGACCAGCAAGGTGATGATCGTGAACGGGAGAACACCCAGCACCACCGTGAGCGCACGGCCGAGCTGACTGGGTGGATGATGATTCATCGGCCGCTCGAAACCCCCTCGAAAACGCATGTCTGCCCGGCTGGTGCCAGCCCATCATCCCGAATAGACTTCGCCGGTTCAGACACGCCCCGATACTCTTCCGGTGTGATCGATGCCAAATTGCTCCGTGAGAACCCCGATGTCGTCCGTGCGGCCCTGACCAAGCGTGGCGAGAGTACCGACCTGGTCGACCAGGTGCTGGCGGCCGACGGTGATCGTCGATCGTCCATCGCGGCGTTCGAATCGTTGCGCGCCGAGCAGAAGGGGCTCGGCAAGCAGGTCGCCCAGGCCAAGGGCGACGAGCGGACCGCCTTGCTGGAGCGGACCAAGACGCTGTCCGCCGAGGTGAAGGCGACCGAGGCCGCGGCGAACGAGGCCGAGGCGCGCTTCGACGAGCTCTCCCGCGGCCTGCCGAACCTGGTCTCCGACGAGGCCCCGGTCGGCGGCGAGAAGGACTTCGTCGTCATCGAGGAGATCGGCAAGCCGCGCGACTTCGCGGCCGAGGGCTTCGAGCCCCGCGACCACCTCGAGCTCGGTGAACTGCTGGGCGCGATCGACATGGAGCGCGGAGCGAAGATCTCCGGCGCGCGCTTCTACTTCCTCAAGGGCGTCGGCGCGCTGCTCCAGCTCGGCATGCTCCAGTTGGCGATCGCCCAGGCGGTGGAGAACGGCTTCACCCCGATGATCACGCCGACCCTGGTCAAGCCCGAGGTGATGGGCGGCACCGGCTACCTGAACGCCCACGACGACGTCTACCGCCTGGAGGAGCCCGAGCTCTACCTGGTCGGTACGTCGGAGGTCCCGCTGGCCGGCTACCACATGGACGAGATCATCGACGTGTCCGACGGTCCGGTCCGGTACGCCGGGTGGTCGTCCTGCTACCGCCGGGAAGCCGGTTCGCACGGCAAGGACACCCGCGGGATCATCCGTGTCCACCAGTTCGACAAGGTCGAGATGTTCTCCTACTGCAGCCTCGAGGACGCCGAAGCCGAACACCAGCGGCTGCTCGGCTGGGAGAAGGAGATGTTGGACAAGATGGAACTGGCCTACCGGGTGATCGACACCGCGACCGGTGACCTCGGCACGTCGGCGTACCGGAAGTTCGACTGCGAGGCGTGGGTGCCGACCCAGGGCGCGTACCGCGAGCTCACGTCGACCTCGAACTGCACCGACTACCAGGCCCGCCGGCTGAACATCCGGCACCGCGACGCCGAGGGCAGGACCCGCCCGGTCGCGACGCTGAATGGAACGCTGGCCACCACCCGCTGGCTCGTCGCCATCCTGGAGACGCACCAGCAGGCGGACGGTTCGGTCCGGGTGCCGGCGGCGCTGCGGCCGTACGTCGGTGGCCGTGACGTTCTCGAACCGGTGGCCAGATGATCGACGGCTGGCGGCCCAAGGCCGTTGCCCTCGACATCGATGGGACGTTGATCGACCACGACGAGCGGATCTCGTCGGCCGTGATCGACGCCGTACGCCGGGCGGCCGGCCAGGTGCCGATCATCCTCGCCACCGGCCGGGCCTACCAGACCACCAAGCCGGTGGCCGAGTTGCTCGGCCTGCGGGACGGATTGGTTGTCGCCAGCAACGGCGCGCGGACCGTCCGTTATCCCAGCGGCGAGGTGGTCGACGAGCGCACCTTCGATCCGTCGACGGTGATCGCGTCGGTGCGTGAGCACGCTCCGAACGCCCGGATGGCGGTCGAGGAGCACGGCGAGGGCCGCCACGGCTACCGGGTGACCGCGCCGTTCCCGGACGGCGATCTCGGCACCGGTGCGGCGATCCGCGTGGTCAGCGACGCCGAGCTCGCGCCGGAACCGGTGACCCGGTTGATCATTCGCGATCCGGAGGCGTCCGAGGCGGACTTCGTCGACCTGGCCGGACGGCTCGGGCTGCATGGGGTCAGCTACTTCGTCGGCTGGACGGCCTGGCTCGACATCGCACCCGAGGGCGTGGACAAGAGCACCGGCCTGAAGGTCGCGCTGGCGCAGTACGACCTGGACCCGGCCGATCTGCTGGCGATCGGCGACGGGCGCAACGACATCGAGATGCTCGTCTACGCGGGGCTCGGCATCTCGATGGGTTCCGCGCCCGACGAGGTGAAGGTGGCCGCCGACGAGGTGACCAAGTCGGTCCAGGACGACGGCGTAGCCGCTGTTCTCAACCGCTGGTTCTAGTAACGCACAAAGCACGACCGGACCAGCTGTTCGATCCTGATGGAATGGTCCCCCGGACAGGCCGAAGGCCCGAACCTCCTGCGACCGCAGGGGATTCGGGCCTTCGCTGCTGATAGTCCGCTGGCGGGCCGAGTATCAGGTGCCGATGTTCAGGTTTTCTCAGGCGACGCGGGTGGTGCCGGGTCGCGGCGCCTGGCAGGGCTGGTCCACCACGGCGTCGAACGCGTCCAGGACGGCGCTGACCTCCGGGCGGCGACGCGGGGCCTTGCTGGCGGGGCTCTGGCCGCGCCGGGCCCTGCGCAGGTGGCGCTTCACCGTCGACAGCGAGCATCCCAGCCGCATGGCCAGGGATTCGAGGCTGTCGTTCGGGTACTGCGTCCGCAGGCGTAGTACTTCTTCGTGGCTCACCGGGCGGCGCGTCCCCCGGGCGCCGGCCAGCTGGTCGAAGTCGTCGGCCTGCACCTCGACGTCCAGCAGGTTACGCATCGACCTGCGCTGCGCCGCCGTGGTCCCGGCGACGAAACCGCTGACATCGTGCTCGGCGACCGCGCTGAACAGGCAGTCGGTGAACAGCGGGCAGGATGCGCAGAGCGCCTTGGCCTCGCGGACCAGTTGCTCGTAGCGCTCCCTGGTCCGCCGGGTGGCGGAGGCAGGTGGTGGCTCTTCCATCAAGCGGTGCTGGAAGATGTCCGTCCGAGCACCGCAGCCGGTCATGGCCCCTTCCATGGTGGAAGATGTGTCGACAGCCGCTCGGGAGACGCTGCTCCCTTGCCCCGCTATCGTGGCGCTGTTGACAGTCATGTGGCTCCCCAAGTTCCAGGACTCGCGTGAACGAACGGTTAATGACGTTCGAACCTTCGAGCCCACTAGCTGATGGACCGACCCGTCTGTTGCCGACCCACCCTGTCGTCCGGCGCGAGACGCACCGATCCATTACTGTTGACGTCGCTGATGTGGATTTGGTTGCACCAAATTCAGCATCAGTTCCGCGACGCTGTTCGCCGGGATGGGGCTGCACCAGATCTTGCGATCCGGAACAGGCGTACGACGCGGATGAATCGCCCCCGGTTCCCGCTAGACCACCGCATGAAATCACGCACAAACCCTGCTGCGCAGGGGAACTAGCTGCCTTTGCAGCATCCTGCCGTAACGGTCTGGTGACGTTGTTCAACGGTCAATCAGATTGCATGGAAAGCGATGTCCAAATGGTTGCGCAAAGAGGTCCCGGGAGGGTATTAGGGCCGCGTCGAGGACGGGATACGGTGGCCTGGTGCCCGAGCAGAGAACGCCCCGCCCGCCGCGTCTGATCGCGACAGATCTTGACGGAACCTTAGTACGCGACGACCGCACCATCTCGCCGCGGACCAAGGCCGCGGTGCTCGCGGCCCAGGAAGCCGGAAGTGTTTTCGTGATGGTCACCGCCCGGCCACCTCGGTGGCTGCACGACCTGGCCGACCTGGTCGGCGCGCACGGTGTCGCGATCGTTGCCAACGGCGCCATTCTCTACGACGTCGTTCAGCGCAAGGCGATCCGGACGCGGATGATCGATCCGGCGATCGCGCTGGAGGTCGCCCGGGCGATCCGGACGGAGATCCCCGAGGTGGAGTTCGCCATCGAGCGATCGAACCGTTACGGACAGGAACCGAGATACCTGAACCGATGGCCCACTCCCGCTGACACGCTGGTCGCCGAACTCGAGGAACTACTGGCCGAACCGGCCGCCAAACTCCTCGTGCGCCACCCCAGTTGGCACTCCGACGACCTGCTGGCCAGGATCAGCCCACTGGTCGGGCACCGCGTCGCGGCCAGTCACAGCGGCGGCCACAGCCTGGTGGAGATCTCTGCCAGTGGCGTCTCGAAGGCCACCATGCTGGCCGATTTCGCCGCAGAACAAGGGATTGCGGCCGACGAGACGATCGCGTTCGGGGACTCGCTCAACGATCTGCCGATGCTCGCCTGGGCCGGCACCTCGTACGGCGTGGCGAACGCGCACCCGGAAGTCCTCGCGATGGTGGATGTCGTCTGCCCGGCAAACGACGAGGACGGTGTCGCCACCGTCCTCGAAGAGCTGTTCGCGGGCTGAAACGCCAGGTTTTCTCCCAGGCGTCAGAGATACATCCCGCCACTGCCGGGGCCGTCGGTGTTGCCGGCCTGCGGAGCGCCCGGGAAGGGACCCTCCTCCTGCGGTACCTGCTGGCCGCCGGGCAGCGCGCGGCGCATCGACTCGAGCTGCTGGCGGGCGGCCATCTGCTGGGCGAACAGAGCGGTCTGGATGCCGTGGAACAGGCCTTCGAGCCAGCCGACCAGCTGGGCCTGCGCGATCCGCAGCTCGGCCTCGGTGGGCGTGCTGTCCTCGGTGAAGTCCAGGCTGAGCCGTTCCAGCTCCTCGACGAGCTCGGGCGCCAGGCCGCTTTCCAGCTCCTTGATCGACGCCTCGTGGATCGACCGCAGCCGGTTGCGGGAGGCTTCGTCGAGCGGCGCGGACTTCACCTCTTCGAGCAGCTGGCGGATCATGTTCGCGACCCGCATCACCTTGGCCGGCTGCTCGACCAGTTCGGTCACCGAGCGCGGCTCGTCGTCGTGACGGTCCTCGTTCTCGCCGCGCGGTGGCCCCTCGACGGCCATGCCGTCCGGACCGACGATCAGGACCTTGCCGTCCTCGGTCTGGGCGCCGGCCATCGGCATTCCCTGGCTCTCGCTGCTGCTCTCACTCATCCCCCCATCCTAGAACCCTGCTCCTATCGCTTTCGGTGGCCCAGCTTCGGTCAGCGAAGCAGCGCGGGGACTAGTGCTTGGAGCGATGCCGGCGAACGGCGTCCCGGTTGGCGCAGGCAGGGCTGCAGTATCGCTGGCGCCCGCCACGCGACAGGTCGGCGTACACGTTGTCGCAGCCGTCTGTGCTGCAGCGGCCCAGTCGGGTGATTCCGCGACCGGCCAAGTGGAGTGCCGTGCCGGTGCTGATGAGTGTGGCGACGAGTCGCCCGACCGGTACGTCGTCCGGCCGGTAGTGCATGTGCCAACCGTCGCCGGCGTGGTTCGTCAGCCGCGGATGCTCGGTGTACTTGGCCAGCATCTCGTTGGCCAGCTGCACCCTGGTCTCCTCGTCCGGCGCATCGACTACTGCAAGCCACTCGTCGAGCGCAATGCGTACTGCGGCCAGGTCCGCCTCGGTGACCGACCGGGTACGGACCAGGCGACTCTCGACGCCGCTCTCCTCGCAGCGCTCGGCCAGCTCGTTCGGCGTACGGGCCGGGTTGGTGACCAGGTTGACGGCGAGCAGGACCGCGTCGGCGCCGTAAGGGTTGAGATGCACAATGGCATTACATCACGATGGATCCATGACCACCACAGCTGAAGTCCACCGGCATCGATGGAGTGTCGAATCGGCCCACCGGGTGAGCGAGGGCTTGCTCGTCTACCAGCGCTGCGAGTGCGGCCGGCGGCGGATCACCAGTACGCCGGCCTGGCCGATCGCCTGTCCCGAGCTCGCCACGATTGATGCCTGAGGCAACGAATCGGTCCTGATCAGTCGATGCGGCTGACCATCGGTAGCCGGGAGCGGGTCAGCAGCCAGGCGAGCAACGCCGCGCACAACGGGATCAGCACCACCATGCCGCCGAGTTCGCGCCAGGGGATCGCGAAGTACGGCGAACCGAAGGCGACCCGCGCCGTGTAGCCGTAGAGGGCACCGACGAACACCCCGAGCAGGCAGCCGAGTTCGCCGATCAGCCAGGCTTGCGCGGCCGCGAGATTGCGGCGCTGGCGCGGTTTGGCCCCGACCGCCGCGAGGGTCGCGAGATCGGCCCGTCCCTCCGCGGCCGACAGCGAGACGGCGATCGCGACGCCGAGCAGCGTCACCACCGCGGCCACCGAGAGCAGGATGACCAGCGCCTCGTCGGCCGGACTCTGGTAACCCTTCTCGATCTTCAAGGCGCTCTCGGCGCCGAGGAAGTTCCGCGCGGTCCGGAGTTCGGCCTCGGTCGGCTCGCGGGTGAGTGCGAGATGGGCCTGCTGGACGTTGATCGTGCCGAGCGTTCTGGCCGTTTCGGTGCCGACCAGCGCCTGCCGGCTGAAGGCGGCCAGTTCGTGCGACGGCTTCCGTGTGCTGACCGCGATCTTCTTGTCCTTCGCGGACGGCTTGTCGGTCCACCTGCCCAGTCGGGCCTGATCGCCTGCGAATCCCTGCGTCTCGACGACGATCTTCCCGGCGCGAAGGTCTGCGGCCACCTGGGCTCCGTTGCCGCCGAGGCTTGCGATGAAGTCCGGATCGACCGCCAGGAGCGGCGAAGCCGCCATGTCAGCGTCCTGGCCGGAGAGGCCGAGGGGAAACGCCACCAGCGGCTCCGTGTAGACGAACTGGCCCTGCGGGCCCTGACGCTCCGGCTTTGCGCCAATGGGGCTCACCGGTCCGAGCCGGTTGATGCTCTTGGTCGGCAGGGCGTCCGCGACGTTCCGCTCCAGCGCGGCGGTCCAGATCACGGTCCCGGTGTCGCCGGTGCCCGTGTTGTCGCCGTTGAACCGGATGACGGCGTCGCCGTCGCGCCCGGTCGGTACGTAGTCCTGGGCCGACGCGGCGAAGGAGTTCGCCAGCGCGAAGGCCATCGCCGCCGTACCGGCCACCGACATCATGATCGCGGCCGCGGCCGGCCCGGTGCGATGCCGGTGCCGCGCAGCGTCGCGGAGCGCGAGCCGCCCGCTCAGCGGCAGCGCACGGCCGATGGTCGCGGCCCGCGCGATCAGGTTCGGCAGCACCCAGACCAGGCCGGCGATCACACAGGTGATCCCGAGCAAGATCAGGGCGATCGGCTGCTCCGGCGTGATTCCGCCTTGGTAGGCGCCTGGATCACCGGCCGCTTCCTTCTGATGCTTCGCGTAGACCGTCGCCATCCAACTGGTACCGATGACCACGGAGGCGACGCCGCCCGCGACCAGGAACAACGCGGGCCGCCGCAGTCGTACTCCGGTCCCCGCGGACGCGAATCGTCCGGCCAGCGCCGCCATCGGCGACTGCTTGGCAGCCGAATGAGCCGGTACTACGGCGGCGAGCACCCCGGCGACGGCGCCGATCACGCCGACCACCACGAGTCGGCCGACCGGGAACTGGATGTCGCTGATCAGTCGTGCTAACAGCAGTTCCCAGAGCGGCTTCCCGGCGACCATCGCCACCACCGCGACCGCGATTCCGCCACCGGCCCCGGCGAGACCGATGACGACGCCTTGGGCGAGCACGATCCGCCGTACGTCGGCAGGAGTGCCGCCGGCCGCGATGACCAGACCGAGTGTCCGCGTCTGGCGTCGAGCGCTGACCGCGAACGCGGTACCGGCGAGCAGGACGATCTCCAGGACGCCGAAGCCGATCACCAGCATCGTGGCGGCGCTTCCGCCACCGCCGTACGAGACGTTGCTGGGGCCCGGGTGGACGATGGCCGCCCGCGGCGTGACGACTACGCCCTGGCTGAGCAGTTTTTCCTGCAGGGCTTGAAGATTCGTGCCGTCCGGCAGGTCTGCCACGTAGCGCAGTTCGGCGTCCGCGCCGACCCGGCTCAAGGGCGAACCCGGTGGCGCCCAGATCGACAGGCTCCTGGTGGCGCTCGGCGTCGTCGCGATTCCCACCACCTGGTAGCTCGGACCGTCATGGGTCGAGACTTCGGCGTCCGGCTCGAGCTTCCCGTCGGTGAGCAGTCCGAGGTGCTTGGCGAGTTGCGGGCTCAGGGCAATTTCATTGGTTGCTTCTGGCAACCGACCGCTGTCGAGCCGGTAGGTTCCCGCCGACAGGCCGCCGGTGGAGTCCACCACGGCGACCGGGTAGTTGGCCGATGCCGAGCCGGTCGTCGCGATGGTGGCCGTGGTGACCGAAGCGGTCCGGACCGCGATCGTCGTACCGGCGGGAAGCAGCTTCGAGACGTCGACGGTGTTGGGATCGCGCTGATCATCGGCCGCGGGATCCTCGCTGTAGAGGTAGCTGCCGTCGATGTCCTGCTGGTTGTCCAGCTTGACCGCTCGGTGCGGCGTGACGACGACCTGCGCGTCGGCTCTGCCGATCTGTTCCGTCGCCAGTGCCTCGCCCTTCGGGGACATGCTGAGCGAGATCATCCCGAGCCAACTGGCGGTCATCACCGGCAGCCCGATCAGGGCGGCGATCAAGGCGGTGCGGCCTGGCGAGCGGAGCGCAGTACGGCGGGCTATGCGCAGGGCCGTGCCCCAGTGCTTCGCCATCAGTGGGTTTCCAGCAGTACGTCGGCTTCGGGCAGCGGGCCGGCCTGGCCTACCAGGACACCATCGCGCAGGTAGACGACGCGGTCCGCCCAGGCGGCGTGCCGGGCCTCGTGGGTGACGAGGACGCCGGCGATGCCGTGCTGGTCGCAGCGGTCGCGGAGGAGTTGGAGGACGGCCTCGCCGGTGTCGGAGTCGAGGGCTCCGGTCGGTTCGTCGGCGAGGAGGAGCCGCCGATCACCGACGATCGCCCGGGCGATCGCCACCCGCTGTCGCTGACCGCCCGACATGTCGTCGGGAAACCTGTTGGCCAGCTCGGGGATGGCCACCTCCAGCAGGGCAGCTTCGGCGTACTTGCGGGCGGTGCGGGCACGGGTGCCGTCCAGTTCGAGCGGAAGCGCGACGTTCTCGGCCGCGGTGAGGGCAGGGATCAGGTTGAAGTCCTGGAACACGTAGCCGATCCGGCGCCGGCGCAGCGCGGCGACGGCGTTGCGGCTGAGCGTGGCGAGGTCGTTGCCGTCGATCAGGATCTCGCCGCTGGTCGGCTGGTCGAGTCCGCCCGCGCAGGTGAGCAGCGTGGACTTGCCGGAGCCCGACGGGCCCATCACCGCGACCAGTTCGCCGGCGGCGACGGACAGGTCGACGCCACGAAGGGCGTGCACTGCCTGGTCGCCGGTGCCGTGTTGCCGGGTCAGGTTGCGGATGTCCAGGATGGCGTTCATCGTCTGACCCCCGGGGTCGTGTTCTGCTGCTTGGGCGTGGAGCTCTTGGCAGGCTGGGACTTCTGGTGGCGCGACAGCATCGCCTCGCAGTGGTCGAGCCAGCGGATCTCGGCCTCGGCGGCGAAGATCATCGACTCCAGCACGAGCCGCCAGGAGATGTCGCCGTCGGCGCTCTGGCGCTTCAGCCGGGTCAGCTCCTGCAGGGCCTGCATCGTGGAGTTGCGTTGTCGTTGCACCACCGCGGTCACGTCCACGCCTGGTACGGCGAGCGCGAGGGCGAGCTTGATCGCCAGCTCGTCCCGCGGCCGCGACTCCCGCGTCACCGGCGTCTCGAACCAGTTGGTGAGCTCCGCGCGGCCCGCGTCGGTGATCTCGTACATCGATCTCCCGTCGCCGTCCCCCTCGCCTGGAGCCGCGGCGACCAGGCCGTCGCGCTCCAGGCGGGTCAGGGTGGTGTAGACCTGCCCGATGTTCAGTGGCCAGGTGGCGCCGGTGGCGGCCTCGAACTCGCCGCGCAGCTGGTAGCCGTACTTGGCTTCCGTCCGCAGCAACGCGAGCAACCCGTGCTTGATCGACATAGATACTGAGTATGCATACTCAGTATCCGCAGGTCAATGTCCCGGTGTGTCAGGAGGCGGGGGTGTTGGCGGCCAGCCAGGCGGGGTCGGGTGCCACCAGCTGGATGACGTCGATCCAGGTGCCTTCCGGGTCCCGGACGAAGAAGTGACGTTGGCCCCAGGGCTCTGTGATCACCTCGCCCTCGAGCCTGACACCGGCTTCGGTCAGTGACTGGGCGAGCTTGTCCGCGTCCTCGACGACGAAGCCGAACACGTTGGTGCTGTCCTTGGTCGCCGACACCGCGGCCGGCACCGACTCGTGGCCGCGCTGGGCGATGGCGAGCTCCCAGCTCGCGTCGCCGCGGCGTAGGCAGATGAACCAGCCGAGGTCGACCGTGATCTGCAGATCGAGGTGCTCCTGGTAGAAGGCGGCGACCTCCGCCGGGCGGGAGGTGACCACGGTCGCCCCGAAGGCTGCGGGTTGCATTCGTTCTCCTGACTACTACAGTTGTTGTTGTTAACCACGACAGTTGTAGTTCACAGCTGCTAGGCTTGTCAACGTGCCCAGGAATCCGGAACGTCGCATCCAACTGGCCGACGCGGGTCTCGCCGTACTGGCCGAGTCAGGCGCTCGCGGTCTGACCCATCGGGCGGTCGACGCTGCCGCCGGGCTGCCCGCGGGGACGGCGTCGAACTACTTCCGCACCCGCGACGCCTTGCTCGGCGCCCTCGGTGAGCGGATCTTCGAGCGCCTCGCACCCGATCAGGCCGTGCTCGCGCCGCTTGCCGAGCGCGAGCCGTCGATCGACCTCGTCGTCGACTACGTGCGCTACATCGTCGAGCGACTCCTCGGTCGACCGGAGCTCTCGCTCGCCCTGTTCGAGCTACGCCTCGAAGCGGCGCGGAATCAGGGTCTGCACGAGATCCTGTCGCGCACGCTGAGGCAGGGGTTCGATGCCGACGTGTCGTTCCACGTCCAGGCCGGTCTGCCGGGAGGCGCCGAGGAAGTGCGGCTGCTGCACTTCGCCATCGACGGTCTCGTCCTCGACCAGCTCACCCCCGGCACGGGCCGCCGGTACGACGTCGATGCCGTCACCGCCCGGATCGTCCGCCGCCTGGTTCGTCCCGAGGCGTGATTCAGAGGGTGAGGAGGACCTTGCCGGTCTGGGCGGACTGTTCGAGGGACTCGTGGGCCTGGGCGACGGCCTCGAGGGGGAAGGTGCGGTGGACGATCGGGCGGACCTTCTTCGCGGCGACCAGTGGCCAGACGTGGCCGACGACCTCGGCGATGATCCGGCCCTTCTCCTCGACGGACCGGACCCGCAGGCCGGTGCCGGTGATCGAACCGCGACGGCTCATCAACCGGCCGAGGTCGAGCTCGGCCTTGTTACCGCCCTGGAGTCCGATCACGACCAGCCGGCCGTCGTACGCCAGCGTTTTCACGTTGTCCTGCAGGTACTTCGCGCCAATGATGTCGAGGATGACGTCCGCGCCGGCCTTGTTCGTCGCCTCGTTGACCACCGAGGCCCACTCGGCTTCCTTGTAGTTGATCGCCACGTCGGCACCGAGCCGCGTGCAGAACTCCATCTTGTCGGTGCTGCCCACCGTGCAGAGCACGCGGGCGCCGTGCGCGACACCGAGCTGGATCGCCATCGTGCCGATCCCGGACGCGCCGCCGTGGACCAGCAGGGTCTCGCCTTCCTTGAGATGCGCGGTCATGAAGACGTTCGACCACACGGTCGCCACCACCTCGGGGAGCGCGGCCGCACTGATCAGGTCCACACCATCCGGCACGGGCATCACCTGCGGAGCCGGTACGGCGACCTTCTCCGCGTACCCACCGCCCGCGAGCAGCGCGCAGCACTCGTCACCGACCGACCAGCCCTCGACCTCGGCGCCGACCGCGGAGATCGTGCCGGACACCTCGAGGCCGAGCGTGCCCGGTGCGCCGGGCGGTGGCGGGTAGTGGCCCTGCCGCTGCAGCAGGTCGGCCCGGTTCACCCCGGCCGCGACCACGTCGATGACCACCTCGTCCACGGCCGGCGTCGGATCCGCGATCTCGCCGATCTTCAGGACCTCGACCCCGCCGGCGCCCTCACACACAACAGCTCGCATACAGGCCACCGTACTGGCTGCCGACCGGTCAGCGCGGGGTCAGGTCGGTCCAGGTGTCCGCGTCGTCGGCGGCGGGTGTCGGGTCGCTCCAAGCGAGGTCGAGGCCGGCGAACAGGCGGCGTACGGACTGGTTCCGGGGGTCGCCGATCGCCTCGAGAGCCGCAGCCAACGCAGTACGGCGGTATGCGGCGGCGAGGCGTTGTTCGCGGCCACCGCTGTCGCGGAGACCGAATCCGTCATGGTCGCCGATGTTCGTGATCAGCGTCGCGACGTCGGACTCGGTCAGCCAAGGCAGGTCGCACGAAACCACAACCACCAAAGGCGATTCGCCCTTGCCGAATCCAGCGGCGATGCCCGCGACCGGGCCGCCTGACGGTGGGTCCTCGGTCGCCCAGTCGACCTGACGGCAGACGGGCCGCTCAGGGCCGACCACAACGGTCGACCGCGCCGAATTGGTTGCCTTCAGCACCCGATCCAGCAAGGTGATGCCGTCCACCTGGATGAGCGCTTTGTCGACGCCGCCGAACCGCGCGGACGCGCCACCTGCCAGCACCACCGCATCGAAGTCCACGGTCCCAGTCTCCCGCGCCATCGCCAGGGACTGTTCTAGCAGCCCGAATGCGGCACCATGGTGGGGTGAAGATCGCCGTGGTGCAGACCGCCAGTACGCAGGACAAGGCCGCCAACCGTGAGCTGCTGGCGCGCCTGATCGCCGAGGCCGCGCGGGACGAGCCGGACCTCGTCGTCCTGCCCGAGGCGATGATGGCGGACTTCGCCGTGGACGGCGGATCGGTCGGGCCGTTGGCCGAACCGCTGGACGGCGAGTTCGTCAGCACCTTGCGCAAGAGCGCGGCCGAACACGGTACGGCGATCGTGGCGGGCATGTTCGAACGCAGTTGCGACGAAGCGCGCCCGTACAACACGCTCCTCGCGGTCGCTGCCGACGGCGAACTGCTCGGCGCTTATCGCAAGATCCACCTGTACGACGCGTTCGGCTATCGCGAGTCGGATCAGCTGACGCCGGGTGATGTGGCGCCGGTCGTGGTCGAGATTGCCGGCCGCAAGGTCGGGCTGATGACCTGCTACGACCTGCGATTTCCTGAGTTGTCGAGGGCGCTGGTCGATGCCGGTGCCGAGATCCTCGCGGTGCCGGCAGCCTGGGTGCGCGGTCCACTCAAAGAGCATCACTGGACGACCCTGCTCACCGCCCGCGCGATCGAGAACACCTGTTATGTCGTCGCGGCCGCACAGAACGGCAAGAAGTACTGCGGACTGAGCCAGATCATCGACCCGCAAGGCATCGCGATCGCCGCTGTCGGTGAGGCAGACGGACACACCACCGCCGAGATCAGCGCAGACCGCCTGACCCGCATCCGCACTCAGAACCCCTCCCTCCAGAACCGTCGCTACACCGTCGCTCCACGCTGAGCCGCCCCTCACCTCGCCGGCCGGGTTAGCCTCCTGGGGTGACGGTGGACGGATTTGATCTGGAGCATCACGGTGACCTCGAGGTCGGAGCTGGACTGGTCGACCTCGCGGTGAACGTCAGGGCCGGTACGCCGCCGCCCTGGTTGCTCGACGAGATCAGCGCCGGCCTGACCGATCTCGCGGCGTACCCGCGTCAGGACGCTGCCCTCGCCGCGATCGCCGCCCGGCACCAGTGCGCGCCCGAGCAGATCCTGCTGACCGCCGGTGCTGCCGAGGCGTTCGTGCTGATCGCGCGCGCGTTCCGCCCGAAGCACCCGGTGGTCGTCCATCCCCAGTTCACCGAGCCCGAGTCAGCGCTCCGGTCGGCCGGTCACCTCGTCGATCGCGTCGTACTCCGGCCCGAGAACGGCTTCGTCCTGGAACCGGGTCTGGTCCCGGCCGACGCCGACCTCGTGGTGATCGGCAATCCCACCAACCCGACGTCCGTCCTGCATCCCGCCGACGACCTGCGGGAACTCGCTCGCCCCGACCGGATCCTGGTCGTCGACGAAGCGTTCATGGACGCCGTGCCGGGGGAGCCGGAGTCCCTGGTCGGCGCCGCGATTCCTGGGCTGGTCGTGATCCGCAGTCTGACCAAGACCTGGGGTCTGGCCGGGCTTCGGATCGGTTACGTGATCGCCGCGCCCGGGCTGGTCGAGCAACTGGCCGCAGTACAACCGCACTGGCCCGTGTCCACTCCTGCGTTGGCTGCCGCGATTGCTTGCAGCAACGAGCGTGCGATGGCCGAGTCGTCCCAGGCGGCGCTGGAGATCGAACGCCAGCGGGCCTATCTGCTGGCCGGCTTGGGCACCGACGGAACGACGTACGGCGTACCGCGTGGGCCGTTCGTGCTGGTGCGAGTAGAGGGTGCGGCCGCGATCCGGGAGGCGTTGCGGGAGCGGGGATATGCGGTGCGGCGAGGCGACACTTTTCCGGGGCTCGGTCCGGAGTGGTTGCGGATCGCGGTCCGGCCGGAGTCGGTCACGGACGGGTTCTTGAAGGTCTGGCGGGACGTGCTCGGCTGATTGCTGCCCAACCGAGTGCTCGCTGTAACTGAGGCAGGGGTTTAGGCCCGGTCTACTTTGCGCACAGGGGATACACCGAAAGCACTTCTCGAAGGGAGCAGCATCATGGGTTTGAACGACGACGACATGACGACCTCGTCCGGCGATGGCGAAGGACTGGCCGATGGCGGCGCGACACCTGGTGCGCACGACGGTGGTGCCGATGGTGGCGCTGACAGTGGCGCCGGCGATGGCGGGCAGTACGGCAACTCGGGCGGTTCCGACGAAGGACTGGCTGACGGCGGGGCAGCGGCCGGTGCGCACGACGGTGGCGCCGACGGCGGCGCGGAGGGTCCCGCGGACGGCGGTGCTTCCTCCGGTGTGAGTGACGGCGGTGCCGATGGCGGCGCGGACAGTGGCGCGGGTGGCGGCGGTTCCGAGGGACCGGCCGACGGTGGCGCCTCGGAAGGCGTCAGTGATGGCGGTGCTGACGGTGGTGCCGGTAGTGGCGGCGAAGGGCCTGCCGACGGCGGTGCGGATCCCAGTGCCACAGACGGTGGTGCCGACGGCGGTGCGAGCGGGAACTCCGGCAGTTGGTGAACACCCAGCCGGAGACCGGGCAACGATCGGACGGGCAGCCGTCGGACGGCTGCCCGGCTCTCCGGCGCTGTGTGACCGGTGACCTCGAAGAGTTTGCCGCCAACTACTGGGGCACCCAGGCGCTGCTGTCACCTGCTCCGGACGTCCCTGCCGGCGGCTTTGCCGACCTGTTCAGCTTGGGAGCAGCCGACGAGCTCCTGTCACGCCGCGGACTCCGTACGCCGTTCCTGCGCATCGCCAAGGACGGCTCGGTTGTCGGCGACAGCCAGTTCACGGGGGCAGCTGGGGTCGGTGCGGAGATCGGTGACCAGGTGCGCGACGACAAGGTCTCCGCGCTCTTCGCCAGCGGGCACACCGTCGTACTGCAAGCACTCCATCGCACTTGGCCGCCGCTGGTCGACTTTGCTACGCAACTGTCCGTCGAAGCTGGTCATCCGGTGCAGATCAACGCATACATCACACCGCCGCAGTCGCAGGGGTTCGCTGCGCACTACGACGTACATGACGTCTTCGTGCTGCAAGTGGCTGGTGAGAAGCACTGGACCGTTCATGCTCCAGTGCATGTGGACCCGTTGCGGAACCAGCCTTGGACGGATCACTCCGCTGCCGTTGCTGCAGCTGCTCGCGATCAGGAGCCGGTGGTAGACGCAGTACTGCGTCCCGGCGATGCGCTGTATGTGCCGCGAGGATTCCTGCACTCGGCCAAAGCTCTTGGTGGAGTCAGTGCGCACCTGACCGTGGGGCTGCACACGCTCACTCGCTACCTTCTCGCGCAGGAGTTGGCCGCGCTCGCGGCGAACGAGGCCGAGCTGCGGACCGCTCTACCGCTCGGCTTCGACTCTGGTGATCCGGAGCAAGTTGCCCAGCAGTTGGAGAAGGTCGTGCCGTTGTTGACCGAGCAGATCCGTACTGCGTCGGCCGACGAGCTCGCAACCCGTCTGCGCCGTCGCACGTGGTCCGGCAACCGTCCTGCGCCGTTGGGGCCCCTGGCTCACGCAGCAGCCATCACGTCACTTGCCGTCGGTACTGCGGTTCGCTTGCGCGCGGGTCTGCGTTTTCGGCTCGTCCCGGGTGATCCGGTGCTCCTGCAGCTTCCGGACCGCACGATCTCGTTGCCCGCAGCAACTAGCGACGCGGTCGCCAGGGCTTGCTCGGGCGAGGTGGTCCGGGTCGGTGAGTTGCCGGGACTGGATGAGGCCGATCAGCTCGTGCTTGTCCGACGGTTGATGACCGAAGCTGTTGTCGTCGCCAGCTCGCAGTGAGCTGTTGTGAGCTGCCGTGAGTGAGGCGAGGTATCAGCCGGACACCGGTTGTGCGGCAACCGCCGAACGACGCGGCGACCTGCTGATGGCTTCGGCGCCTCCGGCTGAGCGTTGGCTCCTGATCGAAAGCCACGACTCGTGGGCACGTGAGGCGCTCCACTCTCTCGGGGGCGCGGCCGGTGCGCTCGGGGCGGAGGTTGCTCGGGTGTGTCGTGAGGCGGGGATCCGGCCGGTACTGATCCGGCGGTACGGGCGGGTTGATCGGACCGCTCCCCGTCGGTGGGCAATGGTGGACAGCCGGCCGGGGCGGGAGTCGGTGCGCTGGGGCTCGTTGTCGGCGGACGAGCAGTTGTTGGACGTGCTGGCCGGTCGGGTCGAGGGTGAGCCGAGTAGCGAACCGATCTATCTCGTCTGCACCCACGGTCGCCATGACGCGTGCTGCGCCGTACGGGGCCGGCCGATTGCGGCAGCCCTCTCGGCTGCCTATCCCGAGCGGACCTGGGAGTGCAGCCACGTCGGCGGCGACCGCTTCGCCGCGAACGTCGTCCTCCTCCCGCACAGCCTCTTCTACGGTCACGTCTCGCAGTCGCAGGCGGTCGACTTGGCCAAGCAGTACGACGAAGGCTTTGTCGTCCCGGAGTACTTCCGGGGCAGTGGTGCCGTCACCGCCCCGACCCAGGCCGCGCAACACTTCGCCCGAGCAGCTGGCCACTCGACTGCCGTCGGTGCCCTCCGCCCGCTCGCCGTCCAGCAGTCCGGTCCCGCCCGCTGGCGGGTCACCCTCACCGGTTCTGACGACAACCCCCTCCTGGTCGAGGTCGCGGCCCACACCGTCACCATCGATGCCCGCATGACCTGCGCAGCCCAACCTCCAGGCCACCTCCGTCAGTACACCCTCGAGTCCCCGCTCGCCGGACCTTGAGACTGTCGTCCACTCGTGCTGGCTCCGCTCAATCCACAGGGGTGTCGTCCAGGTGGGCTCCGTAGTACTGGGATTGGCGGGCCATGATTTCGCGCATCGAGGTGCCTCGGGGAACGCGGTACACCGTGCCGGGGAAGTCGAGCTCGCGTTGGACCGCCCAGAGTTCTTCGTGCCGGTCGGGCGAGAAGAGCTGAGCCGGGTCGCCGGCCGCGATCCAGCCGATCGGCAGGACCGTGCCCGGTTCCAGTCGCGAGTTGACGTGGAGCACGCTGTTGATCCGCAGTTCGGAGCGCGCGCCGGCTACCGAACCTGGGAACAGCGCGGCGCCCGTGGCGATGAAGACCTCTTCCTCGACCGTGGCGCCGTTCACGTGGGCATGTGGACCGACCAGGACCGCGTCGGCGATGAGCGCTGGATGGTCGGCCCGGCCGCGGACCAGGGCGTTCTCCATCACCACACTGTTTTCTCCGAGGCGAACCTCGCCGTTCTCGGCAGTCAGCACGGCCCCATGCAGGACCCTGCTGCCTTCGCCCAGCACAACTGCTCCACAGAGCACTGCCGACGGTGCCACGTAGGCGGATTCCGGCACGACCGGTCGCCGGCCGCGATGCTCGTACAACATGGTGTCCTCCTGTGTTTGCACCACCTCAACAGTCCGTGTCAGTTCTATCTGTGGTCGACGGATCCACAGCCCGGGCCCTCACTGCCCGGGCGGCCGTCGTCCGGATCGGCCGTCCACATCGGTGGTGGGAGGTTCGGCCGGGAGGACGAAGGTTTGGGTGGCAAGTGGTGGATCCGCGAGCTACAGGATGGACATTAGAACACCTGTTCGAGTGATGCAACAATCACTGACAAGTCAGTCGACGGCTACCCGGGGAAGGCCTTCCAGTGTCCTTCGGAGATGACCTCCACGGTCCCGTCGGCCACCTTGATGGCGGTCTGATCGTCGATGGCGTAGGCCGGACCGCCGATGCCGGCGGCCCATCTCTCCGCCTCGGCCATCGTGTTGTCCGGCATCTGCTCGTGGTCAACATGCGGGAAGATCGAGAAGTCGACGACCCCGAGCGCGCGATCGTCCGGGGCGGATGGCCAGTTGACGAAGTCGTCACCGATCCGCGGTGTCATCACCATGCTGCCGGCGCTGAGCCCTAACCAGACCGTCTCGGGCAGCGACGACATGAGCTCCGACAGCCCTGACTCCCGCATCCAATGGCACAGGTACGTCGTGTCGCCACCGTCCACCAGCAACACGTCGGCCTCGCGGACCCACGGCACCCACCGCTCCTCGCCGATGCTGGGCAGCGCGGTGAGTTCGAGGACGCCCACGGATGCCCAGCCCATGCTGGTCATATGCCGCGGAGGTTCGCCGGCGATGAAGCCCCGCACCGAGGCGGGCCCCAACATCGGATGGCCCCATTGCGCCGTGGGGATGCAGAGCGCACGGGACTCGGAGATCGGCTTGCCCAGCAGTTCGACCAGCGCATCGTGGATGCTGTCGTTCGTGACGCCTCCGGACGTGAGAAGGAGCTTCACAACGCCTCCTCGGTCAGGTGCGACGGATTCGTGTGACCTAGGCACCGCGGACGCGTCATCGCGTGACTCCCTTGTCTCTTGCCTGTGGCGCCCTCGATCGGCCCCATTCACCTGTCTACGAACAGTACGTTCCGGATCCGACAACTCCTGCCAGGAAATCTCGGTGCGCCCGCCCGACCCGGACGGTACTAGTCGCGACGGACAGCCGCGTGCGGAAGAACCCGCTCGAGCGCGACGATCGTCCCCGCCGCGAGCAGGGCCAGCAGCGAGATCGCGAGCCACGGGAACTCACGCCGTACCTCGAACAACTGGGCGAAGAAGCCGGGTGCCAGCACGCTCGCGAAGGTGAATGAGTACTGCCAGTAGGACAAGTACTTCCCATGCCCCACCTTCGGCGCGACGGCGGCCGCCAGTGCGTTGCCAGTCGCCGCATGCAGTACGTCGGCAGCGGCGAACACCATCGTCGCCAGCACCAGGCCCGGCACCACGAGGCCGGCGGGAAGGTGGAGCAGTCCAGCCATCAACACACCCCAGACTGTCCACAACAGTCCGGCCAGCACGAGCACATGGGTCTTCCGGCGCTTCTCCGTGTGCCGCACCACCAGCGTCTGCCCTGTAGCCAGTACTACGGACGTCGCGGCCAGCAGGACTCCGACGATCCACTTCGGAGCGGGCAGCGCCTCGGTCACGTACACCGGTAGCCCAACGCCGAGCAGCATCGTGCAGAGAGCCAGTACCGTGTTGGCCCCGATCAGCACCAGGAACGCCTTGTCCTTGCGCAGGAGAGGCGCCGGGCCGCCGCCCGCCTCGGCAGCCGCCTTACGGGAGTGTGCGACGTGGAGGCGTAGCAGCAGTACACCGGCGATGAAGAAGGTGACCGCATTCACCGCCATGGCGATCAGGAACGGCCGGTCGCCGTCGAAGCTCAGCAGAGCACCCGCAGCGAGCGCCCCGAGACCGAAGCCGGCCGCCTGCATCATTCCGCCCAGTCCGAACCACCTGTCCCGGTCGCCCGGGTCGGACACGTCCGTGAGCAGACTGAAGATCGCTGACCAGAACACTCGCTGTCCGGTCGTCGTGACCAGTGCGCAGAGGAACAGCAACCACAGCGAGCGGCCGAAGAAGAAGCCGACGAAGGCGAGCCCCTGCGCGAACTGGGCGCCTACTACCAGGTTGCGCGGCCCGACCCGGTCGATCACCACGCCGACCGCAGCGGGTGCGGCGATCGAGAAGAGTGTCGCCACGGTGAGCAGCACCCCGGCTGTGCCCAGTGGGATGTCGGCGACACGTACGAAGTACAGCAGCAGCAGCGGACCGGCACAGCCGCCGCCGAAGGAGTCGATCATCAATCCGGCGAGCAGCGGGAACCGGCCGCGGATGTTCGGCAGACCGAGGGCCGTGGCGGTGGGCATGAGGCGACGACCGTAGCAACCCGACGCCAGCAGCCCAACCCTATTTAGCCTCTGACCGCACAGACACCTGGCGTAGCGGTCGCCACGCCACCGCAGTCACAGCGACCATCGCTACGAACGCAACCAGGAACGGCGCAACCAGTCCGAAGCGCTGAGCCAGTACTGCGCCCAGCAGCGCCCCGAGCGCTGCGCCTCCCACTGAAGCGAGCAGGTAGACACTGTTCACCCGGCCCAGCAGCGCCTCCGGAGTAGCAAGTTGGCGCGCGGTGGTCGACACGATGCCCCAGACGACGGCGTGTACGCCGAACACGGCCATCGTCGTACCGGCGACCCACGGGTTCCGCGTGAGCGCCAGGACGAGGTGCACAGTCGTTTCGATCACCAGGCCCGCCCGGAGGAGGGTGAGGCTGCCGACCCGTGGTTCGAGCAGGTGGTACACGGGCATGCCGGCGACGGCTCCGATCGCACCGGCCGAGACCAGCAGCCCGTACTGCGTATCGGTGAGGCCGAGCCGCTCCCGGGCGAACAGCACCCAGGTCGCGAAGGCAGCGCAGAAGGTGATGTTCATGACGAGGATCGCGCAGGCGAGGGTGCGTACTCCAGAGTGGTTCCAGAGCCAGTGGATCCCCTCCCGGACCCCGGTCCACAGCGGAGGGCGGAGTGCGGAGCCGGTCCGCGGGCGGCTGGCGACGCGAGCGATCAAGGCGGCGGCCGCGGCGAAGGTGATGGCGTCCAGGATCAGCGGCACTCCGCTGCCGATCGCGAAGAGGAGTGCGCCGATGGGTGGACCACCGAGCTGGTTGAAGATCGTGCCGGTCGCCCAGAGACGGGCGTTTGCTTTACCGAGTTGCGGTTTCGGTACGGCGGTGACGAGGAGCGCTCCAGCCGCGTTGTCCGCGAGCGTCTCCGCCGTGCCGAGCAGGAACAGGGTCAGATAAACAGCCCACAACGGTGCGTGGTGCAGTAGTACGGCGAGGCCGAGCAGGCCGATGACCGCGGCGCGAAAGGTGTCGGCGGCAACGATCATCAGCCGGCGATCGAGCCGATCCACCAGGGCCCCGCTGAACAACGCGAAGAGCAGCCACGGGAGCTGCTGGACGAACGCCGCGGCACCGACCGCGGCCGGCTCGTCCGTGATCGAGGCGACGAGCAGCGGTCCGGCCGCGAGCATCGCGCCGTCACCGAGGTTGGAGATCGCCGAAGCGGGCCAGATCTTGCGGAAGTCCGGCCCGAGTTCGGCGGGCAGGACAGTGGACAGGAGAGATCTCATCGAAGCTCCAGAGGGCACGCTGAAAGACAGGACGGGCGGCGTCGCTGGACGCCACCGAACCGCCGGGTCGATGCCCTGGAGATCAGCAGCTACTGATCAGCGAGCGGACCGGACGGCGTGAGCCTTGCCCGTGGACGACGTAGACATTGCTCCCACCTCCTGTCGTGCCTCTGGTGGCGCCAGCCTAGCTGCCCGGTGACGTCAGGCGATCAGCGCGGTGACAAGGAGTACTACGGGCACGCTGGCGATGGTGCTGACGAAGATGGCGTCGCGGGCGAGCAGTGCGCCGCGGTTGTAGCGGGAGGCGATCACGAAGACGTTCTGTGCCGTCGGCAAGGCAGAGAGGACGGTGACGGCCAGTAGGGCTTCGGTGTCGAGGCCGATGATGAAGCGGCCGATCAGGTACGCCGACATCGGCTGCACCACCATCTTCAAGCCCACCACGAGACCCAGTTGCCCAGCGCTGACGCCGCGGCCCGGCAGCGGCCCCAGCCGCAGCGATACGCCGTACGCGAGCAGCATGGACGGCACTGCCATCCCAGCTACCAGCTCCAGTGGGTCGTTGAGCACCTGCGGCAGCCGCAGGCCGGACACGGCCAGGGCGAGTCCGAGTGCTGAGCCGACGGTGATGGGGTTCTTGAACGGGCGCGCCAGGACTGCGCCGACCGACAGACGGATGGGGCTGACAGCGGCGTCCAGCAGGGTCAGCGCAAGCGGCTGCAGGAGGAGGAGTTGCAGTAGTAGCAGTGGGGCAACCAGGGCCGCGTCGCCGAGCACGTAGGCGGCGATCGGCAGGCCTAGGTTGCCAGCATTCGCGTACGCCGCGCACTGGGCCGCCACTGTCGTTGTGGCGAGGTCATGGCCCTTGATGACGCTCACGGCAACGATCACCGCTACCGACACCACCACTGCACCGGCCAGCGCGACGACGTTGCCGGAGAACACAGCCTTGAGGTCGCTGGACTCCAGCACGGTAAGCAACAACGCCGGACTCGCCACGAAGAACGCCAATGTCGACAGCGTCCGCTGCCCCGCCTCGTCGATGATCCCGAGCTGCGCGAGCAGAATCCCCAACCCGATCAGCAGACCGATCGTCGCGAACCCGACGAACACCCCCTGCACCCGCCCCACACTATGTGCTGACCAACCGCGCCCATCCACCGGACCCACCAGTCGAACCAGTACCGAGGCAACCGACTGCGCCGGCCTTGAAGACCAGTACTTCGGGTAAGCGGCAACTCGGGTGCTCCGCGTCCGCTCCGCGCCCCGAGGCGCTATCCTCGACCCTCGGCAGCCTTGTCGTTCATGACCCGGCCGCCTGGAGGGTTCGCATAGTGGCCGAGTGCGCTGGTCTTGAAAACCGGTATTGCGGGTGACCGTAATCGTGGGTTCGAATCCCACACCCTCCGCTTTGTGCGTAGGCCGCCGGACGGGGAGGCGTGGCGCCATGCGGAAACTGGTCTATGGCATGAATCTGAGCCTGGACGGCAGGTACGAGACAAGGCGTTGACACGCCGCCGGTGCAGCTAAATCGATTGCTGATGGTGGGCGGCGGGCGGACTATGCCGGGATGAGGATTGTGCCGGTCGATCCGGGGGACTCGGGCGCGTTGGGGCTGTGGTTCGAGCTGAGGGTCGCGGTGGGGCGGAATGATGTGCCTGACTTCCCGGTGCCGAGTCGGCGGGAGCATTCGGGGCGGTTCGAGTGGCCGTGGCCGGGGATGAGCGAAGAGGCGCTGCTCGCCTGGGAAGGCGATCGGGTGGTCGGGGCTGCGTCGTACCTGCTGCCTCAGGGTGAGAACTTGGGCACGCTCTATCTGGAGCTGATCGTGCATCCGGAGTACAGGCGTCGCGGGGTCGGGACCGGGCTGCTGGCAGAGGTTCGGGCCGCTGCCCGGCGGCATCGGCGGAGTTTGATCGAGGTCGAGGCGGTCCGGGCGCTGTCCGGCGGGGTCGCGCGCGACGAGGCGGGTTATCGGTACCTCACCAAGCGGGATTTCCAGCCTGCCGTGACGAACATCAGGTCGCGCTGCGACGTCGCCGACCACTCGAACAGGCCCCAGGCGCCTGCGGACGGATATTCGTTGGTGCAGTGGCGGGATGTGGTTCCCGACGAGCTCATCGAGGACTTCGCCGCGTTACAAAGCCGGCTCGTGGCCGACGCGCCTACCGGCGACCTGGCGGTGGAGCAGGAGGTGTACGACACCGATCGGGTACGCCGGCAGGAGGCGACCCAGCTCGGTCGAGGGCACCGCTCCTACTCGACAGCCGCTCGGCATGACGCGACCGGCCGGATTGTTGCCTGCACCAAGCTTTCGTTCGAATCGGACGACGACGCTTATGCGCGGCAGCGGGTCACGATCGTCGAGCCGGCTCATCGTGGCCGGGGGCTGGGGTTGAGCGTGAAGTCGGCCAACCATGAGTACGCACAGGCTCATGAGCCGGCGCTGCGCTTCATCGACTCGTGGAATGCCGAGGAGAACACGCACATGCGGGCGGTCAACGCGACGCTCGGCTTCGAGCCTGTGGATGGCTGGTCGGTCTTCCAACTGCCGGCCGACCAGCACTTGGCGTCAGGTCAGTCGATGGCCTGGTAGAGGGTGGTCCAGAAGTCGTGGATCAGGTGAGCCGGGTCCGGGACCGACATGCCGACCTGCGTGAGCAGGATGCCGGTGAGCTGGTTCTCGGGATCGGCGTACGTCGTGGTGCCGCTGCCGCCGTCCCAGCCGAACTGGCCGATGGGTGCGTAGTCGCCCCGGTAGGTGCGGACGGCCATCCCCATACCCCAGCCGCCGTGCTGCCCCTGGCCGAAGGAGATGTGGACGTTCTCGGTCGCCATGGTGTTCCGCGCGGCGTTCTGTTCGGGCGTGAGGCGATTGGTGGTCATCAGTTCGACAGCGGGACGAGACAAGATTCGTTCGTTGCCGTGCATTCCGCGGTTGAGCAGCATCCGGAAGTACGCGTGGTAGTCGTCGACGGTTGAGACCAGGCCGCCGCCACCGCCCTGGAACGCCGGCGGTTCGCTCCAGCGTCCGCCCTTGGCCTCGTCCCAGACGAGGAACTCGCCCGTCTGCGGGTTGGGGGCGTAGAGGGTCGGAAGCCGGTCGAGCTTCTCGGCCGGGACGTGGAAGCCGGTGTCCTTCATGCCCAGCGGGTCGAAGATCCGTTCGCGCAGGAACGCCTCGAACGACTGGCCGGTGACCCTGGCGACGAGTACGCCGAGGAGGTCGTTGCTGAGCTGGTACTGCCAGCGTTCGCCCGGCTGGTGCATCAGGGGCAGCGTGCCGAGGCGGCGCATCCACTCGTCCGGTTCCGGCATCGGTGTCGGCAGATCGGGCGTGAGCCCCTGCTCGAAGATCGCGGCCATGATCGGCGTGCCGAGCGAGGTCATGTCCATGCCGAGCCCGAAGGTCGAGGTCAGCACATCCCGTACGGTGATCGGTCGCCGCGCGGGCACGGTGTCGTCGAGCGGCGCGTCGATCCGCGTCAGCACCTTCCGGTCGGCGAGTTCGGGCAGCCACTGATCGACCACATCGTCGAGGCGCAGTCTGCATTCGTCGACCAGGATCATCGCCGCCGCAACTGAGACCGGCTTCGAGGTGGACGCCATCCGGAAGATGGTGTCCCGGCGCATCGGTGCGCCGCCGTCGTGCTGCATCGTGCCGATCGTCTCGACGTGCGTCCGGCCGCCGCGATCGACCAGGGCGACCAGCCCGGGGATCTTCCCCGAGTCGACATGCCGCCTCAGTACGTCGTGGAGCCTGCGCAGCCCTGCCTCGGAGAAGCCGCTGTTGCCCATCATCTGTCTCCCTTGCCTGCAGTGTTCGATCTGCAGGGAACTCTGTCCGGCCGCTCTGACACCGGCCTTACGCCGCGCTGACACGGCTGCCACGGGGGCGAGTTCGCAGGACAGGGGAGCGTTGCCTGACGGCCGATGAGCGGAGCCGTCAGGCGTCACGCGAGCGAAGAGATCAGTTGACCTGCTGGATACGGATGAGGTTGCCGGCTGGGTCGCGGACGGCGCAGTCGCGGACGCCGTACGGCTGGTCGGTGGGCTCCTGGACGATCTCGGCGTCGCTGGCCTGGACCTGCTCGAAGGTGCTCTCGAGATCCTTGGTGGCCAGCAGCAGACCGCCGTACGTGCCCTTGGCCATCATCTCGGTGATGACGCGACGCTCGTCCTCGGTGATCCCGGGGTCGGCGGCCGGTGGGTGCAGGACGATCGAGGTGCCGGGCTGGCCGACGGGACCGACGGTGAGCCAGCGCATCCCGTTGAAGCCGACGTCCTTGCGGAGTTCGAAGCCGAGGATGTCGCGGTAGAAGGCCAGCGCCGCGTCCGGGTCGTCTTGAGGCAGGAAGCTCGCGTGAATGGTGATGTCCATGGCTGTCACGATAGAACCGGCTAGCCGACCGGCGCTTCTCGATTCCTGATCGGTCTGGTCACCTGCTTGGAGAAGTACGACGGCATGCCCTCCGTCGCGGTCCCGACCTCGCGCCGGTAGACACTCGGCGAGACGCCGACCAGCTCGGTGAACCGGGTGCTGAACGTGCCGAGCGACTGGCAGCCGACCGCGAAACACACCTCGGTGACGCTGAGATCGCCGCGTCGCAGCAGCGACATCGCGCGCTCGATCCGCCGCGTCATGAGATAGGAGTACGGCGATTCGCCGTACGCGAGCTTGAACTCGCGACTGAGATGACCGGCCGACATGTTGACGCCACGCGCCAGCGCCTCGACGTCCAGCGGTTGCGCGTGCTCCCGGTCGATCCGGTCACGGACGCGCCGCAACAGCGCGAGGTCGCGCAGGCGCTGCGACGAAGCAGGTTTGTTGCTCACCCAACAGATCGTGCCATGGCGCGGCGCTAGCAGGCCATCATCTTCTGGATCGCCTGCCGGCTCACGCCCAGCTCACGGGCGATGTCGGACTGGGAGACGCCCTGGTCGAGCAGGCTCTGCATCAGGTCGCGGCGCTCGATCGCGAACTGCCGGGCCAGCCGCGTGTGGTGGATCGCCTGCTCGCGGGCCGCCTTGATCCGGTCGAAAACTTCCTCGTGATCAGTCATACCGGCCACAGTGACAACCAGGGGTTGTCACTGTCAACCCCTAGTTGTCAAACAGCCGGTGTCAGTCGGTGCCGAACTCCATCGCGGCGCGGTCGAGCAGCTCGTCGTCGGCGTCGACCTGGCCGCGCGAGGCGATCGCGTCCGCGCCGCCCTCCGGCATCTCGCCGATCAGGTTGGTGTCCGAGGTGCCGAGCAGCTCCGCGTGGGCGGACCCGATCATGCCCAGTCCGACGTACTGCTCCAGCTTCGCCCGCGAGTCGGCGATGTCGAGGTTGCGCATCGTGAGCTGGCCGATCCGGTCCAGCGGGCCGAACGCGGAGTCCTCGGTGCGCTCCATCGACAGCTTGTCGGGGTGGTAGCTGAACGCGGGCCCGGTCGTGTCGAGGATCGAGTAGTCCTCACCCCGCCGCAGCCGAAGCGTCACCTCGCCGGTGATGGCCGCGCCGACCCACCGCTGCAGCGACTCCCGCAGCATCAGCGACTGCGGATCGAGCCAGCGCCCCTCGTACATCAGCCGGCCGAGCCGCCGGCCGTCGTTGTGGTACGCCGCGACGGTGTCCTCGTTGTGGATCGCGTTCACCAGCCGCTCGTACGCCGCGTGCAGCAGCGCCATCCCCGGCGCCTCGTAAATCCCGCGGCTCTTCGCCTCGATGATCCGGTTCTCGATCTGGTCGGACATCCCCAGTCCGTGCCGGCCGCCGATCGCGTTCGCCTCCAGCACCAGGTCGACCGCGCTGGCGAACTCCTTCCCGTTGATCGTCACCGGCCGGCCCTGCTCGAAGCCGATCGTCACGTCCTCGGTCGGGATCTCCACCGACTCGTCCCAGAACTTCACGCCCATGATCGGCTCGACGATCTCGACACCCGTACTCAGGTGCTCCAGCGTCTTCGCCTCGTGGGTCGCGCCCCAGATGTTGGCGTCGGTCGAGTACGCCTTCTCGGCGCTGTCGCGGTACGGCAGGTCGTGCGCGAGCAGCCACTCGCTCATCTCCTGCCGGCCGCCGAGTTCGGTGACGAAGGCGGAGTCGAGCCAGGGCTTGTAGATCCGCAGGTTCGGGTTGGTGAGCAGCCCGTACCGGTAGAAGCGCTCGATGTCGTTGCCCTTGAAGGTCGACCCGTCGCCCCAGATCTGGACGTCGTCCTCGAGCATCGCGCGGACCAGCAGCGTGCCGGTCACGGCCCGGCCCAGCGGAGTGGTGTTGAAGTACGACCGGCCGCCCGAGCGGATGTGGAACGCGCCGCAGGTCAGCGCCGCGAGCCCTTCCTCCACCAGTGCCGCCCGGCAGTCGACGAGGCGCGAGATCTCGGCGCCGTACGCCTTGGCGCGGCCGGGGACCGAGGCGATGTCGGGTTCGTCGTACTGGCCGATGTCGGCGGTGTACGTGCACGGCACGGCGCCCTTGTCGCGCATCCACGCGACCGCGACCGACGTGTCGAGCCCTCCGGAGAAGGCGATGCCGACCCGCTCGCCGACGGGCAGGGAGGCGATGACTTTGGACATGGGGATAAGTATGCACTCCATTGCATGATCATGCAAACCCGACGGCTGATGTCGAGGTGGTTCCGGTCGTTCCGACGTTGCCTGGGTACCGGCTGGAAGCGAGCGACGGAGGTGGATCGTGCGGGACCTGGTGGTGACCGAGAACATCACGGTGGACGGCGTGATCGAGGCGACCGAAGGCTGGTTCGGTCCCGCGGACGGCGACATGTCGGATCAGCTGGCCGAGATCAGGAAGCAGCAGGCCGGCGCCGATGCGTTCCTGGTGGGTCGGCAGACCTTCGAGGACCTGCGCGGTTACTGGCCGAACCAGACCGACGACGAGACCGGCATCTCGGCGTACCTCGACAACGTCGCCAAGTACGTCGTGTCGTCCTCGCTACAGGATCCGGAGTGGAAGAACAGCACCGTACTGCGTGATCTCGGCGCCGTCTCCGCCTTGAAAGATGCCCCCGGCAAGGACATCGTCACGACCGGCAGCATCGACCTGGTCCACCAACTGATCGCCGCCGGCCTGGTCGACGAGTTCCGCCTCTTCATCTACCCGGTGGTCCTGGGCCACGGCCGCCGCCTCTTCCCTTCCGGCGTCTCCCTGCCGACCCTCCACCTGGTCGACACCAAAACCTTCAAGTCCGGCGTCAGCCTCACCCGCTACCGCGCCTAGACGGGGGTTGTCAGGTGGCCGCGGCGATCCATTTGTGAAGAGTGCGGGCGGCTTGGCCGGTGTCGATGGCGTGGGCGCAGGTTTTGAGGTGGTGGGCCAACTGGTCGGCCAGTGGGGCGTTGGTGAGGGTTGTGGTGGTGAGGGCCGCGGCGGCGTTGAGGAGGACGGCGTGGCGGATCGGGTCCTGTACGCCGGTGAGGAGGCGCTCGAGGATCGCCTTGTTGGTGGCGGCGTCGCCGCCACGGAGTTGGCCGGGGGTCGACAGGGCGAGGCCGAGGTCGCGGGGGTCCAGCGTCGTCGGAGTACAGGTGCCGTCGCGGACGATCCAGATGCGGGACGGGCCCGTGGTGGTGAGTTTGTCGAGGCCGTCGTTGCCGCGGACCACGAGGGCTGTTGTCCCGCGGGCGGCCAGGGTTGCGGCGATGACTGGTTGGATGCGCGCGTCGGCCACGCCGACGAGTTGATGCCGGGGGCGGGCCGGGTTGAGCAGTGGGCCGAGAACGTTGAAGGCAGTCGGTACGGCGAGATCTCGGCGTACTGCGGCCACGTGCCGCAGGGCTGGGTTGAAGCGTGGGGCGAAGAGGTAGGTGATTCCGGCCAGCGCTGCGACCGAAGCGGCGCGGTCGGCCGGCAGGTCGAGCGGGATGCCGAGGTGCTCGATCAGGTCGGCCGAGCCTGCTGTGGTCGACGATGCGGCGCGACCGCCGTGCTTGACGACTGTCGTGCCGGTCGCGGCGACGACGATCGCTGCCAGAGTGGAGAGATTGGCGGCGCCGGTTCCGTCCCCTCCGGTGCCGACGATGTCGACGAACGTGCCTGGGATCGTGACGTCGGATGCGTGTGAGCGCAGCGCGTCCGCGAGTCCGCCCAGCTCATCGGCGGTTTCGCCCTTGGCTCTGAGGGCGATCAGGAACCCGGCGACCTGCGCGGACGTCGCCGTACCGCGGACCAGGTCGTCCATCGCCCACGAGGTGTCCGCCGTGCTGAGGTCGCGGCCGGCGAGCAGGCCTGAGATGAGTCTGGACCAGGTGCGTTCCGTCGTACGGAGAATCGTTGCCATCGGCAATCCTCGGGGTGCGGGGTCGCCCCGGCGAGGAATGACAACGGCTGCCTCGTCGAGGCAGCCGGGTTGGTTCGCGCAGAAGCAGTGGGCCGCCTAGTCGACGGGCCACCAGTTGCTCATGCGCGCGATCACGACGGCGACGATAGCACCGTGCCACGGAGGCCGTCATCGTCAACCAGCAGCACGCGACCCCGCGGCTGTCACATCATGGTGCTCCGATCCGTCAAAGTCTTGACGGGACCACGACAGGAGATTGCGTGACCGACCAGCTCGCCGCCCAGTTCGAGGAGAACCGCACCCAGTTGCGCTCCGTCGCGTACCGGATGCTCGGCTCGCTCAGCGAGGCCGAGGATGCGGTGCAGGAGGCGTGGCTGCGGTTGAACCGGTCGGACGTGAGCGAGGTGGCGAACCTCGGCGCCTGGCTGACCACGGTCGTGTCGCGGGTGTGCCTGGACATGCTGCGGTCCCGGAAGTCGCGGCGTGAGGACTCGCTCGAGGTGCACGTCCCGGACCCGGTCGTGACCAAGCTGGACCCGGAGGAGGAGGCCGTCCAGTTCGACGCGGTCGGGCTGGCGATGCTCGTGGTCCTCGACACCCTCGCGCCGGCCGAGCGGCTCGCGTTCGTTCTGCACGACATGTTCGGCGTGAGCTTCGACGAGATCGCCGAGATTGTCGACAAGTCTCCCGCTGCCACCCGTCAGCTCGCGAGCCGGGCCCGTCGCCGCGTCATGGGCGCGCCGGCCAGCGACCGTGACCCGGGCCGGCACCGCGAGGTGGTCGACGCTTTCATCGCCGCCTCCCGCAGCGGCGACTTCGAGGCGCTGCTCGCGCTCCTCGACCCCGAGGTGGTCCTCCGCGCCGACGCCGGTACGCCGGCCGACGCGACCGCCAACCCCGCCCACTCCAAGATCGTCCGCGGCGCCCTCGCGGTCGTCGAACAGGCCCTCACCTTCACCAAGATGGCGCCCTACACCCGGCCGGCCCTGGTCAACGGCACCCCAGGCATCATCACCGTCGTCAACGGCCGCCTGATGGGCGTCATGCACCTCACCATCAGCGCCGGCAGAATCACCCAGATCAACATCCTCGCCGACCACACCCGGCTGGCAAACCACCCGGCCGGGCGAGCATTCTGAGCACTCGGCGTGCCTGCTCGTCGGCGGTTCCTGGTGGGTTGCGGAGAAGGGAGGAGCCGCCGGGCCGGAGCAGGGCCAGGCAGAAGATCGACCAGAGCCTGCGTGCGGTCAGCAACCGCTGAGGATCAGCGGCGAACCGTGCGATGAACCCGGTCCACTCCGTACGCCGACCAGCTAGGTGTTCGACCAGGTTCGCCAACTCGACGGCCACGTCGCTCACCCCGGCGTCCTCGAAGTCGACGATGCGGACCCGCTCGCCGTCCCACAGATAGTTCGCCAGGTTCGGATCACCATGTCCGATCACGCTGTCGGCAGGTCGGAGCAGTTTGTCGACCTCGCCGTCGGCAAGCCACTCGACGCCGGCCAGCCGGGCGTCCTCGATGAGACCGGTCGCGGTGAACGAGCCGGCAGCTTCCCGCACCCGCGCGATGAAGCCGGGCAGCGGATTGCCGAGTACTCCGTCGGTCGGCAGCGACCACAGCGTTCGCAGTGCTTTCTCGAGCGCGTCGAGTTCGGCTTGTCCGAGTGCTCCGTCGAGGGGACGCCCTGGCACCAGTGACATGGACACCGCGGGTCGGGCGTCGAGTTCTAGTGGAGTCGGCACGAGGTCGGGTGCTCGCGCCGAGATCGCGCGAAGTGCGGCCCATTCCCGAAGGTGCTCATCGCGGTCGGTCGACACGTAGACCTTGGTGACGACGTCACCGTCGATGCTCACCCCGTGTGTCTGCGTCACCGGTGAACCGTAGCCATGGGCAGGGCCAAGAAAAAGTTCTGCAGAACGTGTCAAAAACGGGCCGGGCTCTTCGACGTCTGGGAGAGAGGTGGAGACGGCGAAGGGGAGTGGCATGAGCGTGCAGGTGGCTGTTGAGCGGGGCGTCGGGGGCGACGAGGTTGTCGCGGGGTTGTTGGGGAGCGGGTTCAACGGGGAGGTTTACCGGCCCGGGGACGCGGAGTACGACGTACTGCGGCGGTCGGTGGTGCCTGGCTTCGAGTCGCGGCCGGTGGTGGTTGCCGAGGCGGGTGGGCGGACCGACGTACAGGCTGCTGTCCGGACGGCGAAGGAGTTCGGCCTGCCGCTCGCAGTACAGGCGACCGGGCATGGGACGCGGGTGCCGGCTGATGGCGGGATTCTGCTGCGGACCTCGGCGATGACGTCGCTGCTGATCGACAGTGAGCGGATGATCGCGAAGGTCGGGCCGGGGACGCGGTGGGGAGCTGTGATCGACGCGGCCGGGCAGTTCGGGCTGGCGCCGTTGGCGGGATCGTCGCGGGATGTGGGCGTCACCGGGTACACGCTCGGCGGCGGGGTCGGGTGGCTGGCGCGCAAGTACGGGTTCGCGGCCGACAGCGTCGTACGGGCTGAGGTCGTCACCGCCGACGGCCGGGTCGTGACGGCTGGCGCCGACGAGCACCCCGACTTGTTCTGGGCGATCCGAGGCGGCAGCGGCAACTTCGGGATCGTCACGTCGCTGGAGTTCCGGCTGTATCCGGTGCGTCAGGTGCACGCCGGCATCGTGTACTTCGGCTTCGAGCGCGCGGCCGAGATCCTCAAGCTCTACCGCGACTGGACCACCACGATCCCCAACGAGCTGAGCACCGCCGTCGTGCTGACCCGCCTTCCGGCAGACGGCCGGCGCGCGATCGCGATCAAGGCCCTGTACGCCGGCGAGGCCGACCTGGCCGAACACATCCTCAAGCCGCTCTTCGAGGTCGCCGGCCCGCGGCTGGCCGGTGAGCTCGAGACGATGCCGTTCGGGCAATCCGCGATGGGCGGTACGCCGGCTCGCTACCTCGACCTCGTCGACACGCTCCCGGACGACCTGATCGATCGCCTCGCCGACCTCGACGGAGACGATGCGCCAACCGTGGAGATCCGGCACTGGGGCGGCGCGATGGCGCACCCGGGTCCGGGCGCGGGCCCGGTCGGCCACCGCGACGCGACGTACTCGCTGATCATCGACCAGGAGGTGCCGCAGCTGGCCGACGTACTGCGAACCACCGGTCGCACCTTCGTGAACTTCCTCGCTGACCCGGGTCGCACCGCCACGGCGTACGCCGAAGCCGACTACCGCCGGCTACGCGCGGTCAAGCGCGCCTACGACCCGGACAACTTCTTCCACCTCAACCACAACATCCGCCCGTAGGACCAGCTCTTACGCGGTGCCCTCGTTGCCGTAGACGGTGACGTGGACGTGGTCGTAGTGGTTCGCGGTGGTGCTGCCGCGGTCCTCCATCGGCCGCCAGCCTTCGCTGCCGCGCTGGACCGTCCAGATGTGCTGCTGCCAGATCAGCTGGCTGACCCCCATCTCCTTGCGATGGGCCTTGAGCCAGTCGGCGATCTCCTGGCCGGTCGAACCGCTGACCATGATGTCCAGCGCGTGACCGGTGGAGTGCTCGCTGCCGCTGTCGCCGCTGCGCAGGCCGCCGTACTCGGTGACGGAGGGGAACAGGTGGCAGATCGCCCGGTGCACCCGGATCGCGTCCGGGGTGAGGCCGTCCTCGACACCGGAGCCGGACTTGCAGGCTGCCGCGGAGATCGTGCCGCCGGCCTGCTCGACCGGCTTGGTCGCGGCCAGGTACTGCGCCTTGACCCAGCGGACCGCGCCGTCGCGGACGATCTGCGCCCAGATGCCCTGGACCTGACCGGTGACCGAGACCTTGCTGGCCTTGGGGAGCACGGCGAGCAAGGACTGCCCGGGAACGGCCCAGACGTTCACATCGGTGGTCGTGTACTTGCTGCCGGTGATCTTCGGCGGCGCGACCGGCGCGTTCTGAGAGGCGCGGGTCTTGGTGGCTCCCGGCTTCGGGATCGGCGCCTGCTTCTTGAGGTGTTTCGCGACCGGCGTGGTCGGGGCCTGGCTCGGAAGGTTGAGCGTGGGCCGGAGGGCGTCGCGGCTGGTCTGGGTCTCGCGCGCCAACTGCAGGGACGAGCTGGCGATCGATGCATCAGTCGAGTGAGCCGTCGAGCCACCGTCGGGGAAGGCGACTGCCGACCCGGTGGCCATCATGGCCACTGCCGCACCGGGGATCGCGACCTTCACGATGCCGGGGCGGACAACCTGGCGGCGCGGTTGACGGTGCCGCGCCTGTCTATGCCGTCCTTCAGCCACTGGACCACCCAATCTGCCGAGATCAAAACGTTATCGACCGGAGGAGTCAAGCACAGATCCCGGTAGGTCTCACAACTGACGGGCAGTTTTAACGGATTACGAACGTCGCGCACGCTCAGCGGTACCGATTCGGCCTGGTTATGGGCGAAATCTCACCGGCGATGACACCGATCTCACCCACCGTCACCGTTGCTGAGAGCGAGGATTCAGGTCGTTTCGAGGTGGGCACCAGAGTTGCGTGCCGTCCACTACCGCCCGGACGGCCTGCCTAGAAGGAGGCTCCATGCTCATCCTCGGACTGATCCTGCTGTTGCTGGGATTCCTGCTCGGTGTCCAGATCCTGTGGATACTCGGCATCATCCTGCTGGTGGTCGGCGCAGTGCTGTTCCTGCTCGGCTCCACCGGTCGCCCCGTCGGCGGCAGACGCCATTGGTTCTGATCGTCTGGGATCGCTCGGCAGAGCGGGCAGTACCCCGGAGCGCTGCTCACGGGGTACTGCCCGTTGTGCTGGTTACGATGCGACGGTGAAGTATCTCGTGCTGATCTACGGGCAGGACTGGACGCCGGAGCAGGCCGCGCAAGGTCTCCGCGATCTGATGGTCGTGCAGGAGGAGCTGGACCGGAGCGGTGAGCTGGTCAGCTCGGCGGCGCTCGATCTGCCCACCGGCGGCAAGGTCGTGCAGGTCAGAGAGGGCGTCCAAGTGGTCACCGACGGTCCGTTCGGTGAGACCAAGGAGCAGTTGGCCGGGTACTTCATGGTCGATGTCGCCGACGACGATCGTGCGCAGCAGGTCGCGGGGCGGGTCTCCGCTGTCGTCGGCGACCGTGTGGAACTCCGCGGCACCGTCCTCTCCGGCTGAACGCATTACGCGACCGCCTGCAGTTGCCGGTTGGCTGCGCGGGTGACGAGCAGGCTCGTACCGATCAGACCCACCGCCACGAAGGCCCAGCAGGCCGCAAAGGCGACTCGGTAACCACCGGTCATTGCCGTGGGCGACGACCCGCTCGTGTTCGCCACAGCGACCGCAGACAGTACGGCGATGCCCAGCGCGCCGCCGATCTGGAAGCAAGCATTCTGCAACCCGGATGCGACACCGGCGTCCTCACCAGCGACATCGCTCAGCGCCGCGATCGACCCCGCGACGCACCCGGCGCCAAGACCCGCACCGAAGATCGTGAGTCCCCAGAACGCCAGTTCGAAGTACCCGGACTCCACCGTCAGGCGGCTCATCACCGTCGCGCCGATCCCCGACAGCAGCAGCGATCCGGCTGCCACCGGGCGCAGGCCGATCCGAGTCACCAGGTTCTGCCCGACGATCGATCCGACCACCGCTGTCGCAGCCAGTACGGCGGACATCAGTCCGTACCTCACCGCGGAGATCCCCAACGCCAGTTGCGCGTACTGCGTGTAGATGAAGTTCAACCCGAAAGCACCGAAGCCGAAGGCGATCGTGATCAGGTTGCCGCCAACCAGTGCGCGTGACCGGAAGATCCGCAGCGGTACCAGGGGAGCAGGCGACCGCTTCTCCACCTGGACGAACACGGCGAACAGCGCAGCCGACACGACTGCCAGCAAGGTGGTGTGTCCTGCGGACGACACGGGCGCCTGCACCACGGCGTACACGAGAACGATCAGCGCGGCGGTGACCGTCACTGCGCCGGCTACGTCGAATCCACGCCGACCAGGGCCGCGGCTGTCCTTCAGTACGAGCGGAGTCAGTACTGCGACGAGCAGGCAGACCGGGACGTTGATGAAGAAGATCCACTGCCAGCCGAGCCCGTCTGTGACCGGTCCGCCGACCAGCGACCCCGCAGTACCGCCTACTCCGCTGACAGCTCCCCAGATGCCCAGTGCCTTGTTCCGCTCGGCTCCGGCCGGGAAGGTGTTCATCACGATGGACAGCGCACTAGGAGCCAGTACTGCGGCCGCAATCCCCTGCAGCCCTCTGGCAAACACCAGTGCGTCACCACTCCAGGCGAAGCCGCACAGCAGCGAGGACCCGGCAAACAGCAGTACTCCGGCCAGGAACACCCGGCGCCGGCCTAGTAGGTCGGAGATGCGGCCACCGAGCAGCAGCAACCCGCCGAACATCAGTGCGTAGCCGGTAGGTACCCACTGCACACCACCGTTCGAGAAGGTGAGATCGCGCTCGATCGACGGCACTGCCACCAGCACGATGGACGCGTCCAGGATGATCATGAACGCGGCCAGACAGAGCAGGGCCAGCGCGAACCAGCGCTTCGGGTCGGGCGTGTTCGTCATGGTGTCGGTCCTCCGGTACTACGGGCGCCCGGGCTGGGCGCCTCTTGCCCCGGACGTCGGGCCTGCTGCCCGCACCTCGACAAAATTGTCGAGAACGGCCGGCCCGGTTTCGACGTACCGGTCGAGAGGGGGTCACAACGGCCCCTTGGGACCGTCAGGATGGTGACCGTGAAGTACATGCTGCTGATCTACAGCAACGCGGAGAGCTGGGCCGGTCTGTCGGCCGAACAACGCGAGGGCCTGGGCAGGTCGCACCAGGAGCTGACCCGGGAACTCACCGAGCACGGCCTGCTGGTCAGCGCGGCCGGCCTGGCCGACCCGATCACGACCCGGACCGTCTCCGTCCGCGACGACGGTCTGACGACGACGGACGGCCCGTACGCCGAGGCCAAGGAGCATCTGGCCGGGTTCTATCTGGTCGAGTGCGAGACGATCGACGAGGCGATCGGCTATGCGGCGCGGATGCCGGACGCGCAGTACCTGGCGGTCGAAGTACGGCCGGTGATGGAGATGTCGGGACTGGAGATGTGAGCGATTTCGAACTGCTGCTGCGGGAACAGGCCCCGCAGGTCCTGAGTGCGCTGGTCCGGCACTACGGGCACTTCGACCTGGCCGAGGAGGCCGTCCAGGAGGCTCTGCTCGCGGCAGCGCAGCAGTGGCCGGGCGAGGGGGTGCCGGACAACCCGAAGGGCTGGCTGATCCGGGTCGGCTCGCGACGGCTGATGGACCTGCTGCGCAGCGACACCGCCCGCCGCCGACGCGAGGAGAACGCGGCAAACCTTGCCGCGCCGGAGGAGTTCGTTGCCCAGGGCCCGGAAATCGACGACCTCGGTGGTCGCGACGACACGCTCACTCTGCTGTTCCTGTGCTGTCATCCCGCGTTGTCGGCGGCCTCGCAGATCGCGCTGACGCTGCGCGCGGTCGGTGGTCTCACGACGGCTCAGATCGCGGCTGCCTTCCTGGTGCCGGAAACGACCATGGCACAGCGGATCAGTCGGGCCAAGCGGAGTATCAAGCAGGCCGGGAGCACGTTCGAGTTGCCGCCGGAGGCCGAGCGCGACGCTCGGATGGGTGCCGTGCTGCACGTGCTCTACCTGATCTTCAACGAGGGCTACACGGCCTCCTCCGGCACCGATCTGCACAGCGCCGAACTGACGACCGAGGCGATCCGGCTGGTCCGCGGCGTACGCCGGCTGCTGCCCGACGACGGTGAGGTCGCCGGGCTGCTCGCGCTGATGCTGCTGACCGACGCGCGCCGGCCCGCCCGGACCGACGCCGACGGCGGGCTGATTCCCCTCGCCGACCAGGATCGCTCGCTGTGGAACAAGGCGGCGATCGTCGAAGGTGAGGCGCTCGTGACCGACGCGTTGTCGCGGAGCCAGCTCGGCCCGTACCAGGTGCAGGCCGCGATCGCCGCGGTGCACGACACGGCCGAGCGCGCCGAGGACACGGACTGGCCGCAGATCGTCGCGCTGTACCAAGTGCTCGAGCAGCTTTCCGACAACCCGATGGTGACCCTCAACCACGCCGTCGCGGTAGCGATGGCGAGTGGGCCGAAGGAGGGGCTTGCTCTGCTCGAACCGCTCGAGGCCGACGGCCGGCTCGCCGACCACCATCGGCTGGAAGCCGTCCGGGCCCATCTGCTCGAGATGTCCGGTGACCTTGTGGGGGCGCGGGAGAGCTACCTCCTCGCGGCCCGCCGCACCACCAGCGTTCCCGAACGCGCCTACCTCACGGCGAAAGCCGACCGCCTCGGATCCTGATGACCAGATCGGACCGCTGCCGGACCAGGATGAGTCTGGAACGGAGCGTCCTGACGACGGACCGTAGGTGCATGACCAATGACTTGATCGACCAGGCCCAACCGATCCTTCCGGCCGCGGTACTCATCGACACGGCGCCGACGACCGACGTTGCCCCGGGGATCGTTCGACGAGGACTACCGTCCAGCGGACCGGTTCAGGCCCGGGTGTTCGACCTGGATCCGAGGGTGACCTGGCCGGAGGTGGACGTGCACGACCGGGACGAGTTGATCTACGTGATCTCCGGCGAGCTCCTCGACCACGGCCGGAACTACCCGGCCGGCACCTACCTGCACTACCGGGCCGGCAGCCGGCACCAGCCGCGCACCGAGTCGGGCGTCCGCATCCTCGTCTTCGGCCCGGACGCCGCGTAACAGACGGGCGAGGTCTCGCCGATCCGTCACCGGGTCGCGCCCAGTGCCGCGACCCCGGATCACCCGACCCGGGTCGCGGCAGGTGAGCGCGTGTGTCAGGTTTGAGGGGTGGATCTCACCAAGGCCGCCGTCCTTCGGGAGTTGCTGACCGGTACCGAGTTGGCCGGCCGGACGACCTCGTTCGCGCATTCGCTGCGCAGGTTCACCACCCGGGTCGGTGGGCTGCTGCTGTTCGGGCCGCCCGAGGACGAGCCCTGGCACCTCACTGCTCACCTCGACGACGAACTCCACCGCGCGGGCGTCGAGGACGTCCGCCCTTCGCTGGTGCGCTGGTCGCCACCACCGGGCGCGCCACCGCACCTGGCGATCGGGCTCGACCGCCTCCGCGACTCGGGCCGGGGCGAATCCCTGCTCGTGGTGGCCGAGCAGGCGCCGCCGGACGCGCTGCTCGAGCGGATCGACGACGTACGCCGCCGCGGTACGACGATCTTCAGCATCGCCGGCGGCAGCAAGGACCTGGCCGACCTGAGCCACGAGTCGCTCGTCCCCGAACTGCTGGTGCCCGCGACCTTCGGCTCCGGCTGGGTCAGCCGCCCGATCGGCCAGGATCCGGACGCGCCGGACCAGCTGGCGGACCCCGTGGACCATGACGAACCGGACCACGGGCGACACGCAGTACCGGACGACACCCTGACCGCGCTGCGAGACGCCGTCGCCGGTTTCGAGATGACCCAGCACCTGGTCAGCCTCGCCGTCGCCGACGACGACATCACCCAGTCCGCCTGGCGCCGCCGCCTCCGCACCTTCATCGAACGCCTCGGCGGCGAACCGGTCTGACCCGCTTCGACCTGCACTCTCCGTCATCTGGAGCACCTTCCCGTCCGACTATGTCTGAAGATTTTCCTTCTATAGTTGAAGAAATCGGTCTCACCGGTTTGGCATCGCCTGCTCACACACTGTAGTATCGAACACATGTTCGAAGCAAATCTGGAAGATCTCGATGCTCGGGAGACGCTCGCCTCGGCGGCGCGCCTCCAGGAGCAGCGCGACCAGATCGACATCGAGCTGATCGAGCACGCACTGCACTTCGCCGACCTCCACCCGGACCCAGCGACACTTGCCGGTCACACGTCGTCGGTGCCCGGCGGAGAGCGCGGCAAGGTTTACGGCGGCCCGGGTTGCCCAGGGGTGGCTGAGTTCGCGCCTGCAGAGTTCGGTGCGGTGACCGGTCGCGGCAAGGTCGCCGCCGCGCATTACATCGGTCAGGCGCTGGCTCTGCGTCATCGGCTGCCGGAAACCTGGGAGCAGGTCCGCAACGGCCGTGCGGTCGAATGGAAGGCCCGCCAGATCGCCACCGCATGTCTGTCCCTGTCCGAAGATGCTGCGGCGATCGTCGACCGACGGGTCGCGCAGATTGTGGACACGTTGACGCCGTTGCGACTGGAACGCATTGTCAGGGCTGCGAAGTGGCAGGCCGATCCCGAAGCCGCCCGGGCGGAAGCCGAAGAGAAGGCCCGTGAGCGCGGAGTTTGGCCAGGTCGCACCGATGATCACGGCACGACCAACCTGTTCGTCCGTGCACCCACCGGCGACGTGATCCGGTTCATCGCGACCATCGGTCAGATCGCCGACGCCCTCGCCGCACTTGGCGACTCCGACCCCGTCGACCAGCGCCGGGCCAAGGCCGTTGGCATCGTCGCTGATCCGGCGCTGGCCCACGAGCTACTTCAGGTAGCCCAGCACCTGGCTCGCGCCAAGGCACCGGCCACGCCCACTCCGGCGCCTGTCGATCCCAACTCGTCGGCAGGCTGCACCCCGGCGCAGCACGACCGAGTGCCGAGGACGGGGCCCGACAACGCACCAGCAGCGGCGCAGAACGAGGGCTCGATCGCACACCCTGAGGTATTCCAGAACGCAACGGGCGCCGACGCCTCGACGCTCGGGCCTGCGACAGGGGCAGGTTCAGCCGTTGCCGCGTGGGCCTCGGAGGCCGACGCTGAGTTGGAGTGGCACTCGGAGATCAGGGATGAGTCGGAGACCGAGGCTGACCGAGATTCGCCGCATCCGAGTGCCCCCGGGCATCCGCTCGATGACTGGAGTTCCGGTGCTCCCGCAGTCCCCTGTACGAGTGTCCCGGTCCGCGCGCAGGCCGCAGATCCTGCGGGCCGTCCACACGAGCCTGCACCCGCGGCCGGAATGGATGACGCCGCGCACCGCGAGCTTGCCGGCAAGGTGGCTGCGATCAAACAAGCCGGCTACCGCGACGGGATCGGCGCAGGGAGCCGACCGACTCGAACGGTTCTGTATGTCCATGTCACCGACCAGACTCTCTACGCCGATGACGGCGTGGCGCGCGTCGAAGGCTTCGGACCCGCGCTCGTCGTACGGCTGAGTGAGCTCCTCGGTCACGACCAGATCGTGATTCAGCCGGTGATCGACCTCAACGACGACACCATCAGCGTCGATGCCTACGAGATTCCGCATCGGATGCGAGAGCGCATCAAACTCAGGTATCCCGTCGAACAATTCCCTTACGGGACCGCCGAGACCGGGATCAACACCGACCTCGACCACATCAGGCCATACGTCAAGGACGGACCACCGGGCCAGACGAACACGAGCAATCTCGCCCCACTAGGGCGACTCAGCCACCGCATCAAGACCTACGGAGGCTGGACTGCCACACGCCTCGACGGCGACACGCTCGAGTGGACCACGCGGTACGGATTCAAACTCCACGTGACTCATCGCGGCACCTATCTCCTGCACGCCAAGCCCACCACCCTGCCCGACCATCACAAACCGAGCGGCTGACGGCGCGAGGTACGGCGTACCAGCTACCCGTCAGTCGGTCAGGAAGAGGGCGGCGAGGCGGGGGAAACGGTCTCGCAGTTCGTCGGTGTCGTCGAAGTCGAAGTTCTGGCCGGCCGGTACGTCGGGGACCTCGGTGCCCACGGCTTCCCAGTAGCCCGCTTCGCTGCCGGTCGCGGACTCGTAGGCGCTCACGGCGACGCCGAGCATCCCCTCGCCGTCGAATCCTTCGAAGTCCTCGCCGAGATCCTCGTCGACCACATCGGCCAGCGAGTCCGGGTCGGCCAGCGCCGCCTCCCAGATCTCCTGCCCCTGCGCGACCAGCCAGCCGCGGAAGTAGTCGAATCCGTCGTCGGAGGCGCCCCCGTTGATCAGGTACGCCGCGCCCCACAGATCCCACCGATAGGCCTCGGCCTGCAGGCGCTCGAACTCCGCCCCGAACCCGACGATCTCGTCGGCCGGCAACTTCCCGAGCGCGTCACCCAACGCGTCCGCGACCCCATCCGGATCCGCGACCGTGTCGTCGACCTCCGCACGCGCCGCCTCCACCAACTCCCAGAACCTTTGACCATCCACCCCCAAATCGTCACACGACACCAGCCCTCACAGGAACCGCTCCAGCCAATTCACCTACGATCCCCCGCCAACCGACCCAAAAACTCCGCCGGCTTCGGGCTCGGAAGGCTCGTGGCTGACAACCACCACAGCCGCTTCCTTCACAACCGACCTCACCTCGGTGCTGCGAACAGATTGTGAGGAGCGAGGCGGACTTCGAGTCGTGGGAGCGGGAGAAGGCGAGCTGCAGGTGCGCCGGGGAGGGAGGGCGGGAGCAGCCGACGGAGGAGGCTGCGTGGGGATTCACCAGGCTGCGTCGAGGGCTGTTCGGGTTTCGGGTGGGAGGGTTAGGTGGGCGCCGGCCAGGGCGGTGGTGAGGTAGGTCGGGGTGCTCATGCCGACGATGGGGATGATGGAGGGGGTGCCGCCGATGAGCCAGGCTAGGACTACCTCGCTGCGGGTGACGCCGAGGTCGGCGGCGGCTTTGGCGAGGGCTTCTAGGCGGCGCGTCGTACCGGGGTGGTCGAAGGCGTCCTGGATCGGCCGGTCGGCGCGTTCGTAGCCGCCGGACATCAGCGGGCTGTAGGCGAACAGGTCCTGCTCGGGATTGCGGTCGGCGTAGTCGAGGACCTCGTCGGTGATCCAGCCGAAGCGGTGGTCGTGGGCCTGGTCGCGGACGAACGGCCGCGGCTGGAGGTACGAGTACCGCAGTTGCAGGGCCGTCGGCCCCATCACGCCCTGCTGAAGCGCCAGGCCGCGAGCACGTTCGACTCGCCAGAGCGCGTAGTTCGAGAGCCCGATGCGGCCGATCGTGCCCGCGGCGGCGTGCTTGCCGAAGGCGGCGACTGTTTCTTCCAAAGGCGTGTTCAGATCATCGCGATGCGCCCAGTAGAGATCGATGTGATCCGTCTGCAGCCGCCGCAGCGAGGTCTCCACAGCAGCGTCGATCGCCTTACCAGTAAGGCCTTCCGTGTGCTCCGGGAAACTACCCGGCCACAATGGCTCACAGCCGACCTTGGTGGCGAGCTTGACGCGATCCCGTACGCCGGGGCGTCGCGCGAACCACCGTCCGAGCAGTTCCTCGCTCTGCCCGCCGTGGCCGCTCGGGTCCTGCCAGAAGGCGTAGCAGTTCGCAGTGTCGATCCAAGTGCCACCCGCGTCGACGAAGGCGTCGAGCAACTCGAAGGAGGTCTTCTCGTCGATCCGGGTGCCGAATTCCATTGCGCCGAGGGCGATGCGTAGCTCAGTCATGCCCACCACCTTCTGACCTGGAGCGCGCTCCAGGTCAAGTTCTTCAGCTAGGCGAGCTGCCGCGAGTCGAAGTACGGACCACCAGTTCGGGCGTGAAGGTGACGCGTTGGTGCTCGTGGTCGGGGTTGCTGGACTCGTCGAGCAGCAGCTCCGCCGCTGTATGACCGAGCAGTTGGCGAGGTTGGCGCACCGACGTCAGCGGTACAGCGGCCGCCGCGGCGAACTCGATGTCGTCGTACCCGACGATCGCCAGGTCCTCAGGCACCCGCAAGCCGAGGCTCACGCATTGCTGCAGCAATCCCAATGCCAGCAGGTCGTTCGCGCAGAAGGCGGCGGTGGGACGGCGCGCGGCCGGCAGTCCGGCAAGTCGTTGCCCGGCGCCCCTACCTTCGGCGACTGTGAGTGCGCCGGTGACCAGGTCGATCAGGTCCTCGGCCGGCCGTCCGGCCCGTTCCATCGCTCGCCGGGCTCCCGCGCGGCGGTCCGTCACCTGGCCGATGTTGTTCGGGCCGCCGACGAACGCGATCCGCTCGTGCCCGAGTTCGAGCAGGTGGCTGAGCGCGACCTCGCCGCCGAAGACGTCGTCGACCGCGACCGAGCAGTGCTCGCCGTCGTCGATCGCCCGGTCAACCACGACCACCGGCGTACCGCGGGCCGGCAGTTGGCTGAGTCTGGGCGAATCGGGATCGACCGGGGTGATCAGCACGCCCTGCACCCGTTGCTGCTCGAGCAGGTCGAGATAGTCGGCCTCGCGGCCCGCGTCCTCGTTGCTGTTGCACAGGAAGACCGACAGCCCGGCCTCGCGGGCAGCCTCTTCGACGCCGCGGGCGACGTCGGTGAAGAACGGGTTGCCCGCGTCGAGCATCAGGTAGGCGAAGATCCGGCTGCTGCCGGCGCGCAGTTGCCGGGCGGACTCGTTCCGGACGAAGCCGAGACTGAGCATCGCTGCCTCGACCTTGGCGCGGGTGGCCGCGCTGACCATCTCGGGCCGGTTCAGCACGTTGGAGACCGTGCCGAGCGAAACTCCCGCCGCCGCCGCGACCTCCTTGACCCCGGCTGCGGCGCGCGTCGGGCGGGCCCGGTCCGCTGTGCCGCTCGGTGTCATTCGACCTCCCGCGTTTGAAACGTGATAGCTGACGCAGCCTACCCGCAATCGATCGATCTACTCAGCCACTCCGCCGATCGAATCGCCGCAGCCTCTTGACGGCTGCCCGCGGTCCCGCTTAGCTTTCATGCAATCCACTTGAAACCTTTCAGAAACCCGACTGCAGATCCCGAGCGGAGGCGACCATGGGTGAGGCCCCGCTGCTGCGGTTGCGTGAGGTGTCGAAGTCCTTCGGCGCCGTCGCTGCCGTCCAGAACGTCTCCCTCGACCTGTACGGCGGTGAGGCGCACGCCCTGGTCGGCGAGAACGGCGCCGGGAAGTCCACCCTGGTGAAGCTGCTGGCCGGCGTGCATCGTCCCGATTCCGGCACGGTCGAACTGGACGGCAATCCGGTCGAGCTCAACGGCCCGGCCGACGCGAAGGCCGCCGGGATCGCGGTGATCTACCAGGAGCCGACGCTGTTCCCCGACCTGTCCGTCGCGGAGAACATCGCGATGGGCCGCCCGCCACTGGGTCGTTTCAAAACAGTCGACCGTACGGCGATGCTTCGCCAAGCCGCCCAGCTCTTCGACCGGCTCGGCGTGTCCATCGACCCGGCCCGGCCCGCGCGCGGCCTGTCGATCGCCGACCAGCAACTGGTCGAGATCGCGAAGGCACTCTCGGCCCAGGCGCGCGTCGTCGTGATGGACGAGCCGACCGCGGCGCTGACCGGGGTCGAGGTCGAGCGCCTGTTCGCGGTGGCGAGATCGCTCCGCGACGACGGTGCCGCCCTGGTGTTCATCTCGCACCGCTTCGAGGAGATCACCGCGTTGTGCGAACGGGTCACGATCATGCGCGACGGCAAACACGTCTCGACCGACCTGCTCAGCGAGATCAGCGTGGACGAGATGGTACGCCGGATGGTCGGCCGCGAGCTCGGAGCGCTGTTCCCCAAGCAGCAGGTCGATCCAGGAGCCGTGGTGCTCAGTGTCGAGGGGCTGAGCCGCGATCCTGTCTTCGCTGACATCTCCTTCGACGTCCGGGCCGGTGAGATCGTCGCGCTCGCAGGGCTGGTCGGATCGGGTCGTTCCGAAGTCGTCCAGTCGATCTTCGGTGTCGACCCGCGCGACGCGGGCACGGTCAAGGTGCTCGGCAAGACCCTCAAGCCTGGCTCTCCGCGTCAAGCGATGGCCGCGGGTGTCGCTCTCGTCCCCGAGGACCGCCGCCAGCAAGGCCTGCTGATGGAACTCTCGATCGAGCGCAACGTGACGTTGCCGCGGTCGAGAGCCCTTTCCCAGCTGGGTTTTCTCACCGGCAGCAGTGAGCGGCGGTCGGCCAAGGAGTGGACCGAGCGGCTGAAGACCAAGTACGGCAGGCTTTCCGACGAGGTCGGCACCCTGTCCGGCGGCAACCAGCAGAAGGTCGTGCTGGCGAAATGGTTGTCGATGGCACCGAAGTTGCTGATCGTCGACGAGCCGACCCGGGGCATCGACGTCGGCACCAAGGCCGAGGTGCACCGGCTGATGTCCAGCCTGGCCGCGGAAGGGGTCGCCGTCCTGATGGTGTCGTCCGAACTGCCCGAGGTGCTCGGGATGGCCGACCGCGTGCTGGTGATGCGCGAAGGCCGCCTGGTCGCCGAGCTGGACCGGGACCGCGCGACCGAGGAGTCGGTCATGTTCGCCGCGATGGGTCAGGAGGTCTCGCTGTGACCGCCGTCGACCTGCCTGGCAGCAACCTCACCACCCGCCGATCCTCGCTGGATCTCGTACTGCGAGCGCGCGAACTCGGGATCGTGCTCGCCCTCGCGGCCCTCGTCGCCGTGACCACGATCTCCAATCCACGCTTCCTGTCGGGCCAGAGCATCCGGGACATCCTGCTCGGCACCGCCATCCTGGCCGTTCTGGCGGTCGGCCAGGCGGTCGTGGTGATCACCCGCAACATCGACCTGTCGGTCGGATCCGTGCTCGGCCTCAGCGCGTTCACCGTCGGCACCTTGCTCCGCGATCATCCCGGCCTCCCGGTCATCGGCGCTCTGTTGATCGGAGCGGCCGTCGGCGGCGTCTGCGGTGCGGTCAACGGAATCCTCGTCCGCTACGGCAACGTCCCCGCCCTGGTCGTCACCCTCGGCACCTTGTACGTCGTCCGCGGCATCACCTACTTCTGGGCCGGCGGCCAGCAGATCAACGCCGACGAGCTACCCGGAGGCTTCCTCGACTTCGGCAACGCGACCCTGCTCGGAATCCCCTACCTGGTGTTGATCGCGCTCCTGGTGCTGGTGATCACCGGCGTCGTCCTCCGGAGCTACCGGGTCGGCCGTGAGCACTATGCGATGGGTTCGAGTCCGCAGGCGGCGAGGCTGGCTGGGATCTCGGTCGGTCGCCGGACCATCGGTGCCTTCGGCGTGAGTGGTGCGCTGGCCGGCTTGGCCGGGGTGCTGTTCGCGGCCCGGTTCGGCACGATCGACGCGGCGGCCGGCACGGGGTACGAACTGAATGTGGTCGCGGCCGTCGTCGTTGGTGGAGTGGCGGTCTTCGGGGGCAGCGGCTCGGTCTGGGGCGCGGCGCTCGGAGCGTTGCTGCTGACAACCATCGGCAGTTCGCTCGCGGTGCTGGAGATCAACCAGTTCTGGCAGCAGGCGATCGTCGGCGGCCTGATCCTGCTGGCGATCGGCGCGGACCGGCTGGTCGCGGCTCGCGTTGCCGCAACGCTCAAGAAGCGAGGCTCTCATGTCCACTGACAGGCTTGGGCGCTTCGCGAACTGGAACGTCGCGATCATCGCCGTCACCGTTGTCGTACTGATCGTCGCCGCGGCCACCGTGGACAACTTCGGGACCGCGCAGAACTTCGGCTTCCTGATTCTCGACCTGCTGCCGATCGCGCTGGTCGCGCTGCCGATGACGCTGGTGATCGTGACCGGCGAGATCGACCTCTCGGTGGCCAGCACGCTCGGCCTGTCCAGCGCAGTGATGGGCTACCTGTGGAACCAGAACCAGCCGATCGAGACGATCATCCCGCTGTGCCTTCTCCTCGGTGCGGTGCTCGGCGCGATCAACGGATTCTTCGTCACCGTTCTCGGGCTGCCTTCGCTCGCCGTCACCATCGGCACCCTGGCGCTCTACCGCGGCCTGGCGTTCGTAGTACTGGGTGACGGCGCGGTCGCCGACTTCCCCGCGCTGTACACGGACTGGGTCACCGGGAACATCGGCGGTACGTCGATCCCCAACGTGCTGATCATCATCGTCGTTCTGGCCGCCGTCTTCGGGGTGGTCCTCCATGCCACCCCGGTCGGCCGGGCCGTCTTCGCGATCGGCACCAGTGAGCAGGCGGCCCGGTTCGCAGGCGTCCGTCCCGGGCGGTTGAAGTTCTGGCTGTACGTCGTCAGCGGCCTCGTCTCCGGTCTCGCCGGAGTGCTGTGGACCCTGCGGTACTCCAGTGCCCGCGCGGACAACGGCGCCGGTCTCGAACTCGCCGTGGTCGCCGCCGTCCTGCTCGGCGGGGTCTCCATCTTCGGCGGAAAGGGCGCTCTGCCGGGCGTCATCGCCGGTGTCGTCCTGCTGGCCTCCCTGCAGAATGCCCTCCGCCTCTCCGATGTCTCCAACGAGGCGCTCAACGTCGTCACCGGCGTCCTGCTGATCGTCTCCGTTCTCGCCCCGAACCTCGCAAATGCCGTCCGCAGTTCCCTGCAGCGCCGGCGTCACCGCCCCGAACCCCTGTAAGGCCACCTGTCCAGGAAGGACAACGTCATGACCATCCCTCTCTCCCGCCGCCTGGCGGTACCGCTCGCGACGGTGGCCGTCGTCTCCCTCGCGCTGACCGCGTGTGGTGGTGGCACGACCAAGTCGAGTTCGTCGGGTGACACCGGTGCTCCGGCCGCGAGTACGGCGACGAAGGCCGACCCGAACGCGCCGCTGAAGGAAGGCCTCAAGATCGCCTACCTGCCCAAGCAGCTGAACAACCCCTACACCGACGTCGAGGTGGGCGGCGGCAAGGTCGCGGTCGGCGAGCTCAAGGGCGAGTACAAGCTGGTCGGCCCGAACGACGCGAGCGCGTCCTCGCAGGTCAGCTACATCAACACCCTCATCCAGCAGCAGCAGGACGTCATCGTGGTCGCCGCGAACGACCCGAACGCGGTCTGCCCGTCGCTGAACCAGGCCCGGAAGGCCGGGATCAAGGTCGTCTCGTTCGACTCCGACGCCTCCAAGGACTGCCGCGACGCCTTCATCAACCAGGCGACCACCCAGGGCATCGGTGAGAGCCTGGTGAAGATGGCCAGCGAGCTGGCCGGCGGCTCCGGTGAGATCGCCGTCCTCTCCGCGACGCCGAACGCGACCAACCAGAACTCCTGGATCCAGGTGATGAAGACCGAGCTGGCCAAGCCGGCGAACGCGAAGCTGAAGCTGGTCAAGATCGCCTACGGCAACGACGACGACCAGAAGTCCTTCACCGAGGCGCAGGGTCTGCTGCAGTCGTACCCGAACCTGAAGGTGATCATCTCGCCCACCACGGTCGGTATCGCCGCCGCCTCGCGGTACGTGAGCGCCTCGTCGTACAAGGGCAAGGTCGCGATCACCGGCCTCGGCCTGCCGAACCAGATGCGCCAGTACGTCAAGGACGGCACGGTGAAGAAGTTCGCGCTGTGGAACCCGGCCGACATCGGCTACCTCGCCGCGTACGCCGGGGCCGCGCTCAAGTCGGGCCAGATCACCGGTGCCGAGGGCGAGAAGTTCAAGGCCGGCAAGCTCGGTGAGTACACCGTCGGCGCGGCCGGCGAGATCGTGCTCGGCCCGCCGACCGAGTTCACCGCGGCCAACATCGACAAGTTCAACTTCTGACGAGGTGGCCGTGAATCGCTACTGCTTCTGCCTCCAGGTCAGGCCGGACCGGCTCGACGAGTACGTCGAACGGCACCGCAACGTCTGGCCCGAGATGCAGGCCGCGCTGCGGGACTCCGGGTGGCACAACTACTCGCTCTTCCTCCGCGACGACGGCCTGCTGATCGGGTACGTCGAGGCCGACGACCTGGAGGCGGCGCAGAAGGCGATGGCCGCCACCGAGGTGAACACCCGGTGGCAGGCCGAGATGACCGAGTTCTTCACTGGTATCGAAGGACGGCCGCCGGACGAGTCGTTCCTGCTGCTGCCCGAGATCTTCCATCTGACCCCGAGTACCGAGGACTGACTGATATGACCAGCGTGACTGATGCCCTTAGCCGTCAGGAGATCGAACTGCCGTCCTGGGCGTTCGGGAACTCGGGCACCCGGTTCAAGGTGTTCAGCCAGCCCGGCGTCCCGCGGTCGCCGGAGGAGAAGATCGCCGACGCGGCGGTGGTGCACAAGTACACGGGGGTCGCGCCGAGCGTCGCGCTGCACATCCCGTGGGACAAGGTCGACGACTACGCCGGCCTTTCGGCCTACGCGAAGGAGCAGGGCGTCCGGCTCGGTGCGATCAACAGCAACGTGTTCCAGGACGACGACTACAAGCTCGGCAGCGTGACGAACCCGGATCCGCGGGTCCGTCGCAAGGCGACCGACCACCTGCTCGAATGCGTCGACATCATGGACGCCACCGGGTCGCGCGACCTGAAGCTGTGGTTCTCCGACGGGACGAACTACCCCGGCCAGGACGACCTGTGGGACCGCCAGGACCGGCTGTCCGAGGCGTTGCACGAAGTCTACGAACGGCTCGGTGACAACCAGCGGATGCTGCTGGAGTACAAGCTCTTCGAGCCGGCCTTCTACGCCACCGACGTACCGGACTGGGGTACGTCGTACGCGCACTGCCTCGAACTGGGGCCGAAGGCAACGGTCTGCATCGACACCGGGCACCACGCGCCGGGGACCAACATCGAGTTCATCGTCGCGTTCCTGCTCCGGGCCGGCAAGCTCGGCGCGTTCGACTTCAACAGCCGGTTCTACGCCGACGACGACCTGATGGTCGGGGCGGCCGACCCGTTCCAGTTGTTCCGGATCATGAACGAGATCGTCCGCGGCGACGCGCTCGACCCGGACCGCGGGATCGCCTTCATGCTCGACCAGTGCCACAACATCGAGGCGAAGATCCCGGCGATCATCCGCTCCGTGATGAACGTCCAGGAGGCCACCGCCAAGGCGCTGCTGGTCGATCGCGACGCGCTGCGCAAGGCGCAGTCCGAAGGTGACGTGCTGGCCGCGAACGCCGCTCTGATGGATGCCTTCAACACCGACGTCCGGCCGTTGCTCGCCGACCTCCGCGCCGACCAGGGGCTGGACCCGGACCCGATCGCCGCCTACCACCGCAGCGGCTACTTCGAGCAGATCAGCAAGGACCGAGCCGACGGCCAGCAGGCTGGATGGGGAGCATGAGCCAAGACATCGCAGCCGAGCTTGTTGCACGAAGCAACAGACTGGGCGCCGACCCGCGCAATACCAACTACGCCGGCGGCAACACGTCCGCCAAAGGAACCGCGACCGACCCGGTGACCCAACAGCCGGTCGACCTGGTGTGGGTCAAGGGATCCGGTGGCGACCTCGGCACCCTCACCACCGCGGGCCTCGCAGTACTGCGGCAGGACCGCCTGAACGCGCTCGTCGACGTGTACCCGGGCGTGGACCGTGAGGACGAGATGGTCGCCGCGTTCGACTACTGCCTGCACGGCAAGGGCGGCGCGGCGCCGTCGATCGACACCGCCATGCACGGCCTGGTCGACGCACCGCATGTCGACCACCTGCACCCGGACTCGGGCATCGCACTCGCCACGGCCGCCGACGGTGAGAAGCTCACCGCCGAGTGCTTCGGCGATCGGGTCGTGTGGGTTCCCTGGCGCCGGCCCGGGTTCCAGCTCGGCCTGGACATCGCGCAGGTGAAGAAGGACAACCCGCAGGCGATCGGCGTGATCCTCGGTGGCCACGGCATCACGGCGTGGGGGAGTACGTCGGCCGAATGCGAGGCCAACTCGCTCGAGATCATCCGGACGGCGGAGCTCTTCCTTGCGCAGAACGGGAAACCCGAGCCCTTCGGGCCCGTAGTACCGGGGTTCGAGGCGCTGCCGGCTGAGGAGCGTCGTGCCAGGGCTGCGGCTTTGGCGCCGGTCATCCGCGGGCTCGCCTCGACCGACAACCCGCAGGTCGGCCACTTCAACGACGCCGACGTCGTGCTGGAGTTCACCGCGCGCGAGCGGCTGGCCGAGCTGGCCGCGCTCGGCACCTCCTGCCCGGACCACTTCCTGCGGACCAAGGTCCGGCCGCTCGTCCTGGACCTGCCGCCGTCGGCCTCGATCGAGGAAGCGACCACCCGGCTGCGAGAACTCCATCTGCAGTACCGCGAGGACTACGCGGCGTACTACGACCGGCACGCGCAGCCGGACAGCCCGCCGATGCGGGGCGCCGACCCTGCGATCGTGCTGGTGCCGGGTGTCGGCATGTTCAGCTTCGGCAAGGACAAGCAGACCGCCCGGGTCGCCGGTGAGTTCTACGTCAACGCGATCAACGTGATGCGCGGCGCCGAGGCCGTCTCGACGTACGCGCCGATCGACGAGCGCGAGAAGTTCCGGATCGAGTACTGGGCGCTCGAAGAGGCCAAGCTGCAGCGGATGCCGAAGCCGAAGCCGCTCGCGACCCGGATCGCGTTCGTCACCGGCGGCGGATCGGGCATCGGCAAGGCGATCGCCCAGCGGCTCGCGGCCGAGGGTGCCTGCGTCGTGGTCGCCGATCTCGACCTGGCCGCGGCAGAGGCCGTCGCCGAGGAGATCGGCGGCACGGATCGCGCGATCGCGGTCGGAACCGACGTCTCCGATGGTGCCGCCGTCGAGGAGGCGATGCGCACCGCCGTACTGGCGTTCGGTGGGGTCGATCTCGTCGTGAACAACGCCGGGCTGTCGATCTCGAAGCCGTTGCTGGAGACAACCGAGAAGGACTGGGACCTGCAGCACGACGTGATGGCGAAGGGTTCGTTCCTGGTCTCGCGGGCGGCCGCGAAGATCCTGATCGAGCAGGGCATCGGCGGCGACATCGTCTACATCTCCAGCAAGAACGCGGTCTTCGCCGGCCCGAACAACGTCGCGTACGGCGCCGCCAAGGCGGACCAGGCGCACCAGGTCCGGCTGCTCGCGGCCGAACTCGGTGAGTACGGGATCCGCGTGAACGGCGTCAATCCCGACGGGGTCGTTCGGGGCTCGGGGATCTTCGCCAAGGGCTGGGGCGCGCAGCGAGCCGCGGTGTACGGCGTACCGGAGTCCGAGCTCGGCGCCTTCTATGCCAAGCGGACGCTGCTCAAGCGGGAGGTGCTGCCCGAGCACGTAGCGGCTGCCGTCTTCGCGCTGGCCGCTGGAGACCTGTCCCTCACCACCGGCCTGCACGTACCCGTCGACGCGGGTGTGGCCGCCGCCTTCCTGCGCTGAGAGGAGTCCGATGAGCCTGCTAGAGAGGGTTGAGCCGCGGAAGACCCGGATCGGCCTGGTCGCCGGTGGCCTCGGCGCGTACTGGCCGCAGTTCCCCGACCTGCTCCCGCAGTTGCAGGCGTCCGCGCGCCGGGTGTCCGAGCGGTTCTCGGAGCTGGACTGCGAGGTCGTCGACGTCGGGTTCATCTCGGACGCTCAGGAAGGCGCAGTGGCGGCCGAGAAGCTCCGGGTCGCCGACTGCGATCTGATCGTCGGCTTCCTGACCACCTACATGACCGCGTCGATGCTGGTCCCGGTCGCCCAGCGCAGCGGGGCTCCGGTGCTGCTGCTCAACCTGCAACCGACCGAGTCGATGGACCACGCGTCGTTCGACACCGGCGCCTGGCTCGCGTACTGCGGTGCCTGCCCGCTGCCCGAGATGGCGAACGCCTTCGAGCGCTGCGGGATCGACTTCCGTTCGGTCTCCGGGTACGTCGAGGACGAGCGCGCCTGGGACCGGATCGGCCGTTGGATCAAGGCGGCCGGCGTACGGGCGGCTTTGCGGCACGGCCGGCACGGCCTGCTCGGGCATCTGTACCCCGGGATGATGGACGTGATCACCGACCCGACCCTGGTCTCCGCCCAGCTCGGCGGGCATGTCGAGATCCTCGAGATCGACGACCTGCGGGTCCGGGTCGAGCAGGTCACCGAGGCGGAGACCACCGAGCGGATGAAGCTCGCCCGGGAGATCTTCACCCTGGACGACTCGGTGGTGGAGGACGACTTCCGTTGGGGCGCGACCGTCTCGGTCGCGCTCGACCGGCTGGTCGAGGACTTCCAGCTCGACACGCTCGCCTACTATCATCGCGGCCTCGACGGCGAGACCCACGAACGGGTCGCGGCCGGGATGATCCTCGGCGCCTCGCTGCTCACCGCTCGCGGCATCCCGGCAGCAGGCGAGTACGAGCTGCGGACGTCGCTGGCGATGCTGGTGATGGACCGCCTCGGCGGTGGCGGGTCCTTCACCGAACTGCAGGCGCTGAACTTCCATGACAACGTGGTCGAGATGGGTCACGACGGTCCCGCCCACCTCGCGATCAGCTCCGCCAAGCCCTTGCTGCGTGGACTAGGGGTGTACCACGGCAAGCGCGGCTGGGGTGTCTCGGTCGAGTTCGACGTCAAGCACGGCCCGGTCACCACCCTCGGCCTCGGCCAGCTCCGCGACGGGACCTTCCGGCTGATCGCCTCCGAGGGAACGGTTGTCCCCGGCCCCTTGCTGCAGATCGGCAACACCACTTCGCGCGTCGACTTCGGTTGTGATCCCGGCGAGTGGACCGACGCCTGGTCCGGCTCGGGCGTGGCCCATCACTGGGCCCTCGGCACCGGTCACCAGACCAAGAACCTGGAGGCAGTCGCCGATCTCCTGCACCTCGACCTCAAGGTAGTAGCGCCGGAGCGCCGATGACCCGCTGGCGGGTGGCTGCGGTGGACCTGGGCGCGTCGAGCGGACGCGTGATGGTCGGTCAGGTCGGACCGGACGAACTGGAGCTGACCGAGGTACACCGGTTCTGGAACGGCCCGGTGCGCCTCGGCGGCACCTTGTACTGGGACATCCTGCACCTGTACCGCGAGACACTCGCCGGGCTCACCAAGGCGGCGGCGACCGGACCGCTGGACGGGATCGGGATCGACTCGTGGGCGGTCGACTACGGTCTGCTCGACGCCGAGGGCAACCTTCTCGGCAATCCCGTGCACTACCGTGACGAGCGCACGACCGGTGTGATGGAACGCGTTCTGCAGAAGGTCTCCGCGGACGACCTGTACGCCGTGACCGGCTTGCAGCAGTTGCCCTTCAACACGATCTACCAGCTCGCCGCCGAGCAGCGCCTCGATCAGGCCGAGACGCTCCTGATGATCCCGGACCTCCTCGGCTACTGGCTCACCGGCATCATCGGCGCCGAGGCGACCAACGCCTCCACCACACAGCTGTACGACGTACGCGAGCGCGCCTGGAGTTCTGCGCTTGCCGAGCGGGTCGGGGTGCCGCGGAGCTTGTTGCCGTCGATTCGCCAACCAGGCCAGGTGATCGGGCCCCTGCTCGCAGAAGTGGCCGATGAGGCCGGGCTGGATCCAGCGACTCCGGTCATCGCGGTCGGATCGCACGACACCGCGTCCTCGGTCGTCGCGGTGCCGGCGGTCGACGACCGGTTCGCCTACATCTCCTCCGGAACGTGGTCGCTGGTCGGCCTGGAACTCGACCAGCCGGTGCTGACCGCGGAGGCGCAGCAGGCGAACTTCACCAATGAAGGCGGTGTCGACGGCCGGATCCGGTTCCTCCGGAACGTGATGGGGCTGTGGATCCTGCAGGAGTGCCTGCGCGAGTGGGGCGCTGAAGACGAGTTGCCGCGAGTGCTCGCCGAGGCAGCCGCGGCACCGGCGTACGCAGTACTGGTCGATCCGGACGATCCGTCGTTCCTTGCCCCTGGCAACATGGTGCGGAGGATCGATGAGTACTGCGCGCGAACCGGTCAGGAAGCACCCGCCTCGCGGGGTGCGCTGGCGCGGTGTGTGCTGGAGAGTCTCGCGCTGGCGTATCGCCGGACGCTGCGGCTCTCACAACAGCTCACCGGCCGCGAGGTCGACGTCGTCCAGGTGATCGGCGGCGGATCGCAGAACGAACTGCTGTGCCAGTTGACCGCGGATGCCTGCGGTCTTCCCGTGCTGGCCGGTCCGGTCGAAGCGTCCGCGCTCGGGAACGTGCTGGTGCAGGCACGGGCTCTCGGCGCTCCGCTGCCGGACCTGACGGCGATGCGCGCGCTGGTCCGCGCGACCCACGAGTTGCGGCGCTATGTTCCGCAAGGCAAACCGGCCGACTGGGACGCCGCCGAGTCCCGGGTGTTCGGAGGATCATCATGACCGTTCTGCAGCACGAAACGCGCCCCCGCGTGCAGCGGGAGATCAGCCACGACGACCTGCAGTTGCTCCGGCTGCTGGCCACAGGTCTGCCCGTCGACTCGGTCGCCCGCCGCCTCGACCTGTCCGAGCGCACGGTCCGCCGCCGTACCCGAGCCGCCTGCGACCGACTCGGCTTCGGCACGGCAGTAGAAGCCATAGTCTGGGCAGCCCGCCGCGGCTTACTCTGACCAGCCGGCTCGGTCAGATCAGGTAGCGGAACTCTGCTGAGTCGGGCTTGATGCGCTCGATGTCGAGTGGGGCGGCCTCCATCCGGTCGAGGAGGCCGGAGAGGTCGCCCGGGCGGCCGATCTCGATGCCGACCAGGGCGACACCGGTCTCGCGGTTGTTGCGCTTCACGTACTCGAAGAGAGTGATGTCGTCGTCCGGGCCGAGGACACCGTCCAGGAACTGCCTGAGCGCGCCCGGCTCCTGCGGGAACGTGACCAGGAAGTAGTGCTTCAGGCCCTCGTGGACCAGGGAGCGCTCGAGGATCTCGCCGTACCGGCTGACGTCGTTGTTGCCGCCCGACAGCAGACAGACCACCGTGTCACCCGGCTTCACCTCGACACCGTGGCCGAGAGCGGCCGCGGACAGAGCGCCCGCCGGCTCGGCGATCAGGCCGTCGGTCTGGTACAGCTCCAGCATCTCCGAGCACACCAGTCCCTCGGGGACGGACATCATCTCGACGCCGGCCGCGGACACCAAGGGCAGCGTCGCGTCGCCGACCCGGCGCACGGCGGCGCCGTCGACGAAGCTGTCCAGGTGCGGCAGGGTCACCGGCTCGCCGGCAGCCAGGGCCGCAGCCATGCTCGCCGCCCCGGCAGGCTCCACACCCACCACCCGTACGCCGGGATGCCGCTCCTTGAGCCACGTGGCGACGCCGGCCACCAGCCCACCACCGCCCACCGGAACCACCAGTACGTCGGGCGCGCGGCCCAACTGGTCCACGAGCTCCACGGCGACGGTGCCCTGACCGGCGACGGTGCGCGGGTCGTCGAAGGCGGGGACCAGGGTCGCGCCGGTGCGAGCCGCCTCTGCGAGCGCTGCGGCGGCCGCGTCGTCATAGCTGTCGCCGGTGACGATCACCTGGATCTGATCGCCACCGAGTGCGGCTATCCGATCCCGTTTCTGGCGAGGCGTAGTACGCGGTACGAAGACTTGTCCGTGCACGTCGAGCATGTGACAGGAATACGCCAGCCCTTGGCCGTGATTGCCGGCGCTGGCACAAACGACCCCGGCTTTCTTGGAAACGTCGTCCAGTTGAGCAATCAGGTTGTAGGCCCCGCGCAACTTGTACGAACGGCCGACCTGCAGATCTTCGCGTTTCAGCCAGACCTCGGCGCCGATCCGCTCCGAAAGCCGCGGGTTGCGCTGCAACGGAGTACGCACAGCGACGCCTTCCAAGCGGCGTACCGCAGCCTCGATCGCGGCCGCGTCGATGATTGATCGAGCGACTGAATCAGCTTCTGCATTAGTGCCCTGCATGAGCTTCCTTCCCGTGCATCTGCACGATTCTTACCATTTCGCTCACTGCACAAGACGCGCTCCGTCCAAAGTACGGACCGCCGGACACCGTTGGGAAACAAGGTCCTTTTTCATGCGTGAAACAGGTCGTTACTGGGCAGTCTAGTTTTCATACGCTCACTCGGTGTAACGCCCAGGGTCCTGGACGGGATGAGCCGAGTAAACCGGTCAACGGGGACTGGAGGGCAGCTATGGAATCGATTCCGTTCAGTCTGTGGGGAGACGCGTTGTGGTGTGGTCAGGAAGTCGTCCGGGAAGCCCCGCACGAGCAGGCGATTCGGAGCCTGTTCCCTGATCCCATCCCGGCGCGTGGCGCAGATCTGGACACGGACGCGGATCTCGTTCCGGAGCCACACAACCGGTTCGACCCGCGCTCGATCGCAGTACGGGTACAAGGCAGGACCGTCGGCTATCTGCCGAGGGAGGACGCACACCGGTACCACCCGGTGCTGTCGGAACTGGTGGCGCAAGGCCTGCAGCCGCAGGTCCCGTGCCATCTGTGGGTCAGTGAGTGGGAACCGGCCGATTGGGAGGGCAAGAGCAACGGTACGGAGTTCCATGCCAGCGTGGCGGTCGCTCTCGGGCAGCCGCACATGCTGGTCCCGGTGAACCTCCCACCGCCGGGGAGTTACCAGCTGCTGCCGATGGGCAGCGGGATCGTGGTACCGGGCAGTGAGGTGCATCCGGAGGTGCTGGCACCGTTCTTCCGGCCGGAAGGCGAGTGCTGGGCGTACGCCACGATGCACGCGGTCGAGGAGGAGGACGTCTTCGCCGACCGGAACCGGATGGTGGTGGAGATCAGGCTGGACGACGAACCGGTCGGCCGGCTCAGCCCTCGGCTCAGCGCCGAGTTCCTGCCGGCCGTCCACTACCTGGCCGACATGCGGGCCGAGACAGCCGCTCGGGTCACCGTGCGCGGTGACAGAGCAGCATCGGAGGTGATCCTGTATGCGGCCCGGAGTCACGACCTGCCGGCCACCTGGCCGGATGGTCTGACCCGATCCCCAGTCGCTTCTCCGGCGTGGCACTACTGGGCGGGTAAAGAAGCCAACTGAGGCTCACGGCGGACGCGCAGTACTCACCAACCAGGTGGTGGCGGGTGATGCGGGTCTACCAAGGGCTCGGGCGGTGCCGGCAGATCGGCGTCAGAGTTTGGCGCCGATCTGCTGGTAGATCTCGTCCATCGCGCCCGGCAGGTCGTCGTGGCCGAAGTCGGGGTAGAGGCGGAGCTCCTTCGGCGAGGTGAGCTTGTTGTAGGCGGCGTACTGGGTGGAGGGCGGACAGGTCTCGTCCTCGAGGCCGACGTACAGGGTGACCTCGGCCTGGATCCGCGGCGCGAGGTGCTGTACGTCGATGTAGCCGAGGGTGGTGAAGACCTCGTCCTCGCGCAGGTGCCGGGGATCGCGCTTGCGGAACCAAGTGGTGATCTCGCCGTACGGGTTCGTGTCGAGGTTCAGATCCCAGGCGCGGCGGTAGTCGGTGAGGAACGGGAAGACGCTCGCGGTGTACTTGATCTCCGGGGTCAGCGCGGCCGCGACCAGGCTCAGGCCGCCACCCTGGCTCCAGCCGGTGGTGGCGACTCTCGAGGCGTCCACTTCGGGCAGGCCGCGGATGATGTCCGCCAGTCGCCGGGTGTCGAGGAAGACGTGCTTGTAGAGCAGGCTGTCCGGCCCGCCGTCGAGGCCCTCGACCAGGTGGTTGCGCAGCGAGAAACTGTTCGGCTGCTGGGAGGGGGTGCGGAACGCGACCTGCTCGCGCACGTCCAGAGCGGCGATGGTGAACCCGTGCGCGGCGTACGGGATCAGGTCGATCCACTTGGGCTGCTCACCGCCGTACCCGTGGAACATCAGGACGGCCGGGCCGGTCGGGTTCTCCGGGCGGATCACCTTGGCGTGCACCCGGTAGCCGCCGGTGCCGGTGAAGTACAGGTGCTCGGCGCGCGCGAACGGCAGCGGGAAATCGGTGGCCGCCTCGAAAACCGTCTCGGGGTCGGTGCCGTCGAGTTCGGCCAGCGCCTTGTCCCAGAACTGGTCGAAGTCGTCGGGGCGCGGGTTGGTGCCCTGGTAGGCGATCAGTTCCTCGGCGGACATCTCGAACGAAAGCACAGCCGGACTCCCAAAGATCAAGCGGATGAACCGCTGCCTATTCTGGGTGATCCGCGTCGTCGGGGGCAGTGCCGTCCCACATGGTGTAACCGTTTGCCTGGTTGAGCCGGTCGCGCAGCTCGGTCTCGAGCTTGTCCGCCTTGCCGGGCGCCAGCCAGCGGAGCGGAATCATGATCGTCCCTTCCTTCTGCTTGGTCCGCAGCGCGACAGCCGGCCCCTGGGTGGTGTCCACCCGCCCGACCTCGGTGATCTCGGCCCAGTCGGTCTTCAGACCCCGTACCGCGACGTCGTCGGTGCCCAACTTCACCAGCACAGGCGGGAAGGCGAGGATCCACAGCCCGGCGAGGAGCACCAGCCCGCCCAAGGTGAGGAACACCGCCACCACGACGTCCGGCAGCCCCACGGCCCAGACGATCGCGGCCACGCCGAGAACGATCAACCCCGCGGCGAGCACCCCGACAAACCGCCCCGCCCGCATCCGGTACGACGTACGCATCCCCAAAGCATCCCAGCGCCACCCGGTCGAGCGCTGACCGGGTGGCTTCGGTTACGGATTGACCGGGTGGTAGGCGCAGGCGTCCTTGAGGTTCTCCGTGCCGCCGGCCGGGGGCTTGGTCGTGGCTTTGGTGCTGCCCGGCTTCTTGGTCGGAGTGCTGGACGGGGTCGAGGCGACCGGCTTGGTCTTCGTCTCGAGCGCGTTCTTGACGATCTCGCGCATCGCCTCGTAGTTCGGGTTCTTCCCGCTCGGGAAGTTCTTGCTCTTGTCCAGGTCGACGTTCGACACGTTCGCGTTCTTGACCTTCATGCCGAGATCGATGAAGGCCGGCAGGATCTCCTGCGGGATGTCGGTCCGGAGCAGCTTCTTGCTCGCCGACGCGATCTGCTGGTACTTCGTCACCAGCGCGGACGGGTTGGCGCTGTTCACGATCGCGTGGATCGTGCAGCGCTGCCGCTCCTGCCGCGACGGGTCGCTCAGCCCGTACCGGCCGCGGGCGAACCACAGCCCGTCGTGCCCGTTCAGGTGCTGGTTCGGGCCGGGCTGCAGGTAGCGGCTGGGGAGGATGTCGTCGGCCGACCCCGGGCCCTTGTAATCGCCGCCGATCGGCACCTTGTAGTTGATGTTGACCGTGATGCCGCCGAGCGCGTCGATGATCTGCTCGAAGCCCTGCAGGTTGACCTGCATGTAGTAGTCGATCTTGAGGCCCATCGCCTCACCGACCGACACCTTGAGCACGTCCGCGCCCTCGTTGTCCGACGGGCCGAGCACGTGCGGGTGCGCGAGCGGGATGTTGCGGTACATCGCGTCGAGGTAGAACTCCGACTGCTCCACGTTGCCGAGGTCGGGGTCCCAGAAGCCGGTCGGGTAGAACTTGTGCAGCGGCGAGTCCTCCGGGAACGGCATCCGCATGAAGTTCCGGCTCAGCGAGATCAGCTTCGTGTCACCGGTCTTGGTGTCGATGCTGGCGACCATCACCGTGTCGGTCCGGGTGCCCTCGCGGCCGACGCCGTCGTCCGCGCCGAGCAGCAGGATGTTCAGTCGCGGGGTGTTCGCCCACGGGTCCTTCTTGTTCACCTTCGGCCGGGTCGCGCTCTTGGAGTTGCCCTCGGACTGGAACACGTTGCCGACCAGGTCGCGCTGCGCCATCACGGTCTGCGCGGCGACGGTGGTCGGGACGGCGATGCCGAAGCAGAGCAGCCCGACGAAAGCGGATCCGGCCAGCCGGCCGACCGCGCTCACGCTGACCGGGCGGAGCAGCTTGTGCGACGAGACCACGATGCAGATCCAGCAGAACCCGAGCAGCACGACGACAGCGGTCGCGATCAGCAGCCGGCTCGGGTCGACGGCGAGCTCGACGACCGAGTCGCGGTGGGTCAGGCCGATGTACGCCGCCAGGCCGAGCAGGCCGACGCTGAGCGTGATGATGAACGCACCGAGCTTGGTGCGCCCGCCCATCACGAAGCCGGAGCCTGGGATGAGCGCGCTGACCAGGGTCAGTCCGATGGCCTTCGAGGCAGTCCGGGCCCGGTGCGCCTTGTGACGTGATCGGCTACCTCTTGGCGCGGACCTGCGTCCAGCTGCGCGAGTACTCCGCGACATGGCTCCGTTCCCTGATCGACGACGTGGCGGCGGTTCCGGGCCGGTCGGGACCGGTCCTCGATACATCAGACGCCGCTACGGCCTCCTTGGTTGACTTCGACCCCCGTCGATTCCGGCCAGATTACAGGGCACCCGGGCGACACTCCCAGCCAGTCCGTCCCCCACTTTGCCGCTGAGCCGGTGTCCGGATAGTCTTGGTCGTCGTCGAGCCCTCTCGGGGGTCCGTCGGAGGAGGCGTCGCCTAGTCCGGTCGATGGCGCCCGCCTGCTAAGCGGGTTGAGGGTAATCCCCTCTCGCGAGTTCAAATCTCGCCGCCTCCGCACAAAAAGAAGGCCCCCAAGCCGCCGCAGGCGTGCTGGGGGCCTTCTTGTGTGCGGAGGCGACGAGAATTTCGGGAGGCGCCAGCCGGCTCTCGCCGCCGGGTCCGACCGACCTGACCGGTCCTCTCCGCCGATTCCACCGACCTCGCGCGCCCGGCTGAGCGGCGCACCCTCGCGTCAACTTCCGGCCGGAGCGGCCTCGGTTCGTGCTACCTCACCGGCCCGCAGGCCTATCGACCTCAACCGACGCGGTTGTCAGCCCAACAGCCGAGCGGCCTCTGCGAGTCTTTCGACCGAGCGGGGTGTGACCGGTTCCACAGCGACGATCAGGTGGTCGACGCCCAGCCCCGCGTACTCCCGCAGCGCCGCAGCCAGCTCCTCGACCGAACCGTCGACCGCCGACGGGCTCGGCTCGTCGATGGCCGGTTGGTCCGGGTCTCGTACGGCGATCCCCACCGTCTTCGCCACAGCACCCTCCGGCCGGTCGCTCGCGTCGGTCGCGGCCTTCAACTCCGCCAGCCGCTCCTTCACCCGGTCGTCCGCGACGCCGAACCACGCCGTGTTCCACGCATCAGCCCACTGCGCGGTCAGCTCCAGCATTCTCGGCCGTCGCGCCGCCACCAGGATCGGAATCTCCCGCTCCGGCGCCGGGACCAACTCGGCGTCCCGCACCTGGTGGTACTGCCCCTCGAAGGTGACGTTCTCCTTCCGCACCAGCCGGGCGACGATCTCCAGCCACTCCGCGAACCGCCCCACCCGATGATCCGTCGGCAGCCCGAACGCCTCGTACTCCGGGTCGTGCCAGCCGGCCCCGACGCCGAGGATCACCCGCCCACCCGACATCAGATCGAGCGTCGCCGCCATCTTCGCCGTCAGCCCCGGATCCCGGAACGACGCACAGAGCACCATCGTCCCCAGCTCGATCCGCTCGGTCACGGCGGCTACTCCACTCAGCAGCGTCCACGCCTCGTGCATCCCGTAGGTCCGCGGATCGTCCCCACCCGGCCGATACAAGAAGTGGTCCGCGAGCCAGACCGAGTCGAGCCCGTTGTTCTCCACCGCCTCGGCGATCGCACGCACATCAGCCCAGCTCGGTACGCCGCCCGTCGGCCCCTCGGTGTCACCGACCGGGAGCATCACGCCGATCTTCATGCCTTCACCCACGGTCCGACGCCGGAGATCTTGTCCACCGTGATGTGCGTGACGAACCCGGCCGGCAGATCGTCACCCGGCAGGAAGTCCGCATCCGGTCCGATGTACGTCTTGGCGAACTTCCGCAGGATCTCCACCGCCCCGCCCTCGGTGATCCGCGCGGTACCGGTGATCACCAGATACTCGACCAGTCCCATCTCGTTCTTCCGGTCGGTCTCGAGCGAAAGCACCACCCGCCCGTCCCGGCGCATGTTCTTCACCTTGCGATGCTCCGGAACGTGCGCGGCGATGATCTCGTCACCGTCCAGCCCGACCCAGATCACCGACACCTGCGGACTGCCGTCCGGGTTGATCGTCACCAGATGCCCCAACGCATCCGACTCCAGTACTTCCCGCGCACTCTCCGGAATCACCATGTCGGCCAAACTACGCGCCCGACCGCGCCGACGGCAGCCCCGTTTCGTCTGCCGTCGGCGGAACTCCGGCCGGACCCGTCAGCTGAACCGGAGGCTGAAGATGCCACCCGAAAACGTTTGCCTCAGGACAGCCTCGACGCGAAGGCGCTGTGCCTGCACGGGTGCGAAGCGCACGGTGTTGAAAGCATCGGGCAGTACGCCGTACTGCGTGGGTTGGTCGACGGGCCGCCAGCTGTCTCCGTCCAGCCAGAGGACTCGCCATGACGAGGGCACCCGGCACTGCCCGGAGCCGGTGTCGTCGAACCAGTACACCGATGCCTGCGAGATCTCCCGGCTCTCGCGCAGGTCGTACTCGATCCACTCCGTCGTCCCGCGACGATCCCACCAGGTGAAGCGCGGAATCGATTGATCCGCGGACGACACCGGGTCACGCCCGTCGTCCGCCGCTTCCAGCGAGTCCCCGTCATTCACATGTGACGCCGTGACGCGAGTCCGGCGTCGCCACTGCGTGCCGTCGGGCGCGACCGTCGGGAACGAGCTGATCCGTAGCCGTGCGGCGCCCATCGGGATCAGGGTGACGTCCTCGACCGGCTGATCCGACCGTGCCGGGCTCGCCTGCAACAGTCCGACGACGTCCTCGCTGTCGGTCTCCCACTCCACAATCCGCCGCCCACGCGCCTTCAACTCAACCGGCGTTCCCTCCCGGGTAAACGGATCGGCCCCATCCGCCACCTTCCGCCGAACAACCTCAAACCCGCGACCGCCCATGCCGCCATCGCCAACCCCGCGACCGCCGAGGCCGCCATCGCCAACCCCGCGACCGCCGAGGCCGCCATCGCCAACCCCGCGACCGCCGAGGCCGCCATCGCCAACGCCGCCGCCGACGGCGGCGCCATCGCCAACGCCGCGACCGGCGCCCGGTAAGCCACCGGTGTCGGTCACCAAGCCGTAGTTCCATGGGGATTCCGGGTAGACGGCCAGTTCCGGCCAATCGTCGGTTCCGCCGATCATTTCGTAGCGCTCGTCGATTGCCAGCGAGTAGGTCAGCGGGCCGCGGTCCACGGAAATCGTGTTCTGGTTTTCCGTCCAGGTGCGAGTAGTGACCCGCATCGGCAGGACCAACTGCACACGGTCTCCCGGGTGCCAGGTCCGGTCGAGCCTGATCCAGCCGCCCTGCGCCTTGGCCGACGTGCGGGTCGAGTTGATCGCCACCGAGAACTCCGACGCCCAGCCAGGAACCCTGAGGTAAAACGGAAAACGTGTGCTGTGCGGCGCCTGCACCGTGAACGTAATCGTCTCGTCGAACGGGTACTCCGTCTCCTGCACAACGCTGACCTCGGTCCCGCTTCCAGGGCCGACCTTGGCGGTGACCTTGCTGGCGGCGTACATGGAGGCCGCCAGGCCGTTGTCGGTCGTCGCCAGCCACAGCTCTTGTGCGTAGTACGGCCAGCCCATGCCGTAGTTGTGCGGACAGCAGCGGTACTGATGTACGCCGTACTTGTAAGCCTGCATGGCGAAGCCGTTCTGGAACTGGCCGTGCTTCACCGTGTCGTCCAACTGCACGCTGTTGGCGCAGGTGATGTAGTGCATCACCTGCTGGCGCGGATCGTACGACGCGGGCAGTGAATTGAACGCGAGTTCCTCGCACCGGTCGGTCCAGTCGGTGTCGCCGGTGAAGCGGGTCAGCAGTTCGAACGTGTGCATCAGTTCGACGATCCCGCAGGTCTCGAAGCCCTGCCGCGGATCGCCGAACCCGGGCCGCGAGTTCTCGTCGCCTGCGAACCCACCGCCCGGGAACTGCCCGTAAAGCCCCATGATGGTCGAGTAGTTCCCGTACGTCGCGGCCCGGTACTTCTCGTTGCGGGCGAGAAGCCCGTACTGCAAGGGTTCCCGGAACCCCTGCGCGAGATTCACGTTGTGCCAGGTGGGAATGCCGTCGGTGTAGTCGGCCGACCCCGCGTGCATCTTGTGGACCAGGTCGAGCAGCCAGGCGTCGCCGGTGCGGTTGTACAACCAGTACGCGCTGTCGATGTTGTCGCCCCAGCGGAACGCGCCCCACGACCGGTTGAACACCTCGGCCGGCTGGGTGTTCTGGAACTGCAGATAGCGCGTCATGAACGGGATCACCCGCTCGTCGCCGGAGTACTCGTACCAGGACCGGAACGCTGCCAGCAAAGGCATTCCTGGCCAGAAGTCCGGGCCGTTCTCCAACGACGTCCGCAACCGCTCCGGCCCGAACCAACCGTCCGCAGCCTGAGTCGCAAGGATGCCGTGAATCCACCGCTCGGCCTTGGACAGTACTGCGGCGTCGCTCGTGACGTAGCCGAGATCGCCGAGCCCGCGCAGCCAGTACGGGAGTTCTTCCCAGGCGCCCTTCGCCGGATCGACCCAGCCGTTCGTGCTGTAGTCGAGGAAGTCGGAGATCTCGTCGTACCGGCCGCAGAGGCCGTGCACCTGGAGGTCGAGTTGGTGCGCCAGCCAGCCGCGCGGTTCGATCGCGCCGGGCGGCAACTTCTGGAACGGCACGGGTTGCAGCGGCGCTCGGTTGGCGACGTAGTGACCACCTCTGGTTGCCGGAGGCATCGATTGGGTCAGCGTGAACTGACCTGGGATGTCGCGGACGGTCGGGCCGGCTTTTACCGGATCGGTGGGTTGAGCGCCGGCAGCGTCGGCCGGCGTGGCGGTCATGCCGGCCGCCAAGCCGCCGGTAGCGGCGAGAGTGGCTGCGAGGAAGTCACGACGGGGCATCCCTTCGACGGGGGCGTCAGGCATGGCGGGTCCTCTTTCGCGTGATGTGAATGGGCGGGCATCACACAGGGGACGGAAAAACCGCAAACGTTTTCCGTGCTGACAACGTAAGACCGAGGCAGGTCGCCGTCAAGAGCTGATAGTCGTACTGGCAGGGATTTCAGCCTCCAGCTGCTACAGTCACCCGCATGCTTCCGAACAGCGGAAGGAAAGCGAAATGACCGAGGAGAGGCCGACCCCGAAGAAGCGGTCAGCGCGGAAAGAGCCCGCGCCTGCGCCGCAGCAGGCGACGGGGAAACAGTCGGCGCGAGCGCCGCACCAGCCGACGCGGAAACAGCCGGCGTCGGGGCGGAAACAGGTGCTGGGGGCGCGGAAGCAGCCGGCGCGGATCTTGGATGTTGCCGCGCTTGCTGGGGTTTCTCTCGGGACGGCTTCCAAGGCGCTCAACAACACCGGGCAGTTGAGTCCGGGGACTCGGGAGCGAGTACGTCGGGCGGCTGACCAGCTCGGGTTCGTGCCCGATACGCGCGGTCGGGCGCTGCAGTCGGGGCGGACATTCACCGTCGCTCTGCTGACCACGGACAGTTCGGGGCGGTTCAGCAATCCGATCATGCGGGGCGTGGAGGACGTGCTCAGCGCGGGTGAGTTGGCGACCATCCTGTGCGATACGCGGGACGATCCGTTGCGGGAGCAGCACTATCTGCGGTCATTGGTCGCGCGTCGGGTCGACGGCATCGTCGTCACGGGTCGGCGGACCGAGCCGCGGCCGCCGATCGACGTACCGCTGCCGACTGTGTATGCGTTGGCCGCGTCCACTGCTCGGTCCGACACCTCGGTGATCGTCGATGAGCGGCAAGGTGCTGCTTCTGTGGTCGAGCACCTTGTCGGTCTCGGACGTACTCGGATCGCGCATGTGACCGGGCCTGTCCAGCACCGGTCGGCGGCGGAGCGCGCTGGTGCTGTGGTCGATTACGCCGGGACGGCCTTCGCCGGTGAGGTGCTGTTCGGTGAGTGGAGTGAGCAGTGGGGGCGGCAGGCGACCGATCTGGTGCTGCGCAAGCATTCCGAGCTGGATGCGATCACCTGCGGGAGTGATCAGATCGCCCGTGGTGTCACCGATCGGCTGCGTGAACTCGGCCGGTCGGTGCCGGACGACATTGCCGTGACGGGGTACGACAACTGGGAGGTGATGGCACTCGCGAGCCGGCCGCCGCTCACCTCGGTGGACCTGCAGTTGGAGGAACTCGGTCGCCGCAGCGCCCAACTACTCCTCGAATCCATCGGCGGCACGCGCCACCACGGCACCCTCGAACTCCCCACCCGCCTGATCCCAAGAGAATCCACCCTCGGCACCTAAGCGCAGACAGAAGTGCAAAAACATGCCTAGGGCAACAGACTCGCTGCCCCGCGGCGCGATCTGCAGGCGGCAAAGCGTGACGGCCGGAGGCCGCTGAAGCACACCCGATCGACCCCGAAGCACGGTGGTCGGAGGTGAGGTGCCCTGACCCGGGTGAGGCGCTGGTCAGGCGAGCCGCTGGCGCTGTGCGGTAGTCGGGTGGGGTGTCCTGGCCTGGGGAGGCCCGTTGGCCCGAGGAGGCGCGCTGACCCGGGTGAGGCGCTGGTCGGGCGAGCCGCTGGCGCGGTGCGGTAGTCGGGTGGCGTGCGCTGGCCTGGGGAGGCACGTTGGCCCGGGGAGGCGCGCTGGTCGGGCGAGATGCGTTGGCGGGGTGAGGCGCGGTGGCTCGGTGAGGTGGGCTGGCTCGGGAAGGGCGCGCTGACCCGGGACCTGTGCTTGACCGGGGACGGCGAAGCGCCCCGGTCTTGGTGGTCGGGGCGCTTCGGCGACTTCGTAGTACGAGGGGCTGGCGCCCGGCGAGGCGTAGTACGGACGGCTCGCCGGGCTGCTCGGGTTAGCCGAGGCGGGTTTTGAGGGTGTCGAGTTCGAGCTTGAGGGCCGCGGGGACCTTGTCGCCGAGCTTGGTGAACCACTCCTCGATGAGTGGGATCTCGGCCTTCCACTCCTCGACGTCGACGTGCAGCGCCGTCTGCAGCGCCTCGACGGTCAGGTCCAGCCCGGTGACGTCCAGCGAGTCGACGGTCGGCACGCGACCGATGGGGGTCTCAACCGCGCCCGCCTGGCCTTCGAGCCGGTCGATCACCCACTTGAGCACCCGGCCGTTCTCGCTGAAGCCCGGCCAGACGAACTTGCCGGCCTCGTCCTTGCGGAACCAGTTCACGTAGAAGATCTTCGGCAGCTTGGACGCGTCGTTGTCCTTGCCGACGGTGATCCAGTGGTTCAGGTAGTCACCGGCGTTGTAGCCGATGAACGGCAGCATCGCCATCGGGTCACGCCGTACGACGCCTACCTGGCCGACCGCAGCCGCGGTGGTCTCCGACGACAGCGTCGCGCCCATGAACACACCGTGGTCCCAGTCGCGCGCCTCGGTGACCAGCGGAACCGTGGTGGCCCGGCGGCCGCCGAAGAGGATCGCGGAGATCGGTACGCCGTTGGGGTCCTCGTACTCGTCGGCGATGATCGGGCACTGCTTGATCGGAGTACAGAAGCGGCTGTTGGGGTGCGAGGAGAGTTCGCCGGACTCCGGCGTCCACTCCTGGCCCTTCCAGTCGGTCAGGTGGTTCGGCGGGGTCTGCGAGTAGCCCTCCCACCAGACGTCACCGTCGTCGGTCAGCGCGACGTTGGTGAACAGCGAGTTGCCCTGCTCGATCGTGCGCATCGCGTTCGGGTTGGTCTTCCAGCCGGTACCGGGTGCCACGCCGAACAGCCCGTACTCCGGGTTCTGCGCATAGAGCCGGCCGTCCTCGCCGAACCGCATCCAGGCGATGTCGTCGCCGAGCGTCTCGACCTCCCAGCCCTCCAGGGTCGGGTCGAGCATCGCCAGGTTGGTCTTGCCGCAGGCGCTCGGGAACGCGGCCGCGATGTAGTGGACCTTTTTCTCCGGCGAGATCAGCTTGAGGATCAGCATGTGCTCCGCGAGCCAGCCCTCGTCACGCGCCATCGCCGAGGCGATCCGCAGCGAGTAGCACTTCTTGCCCAGCAGCGAGTTGCCGCCGTAGCCGGAGCCGTACGACCAGATCATCCGCTCCTCGGGGAACTGGACGATGTACTTCTCGTCATTGCACGGCCACGGCACGTCCTTCTGCCCCGGCTCGAGCGGCGCGCCGACCGAGTGCAGGCACGGGACGAACTTCGCGTCGGTGCCCATCTTGGCCAGTACTTCGGCGCCGGTGCGGGCCATGATCCGCATCGAGGCGACGACGTACGCCGAGTCGGTGATCTCGACGCCGAACATCGGCTTCTCGGCGGTCAACGGGCCCATGCAGAACGGCACGACGTACAGAGTCCGGCCGCGCATGCTGCCGCGGTACAGCTCCGTCATCAGCGCCTTCATCTCGACCGGCGCCATCCAGTTGTTCGTGGGGCCGGCGTCGGCCTCGTCGACCGAGCAGATGAACGTGCGCTGCTCGACGCGGGCGACGTCGGACGGGTCGGTGCGGGCCCAGAACGAGTTCGGCTTCTTCTCGTCGTTGAGCCGGACCAGCGTGCCGGCGGCGATCAGTTCGTCGGTCAGCTTCGCGTACTCGGCGTCGGATCCGTCGACCCAGTGGATCCGGTCGGGCTGGGTGAGTTCGGCAACCTCGGCAACCCAGGCCAGCAGACCCGCGTGCTCAGTCGGGGCGTCGCTCAGGTCGAATGTCGGCGGGGTGACCGGGCTCTCGACACTGAGGGCAGTCTCGGTATGGGCAGGGCTGGCGGTTGTCGTCATCGGCGGCTCATTCCCTCTCGCGATCGTCCCGGCGGCGCTGGTCCCCCTCGCCGTTGAGGGGGTACGACGTCGGCCGCCGGGGTCTCCGGCGGTTCGATTCAGCTGGCTGGCGGTGTGTGTCCCTCGCAGACCAGTGTGCCCGGTGGGCGTATACCAGTGTGCAAGTGGTACTAACGGTACGCGACCCGGAGGCGTGTTGAGAACCGCTGGTGCGTGAGGCCCGTCACAGATTTCCGCCGACAATCGCTTTCCACGCCAAAAACTTCGGTGCGTCGTGGCGAAGGTCCTCGACGCGCTGCGATCGGGCGAGCCGGGTGGGCGAATCGCGGCGTCGTGGCCGTCACTTCGCTTACCGTGACGACATGGCGAAAGGCAGCAAGTTCGAGTCGTTCCTGACCCTGGTCGTCGGCGGCAGCGCCGGCTTCGGGCTCCTGGTGCTGACCTCGAGGTCGTGGAAGGCGTGCGGGGTCCACCTCAACGGGGTCGGCAACGGCCCCACCCTGCTCTTCGTCGGCGTCCCGGTGGCGTTCGTGGTGAACCTGGTGCTGTTCAACTTCGTCTACCGCTTCTCCCGCAAGGGCCAGGGCTTCTTCACCGCCCTCCTGGCCGCCGCGGTCGCGATCGCCATCGCCGACCTGGCCCTCTACTCCTGGGCCGGCACCCCCACGTTCACTCCCGCCCCCATCTGCCCCGGCAACGTCCCCTCCTGGTGGCCGAAGAGCATCCCCACCTAGTACTACGCGCCGTCGGCTTGCTCAGATGACGGAGGTGTCGTGGGTTCGGGCGGCTGTCTCGCGTTCTTCTGGAGTGAGCGTGTCGGGGGCGACCTTGCGGACGATCGCCCAGTGGTGGCCGACCGGGCAGCGTTGGTAGCGGCGGCGGCCGAGGCGGATGGCTTTGAAGGAGCCGAGGGGCATCCACTTGGTCGTGAACAAGTGACCGGCCGAGCACCGCACGATGGTGTCGAAACGCGAACTCATCGGTTCACACTCCTCGGTGAGACAGCTACCAAGCTACTCCGCGTCAGCGGCGGCCTCCGAAGGTCCAGGGGTGGAGTTCCGGGTTGTCCGCGGGGAGGAGGGCGGCTGCTGCTCGCTCGTTCGGTGCCTCGACGGTGGCGGCCCAGCCGAGGCGCGCTTCGTCGTCGAGGGCGCGGAGTTCGCCGTACACGATGAGGTGCTTCGATGCGGGCGGCGCGGGGATGGACTCGCCCAGGGCGATGACGAGGAAACGCTCGAAGCCCTCGACCGCGTCGGTGAACTCCCACATCGTGCGGCCGGAGTTGTTGGTGAAGCGGTAGATCTCGACCGACTCGAAGGCGCCCGCGACGTAGTACGGGTCGTTGTGGACGAACGTCTTGACGGCCTCGGCATCCGGAAGGTCGACGATGTGGAGACTGCCCGTCGACGCGGCGTCCTCGTCGTGCCCGGTCAAGGTCGGCCCGCGCGCGATCAGCTCTTCGGCGTACCCGTCCATGAACGCCCAGTGCTCCTCCACCAGCCGCACCTTGATGTCATCGGCCCCGGCCCGATCCCGCCCGTAAACGAAGTACTCCATGAGTCTGGACCCTAGATGACCGGTCGGAGCACTTCACCGCCTTTTCGAACGGTCAGTCCTCGACGGGGTGGGCGACGCTTCCGCCGGCCGTCCAGGTGAGGTCCCGGATCACCCGCTCGACGGTGTCGTCCAAGGTGCTGGACGAGTCGATGACTTGCTCGCCCGGTACGCCGAGGAGGTCGCACGGCTGGTACCAGTCGCGCATCTGCTCGGCGTCGACGACCTTCGCCAGTTCGCGGGTTGCGTGGCGCCGGATCGTCTCGTCGAAGGCGAGCTGGAAGTAGTACACGCCGGTGACGCCCGCGTGATCCGCGATCAGCCGGCGGAGCATGTCGCCGTACGTCGGGTTGTAGAAGATGCCTTCCAGTACGACGTGGTAGCCGTGGTCGAGCGCGTACCGCGCGGTCTGATCGATCAACCCGATGTTCGGAGCGCCCGGGCGATCGTGCTCCCGCAGCAGGATCCTTCGCAGGTAGTCCTGCTCGATCCAGGCGATCCCGCGCCCGATCCGCTTCCGGAGTTCCTGCGCAGTGGTCGACTTGCCCGACCCGGAGTTCCCACGCAGTACGACGAGCCGGGTCGTGGCGTCTCCGGTCATCGACAAGACCTCAGCCCGGTACGGCGGTGGGCTCGGTGCGCCGGATCGGCGTGGACTGGAGGTGGTGGGCTCGGCGCGCGATCACGAGGGTGCTGATGATGTCGGTGACGAAGACGAGCTGCAGGATCAGGTGGATCGCGAAGAAGCGTGGGCTGACGGCGCGGTGGCGCATCAGCAGGGCGAGGCAGGTGATGCTGTAGATCGAGGTGGGCAGCATCATCAGGTAGGTGCCGATGAGCGCCGGGACGAAACCTGCGGCGGCGATGGTTCCGAGGACGGTCAGGACCAATGGACCGCCTTCGAGGAGCGCCCCTCGCGTGAGGATGACCGGGAAGAACGCCACCACGGCGACGACGAACACGCAGAGCACGAAGTTCTGGACGAACAGTGGGATCATCGTGAGTTTGACGGTGCGGGCCGATCGCCACAGCGCGTCGAGGTCGTCGCGCAGGAAGAGCTGGACAGCCGTGCGGAACGTGATCAGGGGCACGATCGGGACGAGCACGAGCAGGACGAATTCCACCGGCGTGGAGATCGTGAGCTGCTGCATCCCGTCCCAGAAGAACGCCGTCGTCGGCGGATCGAACCAGTAGTAGATCACGACGAACGCCAGCCAGACGATCGCGACCGCCGAGCCTAGGGCCAGGACGACGGCCAAGAGGTTCCGCAGTACGGCGCTCGGCCGGCGCGCCGTCCCGAGGCGATCCCTGGCGACCTCGATCACCACGATCGCGCTGAGCACGTCGACGACGAACAGGAAATGCAGCACCAGGTTGATGCCGAAGAAGGCCCGTCCGACCTGACCGGTCTTCTTCAAGTGGGTCAGACAGGCCACGCCGTACGCCGATGTCGGCAGCAGCACGACGTACGTCAGGACCATGAACCCCAGCGCCGCGGCGAACCCGTCGAGACCGAATCGGTCCCGATCATTGGAGCCGATGACCGCGACCGCTTCGGCGAGTACGACGAAGTTCAGCGCGAAGAACGGGAGCGCGGTGAGTTTCGCGAAGTTCGCCGACCGCTGGAGCGCATCGAGATCACCACTCCGCGCCAGACGCCCCGCATCGATGGCGACGAGGCCGGCCAGCAGGAGGTAGGCGACGAGCCACGCCCCGAGTACGGCGTACGTGGCGGTCAGCTCGCTTGGATCATCGGCCTCGAACGGTGACGTGATCCCAACGCCAGAAGCCACCCACGCCATCAGAATCGCGCCGAGGACAAGGGATGCGCCCAGCGCTCTTGCCATGCTCGTCAATGCCATCTCCTCGCGCTGCCGGTCCCGGCATCTTTGCGCCCGAGGAGGTCACCAGCTGAGGCTCTTGCGCATCTGAGTGCACGGGGTCTCGTACCGCGTAATCGCGCCGGTCGAGTCTTGCTGGTCCCAGGATTCGAGTACTTCGCCGTACGCGACGTACCCCAGCCGCTCGTACAGGGCGCGGGCTCGGGGGTTGCTCAGCTCGACGGCGAGCTCGGCTCGATCGAGACCTCGGGCCGAGATCCGCTGCTCGGCGGCCGCGACGAGCACCGTCCCGATCCCACAGGACTGCAGGGCTGGGTGGACGCCAAACTGGGTCAGCAAACCCGCACCCGGATGCGGCACGTAGTCGACTGCGCCGATTGCTACGGGCAGGTCGGCCTTCGTGCAGACGGCGAGGTAGTCGAGCTCGCCATGCCGCGCTCGGTTGAGTTGCTCGGCAACCTGCATCAGGTGGAGTTCGCTGCCGGCAAAGCTGCACGCAGGCAGATCGTTGTCAGTCAGGTCCCGGACTGTCAGCTCGAGTACGACGGCGGCCATCGGCATCCCAGGCAGTTGTCAGTTGTTGCGGTGGGCAATGACGCGGGTAAGGCCGAGGGTTCGGCCGCCGTCCGCGCGGAGCATCTGGGCTTCCTCGCGTCCCGGCGTACCGCCGTCCTCGTCGCAGACGTCGTTCCACTGCAACCAGTCCTGCCAGCCGTGCGGCAGTTGATCAGCGACCTCGACGGTGACCATTCCGGTCTTCTCCCAGTGCTGCCGCCACCAGGCCGGGCTGTGCCAGGCGCAGAAGTCCCAATTCCAGTAGGACTCGAGGTGCGGTGGCGGAAGCGTCTCGGGCTCTTCGGCGGAACCGGGGAGAGCGATGCCGATCCGGCCGCCGGTTTCACGAAACGGGAGAAATACCCGAGATAGAGGTCGTCGGTGCCGAAGTAGTGGTAGGCGCCGATACTGACGATCGCGTCGAAGAAATTCTCGGCGAACGGCAGCGAATGGGCTTCCGCGTAAATCGGGTGCACCTGGCCTTCTGCATTCGCCTCGATCACGCGGCGCAAGTTCTCCTCGGGCTTGACCCACAGATCGGTCGCCCAGACTTCGATGCCGAACTCGTTGGCGAGAAAGATCGAGCTCAACGCAGTACCGCATCCCATGTCGAGCACCCGCATTCCAGGCTCGAGCGGCATGAGCTCACTCAAGGCCTCCGCCTGCCAGACAGGATGCGGGCCCATCGAATTGTCGACCATCCACCGAGCCGAATACTTGGCGGACCGCGGATACCGCTCATTCCGCAGTAATCGCTCGAGCTCACCGTCGTCCATTCCCCCGAGTCTTCGCGACCCCTCGCGGCCACGCAATCGGTTATTCGCCGGTGGCGCCGTCGATACGTTCGCGGAGAAGGTCCGCATGGCCGTTGTGGCGGGCGTATTCCTCGATCATGTGCAGGTAGATCCACCGCAGCGTGTAGTCCTCACCCGGGCTGGCCTCATCGAGACCGAGGCCGGCGACGGCCTCGCGCGATCGGGTGACACTCGCTTGGTAGCTCGCCAGATCGTCGGCGGCCCGCGCGCTGTCGACGACGTCGAAGCTGTTCGGCGAGCCCGGTACGTAGTTCCAGAAATAGAGGTGGTCCGGCTGCCCGTCGTACGCATGGAACCAGGCCTCGACTCCGGACAGGTGCCGAACCAGGCCGAGTAGCGAGAGCTTCGACGGTGGCACCGACCGCAGCGTCAGCTGTTCCGGCGTCAGCCCGCCGCATTTCTGCAGCAGGGTCGTGCGCTGGTACTCGAGGCGATCCTCGAGCGCGGCCCGCTCGTCGCTCGGATTGTTCGGCGGCTCAGGTCGCTCGGGCGTGCTCCACATCGACATGCCGGCACCTTACGTACGCCTGGAGCCGGCCACCATCGGTTTCCGGCGGCTTTCTGCAGGAACCTGCAGCTTCGGTATGTTTGGCCGACCTGCCGATTCTCCTGGCCGAGAATGGGCGACGAGACGACTCCCTCTTGCCTCGAAGGGATCGACCACCCGACTGGCCGAGAGGGGCTGAATGTTGTGCGGGCAATACTCCTGAGCGGCGCGCTGGCGGCGCTCTGCTCCTTGCTCGGAACCCGGTTCCTGATCCGGTACTTCGTCCGGCACGGCTTCGGCCAGCCGATCCGGCACGACGGACCGACGACACACCACGTCAAGCGCGGTACGCCGACCATGGGCGGTCTCGCGATCCTGTTGAGCGCCACCGCGGCCTATCTGGCGGCGACGATCTTGACCGGCCGGTCGCCGAGCGCCAGTGCTTGGCTCCTGATGTTGCTGTTCCTCGGCTGCGGAGTGGTCGGGTTCCTCGACGACTTCATCAAGGTCTACACCCAGAACAACCAGGGTCTGAGCAGCCGGGCCAAGATGGCGGGTCAGACGCTGGTCGCGCTCGCCTTCGGGATCCTGGCCACGCAATTCTTCGCCGACGGGCGCGGCGTCCGGCCGGCGTCGCAGTACATCTCCACCACCCATGACTGGTGGATCAAGCTGCCGCTGGTCGTGGTGCTGCTGGTGATCTGGTTCATCGTCGCCGCCACCTCCAACGGCGCCAACCTCACGGACGGCGCCGACGGGCTGCTCGCCGGCGCCTCGGCGTTGATCTTCGGCGCGTACGCGATCGTGAACATCTGGCAGAACAACCAGCTGTGTGACTCCGCGCGACCCACTGTGGTGGAGTCGCAGTGCTATCAGGTACGCGACCCGCTCGACCTCGCAGTCTTCTCGGCCGCCATCGCCGCGGCTTGCGTCGGCTTCCTCTGGTGGAACGCCAAGCCCGCCCGGATCATCATGGGCGACGTCGGCTCCCTCGCCATCGGCGGCGCCTTGGCCGGACTGGCGATCATGTCCCGCACCGAACTTTTGATGGCCGCCGTCGGCGGCCTGTTCGTCCTGGAGACCCTTTCCGTCCTTCTCCAGATGATCACCTTCAAACTGACCAGACGCCTCACCGGCACCGGCCGCCGCATCTTCCGCATCACCCCCATCCACCACCACTTCGAACACCTGGGCTGGGCCGAGGTCACCGTAGTAATCCGCTTCTGGATCGTCGCCGGCATCTTCGTCTCCCTAGGCCTAGGCATCTTCTACGCCTCCTGGCTGACCTGACGCGTGGAACGTGTAGTGGTCTTCGGCTGCGCCGGCAGCGGTAAATCCACTCTGGCCAGGGAGTTGGCCTCTTGCGCCGGGTTGCCTCTGACCGAGCGCGATGCCCTCGGCGAACTCGGCTCGCCCCACTATCGAGAAGCCCTCCGCGAGCTGGCCCGTCAGCCACTCTGGATCTTGGACGGCGCTCCGTACTACGAAGACGATCTCATCTACGCCGCGGCCGACACCCTGATCTTCCTCGACTACCCGAAGCGGGTGGTGATGTGGCGGGTCCTGCGACGTACCCTCCTCATCGAACTACGCCGCCGCCCCATCGGAGGCCACCGGCCGAGCGGCCTTGCCGCTTGGCGCGACAGCCAGCATCCCCTCCGATGGGCATGGAAATCCCACGGAGCCCGCCACCACGAAGGCCTCGCCATGATCAGCCGGCCTGATCTCGCAGACGCCCAGATCCTCCACTTCACCCACCCGGCCCAAGCGCGCCGCTGGTGGCTCGATCGAGGTCTGAGCGGAGGTTCGTAGCAGCTATTCGGTTGCGACCTGGACGGCGTTCAGGAGGCTCGCCAGGCCGGTTGGGTGGGCCAGCTTCAAATCTCCGAGATCGCTCGGTCGGAACCATTGAAGGTCGTCGTGCTCGTCGGGTTCGGCGTTGACCGGTTCGCCGTCCCAGCGGGTGACGACGAAGGCGTGCAGGTCGAGGTTGGGGTCGGTGATCGTCATCTCGATGCGCACGGGATCGTGAATGTGGACCCTCAGCTCTTCCAGGCACTCCCGGCTGACGGCTTGGTGGGGTAACTCGCCCGGCTCGACATGCCCGCCGACGAGATCCCAACAGTCGGGGTACCACCGGCGCGACGGGTGCCGATGTGCCAGCAGGACCAGGCCGTCGCGCACGAGTGCGGCGACGGAGATCTGAATCGGAGTCGGGGCAACCATGCCGGCACTCTAGGCACGACCGCCGACAGGTGCGACGGCCGTATCGGCGCCGACGGAGCAGCCCCGTGAGAATGTCTCCAACGAGTTGTCGGATCCAGAGCGAGGCGTTCGTAGTACGGGTGACGGCGGCGGCCCGACAAGGCTGCCGGACTGACAGAAAGGCGCGGCGCTATGCGGAAACTGGTTTACGGCATGAACGTGAGCCTGGACGGCTACATCGCCGCACCCGGCGGCGACATCAACTGGGGCGTGCCGAGCGACGAACTGTTTCAGTGGTGGCTCGACCAGGAGTTGGCTATGGGCCTGTTCCTGTACGGGCGCAAGCTGTGGGAGACGATGAGTTCGCACTGGCCGACCGGTGACCAGCAGCCGGACGCGACTCCGGCGCAGATCGAGTTCGCGCGGAACTGGCGGGACACGCCGAAGGTGGTGTTTTCCTCGACGCTCGACAAGGTCGACTGGAACACCCGCCTGGTCCCCGGCGACGCCGTACCGGAAATCACCCGCCTCAAGTCCGACAACGGCGACCCAATGAGAATCGGCGGCGCCACCCTCGCCGCAGCAGCCATGCAAACCAACCTGATCGACGAGTACGAAATCGTCACCCACCCAGTCCTGCTAGGCACCGGCAAACCGTTCTTCCCAACCCTGAACAACCGGGTAAACCTCAACCTGACAGAGACCCAAACCTTCCCCGGCGGCGTGACCTTGACCAGATACGAAACAAGGCGCTGAGCGCCTCGGAACCCCCTGGCGATGGCCGTCGCTGCCGGATCAGTACGGCCGGGTCATGCAGGTGGGACAGGGACCTGCCAGACAGTGATCGGAGGGCCGGTGCTGACCTCGTTAGTGATGGCGAGTTCAGGCAGCGCAGGGAAGCCCAGATCCAGCGCACAGGCGCAGTTGGGGCTGGAGCGCCGGTTGCTGCGCCAGAGCACCTTGCCGTTCGGAGCCTGGACGAGAAGTTCGCCGAGCGTGGTGAGCGCTGCACGCGAGCCGGGCACGTTCGTCCGCGTCTGCCAGACAACCTTCGACCCGTGGCGCAGTACTAGGTTGCCGTTGGTCTGCATGGCCAGCACCCGCCAAGGACGTGTGCCGGCAAAGGTGTACCCCACGCGAATACTGTGGTTGCTGGCCAGCACGGAGTTGGACCTCATCCAGCACTGTCCGGAGGCGGACTGCCAGAGGATCTTCCAATTGGCTGTGTACAGGACGAGGTCGCCCGTGCGGGTGAGCATGAGGTATTTGCCGCCCCGTCCGGCAGTGTTGGAGTGCCACACCACGCCGGCGCCGGGGACGACCAGCTGGAGGTCTCCGGCATTGGTCAAGCCCACGTACGACGAGGTTGTCGACGGCTGCGGAGTATTCACTTCCCAGCAGGAGCGGCTGGTGACGATCTGGCGCGGGCCGTTCAAGGTCCCCTGCTGGTCCACGGAGAACGAGTTCGGCTTGACCACGAACGAGTAGTCCCCGTTCGGCACCCATTGATCCACGGCCCGCTTCTGGCCGGCGCTCATCACCAGCACCGACGTGGTCGCTGCCGAGGCGGGCGCGGATTGGACAACCCCGCCGAACAGCCCGACAACGCCGGCCAGCAACAACACCCCAAGTCGTGTACGTGTACGTCTCACAACGTTCCTCCCCATTCTCAGGCGGAACGTAGCAGCTCCAGGCGGTCAATGGAGGCCGGCGGCGGTCAGCTGCGAAGCTACTCTCCGGCGGGCTCGACGAGAGTTCTCGCATCTCTTGCACCGGCCCGCCACGCTTCAGCGGCGACGTCTTCCAACGTCGCTGGAAACACAAAAGCCCAGGTCATCCACCTGAATGACTTGGGCTTGTGCTGGCGCGCTCGGAGGGATTCGAACCCCCAACCTTCTGATCCGCAGTCGAGTTCCGAGCGTCCGCCCCCGTCCATTGGACGCCTCGGCGCGGTGGTCGATCTGGCCAACCGTCCATGATTGTCCGCTCGGATCTGGAGCCGCTGTTAGCAAGCCCTCAGCAAGTTGCTCGCTAAGGAATCCCCGGCGTGGACCGCCCGGAGATGAGACAGTTGCTGAGATGAACTCCTCGAACGAAGCCGAAGTCGGCCAAATTCTGCATCAGCGCGGCTGGAGACAGGCCTTCACCGTCGCCGAGATGGCAAACGCGTGGAGTCGACTCGTGGGCGAGGTCGAGCGAGGTTATGAGGAGCAGGTCGATGAGTACACCAACGACCTCTCCTGCCGGAACTGGCTGCACCTGGCTTGGCCTCTGCTAGATGACCAGACGATCCTGAACTGGAGCGCCAGAATCGAGGAACTCGACAGCCGGTTTCTGGCAGCGACTGTCGATGATGACGGCTACCGGCTGGGACAGTTCCACGGAGTTAAAAACCCCGACATGTGGTGGTGGCGGCGGTACCCCCGCGTCCTGACAGGAGACCTCGAACGGACCCTCCGGTCGGCTGGCTCCATCGGTACCGATCCGGCAACCGGCAGTACCCCACCGCCTGAGTGAACCTCGTGTCTTCCCGTTTGCCGTTCAGCCCACGCGTGGCTCCTGATAGGTCCTGACAGGGCTGAGCGGCAGACGGGAAGACGCACCCCGACCCACTCCGAGATAGCCGGCGAAATCGGTCTCGTCATCCCGGAGTCGTGAGGCCCCTGCCGGAGGCAATGCTCTTGGCTGTCAGAAAGACACCGAGAGCGGGGGCGGCGGTGAACGACAGGAGGCCACCTTCGGCGCACCGCCGCGCCGCGCACCGAAGGCGCGCCTTGATCCATAAGAGCTAAATCCGGCAGAGGTGCGCTGACCTGGACGTCCTCCGTCGGGTACCTGACCAACGGCAGTTACCGACTGGGCCTGCTCCGCTGGTACCTCTGGACGGTCGAAGAAGTCGGGCGGCCTGCTTCGGGACTCGTTGCGGAGCCGAGATGTTCCGGGAGTGCCCCTTGCCGGTCGAGATTGGAAGGAGTCCGGTCGAGCCGGGGCCCGGCTACTCGCGTGCTGCGAGATGGTCGGCGGCGCGAGGCTCTGTTCTGCGATGACTGGGCCGGCGAGAGTTGGGTGCTGTCATTGAGCGTGCGTCAGCACGCGACCCCGGGCGGGTGGGAGGAGCTGGCGGGCCGTGCGACGAAGGAGCGAGGTCTAGCGGCGACGTGGGCGACTACAGCTGCCGGGGAACACAAAAGCCCAGGTCATCCACCTGAATGACTTGGGCTTGTGCTGGCGCGCTCGGAGGGATTCGAACCCCCAACCTTCTGATCCGTAGTCAGATGCTCTATCCGTTGAGCTACGAGCGCCGGACAACGTCGAAAACGATACACGGAGGGATGGATTTGGTGGTAATCGGGGCTTGGGGGCGGTCGGCGTACGGCTAGGGAGGCAGTGGTGGAGTGCGGGCGGGTGGCGTGGGTCACCTGTGCTCCGGGTGGTGGCCCGCTGAGTGGGCGTGGGGGTACGTATGGCGGGGTGGTGCTGTGGGCGGCGCGTCTTGGAGGAGTTTGGGGTGGGGGCGGGCGGGGGGGGGGCCTTAGCATCCGGGGCATGGGACTTGAGGAGTTGTTGGGTGGGCGGGATCTGGGGGATGTGAAGAAGGCGGTCGGGTTCGTGATGGAGAACTCGGACGACTTCGAGAAGGTGCTGAAGTTGGTGAGGGGGTTGCCGGATGATGCGCTGGGGTTCATCGGGCGGTTGCCGGAGTTGATGAAGGCGATCGGGTCGGGGTTGGCCGATGCTGGTGAGCAGGCGGGTAAGGCGGCCAGTGCGCTGGTCGGGGATGACGGCGAGGGGGGCGCGCGGCGGGCCCTGAGTGGGAGTGCCGAGACCATGAACGCGGCCAAGGACAAGTTGAAGGATGCCGCGGGGATGCTCGCCGGGCTGGCGGGGGAGTTGGACAAGATTCCCGGGATCGGGGATGCGGCGGCCAAGCGGCTGAACGACGGGAGCGGGCAGATCGGCGGGGTCGCGACCGAGATCGAGAGCCTGGCGGGGAATCTGAATGACTTGTCAGGGATTCTGTCGAGCGTTGGAGAAGCTCTGTCCGGCCTGGGAAGCAAGCTCACGGAGTCCGGCGGCTCGGTCAAAACCCTGATGAGCTGACCCGCAGCACAGGCGAACCCCCGGTGGGGGTCCGATCGGGGGTACAGGCCGCCTGGGCGGAGTACCGGTCGGCTTCCGCGCCGGAGGAGCGCTACGGCCAGGGGGTGGTTTGCTGCTTGGCTCGGAGGTCGTTCAGTAATTCCGGGGTGATGGGTGTGCCCGCGGCCGCCTCGGCGGCGATTTCGCGGAAGTAGTTTTCGTAGCCGGCGGGTGTGAAGATCGTGGTCAGGGTGGCCGGCGCCGAGGTGGCGTTGCGGTAGCCGTGCGGGCGGCCTCGGGGTACGGAGACCGAGCCGCCGGCCTCCATCGTCAGTACGCCGTCGGCTGTGTCGAAGGTGACCTCGCCGGAGGTGACGAGGAAGTACTCCTCGTGGGCGTGGTGGATGTGCGGCGCGGCGCCGAGGGCTCCGGGGGCGAGGATCGACTCGACGACCGAGAGCGCGCCGCCGGTCTGTTCGCCGGAGATGCGGACGGTGAAGACGCCGAACGGCAGGTTCAGTACTTCGCCGTCGCCGGGCCGGCCGGGGACGATCTCGGGGAAGGCGGTCACCCGGGCAGCATAAGCACAGGTCGAGGGAACCGGCCGCGGCGGAACCTCGTCTAACGCGCCATGTCGAGCGAGCAGGAAGGACCTCTTCGTGGCTAGGGTCACGACCATGGCGAGTCGACTGGTGCGGAGGACCGCGATCGCGGCGGGGATCGCGGTGGTCGCCGGACTCGGGCTCGGGTTCGCGGCGGGGAAACCGGTCGATCCCAAGGACATCCTGCCTGCGCGGCACCTGCCCGCCGACCTGTGCGACCGGATCGGCGACGTCTCCAGCCTGTTGCCCAAGGCATCCAACGGTAAGACGCCCGAGCTGGTGAAGACCGGCAGCACAGCGATTCGTTGCTCGGTCAAGGCGGACGAGACCGCGCAGACGACGTACAGCTCGGCGACGCTCGACATCACCGTCACGCCGTACGCCGGGAAGGACGGCGGCGCCGGCAATCCACCGCTGAAGCCCGCGCAGGTGGCGCGCCAGGTGTTCGAGCGGCGGGCGATGACGGCGGATCCCGAGCGGAGCAACGTGAAACGGGTGACGCGCGCGGCGACCGGCGGCCAGAGCTGGACGGTGACCCTGGTGGAGCTGCACGCAGACCTGATCGTCCAGGTCGACTACACCGCCCAGCCGATCGAACGACAAGCCGCCGAATCCGCTGCCTTGGCCATGGCCGACCGGGCGATCTGGGAGGCGAAGTGAACAACCCGCCGCAAATCCCGGGGTACCAGTTCGACCAGCGACTGCTGGTGCATCCGCTCGCCGAGATCTGGCGCGGTCGTTCCTTCACCGGCATGGAGGTCGTCGCGCTGGTCCTCAGTACTACGGGCGCCGCCGACCCGCAGGTCCGCGAGCGACTCGGTCGGTCCAGCCGCGGCGCCGCACTCGATCCCCAGCAGCAGGAGACGCCGCTGTGGGCCGCGAATCTCAACAGCGACCTCCCGTACGCGATCACCCAACTCGTCCCGGGACAGTCCGGCGCCGAACGCCTCCTCGACCCACTGGACGGCCTGCTCGGCAACGACGAGCAGTCGCTGGACGCAGTACGCAGCCAACTCGCCCACTACGGCGCCACCCCGCCACTCGAGCCACCAGCCGCCGGTACGACGGAAGACCGCTCCACAGCACCTGGTACTACGGACGCGGCGCCTCCGGTCGGCAAGGTGGAGTTGGCGCGCGAGTATCGCCGCAAACTCGGTCCCTGGGTCTACGCCGTCGTCGTGCTCATCGTCCTGATCGTGTTCACGGTGACGTACTCCGTCGGCGCCGCCGTCGGCAGTGCGGTCAAGGACCATCCGGCCACGGAACCCGTCGTCGCGCCGGTCCAGCCGTCGGCGCTCCCTTCGCATGTCCTGCTGCCGGGCCTCGCCAAGGTCGCCTCCGCGCCTTACGTCCGGCCGGGCGCGGGGCCGGGGCTGGTGGGCGAGACGTATCCGAGCGGCTCCGACGTACAGGTCGTCAACCAGCTCGATCTGCCGTTCTCGTTCGGCTGGCCGCGGCCGCCGGAGGTCAAGCTGCTGGGCGAGTCGAGTACGACGCTCTACCGCCGGGTGCAGACCGAGCCGCTGCCCGACCCCAACCGTCGAACCGCGGCACCGCTGGTCGCGCAGATCGCTGTCCGGCAGTGCCGGGATCTGGCCGGCTGTTTGTCGGTCCGGCCGGCGTTCGACGAGGACTGGACCAAGGCGTTCAAGGCGCCGGCGCCGCGGACCGCCAAGGACGCGCAGACGTGGTACTCGGTCTCCAACGCCACGCCGTACACGCTGGTGATGACGCGGGCGTACAGCAGCGCAGGTCGCTGGTGGCTGGTCGGTGTCGCGGTCAGTTCGGTCCCGGACGAGGTGCCGACGGCGCAGATGGTCTTCAACGACATCTGGCGCCAGACCAACTGAGCCCGCCTACTCCTCCGCGTCGAGCTGCTTGCGCTCCTTGCGTTCGGCTTTCAGCCGCTTGCGCTCGGCCTTGGTCACTTTGCGCTCCACGCTGACGCCGCCCCAGAAGGCGAAGCCGGTGACCACGACGCGCGGCCCGTCCGGCGGACCCGTACCGGATTTGCTGTGGTCGAAGCCGCCCATCACGCCGATGCCGCGGACCTCCAGGGCCACGTCCGGCGGTACGACGACGTTCACGCCACCCATCACCGCGAACGCCCGGATGACCGTCTCACCGGCCTCGAACCGCGCCTCGCGCAAGTCGATCCGGCCGCCGCCCATGATCGCGACCGAGGTGAACTGACGCGCGATCGTCCAGACGCCCTTGCGGTCGAAGGCGCCGAAGATGCCGATCCCGGTGCGCGAGGTCGGCGTACCGCCGATCCGCCCCGACTCGGCGACGGCACCACCCGTCGACGACGGCACCGGGAGGTCGTGGACGACCTTCTCCAGTTCGCCATGGGTCCGGGCCGCATGAGCTTCCTCCAGCCGCGCTTCGAACTCGGTCAGCTGGAGGCGTCCCTCCACCAGGGCGTCCCGCAGTACGTCGGCCACCCGCTCGCGGTCGGCGTCGGAGGCGCGCAGCTCGGGGCGCGGTTGCTCGGCGGGCAAGCCGGAGTCGGAGGAGGCGGAGACCATGGAGCAAGGGTAGGCAGGAAGGGGTCGCCCCGGCACCGTCGTAGTGTTCGAGGAGTCGGTTCCTTTCCGGATCCGGGCGGGTCGGAACATCGACGGGTCTGGCCGGGTTGAGGCCAGACAGACGACTAGTTGGGAGCACAGGTGAGTATTCGCATCGGGTACAAGGCGTCGGCGGAGCAGTTCGGACCGCGGGATCTCGTCGAGTACGCGGTCCGGGCCGAAGAACTCGGACTCGACAGCGTGACGGTGTCGGACCACTTCCTGCCCTGGCGGCACGAAGGCGGCCACGCCCCGTTCGCCCTGGCATGGATGGCGGCCGTCGGCGAGCGGACCGAGCGGGTGCTGATCGGTACTTCGGTCCTGACGCCCACCTTCCGCTACAACCCCGCGGTGATCGCGCAGGCGTTCGCCACGATGGGGCTGCTCTACCCCGGCCGGATCATGCTCGGCGTCGGCAGCGGCGAGGCGCTGAACGAGATCGCCGTCTCCGGCCGCGAGTGGCCCGAGTTCAAGGAACGGTTCGCCCGGCTGCGGGAGGCGGTCGACCTGATCCGCGACCTGTGGACCAAGGAGGGCGTCAGCTCGGACGGGCCGTACTACAAGACCGTCGACGCCTCGATCTACGACCGACCGGAGACCCCGGTCCAGGTGTACGTCGCCGCAGGCGGGCCGCTGGTCGCGAAGTACGCCGGACGCGTGGGCGACGGGTTCATCGCCACGTCGGGCAAGGGCATGGACCTGTACACCGAGAAGCTGATGCCGGCCGTGCGTGAGGGTGCCGAGAAGGCGGGCCGGTCCTTCGAGGACGTCGACCGGATGCTCGAGGTCAAGCTCTCCTACGACCGGGAGCCCGAGCTCGCGCTGGAGAACACCCGGTTCTGGGCGCCGCTGTCGCTCACGCCCGAGCAGAAGCACAGCGTCGACAGCGCGACCGAGATGGAACGCCTCGCCGACGAACTCCCGATCGAGCAGGTGGCGAAGCGCTGGATCGTCGCGTCGGATCCCGACGAGGTGCTCGCGCAGCTGCAGCCGTACCTCGACGCCGGGTTCAACCACCTTGTCGTGCACGGGCCTGGACACGATCAGGAGCGGTTCCTCACCCAGTTCACTGCGGATGTCGTGCCGCTGCTGCGTAAGCTTGGATAATTATTCAAGGTATTGCAAAAATTCAGTCTGTGCTTCTAAGATCCTAGGGTGACGACTGCTGCTCGGATGGATGAGTTGATGCACCGCGCCTGGCCGGTCGCGGATGTGGTGGACTTCGACGGCTGGGTGGCCCGGCGAGCAGCCGGTGTCACCCAGCGGGCGAACTCGGTGCTGCCGCTCGGTGCCCCGGGAGATCTGCCGAAAGCCTTGTCCTTGGTGGAAACCCACTACCTGAGCCAAGGGCTGGCGCCGCGCTTCCAGGTCGGGCCGGCCTCGCGTCCGGAGGGGCTGGACGAGGTGCTGGCCGCCCGCGGGTACGAGGTGGGGTCGCCGACGCTGGTGCAGACGGCCGAGATCGGCCGGGTCCTCGAACTGCTCCCGGACGATGAATGGCGAGTGAATATTTCCCCGGCGCCTGACGACGACTGGATCGAGCTGTGGTGGCGCGAGGACGGGCATGGCGGCGACGACGCGAAGGCGATCGCACGCGGGATCCTCACCGGCGGACGTGCGCTCTACGGCTCGATCCGCGAGCAGGGGACGGTGACGGCGGTCGCGCGGCTGGCGTTGGTCGACGACTGGGCGGGCTTGTACTGCGTGGTGGTGGATCCGGCTTTCCGGCGGCAGGGCCGGGCGCTGGCCGTGATGCGCGAATTGTTGCTAGAAGCAACCTCTCTCGGTTTCGACCGGGCCTGGCTCCAGGTTGTCGCCGGCAACGAACCCGCGCGTGCCCTCTACGCCCGGCTCGGCTTCGAGACCGTCTCCAGGTACCACTACCGCTTCAGAACAGTCGCTCGGCCTTGATCGCGGCGGGCTCTTCGAGGTCGAGGAGGAACTGCTTGCGCTTGAGGCCGCCGGCGTACCCGGTGAGCTTGCCGTCCTTGCCGACCACGCGGTGACACGGGACGACGATCGACAGTGGGTTGTGCCCGACCGCCTGGCCGACGCGCTGCGCGAGCGCCTTGTCGCCGAGCCGCTCCGCGAGGTCCCCGTACGTCGTGGTCTCGCCGCGCGGGATCTCGTCGAGCATCGCCCAGACCCGCTGCTGGAACTCGTCGCCGGCCAGCTGGATCGGGAGGTCGAACGCGTCGCGCTCGCCGGCCAGATACTGGTCCAATTGGCGGGCGGCCTCGGCGAGCAGCAGGTCGTCTTCCAGTTCGACCTTGGCGCCGAGCGTGGTTCGGTCGGGCTTGACCCAGTGGTGCGGGAAGTAGACCCCGGTCAGGGCGCCGTCCTTGGCCACGAGCGTGAGGTCGCCCAGTTGCGTGGTCGCGACCGCGTGCCGGTTGTACATCTGGATCTCCTCCGTCGTTGTGCTCTCCTGGGTAGAACGGTGTGGCGTCGGATCGTGTGAGGCTCAGTAAGCTCGGAAGGTGCGCATCGAGGAGGTACCGGTCGAGATCGTGGCGTTGGTCGTCTCACCGGTGCACGCGTACGAAGGGCGGCCGACGGACGGGCCCAAGCCGGACCCGGAGCCGATCGCGCGCGAGATGGTGACCGTCCGCGCTGGTCTGGGGCTGGTGGGCGACCGGTACTACAACCGTCCGGTCCATCGCCGCGCCGCCGTCACCGTGTTCGACGCGCAGGCGCTGGACGATCTGGCCGCCTCGGTCGGCCTGCTGGAGGTGCCCGATCCGCAACTGACCCGGCGCAACATCTCGCTGCGCGGGTTTCCGGTCGACGAGCTGGCGTCGCGTCGCGGGTCCGACGGCAGCCGGCTGAACGGCGCGATCTTCAGCCTGGACAGCGGCTCCGGGGCCGTCCGGTTCCAGGCGCATCGACCGGCCAACCCGTGCGCCTGGATGGACGTCGCGGTGGCACCCGGAGCCTTCAAGGGCCTACGAGGCCGAGGCGGCGTCCGCTGCGAGCCACTCGACGACGGCGAACTCCGTCTGGGCCCGGCCACCCTCGCACTACTCACCCGCTGACGACGGTCCGGTCCTGCCGCTGACGGCGGTCGGGCCTACCCGCCGGCGTTGACCCGGATCCACCCGTTGACAGCGGTCCGGAGTCACCCGTTGACGGCGGCGCAGCGGAAAATACGGTTTCCGTGGTGGTTTCCGTGCGGCAGGATCGCTGGATGGATGTCGAGATCGTGCGTGACGACGACCCGCGGATCGCCTCGCTGGAGACGGCCGGGTATCGGGTCGTGGGCGAGTCCTGGGCCGCGCGGTTGCGGAATCCGGATCGCGAGTTGCTGCAATCCGCCGTACGGCGTGCGTCGGCCGCGGGGCTGGTGGTGCGCGAGCTCGACTCGTCGTACGCCGAAGCGTTGTTCGTACTGGAGACGGCGAACGAGAAGGACTATCCGAACACACCCGCCTCGCACCGGGTCGTCGGTGACCTTGCCCGGATCGAGGCGATCTGGACGGACGGGGGCCGGGTTTTCGGTGCGTTCGACGGATCCTTGCTGGTCGCGGCGACGGTAGTTTCCGTGTTGCCGGAACGTGCGGAAACACGGTTCACCTCGGTGCTCGGCGGCTACCGCGGTCGCGGTATCGGTCAGGCGGTGAAGGCGGCGTCAGTTCTTGCCTTGCTGGCCGAAGGCGTGCAGGTCTTCGGCACCGGGGGCGCCGGGATCAACGAGGCCAGCCTCGGCGCCAACCGAGCCCTCGGCTACGTCCTGGAGGAGCGTTGGCGAAGCTACGCGCCGCCGACGTCGTCGTAGGACGGCAAACGTTTGCGGTTGATGAACGGCGTCAGGTGGTGATGGTCACCGGGCGTTGGGGTTTCGCCAGGGGATCGGTGACCAGGCGGGCATGGCGTTCTACGTCGTAGCGGGTGCCGTCGTAGTTGAGGCGTTCGCGTTCGACGCCCTCGCGGAGGAAGCCCGCGCTGGTTGCCACGCCGCAGGAAGCCGGGTTGTTGAGGCGGTGCCCCAGTTCGAGCCGGTAGAGGCCGGCCTCGTGGTGAGCCCAGTCGACGAGAGCTCTGAGAGCGTCCCGCGCGACGCCCTGGCTGCGGACGTCGGCGATGGTCCAGTACCAGGTCCAGCCGACCTGGTGCCGGTCGATGTTCGTCACGGCGACGCACCCGACGGGGTGATCGTCGGCGTCCGCGACGGCGTACACGTGACCGTTGTCGAGATCGGCGACCCGCCCGATCCAGTCGACCGCGGTCGCCCGGTCCCGGATGCCGCCCTGGTTCACCATGTCCGGATCCTGGTGCGCCGCCATCAGGCGCAACGCATCGGCCACCCGCCACCGGCGCAGCTCCAGCGTCGACACGTCGTACCCCATCCATCGAATCTACCGCCGCATCCTGCCCGCCAAACCCTTCCCCGGCGCGGCTGACCAAGGACCCGCCGTACGGCGTGCTGGCTGGCGTTGGTCCGTGCGGGCTGGGAGAGGATGGGGGTATGGGCTTTCTCGACTTCACGGATCAGGTTGTGCTTGTCACCGGAGCGAGTAGTGGGATCGGCGCGGCCGCCGCGGTGGGGTTCGCCGAGGCGGGCGCTGTGGTCGCGCTGCACTACCACCAGAACGCCGACGGGGCGCAGCACACGCTGAACGCCGTCAGTACTGCGGGTGGGCGCGGCTCGATTCATCAGGCTGACCTCGCCGAGCCGTCGTCGGCGGACGCGCTGGTCGACGAGGTGCTGGCGCGCTACGGGCGGATCGACGTACTGGTGAACAACGCCGGCGATCTGGTCAAGCGGTCGCCGGTCGTCGACGTACCGGATGACGAGTTCCGCCGGATCATGGACGTCAACCTGACCTCGGTGTTCGCGATGTCGCGCCGGATCGTGCCGGTGTTCCGCGGTCAGGGCGGCGGCGTGATCGTCAACGTCACCTCGATCGCGGGCCGGCACGGCGGAGGCGGCGGCTCGGTCGTCTATGCGACCAGCAAGGGCGCCGTGAGCACCTTCACCCGCGGCCTCGCCAAAGAACTCGCCCCGGAAGGCATCCGCGTCAACGCGATCTCTCCAGGCGTCATCGGCACCCCCTTCCACGACCGCCACACCGGCCGGGAACAACTCGCCGCCATGCTCGCCACCATCCCGATGGGCCGCACGGGCACGCCCCACGAATGCGTCGGCACCATCCTCTACCTGGCCTCGGACCGCATGAGCAGCTACGTCACCGGTCAACTCGTAGAAGTCAACGGCGGGCAACTCATGCCGTAACCGGCATCAGGAGCCGGTGGTGCCGTCGGTCAGTTCTCGGAGGGTGTCCAGGTGGCCGAGGTGACGGGCGGTTTCCTCGAGGAGGTGGGAGACGATCCAGCGGAGGGAGACCAGTTCGAGGCCCGGGGGTGCCCAGGCCTCCAGTTGATCGAGCGGGTGGGTGGCGGTGATCTCGCGGGAGCGGGCGCACTGGGCGTCGTACTCGTCGAGGAGTTGAGCCAGCGGTACGCCGGGAACGTGCCATTCGGCGTCGGGGCCGGCCGGGGACAGGTTCGGGAGCCCGAGGAAGCCCGCCTCGAACCAACCGTGTTCGACCCAGCGCAGGTGCGAGACCAGGCCCGCGATCGTCATCGCGGGCGACGACGGGAGGAGCGCGCGTCGAGCGTCCTCGTCAGAAACGCCCGAGCACTTGAGACGGACGGTCGCGCGTTGCCAGTCCAGCCAGCCGCACAGCATGGGTGCGCTCGTCCGCATCGCCGGGTGGTCGCTGTCGTGAGATCACCCGGCGATCATCCATCAATCGCTGGAGCGGTGCATCCTCAACCGTTCAGAAGGTCTTCGAAAGGCACCGGGTTGGCATACGGATCCACCTGCACCGGGCGAGCGTTGCCGATGGCATCGACCAGTTCGGTCGCGGCGCGTTCGACGCGGGCGCGAAGGGCTACCGCGTGGGGGCCCCAGTCGGAGGAGGCGGCGTAGACGCCGGTCGGCATCACAACCGCTTGTAGATAAGCGAAAAGCGGGCGCAGCGCGTAGTCCAGGACGAGCGAGTGCCGCTCGGTGCCCCCGGTCGCGCCGATCAGGACGGGCTTGCCGACCAGGGCCTTGTCGTCGAGTACGTCGAAGAACATCTTGAACAACCCGTTGTACGACGCGCTGAAGGTCGGTGTCACCGCGATCAACGCATCAGCCTGTACGACGTACTCCAGCACCTCACCGAGTTCCTTCGACGGGAAGCCGGTGAGCAGGTTGTTGGTCAGGTCGTGCGCGAGCTCGCGCAGTTCGAAAACCCTGACCTGGTACGGCGTTCCGCGGCCGTCCAGGTTGTCCCGGACGGCGGCGGTCAGCTGGTCGGCGAGCAGCCGGGTCGACGACGGGGTCGTCAGGCCGGCGCTCACCACGGCGATGGTGCGTTCGGTCGTCACTTGGTCTCCTCAATGCCGGCAACCGCTGGGCTGACGGTCTCGAGAGCGCGGGCGCGTTCGGCGGCCGCCTTCAGCGAAGCATGTGTCGGAGCCTCCGGAACATGGGCCGGCCGCAACGAGTCGAATTCCTTACGCAGTACGGGAACGACCTCTTCGCCGAGGATGTCCATCTGCTCCAGCACCGTCTTCAACGGCAGACCGGCGTGGTCGGCGATGAACAACTGCCGCTGGTAGTCACCGAACTTCTCCCGGAAGGTCAAGGTGCGCTCGATGATCTCCTGTGGCGAACCGACCGACAGCGGCGTCTGCTCCATCGTGTCCTCCATCGACGGGCCGCCGCCGTAGATCGGCGAGTGGTCGAAGTACGGCCTGTACTCCGTGCGCGCGTCCTGCGAGTTCTTCCGCATGAAGACCTGGCCGCCGAGCCCGACGATCGCCTGGTCCGCGGCGCCGTGCCCGTAGTGCTCGAAGCGCTGGCGGTAGTAGTTGACCAGCCGGGCCGTGTGCTCCGCCGGCCAGAAGATGTTGTTGTGGAAGAACCCGTCACCGTAGTACGCCGCCTGCTCGGCGATCTCCGGGCTGCGGATCGAGCCGTGCCAGACGAACGGCGGTACGCCGTCGAACGGCCGCGGCGTCGAGGTGAACCCTTCGAGCGGCGTACGGAACTTGCCTTCCCAGCTGACCACGTCCTCGCGCCACAACCGGCGCAGCAGCGCGTAGTTCTCGACGGCGAGCGCGATGCCGTCGCGGATGTCCTGCCCGAACCACGGGTAGACCGGGCCGGTGTTGCCGCGGCCCATCATCAGGTCGACCCGGCCGTCGGCCAGGTGCTGCAGCATCGCGTAGTCCTCGGCGATCTTCACCGGGTCGTTGGTGGTGATCAGCGTGGTCGAGGTGGAGAGCAGGATCTTCGAGGTCTTGGCGGCGATGAAGCCGAGCAGGGTCGTCGGGGACGACGGGACGAACGGCGGGTTGTGGTGCTCGCCGGTGGCGAACACGTCGAGGCCGACCTCCTCCGCCTTCAGGGCGACCGTCACCATCTGCTGGATCCGTTCGGCCTCGCTCAGGGTCCGGCCGCTGACCGGGTCCTTGGTCACGTCGCCGACGGTGAACACACCGAACTGCATCTGCACTCCTCGAAGTCTTGGTAGTTCAGTATTTAACTACCTTGCTCGACAGAACGCCATTTCCCGGCGTGTCATTCCCGTACGCCGCCTGGCGCGCCCGCTCGCAGGACTGCACCGAGCCTCCGCATCAGGACTGGGCGCGGAGGCTGTGGGAAGCGAGCAGGGAGTCGTCGCCGGTCAGAGCGGCGGCGATTCGGCGGTGCTTCGCGGCCTCGTCGGGGCGACTGAGGCGTTCGAGCGTGCGCGCCATCATCAGGTGGGCGTACGACTCGGTCGGCGCCCGGTCGATGACCTCTTGCAAGTGCTCCGCGGCCGGTTTGAGGAGGGCGCTGTGAAAGTAGGCGCGAGCCAGCAGCAGCCGGGTGCCGACGTCTTCCGGGGTCTCCTCGACGACGGGCAGCAGGGCCCGGATCGCGCCACGGTAGTCCCGCTCGTCGAAGTACTGCTGGCCGATTCCGTAACTCAACGCGCGCATGTCCTCCATGGCCGACTCAACGCCCCGCGGTACGGCCGCTATTCCGCGGGGCGCCGGGATCAGGAGGCGTCGAGGGTGGCGACCTGCTCGGGGGTGAGGGTCAGGTCGATCGCCGAGTAGGAGTCGCGGATGGTCTCCGGGCGGCTGGCGCCGGGGATCGGGATGACGACCGGCGACTTGGCGAGCATCCAGGCGAGCGTGAGCTTCTGCGGGCTGACGCCCAGCTCGTCGGCCAGCTGGTGGAACGCCGGGTGCTTGCTGCCGAGGTCGCCCGCCTTCGAGATACCGCCGAGCGGTGACCAGGGCAGGAAGGCGATGCCGAGCTCGTCGCACAGCTCGAGTTCCGGCTCGCTCGACCGGAAGGCCGGCGAGAACTGGTTCTGCACGGAGACCAGCCGGCCGCCGAGGATCTCGTTCGCCTGCCGGATCTGGTCCGGGTTCGCGTTGGAGATGCCGGCCATCCGGATCTTGCCCGCGTCGAGCAGGTCGCGGATCGCGCCGATCGAGTCCTCGTACGGCGTCTTCGGGTCCGGCCGGTGGAACTGGTACAGCCCGATCGCCTCGACCCCGAGTCGCTTGAGCGAGTCCTCGGCGGCCTGCTTCAGGTGCTCCGGGGAGCCGTCCTGGGTCCACGCGCCGCCGCCCGGGCGAAGGTGGCCGCCCTTGGTCGCGACGAGTACCTCCGACGTGTCGCCGCCGTACGAGCTGAGCGCCTTGGCGATCAGGGTCTCGTTGTGGCCGATGTCGGAGGAGTCCAGGTGGTACGCGTCGGCCGTGTCGATCAGCGTGATGCCGATCTCGAGGGCGGCGTGGATGGTCGCGATCGACCGGGCTTCGTCGGGCCGGCCCTCGATCGACATCGGCATGCCGCCGAGCCCGATCGCGCTGACCTGGACGTCGCCGATGCTGCGGGTGATGGGGGTATCAGTAGCCATACTCCCAACCTCCCGCACAGCGACTCAGCTTTCCAACAGTAAAAACCACTGAGAGCCAGCAGCTCATTTGCTGAATGCTCAAACTGTCGGTGGGGCTGACTAGCTTGAGGGGGTGAATCGTACGGACCGGCTCTACGCCCTGGTGGAGGAGCTCCGGGCGGTCGCGCCCCGGGCGCGGAGCGCGCGACGGCTGGCTGAGCGCTTCGAGGTCAGCGTGCGCACGATCGAGCGGGACATCAGCGCTCTGCAGCAGTCGGGCGTCCCGATCTACGCCGAGGCGGGCCGCACCGGCGGCTATTGCCTCGACAAGGCGCGCACGCTGCCGCCGGTGAACCTGACGCCGGGCGAAGCCGTCGCGCTGGCCCTGGGGCTGCGCCGGCTCGGCGGTACTCCGTTCAGCTCGGTGGCGGGTTCGGCGCTGCGCAAGCTCGTCGCCGCGATGCAGACCGACGACGCCGCGGCGGCGCACGAGCTGGCGGAGCGCGTGCACCTCTTTGCCGACGAGGCAGAGCCCGTGACCGCAGTACCGCGGCTGGTGGCTGACGCACTCTCCACCCGCCGCGTCCTGCGCATCGCGTACGCCGATCGCGCCGGTGCCGTGACGACCCGCGAGATCGAGCCGCTCGGCTATGTCGGCAAGGCCGCCCAGTGGTACCTGATCGCCTGGTGCCGGCGCCGGGATGCCGTGCGGGTCTTCCGGACCGACCGCATCACCTCCGTCACGGTCACCGCCGAAACACCCGCGCCGCGTTCGCTGCGCCGAGAGGACCTCGACATCCCTGACGGGAAGATCAGCCGGCTGGTGCTGGCCTGACCGGCGGGGTGAACACCGAGAACTGGTTGCCGGCCGGATCGAGCAGGTGCGCGAACCTCACTCCGGCGGTATTGACTTGCGGCCCCCGCTGGATCTTGCCGCCGGCAGCCTCGGTCTTGCGGCAGGCCGCATCGACGTCGTCGACCAGGACGGTGAAGACCGCGTAGTTGGCCAGCTCGCCCTGGGTCGCGAAGAGTCCACCGCGCATCCCTTCGCCGTCGCCGGTGACGAAGAACTGGTACGCCGGGTCGCTGCTCACCGTGTCGTCGTGGGCAACCTTCCAGCCGAACACGTCACCGTAGAACCGCTCGGCGGCCGCCGGGTCGTCGGTGCCGATCTCGAACCAGGCAATGCTGTTCACTACAGGCATTTCATCCCTCTCCGTTTCGCGCCGGGGGTTGTCCCGACTCCTCAACTCTCGGCGACCGCCGCGACAACCCCCTGTCGGTGTTTCCGCGAAATCTCAGTCCAGCTGAACGTGCGGTTCGCGATCTTCGACCACGTAGCTGGGTAGCTGGCGCGAGTGGTGATCGGGGCGTTCGGCTTGCTGACGTAGGGGAGGACGCGGAAGTCCGATCGCCACTGGTGCTTGTCGGCGGTGACGCGGACGTAGCCGCGCTGGGAGTTGAAGAACTTGAGGTGCGGATTGGCGGCGAGGAACTGCTGACCCTGGTCGGTGGTGTCCGCGCCGTCGCCGCCGCTGGTGATCGACGTACCGACGAACTCGGTGCCGACCGTGGGTGAAGCGGGATCGGCGAAATCGCGCTTGAGCTCGAGGGCGTAGTTCTGGTGCCGGTCGCCGGTGATGACGACGAGATTGCGGACGCCGCTGTCCTGCGCCGCCGCGAGCACCTTGTTGCGCTCGGCAACATATCCGTCCCAGGGATCCAGCCAGACATGGGTTTCCGGGCCCGGCGTCCAGTCGGTCTGTCCCATCGGGGTCTGATTGCCGATCACCTGCCAGCGGGCGTTCGACGTACGGAAGCCGTTCAGCAACCACTCGCGCTGCTTGCCGCCGAGCATCGTGTTGTCCGGGTCGAACCGGTCGTCGCAGGTCGACGAGTCGCCGTCACCGCAGGGCTGGTCCGAGCGGTACTGGCGGGTGTCGAGAATGGTGAAGTCGGCCAGGCGGCCGTAGGGGAGACGCCGGTGGTACCGGATGTCCGGCCCCGAGGGCATCTGCGCGTGCCGCAGCGGCAGGTTCTCGTACATCGCCTGGAACGCCTGGGCCCGGCGCGTGCGGAAGACGACGGGGTCCTGGTCCGGCTCGGTATCGGCCTGTGACAGGTCGCCGGCCCAGTTGTTCTCCACCTCGTGGTCGTCGAAGGTGTGGATCCACGGGTGCGCGGCGTGCGCGGCTTGCAGGGGCGCCTCGGTCTTGTAGAGGGAGTACTGCAGCCGGTAGCGCGCCAGGTCGAAGGTCTCCGTGTGGAATCGTGGGTCCGTCACGACACCGCGCTTGTTGGTCTTCACACCGGACTCGTAGAGGTAGTCGCCGAGATGCACGACCAGGTCGAGGTCCTCGTCGGCCATGTGCTGGTACGCCGTGAAGTACCCGTCCTGCCAGGCGTTGCACGAGGCGAACGCGAAGCGCAGTTCACGGGGTGAGCTGAACGGATGCGGCGTGGTTCGGGTACGCCCGACAGCCGAGACCTCACCGCCCGTGCGGAAGCGGTAGTAGTACTCATGGTCCGGCAGCCCCGTTGACCTCGGGGTGGACGGAGTGGCCGAGCTCAGGCGTCGCGACGACACTCGACCGGCGAACGATGTGCCGGAACTGCTCGTCGCGAGCGACCTCGTACTCCACCCGCACCGGCTTGGCAGGCATCCCGCCGCGACCGTCGACGGCGTACGGGTCGAAAGCCAGCCGCGTCCACAGCACGACACTGCTGTACTGCGGATCGCCGGACGCGACGCCCAGCGTGAACGGATTGCCGGTGCCGGCCGGGGCGGCATACGTGGTCGAGGCGTCCCAGACACCGGTCCCGAGCAGCACCGCCGCAGTACCGGCGCCTCCGAAACCAATGAACCGACGACGTGAAACAGGCATGGGGAACCCTGCGGTGAGCGGATCGGACCCTCAGCCTCGAGTCACAAGGTGAACACCGCGGTAAACGAGTTCCACCCGCGGATGAATCCCCGGCAATCGGTGACCGGGCAGGATGAGGCCATGCAAACCGACGACCGAATCCGCCGCGCCCGGCCGACCGACGTACCGGCGATCGTGGATCTTGTGTACGCACTGGCTGAGTACGAGCGGGCACCGGACGAGTGCCGGCTGACGGCCAGCCAACTGGAGACTGCCCTCTTCGGTCCGACCCCCGCCGTCTTCTGCCACGTCGCCGCGGCCGAACCCGAAGGCGAGGTGGTCGGCTGCGCGCTCTGGTTCCTCAACTTCTCCACTTGGCGCGGCGTCCACGGCATTTACCTGGAAGACCTCTTCGTCAGCCCACAACACCGCGGCTCCGGCCTCGGCAAGGCCCTCCTCACCGCCCTCGCCCAGGAATGCGTCACCAACAACTACGAACGCCTCGAATGGTCCGTCCTCAACTGGAACACCCCCGCCCTCGACTTCTACAAGTCCCTGGGCGCCCGCCCCCAAGAAGAATGGACCACCTACCGCCTCACCGACGAAGCCCTCACCACTCTTGGATCCTGAGTAGGACTCTTCCGACACTAGGGTGGGGTCATGATGACGAAGAAGATCTTGGTTGCGCTCGGCGCGTTCGCGCTGCCTGTCGGGTTGTTGTCGGTCAACGCGCTTCCGGCGGAGGCTGCGGGTGGTCCGGTCAAGTACGCGCAGGCCTGCGAGGCGCTGGGCTACAAGAAGGTCGTGCAGGTGGTCGACCTGCGCAAGGACGGCTTCGGCAACAAGATCGGCGAACTCCGCACGATGCGCAAGACCGGTGCCAGCAGCAACAAATGGTGCACCTACCTGAAGAAGACCGGCAACACGGTCGGCAACAACAACGTCGTCAAGCTGCACGTAGAAGTACTCACCAAGTCGTCAGGCAAGTTCAGCACCAAGAGCGCGTCGCTGACCGAGACGGTGAAGTACTACTCCTCGAGCTTCGCCTATACCTCCCTGGACGGCGCGGCCGGGACGAGCCACCGCACGATCCTGTACGCCTCCACCGGAATGAAGTCGGCCAGTTCGAGCACCTGGTACACCACGGCTACCACCATGATCGGCTGAATGCAGCGCTGGTTGTTCTGACGACACGTCGGCCGAGACCGGGTGACCTCCGTGTCCCACGCCGCCTTGACCCATGCGTGGGCGGGGTTCTTGTGTTCAGTGGCTGCGGTGGCGTTTGGCTTCGTACATGGCGTTGTCGGCGGTGCGGAGGAGTTCGTTGAGGTCGGAGGCGTAGGGGCTGACGACGGCGGTGCCGATGCTGGCGGTGACGGGGACGTCGATGCCGTCGAGGGGTTTGCTGATGGACTCGTCGATGCGGCGCATCAGGACGTCGAGGTCGTCGCCGTCGATGTCTTCGGCGAGGATGGCGAACTCGTCGCCGCCGAGGCGGGCCACCGTGTCACCGTGCCGTACTTCGGTGAGTAGGCGATCCGCGATCTCCCGCAGAGCCCGGTCGCCGGCCTCGTGGCCGTACTTGTCGTTGACCTGCTTGAAATGGTTGAGATCGCAGAAGAGCAGCACTCCGCGCCGTCCGGTCTGCCGCGATCGCTGCAGTGCCGAGTTGAACCGGTGCTGCAGGAGTCGCCGGTTCGGCAGGCCGGTGAGTGGATCGTGGGCCGCGTGGTGCTGCAGTTCGCGTTCGGCGTCCTTGCGGGCTGTCACGTCGTCGATCTGGATCAGCACGATCCGCGGCTGATCCTTGCCTTGGTCAACGATCGCGGCGGTGCCACCGAGCCAGATGTCGTTGCCGTCCGTACGCCGGAACGTCCGCTCGAACCGGTACGGTCCGTGACCGGCGCTGAGCAGTTCGATCTCGCGACTGGTCTGGCCGGCGTCCTCCTCGCGCAGGTAGTCGACCAGGACGGTGCCGATCAGCTGGTTCGGGGTGTAGCCGGTGATCCGGCAGAACGCGTGGTTGACCCGCAGGATGCGGCCCGACTCCGGTCCGTCGAAGGCGATCGTGGCCATCCCGTTGCCGGCCCCTTCGAAGACCAGCCGGAAGGTCGTCTCGCTGGCTTCCAGCCGGGCCTTCTCGGCCAGCAACTGGTCGGTCAGCCGGGCCTTGTCGATCGCCAGTCCGGCCTGGGTGGCGAAGATCTCGAGCAGTTCGCGATGGATCTGTCCAGGCCTGCGCTGGTCCTCCGGCAGGTCCACCGACAACATCCCGACCAGTTCGCCGTCGGGCGAGTGCAGCGGTGCGAACAACGCGTCCAGCGGATGCCACGCGTCGGGGTCGGTCGGCACCGGGATCTCCGGCACCCAGCCGATCACCTCGCCCTCCGGCAACCGCTCGTGCGGGACGAACCGGAGCCCGCCCCACTTGTCCGCGATGTCGAACTCGGCGTCGAAGATGTCGGCCGCGCTGACCGTACCCAGCAGCGCCTTCTTGGCCTCGGGTGACCCGGCGACCGCGATCACCTCGAACTTGCCGTCGGGGTGTCGCAGGTTCAGCACGGCGATCCCGAAGCCGAGACCGTCCACGACACCGTCGACCACTGCCTGCAGGGTTTCGGCCAGGCTTCGCCCGGCGCCCATCCGGGCGCTCACCTCGTACAGACGGCGTACAGCCGTCATCCGCACAGTGGGCTCGTTCTGCACGTGTGATCTCTCCGGCGTCACGGCATCGGCGGCCTCACGGGACCCCGCCGTGGGAGGGCCCCTTACAGAGTGACAGATCCGCGGGAACGGACAACGCTTCCCGACACGCCGGTGCGCGGCCGTACGACGCCGGACGGCAACCGTTCACCTGCTGTCAGTGACGACAATAGGCCAAACCCGCCGCCGGCGACGCTCAGTACCTCATTTCGGCCAGTGATCGATAGCTCCTCGCGGCAGTGACCCAAGGGTCCGCCGGGGCGTCGTGCTCCACCAGCCACTGCTCGACTCCACCCCGTTCGGCCAGGGCGAACATCGCCGGAAAGTCCAGCCGGCCGGCACCGACGTCTTCGAAGGAGCCGTCCGCGGCCATGTCCTTGACGTGCAGCGCAGGGAAGCGGCCGGGGTGGTCCCGGAAGTAGTCAACCGGATCCTTACCGCCGTTGACCACCCAGTAGAGGTCCAGCTCGAAACCGAGCAGTTCAGGCTCCACCTCGTCGAGCAGGATGTCGAACAGCACCTGTCCGTCGACCTCGGCGAAGTCGTGCCCGTGGTTGTGGAAGAGCAACTGCAGCCCGGCCTCCCGCGCGGCGCGTCCCGCCACGGTGAAGGCGGCCGCCGCCTCCCGGAACCCCTCGGGCGTGTGCAGCTCCGTCGGCAGCGAGGGCACGACGATCCACTTCCCGCCCAGAGCCTGTACGTCGGCCAGCGCGCCGTCCCAATCGTCGGCGAGCCGGTTGTATCCGACGTGCTCGAGCACGATCCGCAAGCCGGCGTCGTCCGCGAAGGAACGGATCTCCGCGGCCGAGTGACCGAACCGGCCGCTCACCCCGACCGTCCGGTAGCCGATCTCCGCCAGCCGCTTGAGGGTGCCCGCATAGTCGTCGGCAAGAGCCTCGCGCATCGTGTAGAGATGCATGCCGATGCCGTCGGCGGGGATGGTCCGGTCGCTCATGGGGAGTCAGTCTCCTTCGAGAGAGAGCATCGTTGCTTCGGGCAACTCAGGGCACCCGGCACCGACCGGCTCAGGCGACGTGTTCGCCGTACCGGGCCAGGGCCAGGTCGAAGACTTCCTGGCCGGGTGCGTTCCACAGGTCCTGGTTGAAGATCTCGACCTCGACCGGCCCGTCGTACCCGGCCGCGTCGCACGCCTCACGGAGTCTGCGCAGCTCGATCGAGCCGTCACCCATCATGCCGCGGCCGAGCAGGGTGTCGGCGGGCAGCGGGACGACCCAGTCACTCACCTGGTACGAGCAGATCCGGGCGCCGGCGCGCTCGATCTGCCGGTAGACGTCGGCGTCCCACCACAGGTGATACGCGTCGACGACCACACCGACCTGCTCGACCGGGAACTGCTCGGCCAGGTCGAGGGCGCCACCGAGCGACGACACCACGCAGCGGTCCGAGCAGAACATCGGATGCAGCGGCTCGATGGCAAGCCTGACTCCGGCTTCCTGCGCGTACGGCGCGAGCTCGGCGATGCCGTCGCGGACCATCGCCCGGGCGCCGTCGAGATCGCGCGAGCCGGAAGGCAATCCGCCGCTGACCAGGATCAGCACGTCGGTGCCGAGGGCAGCCGCTTCGTCGATCGCGCGCCGGTTGTCCTCGATCTTGGCCTGACGCTCGGCAGCATCGGTAGAGGTGAAGAAACCGCTTCTGCACAAGGAGGAAACGCGTAGCCCGGCGTCGGTGACCAGCTTCGTCGACCGCTCCACGCCGTATTCCTGCACCGGTTCGCGCCACAGGCCGATCCAGGACAGGTCGGCCTTGGCACTGGCCGCCACGACGTCCTCCAACGACCAGTACTTCGTGGTTGCCTGGTTGAGGCTGTAGCGATTCACGCGTCGACCCCACCCACGATGAGCAGCTTGCGGAAGCGATCCACGGCCAGCTCGGGCGACGTCAGTACGCCGGCCGCGTCGGCCAGCCGGAACGTCTCGGCCAGGTGCGGAAGCGAGCGGCCGGTCTGCAGTCCGCCGACCATGCCGAAACCGGGCTGATGCCCGTTCAGCCAGGCCAGGAAGGCGATTCCGGTCTTGTAGTAGTACGTCGGCGCCGAGAAGATCTGCCGGGCCAGCGGGACCGTCGGGGCGAAAATCTGCCCGTACGCCGTGACGTCGCCCTCGTCGAGCGCCTTCAACGCTGCCGCGGCGGCGGGAGCGATCGCCGCGAAGATCCCGAGCAGCGCGTCGCTGTGCCGGTCGCCGTCGCCCTGGATCAGCTCCGGGTAGTTGAAGTCGTCACCGGTGTAGAGCCGTACGCCGTCGGGAAGTCGCTTGCGCAAGGCAATCTCTTTGCTTGCATCGAGCAACGAAACCTTGATGCCGTCGACGTGCGCCACGTTCTCGTTGATCAGCTCGACGACGACATCGGCCGCGGTGTCGAGCGAATCGCCACCCCAGTAGCCCTCCAGCGCCGGATCGAACATCGACCCGAGCCAGTGCAGAATCACCGGCCGGGACGACTGCCCCAGCAACCGGTCGTAGACCTTCCGGTAGTCGTCCGGAGAAGTAGCCGCGGCACACAACGCCCTGCTGGCCATCAGAATCGGCTGAGCACCGACTTCCTCGGCCAATGCCAGTTGCTCTTCGTACGCGGCGATCACCGCATCCAGCGGATGCACCCCGGGCGCCAGTTGGTCCGTCCCAACCCCCACTGCAATCCGCTTCTCCAAAACCCCGGCGCCTGCGGCGCTCCCCGCGCCCGCGGCGCTTCCCGCGTCGGCGGAGCTCCCCTCAGTTCCCGCGACGGAGGAGCGAGCAGGTGCTTCCGCCGCGGAGCGGCGAATGAGTTCTTGGGTGGCCGGCCAGTCCAGGCCCATGCCTCGCTGGGCGGTGTCCATGGCTTCGGCGACCGACAGGCCGAGCGACCACAGGTGCCGGCGGAAGTCGAGGGTGTGCTCCCAGTCGATCGCCGCGGGAGCGCCTGGCGAGTTGTCGCCGAGCGGGTCGGCGACCACGTGCGCCGCGGCGAACGCGAGTCGGCTGCGGGCCGGCTCATAGGTGCCCTGGGCAACCGGCGTACCGGTCAGTTCGTAGGTCTCGAGGCCGCCGTCGCGGGGCAGCCGCAGCGACAGGCTCATGCCCGCGTCTCGATGTCGAGCGCCGGGACCTCCAGCTTGCGGCCTTCGCGCCACGACTGCAGACCCAGCTCGGCGAGCTGCACGCCCTTGGCGCCCTCGACGAAGTCCCAGGTGAACGGCGCGTCGTCGACGACATGCCGCAGGAACATCTCCCACTGCACCTTGAACCCGTTGTCGAACACCTCGTTGTCCGGCACCTCCGACCACTGGTCGCGGAACGAGTACGCCGCCGGCAGATCGGGATTCCACACCGGCTTCGGCGTCGCCGAGCGGTGCTGGGCGCGGCAGTTCCGCAGCCCGGCGACCGCACTGCCTTCGGTCCCGTCGACCTGGAACTCGACCAGTTCGTCCCGGAACACGCGCGTGGTCCAGGACGAGTTGAGCTGCGCGATGATGCCGCCCTCGAGCTCGAAGACGCCGTACGCCGCGTCCTCGGCCGTCGCGGTGTAAGGCTGCCCCTGCTCGTCGTACCGGGTCGGGATGTGGGTCGCGCCCTGGCAGTAGACCGACTTGACCGGGGCGAAGATCTGGTCGAGCACGTACCGCCAGTGGCAGAACATGTCGACGACGATGCCGCCGCCCTCCTCGGCCTTGTAGTTCCAGGCCGGCCGCTGCGCTTCCTGCCAGTCGCCCTCGAACACCCAGTAACCGAACTCGCCGCGCACCGACAGGATCTCACCGAAGAAGCCGCCGTCGACGAGCCGCTTGAGCTTGCGCAGGCCGGGCAGCGAGAGCTTGTCCTGGACGACGCCGTTCTTCAGCCCGGAGTCCCGGACGAGCCGGGCGAGGTCGACCGCAGCGTCCAGACCCTCCGCGATCGGCTTCTCGCAGTAGATCGCCTTCCCTGCCTCGACCGCGGCGCGGACGCCCTTCTCCCGCAGTTGGGTCAGCTGCGAGTCGAAGTAGATCTCGACGTCCGGCTCGGCCAGCGCCTCGGACAGGTCCGTCGTCCACCGGGTCAGGCCGTAGGTGTCCGCGATGTTCTTGAGCTTGAGCTCGTTGCGGCCGACCAGGATCGGCTCGGGGATGATCATCGTCCCGTCGGCGGCCGGGATGCCGCCCTGCTCGCGGATCGCCACGATGGAGCGCTCCAGGTGCTGGCGCAGACCCATCCGGCCGGTGACGCCGTTCATCACGATGCCGATGCGTCGATCGTTCACTGTGCTACCTCTCTTCGGCGCTTCGTCTGCGCTGGTCTCTATCGGGCGGTTCGCGGGATCAGGTGTTCAGGTCGTAGACATCGAGCCGGCCGCACATGCCGTGCCGGCCCAGCTCGGTCGGTGCTGGGAGTTGGTGGAGCTCGGCGGTCCGCAGGTACGGCGCTTGGCCGGTCTCCAGTGCGTCGAGGGCGGCACCGGTCTCGTCGGCGAGGCGGCGAGCGCCCTGCTCCCAGCGCCGCCGCCAGTCCGCGAGTTGCGGACGGACGATGCCGATCGCGGCCTCGTAGAACGGGTCGAGGGCGGACGGACCCTCGGCGTCGTACGCGGTTCGCAGTACGGCGAAGCCCTCTAGCGCCAGGTTGCGCCGGGCCATCGCGGAGGGGGTCCGGGCCTCGCCCTCGCCGGTCAGCGTGGTCGCTTTGAGGTAGGTGTCGCGGTCGGTGAGGTGCTCGGGCGGGAGAGTCAGTACGGCGTCGCCCGCTTCGGGGAGGCCGGAGTTGGACATCAGGGTGAGGATCTGGAGGCCGCCGTTGTTGACCAGCCGGTGGATCGTGCCCGGGTCGAACCAGACGACGGTGCCGGCCTGGAGCGGGGTCTCGGTGAAGCCCTTCGGGTTGAGCGTCTGGACCGCGCCGGAGCCCGCGATCACGTAGTACCCCTCGGAGCAGGCGAGGTGGACGTGCGGCGTACCGCCGACCAGGCCGTCCGGGGCCTCGATGTCGTAGACCTTGAGCAGCGAGATGCCGATGCCGCCGGGCAGGGCGGCGGCGGGTGGGCCGTACTCGCACATGGTCGCCTCCTGGTCCGGCCGACGCCTGGGAAAGGGCTTTCCAAGGCTTGTGTGGGCAACCTTAGGTGGGCGGTCACGACGAGTCAACCTGTCGGGAATCGCTGGCGGAAAGCGGTTGCACCCGGTGGGGTGGGCAGGCGGATGCGGTACGGCGTACCGGCGGGCGTTAGCGTCGTTGCCATCAACGAAAGGAGCCCGGTGCCCGAGGCCCCCGACTCGCCGACCGACCACCCCCGACTGAACGAGCTCCCCATCGCAGCCAACCAGCCGCGCCACCCCCGCACGTCCAGTCAAGGCACGCAAGCGCGCCGGCGGGAGGACGCAGACGCGGCGAGGAAAGGCGAGCCTGCCGCAGCAGAAGGCGAAGTCGCCGGGCGGCGGCCGCTGGATGGTGCGGTCGGTGGTGGCGAGCAGAAGGCGGACCGCGGTGTCGGGGAAGTCGCCGGGCGGCGTTCGATGGATGGTGGGGATGAGCGGAACCCGGACCGCGGTGTCGGGGAAGTCGCCGGGCGGCGCTCGATGGATGGTGCGGGCGGTGGGGACGAGGGGAACGCGGATCGCGGGGTGGCAGAAGACACTGCTGAGCGGCGGGGGGTTGGGTTCGGGCGGCGGCGGGATGATCGGGATCGGGATGGGCAGCGGGAGTTGTACCGGACGCTCGATCTGGCGTTGCGGATCGGTGAGGTGGTGTTGTCGAGCGGTGCGGGGACGGCCGATGCGACGGCGACGATCCTGTCCGTGACCGCTGCCTGTGGACTGCGCGGGTGTGAGGTGGACATCACGTTCACCTCGATCGCCATCTCCTACCAGGCGGCGCCCGACGTCGCCCCGGAAACACACATGCGGGTGGTCCGGTACCGGGGTCAGGACTTCTCCCGGCTGACCGACGTCGACCAGCTCGTCCAGCGGCTCGCGCGCGGCGAGGTGACCCGCGCCGATGCCAGTCGTGAACTCGCCCGGATGGTCTCGGCCGGTCCGCCGTTCCCGCGCTGGAGCTCGGTGCTCGCCTGGGGTGTGATGGCCGGCGGCGCGACCCTGCTGCTCGGCGGCGGCTGGCTGATCACCCTCGTCGCCGTCGTCACGGCGATCCTGATCGAACTCAGCAACCGCTGGTTCAACCGCCAGCGCCTGCCCGCCTTCTACCAGCAGGTCGCCGGCGCCTTCGTCGCCACCGCGGTCGCGTTGATCCTGTACGCCGTCCACGCGCCGGTGAAGCCATCGCTGGTAGTTGCCGCAGGCATCATCATGCTGCTCGCCGGGATCGCCCTCACCGGTGCCGTCCAGGACGCGATCACCGGGTACTACGTGACCGCGGCGGCCCGCAGTCTGGAGGCGATGCTGCTCACCGGCGGGATCATCGCGGGCGTCAGTCTCGGCCTCGCGCTGGGGATCAGGTTCGGTCTGCCGGTCGCGATCGAGGCGCAGACGATCAAGCTCGCGAACCTGCCGATCATGGTCGGCTCCGGCGCGTTGATGGCGGTCGCCTTCGCGTTCGCCTCGTACGCGCCGCTGCGGTCGCTGCTACCGGTCGCCGTCGTGGGCGCGGCCGGATCACTGGTGTTCACGATGATGGCGCGGGCGCAGTTCGGGCCCGCTTGGTCGACGGCCGCGGCGGCCTTCGTGGTCGGGCTCGGCGGGTACTCCCTGGGTCGGCGCTTCGGCGTACCGCCCCTGGTGGTGGTCGTCTCCGGCACGGTGCCGCTGCTGCCTGGACTGACCATTTACAAGGGGTTGTTCGAGGTGATGAGCAACGGCAACCTGACCGGCATCGTCAGCCTCGCCACCGCCGTCGCCATCGGTGTCGCGCTCGCATCGGGCGTCATCCTCGGCGAGTACGTCGCCCAGCCGATCCGCCGCGAGGCCCGCCGCCTGGAGGACCGCCTCGCCGGTCCCCGCCTGGTAGGCCCCCGTCGCCCGGTACGCCGCCGCGCCCGCACCTCCCACCACCGCACCCGCCGCACCCGCCGCCCACCGGCCTGACTCTCCCCGTTCGCCGCCGATCCAGGCCGATCCTCCACGTCGGGTGGTGCCGCTTGACGCGAGTTACACAGTCGGATAACTTTTACACATGCGGATAAAACAAGCCGGAGACCGGGCCGGCAGTACGGCGGCCCGTCGGGACCAGATCGTCGAGGCGACCATTGCGGTGCTGGCCGAGCGTGGCTACGCGGCCGCGTCGTACGACGCGATCTGCGAGGTTGCCGGGCTCAGCAGCAAGCGGCTGATCTCGTACCACTTCACCTCCAAGGACGAGTTGCTCGCCGAAGTGCTGCATCGCGTCACCACCGACGCGGGCGCCTTCATGCGTCCGGCGCTCGACGCGGCCGCCGGTCCGGCGGCCAAACTGGCGGCGTACATCCGCTCCAACGTCGAGTTCATCGCCAGCCGGCCCGATCACGTCCGCGCGGTCCAGCAGATCGTGTTCGGGCAGGTGCCGGTCCCGTCGGAGGAGAGCGACGGCGCGATCGCACGGCTGGCAGGCCTCTTCGACGACGGCCAGCGGTCGGGCGACTTCCGGACGTTCGACTCCACGCTGATGGCTGCCGCTCTGCGTGCCGCGATCGACGCGGTCGCCGGGCGACTGGTCGCCGGCGCCGATCCGCAGGTGTGCGCCGACGAACTGACCGAGACCTTCCATCGAGCCACCCGGGCGGAGCAGCCATGAGTGCCGTGACAGACAACAAACCCAAGGCACGCTGGGGTGCCGTGCTCGCCCCGGTTCTGATCGACCTTGTCGTGCCCCTGCTGATCTTCTACGGCCTGCGCCGGGCCGGTGTGGGAGTGGTCGGAGCGACCCTGACGGGCTCGGTGATCCCGGTCGTCCGTACGGCGTACTCGCTGGTCAGAGGCGCCAAGGTGGACTGGCTGGCGATCTTCATGATCAGCGCGCTCGCCCTCGGGACGATCGCTTCGCTGGCGATGGACAGCCCGCGGATGCTGCTCGCCAAGGACGGTGTGATCACCGCGCTGTGCGGGTTCTGGATGCTCGGCACCTTGCTCGCGGGCAAGCCGCTGCTGCTCTCGATCGGGCGCGGCATCGCCGAGGCCAAGCGGGGCAAGGGTGGCGGTGAGATCTGGGCGAGCCGCTGGGACACCGAGCCCCGCTTCCGGTACGGGCTCCGGCTGATCACCGCGGTCTGGGGTGTCGGGCTGGTTCTCGACGCCGTGGTGCGCGTGGTGATCGCCTACACGCTGCCGCTCGATGCGGTGCCGGGTGTCACGACGGCGCAATGGATCGCGCTCTTCGTGGTCCTCTACGGATTCATGATCGTCTACTCCAGGAAGAACGACCTGCTCGCATGAAGAATCCTGACGTCCTGATCGTCGGCGCGGGTCCGACCGGATTGCTGCTCGCCGCCGAGCTCACCCTCGCAGGAGTGCCGATCATCGTCGTGGACCAGGCGCTTCGGCGCTCCGGGCAGTCGAAGGCCTTGACGATCCAGCCGCGGTCGGCGGAGATCCTGCACTCGCGCGGGTTGCTGGAGCAACTCCTGGACGAGGTGGTCGAGCGGCTTCCGGCCGGTCACTTCGCGGGGCTGGAGGTTCCGCTGGAGTACGCGAGCTGGGAGACGCGATTCCCTTGCCAGCTGGGGATTCCGCAGGCCCGCATCGAGGAGCACCTGGAGCAGCACCTCGCGACGTACGGCGTACAGGTCGCCCGTGGGTTGACGTTGACCGGGCTGACCCAGGACGACGACGGCGTACTGGCGGAGTTCGACGGCGGTACGACGATCCGCGCGGGCTGGGTGGTGGGGTGCGACGGGGGCCGGAGTGCGGTCCGGAAACTGAGCGAGATCGCCTTTCCTGGCCGGGACGGGCGGTTCTCGGCGGTGGTCGCCGATGTCGTCGTGGCGGACAACAGGCCCGGCCCCCGCGGCTGGGAGTTGCCGTCGCTCGTGCCGCGCGAGGGCGCGGTGATGTCGATCCTGCCGCTGGGCGACGGCGTCTACCGTGCGCTCTTCACCGGGCCCGATCAGCAGGGATTGACCGGCGAGGTCACCTTCGACGAGGTGGCGCGGGCGCTGACCGGCTGGTACGGCGACGAGGTGGTGCTGCAGGAACTCCGCTGGGGTTCGCGCTTCACCGACGCGGTTCGGCAGGCTGCGCAGTATCGGAAGGGCCGGGTGTTCCTGGCGGGCGACGCCGCGCACATCCACTCGCCGACCGGTGGGCAGGGGATGAACCTTGGCCTGCAGGACGCGTTCAACCTGGGCTGGAAACTCGCGGCATACCTGAAGGACGGCGTGGATCTGCTGGACAGTTACCACGCGGAGCGGCATCCGGTCGGTGCGGCCGTGCTGGCGAACACCCGCGCACAAGGCGTTCTGATGGTCCCCGACGACGACGTCGCCTGCCTGCGCGAGATCTTCGTCGAACTAATGCAGTTGCCTTCGGCAAACAAATGGCTGACCGGCCTCGTGTCCGGGCTCGGTGTTCGCTACGAGCTGCCCGGCGAGCATGCGTTGACCGGGCAGCGGATGCCTGACCTCGACCTCGGTACGACGAGCGTCGCGGACCTGCTCCGAGCCGGGCGGCACCTGCGGCTCGAGCTGTCGGACTGGGCGGAGGCGGCGCGGGTCGTCGTACGGCCGGACGGCTATGTGCTCTGGGCTGCCGACGAGCCGGCTGCGGAATGGCCGGAGTTCGCCGGCGCCGGTCAGGCGTTGACGGTTCGTTCGAAGGCGTCGGCCGCGGCGGTGACACCGGACTCGGAACGGAGCTTCGCAGCGAGGTGATGGGCTCTGTCGGCTGGTTCGTCGGCGAGCAAGGGCTCCAGGGCGGCCAGCAGGGTGTCCGCGGAGAGGTCGGTGAAGGCGAGGGTGGTGCCGACGCCGAGGGCCTCGAGCCGGGCACCCCAGAAGGGCTGGTCGGCGAAGACGGCGCAGATCACGGTGGGGAGACCGGCCCTGATCGAGCTGCCGGTGGTCCCCGCGCCGCCGTGGTGAACGGCGGCGCGGCACCGCGGGAGTACTGCCTCGTGGTCGAATTCGCCAACCACGCGAACCCGCCCGCCGGCCGTCGTACTGAGATCGAGGTCGGTCCAGCCGGCGCCGACGAGAGCGCGGACGCCGAGCTTGCTGCTGACCTGGTCGATCAAGACCAGTGCTGCCCGCGGATCCAGGACGGGCATGCTGCCGAAGCCGAAGTACACCGGCGGATCGCCGCCGTCGAGCCACCGGTCGAGTGCGGGATCCACGGTGCCGTTGAGTTCGGCCTGCTGCTCGTCCGAGGGGCAGAGGAAGCCGGTGATCGGGCGGCGCGGACCCCATTCAGTCAGCTCCGGGACGAGGTGCCGGCTGTAGATCTGCAGTTCGAGTGAGCCGGTCTGCTCCAGTCGGGCCGCTGTTCCGAGCGTTGTCGGCGCCAGGCCGACCTTGGCGCGCAGCTCGTTGACGAAGGGCGCGAAGACCGGCCAGTTGCCCTTCTCCACCTGCTCGTAGGTCTCCAGATTGCGCTCGGGCGAGAAGACCTCGCGCGACACCACCATGTGCGGGTACGCACTGTTGCTGCGCATCGGTGCGTAGTGCACCGCGACGTACTGCGCCTGTGCGGCCTCGGCGATGACGGCGGCCTCCAGTTCGGTCACCGATCCGGAGATCACCACGTCGGCACGCTCGGCGTGCTCGATTAGCTTGGCGTGCAGGAGATCGGCGATCCGGCGTTTGTAGTCGAGCAACCAGCGCACGTACGACGCCATGTCGCCGGACGCGAGCCAGCTACGGCCCTGCTCGGACTCCATGAACTCGCGCGCGTTCAGCTCCAGATCGCTTGTCGGTACGCCGAGCCGCTCGCCGAGCCACCGCAGATCCGTGTTCAGCGCCAGCTCGACGTCGTACCCGCGCTGCTTCAGCTCGGCCGCCAGCAGCACCATCGGCTGCGCGTCACCCCGGGTCCCCATGCCCACCATCGCAACCCGCATGCCCACCCCTGAGCTAGGTCTCACCGAAATCCGTGCGGAGCTTCCGATGCTAGAACGCGCCGTCCACCGGCACCGTCGAACGCGGCGCGCCTCCTCGGCACCGCTGCTCCGAGCTCCGGCCGAAAGTGTCCGAGGGGCGGGTTACAAACGGGGTATGCGATTCGGAGTGATTCTGCCTGGGGGTACGGCGAGGGAGCAGCTCGAGCAGGCCGTGTCGGCCGAGGCGGCCGGCTGGGACGGGGTGTTCGTGTGGGAGGCGGCCTACGGGGTCGATGCGTGGGGACTGCTGAGCGCGATGGCAGCCCGGACTTCGCGGATCCGGCTCGGCACGATGCTGACGCCGTTGCCGTGGCGGCGGCCGTGGAAGGTGGCCAGCCAGGTGGCCACGCTCGATCAGCTCTCCGATGGCCGGGCGACGCTGGCCGTCGGTCTCGGTGCGACCGACGCCGAGATGCCGCGAACCGGTGAGGAGCTGGATCTGCGGACCAGGGCCGCGATGCTCGACGAGGGCATCGACCTGATCCGCGAGTTGTGGGCCGGACGTTCGCAGTACCACGGCGTGTACTACGACTACTCGTGTGAGCGGGACGGCCTGGCCGAGGTCGGACGGCCGGTGCAGGAACGGATCCCACTCTGGGTCGTCGGCGCGTGGCCGCGACCCAAGTCGATGCGCCGGGTGCTGCGCTGTGACGGCGTACTGCCCCAGTTCCAGCCGGGCGCGGACACACCGGAAGAGATGCGCGTACTGCGTACGTGGCTGACCGAGCACGGCATGGCTCCCGGGTTCGACGTCATCGCCGAGGGAGAAACGCCGCCCGACGACCGCGAGGCCGCAGCACAGCAGGTTGCCCCGTGGGCCGACGCGGGCGCCACCTGGTGGCTCGAAACGCGATGGGACCTCCCACACCACTCACCGGAACGGATGCACCAGGTCCGAACCCGCATCGAGGCAGGTCCTCCGCGCTGACCGGCTGACCGATCGCCGCCTTCGCTCGGTCAGGGCGGCGGAATCTGCTGGGTTCGGTGACCTCGGGAGGGGTGGGGCGTTAGAGTTACTGACTGGAAACATCGGCTGATCGCCGGGTACGGCCGGCGGGCTCGGAGGATCGACGTGGCACTGGGTAGGACGTCCCCGCGGGATCTGCCGCTGTTCGCGGATCTGTCCGGACGGGAGATCAAGGACATCTTCCGCGCCGGTGAGGAGGTCTCGGTACCGGCCGGCTGGTCGCTGATCCTGGAGCAGACGCCGCCCGACGCGGCGTACCTGATCATCAGCGGTACGGCGGCGGTCCGGGTCAAGGGCGAGGAGATCGCCGAGCTCGGGCCGGGGGACATCGCCGGTGAGGTCGCGGTCCGGCAGAACCGGTTGCGGACGGCAACGGTGACGGCGAAGAGCCGGTTGCAGTTGCTGCACTTCACCCGGGAGAAGTTCGACGACCTGACCAACCGGCTGCCGAACTTCCGCGACGCCATCGACGCGACGATCGCCGAGCGGCGCGGTGACAGACCCAGCTCCTGACTTCCCCGCACTGCGCTTCGAGCAGGCGCTGCTCGGCGGTGAGCGGAAGTTCACCCGGACCGAGGTGTCCGCGCGGGCCGGGATCTCCAGTGAGCGGGCCGAGAAGATGTGGCACGCGCTCGGCTTCGCGACCGTGCCGGACCACGAGATCGCCTTCACCGACGGCGATGTGGAGGCGCTCCGGCTGGTCGCGGCGCTGGAGGACGACGGCTTCATCGATCCTGCCGTGGAGTCGTCGCTGGCGCGGAAGCTCGGCCAGACCCAGTCCCGGCTGGCGTCCTGGCAGTCCGCGATGTTCCTGGAGTTGCTGGCCGGTTCGGAGCTGGGCCCGGACGAGGCGATCGAGGTCGCCTCTTTGTTGCTACCGGCAATGGAGCGGCTGCAGACCTACGTCTGGCGGCGGCATCTGGCGGCCGCGGCCGGCCGGGCGGTGGCCGGTTCGGACGAGCTGGCGCGCGGCGTCCGGGTGGTCGGGTTCGCCGACATCGTCAGCTACACCCGGCTGACCCGGCGGCTGTCCGAGGTGGAGCTCGGGCAGTTGATCGAGCGGTTCGAGGGGATGGCGGCCGACGTGGTCGCGCTCAACGGGGGCCGGGTGATCAAGTCGATCGGTGACGAGGTGCTGTTCGTGACCGATACGCCGGCGCAGGGGGCGGCGGTCGCGCTGGCGTTGCAGGACAAGGTCGCGGCGGCGGGGGACATGCCGGAACTGCGGATCGGCCTGGCCTACGGGAGCATCCTGATCCGCCTCGGCGATGTCTACGGCGAAGTGGTCAACCTCGCGTCCCGGTTGACCTCGGAGGCCAAGCCGGGCCGGGTGCTCGGGGATCGGGAGCTCGCGGCCGCCTTGGACGGCCATCCGGCGTACCGGGTTCGGAAGCTCCGCCGCGTGTCCGTGCGTGGTTACCACCACCTCAGTCCCTACGCCATCCAGCGCGCGGAGGGCTAAGAGCCGCGGAAGTAGGCAGCGGTTTCGGGGTCGGCCGGGTAGTAGGACTCGATGGCGACCTCGTCCAGGGTGATGTCCAGTGGTGTGCCGAACGTGGTGATGGTCGAGAACAACCGCAGCTCCCGGCCGTCGAGACGGATGATCATCGGGATCATGATCTCGGACTCGACCGGATGGCTCGCCTCGTCCGGACCGGCGGCCAGCAGTTCCTCGTAGAGGGTCGTGAGTTCTGCGTCGGGGGCAGCGCCGAGCTGGCGCCTGATCCGGTTCCGGAACATCGATCGTACGTCGGCGAGGTTGGCGATCAGTGGCGCGAAGCCGCGCGGGTGCAGGGCCAGCCGGACCAGGTTCATCGGTGGCCGCAGTAGTTCCGGGTCGACGGTGGCGAGGAACGGGTCGACCGCGCGATTGGTCATCACGAGGTTCCACCGACGGTCGAAAACCACCGCGGGGTAGGGCTCGTGGGCCTCGATCACCCGCTGGATCGCCTCGCGGGCGGCGGCCATCGCCTCGCCGTCGAGAGCCCGCTCGGCGTACCGGGGAGCGAACCCCGCGGCGACCAGGAGCCGGTTGCGGTCGCGCAGCGGCACATCGAGCTGATCCGCGAGCCGGAGGATCATCTCGGCGCTCGGCCTGGACTTCCCGGTCTCGATCAGGCTGACGTGCCGGGCCGAGACGTCGGCGGCGATCGAGAGGTCGAGCTGGCTGAGTTGCCGGCGGTGCCGCCAGTGCCGCAGGAGCTCCCCGATCGTCTGCACGGTGCCGAGACTACTCAGCCTGCCGGGCCGGCCGCGATGAAATCGGATTTCATCGACAAGGCGGTACCGGGGTGGAAACACTGCGGCCATGACGATCGAGAACCTGACCACAGACAACAAGACCATCATCCAGCAGGCGTTGGCCGGCCTGCTCACCTCCGGCAGCACCGAAGGCCTGGAACCCTTGCTGAGCAGGGATTTCGTCCACCACCGGCCGGACCGCGACTCGACCAGGTCCGAATGGCTCGCCTCGATCCAGGCCGCGCTCGTGCCACTGGCCGATCAGCAGGTCGAGGTCCTGCACCTGCTCGCCGACGACGACCACGTCGTGATGCATACCCGGCGGCGGCTCCCCGACGGCGGTCCGGAGATCGTCGTCGTCGACATCCTGCGCCTGGCCGACGGGCTGGTTGTCGAGGCCTGGGAGACCATCGAGCCGGTGGCCGACGCGGCCTCCCACCTGACCTGGTGGCAGCTAGTCCGGTAGGTCCGCGATCCGCGTGGCCACTCGCTCCAGAACGGCCAGTTCTTCCGGACTGAGGTGGTCGACGAAACGCCCGCGGACGGACTCCAGGTGCCCGGGAGCCGCCTGCGCGAGGACCTCGAAGCCTTGGTCGGTCAGGTGGTAGATCGAGCCGCGGGCATCGGCCGGATCCGGCTCGCGCTCGATCAGCCCGCGGGCCTCCATCCGGGCCGCGTGGTGGGACAGCCGGCTGCGGGACCACTGCATCTTCTCCGCGAAGTCCTTCAGGCCCCAACGCCGGCCGGGCTTCTCCGACAGCGTGCTGAGGACTTCGTAGTCGGCGGTCGACAGGCCGAGCTGGTTCAGGTCCCGGGCCAGCCGCGACGGCAGCACGGTGATCAGCCGCCGGATCGCCCGCCAGGCCCGCTCTTCGTCGGCCGCCAGCCATCGCGTCATACCGGCGATCCTACTTCTTTGACATGTCAAAGAACAGCGCTACCCTCTTTGACATGTCAAAGAAAATTCTCGTCGTGGTCGCCAGCACCCGTCCCGGCCGACTGGGGCCGGCGGTGGCCGACTGGTTCGTCCGCGCCACAGCCGGTACGGCGGCGGAGCTCGGCGTCGAGATCGAGGTGGCCGACCTGGCCGAGGTCGGGCTGCCCTTCCTCGACGAGCCCGAGCATCCGTCGACCGGGATCTACGTGCATGAGCACACGAAGGCCTGGAGCCGCCAGGTCGGCGCGGCAGACGCGCTCGTGTTCGTCACCAGCGAGTACAACTTCGCGATGCCCGCGACGCTGAAGAACGCCTTCGACTACCTGAGCGCCGAGTGGGCCTGGAAGCCCTGCCTGTTCATCGGTTACGGCAACACCTCGGCCGGCACGCGCGGCGTACAGATGGCTCGTGGCGTGGCGACCTCGCTGCGGATGTTGTCGATCGGAGGTGACATCTTCCTGCGGATCGCCGAGGCTTTCAGTGACGGCAAGGTGATCGAGACCGAGCGGCTGGCAGCGCGCGCCCGGGAGGCGCTGACCGAGTTGGACCACGTGGCCGACGTACTGCGTCCGCTGTACCGGGCCGATCAGGAGATCGTTCCGGCGGTGCTGGCTGATGCGCCTGAGCTCCTTGTCTTGCAGCGATGCTGCTGGGTCGATGAGGCGCTGGCCAACGACACCCTTGAGCTGCCCGCCCTGCTGGAGCCGGAGCACGAAGTACGGGCCGGCTTGCGGGAGTGGGCGACTTGGTGTGTCCGGATCGACGGGCGGCTCGTCGGCTCGGTGCGGGCGAAGCTCGACGGCGACAAGTGGCATATCGGGCGGCTGATGGTCGCTCCCGACCAGCGGCACAGCGGGCTGGGTCGCCGCCTGCTCGCGTACGCCGAGAGTCAGGCGCCCGCGGGTGTCAGCGCCATCACCCTGTTCACCGGAGCCCGCAGCGAGAAGAACACCGCCTTCTACCAGAAGAACGGCTACACGCTCTCGTCGTACGCCGAGGTGCCGGCGGGCGCGGTCGGTCTTCGCAAGCCCGTCTAAGCTGACGCGGTGCGTGAAGTGTCAACAACAGCGGAGCTGGCCCGGATTGCCGGCGCGGACCCGATGATCGTTTGGTGTGGGCAAGGCGAGCTCGGAGGCCGCGTTCGCGCCTGGTCCGCCGGAGACGCGGTCGCCGTGGCGTCACCAGAGTTGTCGATGCATGACCGGCTGGCTGTGCACGGCCCGGTGGAAGATCTGGCCGGCTTGGTCGCGCAAGTGCTGAGCGAAGACGCCGGTCTGCGGGTGTTCGGGGACGAGGCGCTGATCCGGCAGTTGGCGGACAGAGTGCCGGGGCTCACCTTCGCGGCGGCCTTCGGCTGGATGCACACCACGGTCGCTCCTTCGGTGGTGACCACTGCGGCCTGGCTGGACGCGGATGCCGGGGTCGAGGAGCTACTGGCGGAAGCCTCGCCCGACTCGTACGCGTGGCCGGGGCGGCCCGGCGTCCGGCGGTGGGCCGGGGTGACTTCGGAGACCGGGGAATTGCTGAGTATCGCGGCGGACGCTTGGAGCGCGCCGGAGATCGGGTTCCTGGCCGGGGTCGCGACCAAGCCGTCGGCGCGAGGACGGGGACTGTCGCGGCAGGTGTGCGCGTTCGCCACGGCCGAGCTGGTCAAGCGGTACGGGCAGGCTGGACTGATGGTCCACAACCACAACGCGGCGGCGATCTCGCTCTACGAGAAGCTGGGCTACAAGTACCGCGGGGTTGCCGCGGCGCATCTGTAGCCCAGCTGCGTCCTACCGGGTCGGCGGGACCGTCAACGTCGCGCCGGGCTTGGCGGTGGCCGACGGCTTCACGGAAGCACTGGGAGTCGGCGTCACTGAGCTGACCGGCGTCGGCGAAGACGTTGCCGATGTAGCGGGAGCCGGCGGCGGGACGAACGGTGCCTTGTCGGAGTCCTTGCAGATGGGAACGCCGTCGGCGTCGACGGGCGCGTTCGGGTCGTCCTGCACCGTGACGAGTGGGAAGAAGTTGCTCAGCTCGTTCTGCGGCCGGTTGCTGCTCTGCATCGCGCAGTCCTGCCGTTCCAGGTTGATCGGCTGACCGTCCTGGTTGTAGAGCCGGACATGCACCTGCCGGCCCTGCTCGTCGAACGGGTAGATGTTCGAGACCGAGACACCGTCCAGGACGAGACCACTGGGCGGGTTGTAGCTGCTGGAACTGCTGCCGCGATAGTCGTTGTAGTTGTTGAAGATGCTGCTCGGTCCACCGACGAAGCTGGCGGCGAGCCAGGCCGGCACGATGATCGCGGCGACGAGGTTCAGCGGTACGACGTACCAGAGCCAGCGGGCGTCCTGCTGGGTGCGGCGGCCGACCCAGATCGACAAGGCCGCGCCGGCCAGGGCGCCGACGACAGTCACGGCGTTGGCGCCGAAGAAGGCGAAGAACGAGGCGCCGCCGACCGCGCCGCGCGCCACCCACCAGACCGGCTGGCCGATGGTCACCAGTTCGCGGCGGACGTTCGGCGGGATCTGGTCGATGGACTCGCGGATGGCGGCGGCCGTGCTGGCGCCTCGCGGCGTGTCCAGGACGATCCGGGGCGACTGGCCGCGCAGCGCTTTGACGCCGAGGTGAGCGCTGAAGACCAAGGCGGTGAGCCCGACCAGGCCGAAGAACGCGGTGACGTCACGACCACGGCCCAGCAACGCGATCACCAGGAAGAACGGGCCTACCGTGCTGGCTATCAGTCCCCAGCGCAGCGCCGAGCCGGCTGCCTTATTGTCGGCCGGGACGCGCTTCGGCGGCGGGTAGCCGGCCGCCCTTCGCAGCTCGTCGGCGTACTGGCGTGGAGTGCCGAGGCGCTCCTGGAGGCCGGTCGCCGTGGGAACCTGCCCCACCTCGGCGGCGACCTCCGTGAGGTGGCCGGCGACGTCGTCGAGGACGTCCTCGAGCTCGCCCGGCGGCAGGTCGCTCAGCTCGGCCCGGACCTGGGCCAGATAGGTCGCGACCGCTCCGGTCAGGGTGCTGTTCACGCCGCCTCCTCTTGGAGCAGCACCGACATCGTGTCGGCGAAGTGGTGCCAGGTCTTGGTCGACTCCGAGAGCAGATCGAGCCCGGTCTTGTTCAGCCCGTAGTACTTGCGGTGCGGGCCTTCCTCGCTGGGTTGCACGTACGACGTCAGGGCGCCGGCCGCGAACAGCCGGCGGAGCGTGCCGTACACCGAGGCGTCCGCGACGTCCTCGAGCCCGGCCGCCCGCAGGCGGCGCAGTACGTCGTAGCCGTAGCCGTCGGTGTCCCGCAGCACGGCCAGTACGGCGAGGTCCAGGACGCCTTTGAGCAACTGGCTGGTGTCCATCGCCATCACCCCCTCGAAGTCGGTGGTGCACCGCAAGGTCCGGACCCCTCAGACCGGGCCTCGCGGTGCTCTGCCGAGCACACTACTACACATCATGGAGTACTACGCCATCCTGTTTGAATCCGGTGCGCGGCGGCACCGGGGGAAAGAGCGAAATCGATCAAGTCCGGTCGCCGGATCGGCGGGCACAGTAGAGCCATGAACTCCACGGACGTGTTCGCCGGCTTCGTGACCGCGGTCGCCGACAGCCTCGACGAGCCCGAGACGACAGGCCACGACCTGGCTCGCCAGGTGCACCTGTCGCGCTCACATTTCGATCGGGTGGTCGCGGCGGTGGCGGGTGAGTCGCCGTCGGCCTTCCGGCGACGGGTGCTGCTCGAGCGGGCGGCGTACCGGTTGCTCGCCGAGGACTCCGGCGTACTCGACCTCGCGATCGACGCGGGTTACGGGTCGCACGAGGCCTTCACGCGGGCCTTCAGCCGGGCGTACGGGATGCCGCCACGGGAATGGCGGCGGGAGCCGTCACGGCGGTTCTTCCTGACGGCACCGAGCGGGGTTCATTTCCAGCCACCGGCAGGCCTGCGCCTGCCCGCGACGAAAGAGGCGAGAGGGATGGATGTACTGGTCCGGATGGTCGAGCACCACGTGTGGCTCACCGGCGAGATGATCGAACGCGGCGATCGGCTGTCCGCGGAGGAACTGGACAAACCCATCGAGTTGTCGGTGGAGGGGATCGACGACGACGTGTCGATCCGCTACCTGCTGGACCGGCTGGTCTGGCAGGAGGAGATGTGGCTGGCCTCGGTCGAGGACCGGCCGTTCGAGGTACCGGACTGCGGCCGGCAGGTGATCACCCCGATCGCCGAACTGCGCACCAGGCATGCCGACGCCGGCTCGCGATTCGTTGCCCTGGTCAACAGGTTGAACGAGGAAGGCCGCTTCGACGAGACCTTCGTCGACACGACCTGCGAACCGCCGCGGGTCTTCACGTACGGCGGCATGGTCGCGCACGTGCTCACGTTCGCCGCGCACCGGCGCTCGCTGCTCGTCGGCGCGTTCTACTCCGCCGGCATCACCGACCTCGGCTTCGGCGACCCCATGCACTTCGTCGCGGGGTAGTTCGCGATCAGCCGAGGTGGTCGTGCAGGTCCGGGCGCTGGGTCGGGTTGGTGATCTTGACCTTGATCGGGGTGACCTTGCCAGGAGCGGCCACGTGGCCGGCGGTCACCGGGAGGTTGAGTCTGCTGCCGGCCAGGTCGATGTCGATGCTGGCACCGGTGTCGTTCGGGGTGGTCCATTCGGTGTCGCTCAAGGTCACGGCGAGGCCGAGGATCCGGCCCTTGGGGATCACCTCGTCCTGCGCCCGGAGCGGCACCGTGACGGTGGTCCAGCGGCCGGGGGTGAGCGGCTGCGGGCGGCTCAGCGAACTGCTGTGCGCGGCGTCGATCCAGCCCCGGCTGACGATGCCGAAGTCGCTCTCCTCGGTCTGCTTCTCGACCGTGAAGTAACAGGCGTCGTCGAAGGTGGAGTTCTCACCCTCGCAGGTCTCGGTGCCGGTCCGGCGGATACCGGCGTACCGCTGGGCCTGGCCGTACTCGATCAGCCGGGCGGTGACGGGGGTCGTGGCGGAGTCGGACTTGATCCGCAGCGTCACCGTCGGCGTCCCGCTGACCCGGATCGCGACCGGCAGCGGGGCGGACAGGAACATCTGCCGGCCCGCGATCACGTCCGAGGGGGTGGCCACGATGGTGTCCTCGGTCAGCGACGGGTCGTCGGTGACCGTGACGGTTCCCTTGCCCAGGGCACCTAGTTTGCCTTCGGCCAACGGGACCGGGACGGCTTTCGTCACCGCCGGCCAGGTCGGGTACTGCCGCCAGACGTCCGGTGCGGCCTCGACGGTCGCCATCGGCTCGCGCATCACGTTGTTCTGCAGGCCCTGCAGCCAGTAGTCGAACCACTTGTGCAGCTCGTCGACCCACTCGGTACGGCGGAACTCGAACGGGTCGACGTGGTCCTCCAGGCCGAGCCAGATCTTCCGCGGCACCTTGTTCTGTCCGAGCGCCGTCCACCACTGGGCGAAGTGGTTGGTCTGCACGTTGTAGTCGCTCAGGCCGTGTGTCATGAACACGGAAGCCTTCACCTTGCGGGCGTCCTTGACGTAGTCCCGCTCGGCCCAGAAGGCGGTGTAGTCGCCGGTCTCGTCGTCGTCCTGCTCGCCGAGATCCGCGCGGACCGCGTCACAGGCCGGGGTGTCGTGGCCGACGTAGCCGCCGAGCCAGGGCATGTAGTCGATCGAGTACGGCACGCCGCCGGAGCGGGAGTAGTCGTACCACGAGGAGATGGCCGAGATCGGCACGATGGTCTTCAGGCCCCGGACGCCGGTCGCGGCGACGCCGTTGGCGAGCGTTCCGTCGTACGACTTGCCGATCATCCCGACGTTGCCGTTGGTCCAGTCGGCCGTGACGGGGCTGCCGTCGAGGGTGTGCGCGGTGTTGCGTCCGTTCAGCCAGTCGATCACGGCGACGACGGAGGCGATCTCGTCCTTGCCGCCGACGTCGCCGCAACCGTCCGAACGGCTGGTGCCGACCACGTCCACGCCGACCATCGCGTAGCCGCGCGGGACGAAGTAGTTGTCGTAGTACAACGGCATCTTCTGGATGACGCCGTTCTCGTCGTAGGTCTTCTTCTCGCCCTCGTTGCCGCGTCCACAGCAGGAGTAGTACGGCGAGGCGTCCATGATGACGGGGATCCGGACGCCGGCGGCCTGCGTCTCCCGCGGCCGCACGATGTCGACCGCGATCTTGTCGGTCTGCCCGTCGGAGTCGGTGTCCAGGTCGGTGTCGACGTACACGGACTCGCGGATCGCGCCGGCATAGTCGTAGACCGGCTGGGTACTGTGCGTGCGCGCGTCGACGTGCGCGGGGACACCGGCCACGTCCGGTGCGCTCGAGGAGACCGGTTCGCCGGGCGCGTCGGGCATCCTGGCGGCGTGGGCCGGACCGGCGAACGCTCCCAGGCAGAGCACAGCGGACGAGACCAGGATCGCGACCCTGGCTTTGACGGTCGTCATGGCTGGGAAGGCTAGTCATTCCGGCGGCGCAAAGCCAGGTCCTGACGATTTTCGCAGGCAGTTCACAGCTACGTTGGGTGATCATGGCCCGGCGTCCGATAGTGTGACCGCCACCCAGGGGGAGACTGGTACGGAAGGTGGGTAACCAGTGAATCTGCGAGCACCGGTGACATTGCTGGATGTGGCCCAGCGTGCGGGAGTGTCGGTGGCGACTGCTTCGCGCGTGCTCAACGGCGGGGACCGCGTACCGCGCCCGGAGCTGCAGGAACGCGTCCGGGACGCCGCGGCCGCGCTCGGTTACACGCCGAACGCGCAGGCGCAGGCGCTGGCCAAGTCGTCGACGAACGTGGTCGGCATCCTGGTCCACGACATCGAGGACCCGTACTTCGCGGCGATCGCGAACGGCGTGATGCGGGCCGCCGACGAGCGCGGCCTGCTGGTGATGATGGCCAGCACGTTCCGTGACGCCGACCGTGAGATTGCTTACCTGTCGTCGTTGCGGGCACAGCGGGCCAGGGCCGCGGTGATGATCGGCAGCCGCCGCACCGACGCCGAGGCGCTGGCCCGGACCGAGCACGAGATCGAGAACTTCCTCGGCTCCGGTGCGGGACTGGCACTGGTCAGCCAGGCCGGGATGCCCGCGCACACGATCGAGCCCGACAACCGCGCGGGTGCGGCCGAGCTGGCCCGCTCGCTGGTCGGCCTCGGGTTGCGCAAATTCGGCGTACTGGCCGGGCCCGAGGCGCTGGCGACGGCTGTCGACCGGCGGGAAGGGTTCATCGCTGGGCTTGCCGAGTCAGGGCTGCAGCCGGTCGCAGTACAGGCTGGTGACTTCACCCGCGATGGTGGACATGCGGCAGCCGAGGAGTTGCTGGACCAGAAGCTGGACCTGGACTGCCTCTTCGCGGTCAACGACGTGATGGCGGTCGGCGCGATGTCGGCACTGCGGGCGCGTGGGGTGGACGTGCCGGGCGACCTGGCAGTGGCCGGGTTCGACGACATCGCCACGCTGCGGGACGTCTGGCCGGGGCTGACCACCGTGCGGTTGCCGCTGGAGCAGATGGGCCGCCGCGCGCTGGAGCTGGCCGTCGAAGGTGGCGAGCCGACGACCGAGACCTTCCGGGCCGAGGTCGTACTGCGCGAGAGCACCGCGCGGGGCTGAAATAGGCTCGCTCCTGTGACCGAGCCCGTGCAGGTTTCCGAGATCTTCGACCCGTCGGCCTGGAAGCAGGTGGACGGCTTCGAGCTGACCGACATCACGTACCACCGCGCTGTCGACGCGGGCGTGGTGCGGATCGCCTTCAACCGGCCCGAGGTGCGCAACGCGTTCCGGCCGCAGACGGTCGACGAGCTGTACCGCGTGCTCGACCATGCCCGGATGTCCACCGATGTGGGTTGTGTGCTGCTGACAGGCAACGGGCCGTCGCCGCGTGACGGGGGCTGGGCGTTCTGTTCTGGTGGCGACCAGCGGATCCGGGGCAAGGACGGGTACAAGTACGCCGAGGGGACGACGGCGGACACGATCGATCCGGCGAAGGCGGGGCGGCTGCACATTCTCGAGGTGCAGCGGCTGATCCGGTTCATGTCGAAGGTGGTCATCTGTGTCGTGCCGGGCTGGGCAGCAGGTGGTGGACACAGTCTGCATGTGGTGGCCGACCTGACCATCGCTTCGGCCGAGCATGCGCGGTTCAAGCAGACCGACGCGGACGTGGCCTCGTTCGACGGTGGGTTCGGGTCGGCGTACCTGGCGCGGCAGGTGGGGCAGAAGTTCGCGCGGGAGATCTTCTTCCTGGGTGAGGAGTACTCCGCGGAGGACGCCTACCGGATGGGCATGGTGAACCGGGTCGTGCCGCACGCCGAGCTGGAGGCGGTCGCGCTCGACTGGGGCCGGAAGATCTGCGCGAAGTCGCCGACGGCGCAGCGGATGCTGAAGTACTCGTTCAACCTGATCGACGACGGTCTGGTCGGCCAGCAGATCTTCGCGGGCGAGGCGACCCGGCTCGCCTACGGCACCGACGAGGCCGCCGAGGGCCGCGACTCGTTCCTGGAGAAGCGCCCGGCCGACTGGTCGCCGTACCCGTACGCCTTCTGACGCCGGTTCGTGAGCAGTACGGCCTATTGGGCGACGCCGTACAGGCGGTCGCCGGCGTCGCCGAGGCCGGGAACGATGTAGCCCTTCTCGTTCAGGTGTGAGTCCATGCCGGCGATCACCAGATTGACCGGGACGTGCAGGTCGGCCAGTTCGGCCTCGATCCGCTCGACGCCCTCGGGGGCCGCGAGCAGGCAGATCGCGGTGATGTGGTCGGCGCCGCGATCGACCAGGAACCGGATCGCCGCGGCCAGGGTGCCGCCGGTGGCCAGCATCGGGTCGAGCACGTAGCACTGGCGGCCGGACAGATCCTCGGGCAGCCGCTCGGCGTACGTCGAGGCGGCCAGGGTCTCCTCGTTGCGGATCATCCCGAGGAAGCCGACCTCGGCCGTCGGCAGCAGCCGCGACATCCCGTCGAGCATGCCGAGGCCGGCCCGCAGGATCGGTACGACGAGCGGCTTTGGCGCGGTCAGCTTGATGCCCTCGGCCGTGGCGACCGGGGTACGCACGGTGATCGGGCCGGTCCGGACGTCCCGGGTGGCCTCGTAGGCGAGCAGCGTGACGAGCTCCTCGGTGAGCCGCCGGAAGGTCGGCGAGTCCGTCCGCTCGTCCCGCAGCGTGGTGAGCTTGTGGGCGACGAGCGGATGGTCCACGACGAGAATCTGCATGCGCCGAACGCTACCGTCGGCGATTCGGGACCGGGAAGTCACCGCCGTTTTACGATGGGAACGTAGTCGATTGAGGTCAGTTGCGGCCCCCGCCCCAGGGCGCCCTTTCCGACAACCGACGAGGACGGTGGCGCCGTGCCCGAGAACACCGGCAAGACACCCGAGCAACTCGACCGGCTCCGCCGCCGCGCCGCCTTCCTGCGCGAACTGGAGGAGGCCCGCGCCCTGCGGGCCCGGATCACCCCGCGCCGCACCCGCGTCCGCCAGCTCCGCGAAGCCATGCGCCGCGCGACGTACCACCACTGATCGGCCGGAACCGCAACCTTCGGCTCCGCCACCGCATCAAGCAGGTCGAGTGGGATCGTCCTCGGTCTCACCAACGGCCTGCTGGGAGCAGTCGCCATGCGTAGTCGTCCTGGTTCTCTCACCGCTGTCCTCCTCGCCGGCCTCCTGCTGACGGCCTCCGGAGCATTGACGGCATCAGCCGCCGATCCCGTCCCCGACGACTGGTGTCTCGGCACCGTGTATCTCGGGGTCGGCCCCGGCATCTTCCACAACGTCATGTCGAACGCTCCGATCCAGGCGCCGATCAACGTGCGGAGCTTCACCGACGGACTCGAGCAGACCTGCAGTGGAATGACCGCCTCCGTCCAGAAGGCCGACGGAAGCCACCGAACCGTGGTGCCGCTCGATCAGGACGGCGGTACGACGATGCCGCCGACCTGGACCAAGCTCGGCTACCTGACCGTGCCGTTGTCCGACGGCGCCGGCGATTGGGTGATCACGAAGATCACCTGGGGGACGAAGGTGATGGCCACCGACGTCCACTTCCGGGTGCTGCGAGCCAGTCATCTCACGGTGGATCAACCGGTACGTACCAGCGGCACGGCTCGGACCACGATCACCGGGGTGCTGCAGCAGTACACAGGCACCGGGGCACTCGCTCCGAGCCCGAACCGCACGGTCAGCCTCGTTCACCAGAGCGGCAGCCCGATCGCGACCGCGACATCCGACGCCGGCGGCCGCTATCGCGCCACGGCCGCCTTCACCCAGAACACCACCCTGCGCGCCACCGTCACCGAAACCGCGACTGTCAGCTCGGCGAGCACGGACTTCGTGACCGCCCACAAACTGCTGGCGATGAGCTACCTGACGGCGGCGACCACGGCGTACGTGAACACCTTGTGGAAGGTGTCCGGGACGGCCTATCCCGGCAAGCTGATGACCAGCTTGGAGATCTTCCGCGACGGCGCCTGGCATGCAGCCGGTTCGGCGAACTACACCGCGGCCAACGGCTCGTACGCCCGCTACTGGAAGCCGAACGCTGCCGGGACCTTCCGCCTCCGGGTGGTCGTGTCCGGCCCCGGTCTCGACAACTCGCCCTGGAGCCGCGATGTGGCAGTCACAGTCCGGCAGTTGCCTCAGCAGCCGACCTACCTGTCCGGACTGGTGGCCCCGACGGCCGGACCGCCGGTGAAGTTCGGGACCAAGATGTCCAGCTTCGGGTTCCTGAAGATCCGCCGCAGTGACGGCTCACGTGGTCCGGTGGCGAATGCCCTGGTCGAGGTGCTCGCCAAGCGTCCGGGCGATGCCACCTGGCGGAAGGTGAGTGGCTCCGCCACGACCAGCACCGGCTACTTCTACAACAACTGGTCCGTCCCGTTCGCGGCCGGCGAGACCTTCACCGCCGTCCTTCGCTACACCACGACACTGCCCCGGGCGGCCAGTAGCACCTCGGGCACCTTCGGTCCGTTCACCGTCCAGCCGTAGCGCTCATCGGTACGCCGGTACGCCGGTACGCCGTGTCCCGGGCGTACCGGCGTACCGAGTGCGGGGGTGACTGTCGGTGAACGTGCGTCGATCGGGGCGGCACTGATACCTCGTCGAGACCGCGAACACCTCCCACCGGTTGCGCGAGTCTGCGACGATGAGCGGGTGTCTGATCCCACGGCTGGGCCGATGACCACCACCGAACTCGACTTCGCCGTCGCGGCCTACGCAGAGGACGGGGTCTGGACGGTCACTCCGCTGGTCCTCCGCGGCGAGCCGGACCTGTCCGCCCTGGTGTCGGCGCTGCGGCGCTACCCCGGCGAGTCGGGGGTGATCGGGATGATCTCGGTCGACGAGGACTTCTTCGTCCTGCTCCGGGTGGTCGGCGGCCGCGCCCGGCTGCTGCTGTCGGACGTGACCGCGGCGACCGAGTGGCCGCTGGCCAAACAGGTCCTGGACGAACTCGACATCCCGCTCGCCGATGACGACGACGAGCAGGTGCCGGCCGGCGACCTCGGCGTCGTCGCCGACCTCGGGATGAGCGCGATGGATCTCGGCGCGCTGATCGACGACGTCGACCTGTACCCCGAGGAGATGCTCGAGGAGATCGCCGACACGCTCGGCTTCGGCAACCAGTTCCACGAGGCGCTCGAAGCCATTGGTTAGCCCGCTGGTGAACCGGCGCTGGGCGTCGTTGATGGCCCTGGCGCTCGCGGAGAGCGAGCAGGCCGGCGACGACGTACCGATCGGCGCGGTCGTGGTGGACGCCGACGGCGAGGTGATCGGCCGCGGTCACAACGAGCGCGAGGAGACCGGCGACCCGACCGCCCACGCGGAGATCCTGGCGATCCGTTCGGCGGCCGAACACGTCGGCGAATGGCGGCTGACCGGCTGCACCCTGGTCGTCACGCTGGAGCCCTGCACGATGTGCGCGGGCGCGATCGTGCTCGCCCGGCTCGACCGTGTGGTGTTCGCCGCGTACGACGAGAAGGCGGGCGCGGTGGGGTCGCTCTGGGACGTCGTACGGGACCGCAGACTCAACCACAGACCCGAAGTCGTGAGCGGTGTGATGGCCGACGAAGCGGGCGCGCGGCTACGCGATTTCTTCAACGGCCATAGGTCTTGATAGCCTCTCCGGCGGTGGCGTGTCCGAGCGGCCGAAGGAGCGCGCCTCGAAAGCGCGTGAAGGGTACCCCCCTTCCGAGGGTTCAAATCCCTCCGCCACCGCCAACCACCTCCGGGTGGTAGTAACGCCGAGGACCCTGATGCTGTGTGATGCGTCAGGGTCCTCGTCTTTTCGTAGCTGATGCTCGGACGAGAGGCGACAGATGCAGGGGACAGCGGGCCGGCGTGCGGTGCTGGCGGCGAAATCGATCGCTTCGTCACTCGGGCTGCCGGTCGACGACACGATCGTTCTGCACGAATCGAACAAGCTCAGCCTGCGGCTGGTGCCGTGCGACGTGATGGCCCGGGTGGCGCCGGTGACCGAACAGGTCGCCCTGTTCGAGATCGAGCTCGCGCAACGCCTCGCCGCGGTCGGCAGCCCGGTTGCGGCCCTCGAGCCCCGGGTGGAGCCGCGCGTCTACGAGCGCGACGACTTCACGGTCACGCTCTGGACGTACTACGAACCCGTCGCGCCTGAGGCCGTCCCACCGGCCGAGTACGCCGGCGCGCTCGAGCGACTGCACGCCGGCATGCGCAAGGTCGAGTTCCCCACCCCGCACTTCACCGATCGGGTCGAGGACGCGCAGCAACTCCTCGCCAGCCCCGACCGCACCCCGGAACTCGCGGACGCCGACCGGGAACTCCTGATCACCACGCTGCGACGTCTCGAACAAGCTGTCCAGGAGCGCCACCCCGCCGAGCAGCTTCTGCACGGCGAGCCGCATCCAGGTAACCTCCTCAACACCAAGGACGGCCTGCTGTTCATCGACCTCGAGACCTGCTGCCGAGGCCCGATCGAATTCGACCTCGCCCATGCCCCCGGCGAGGTCAGCGACCACTACCCGGACGTCGACCAAGCCCTCCTCCGCGACTGCCGCCTCCTCATGCTCGCCATGATCACCACCTGGCGCTGGGACAAAGCCGACCACTTCCCCAACGGCCGCCACCTGGCCACCGAGTGGCTGACCCAACTCAGAACAGCCCTCGACACCAACAACTGACCCCACCCGACGGCGAAACACACCGCGCGCCGACGAGGCCCGGTGAGGGCGAGACGCCGGGTGAGGGCGAGACGTCGGGTGAGGGCGAGACGCCCGGGTGGGCGAGACGGCCGGGTGGGCGAGACGCCGGGTGAGGGCGAGAGGCCGGGTGTGGGCGAGACGCCCGGGTGGGCGAGACGCCGGGTGTGGGCGAGACGCCCGGGTGGGCGAGACGCCGGGTGAGGGCGAGACGTCGGCTGAGGGCGAGACGCGCTGGGTGATGGCGAGGGGGTGGACGGCGGGCGGGTGTGAGCGTTCTCCACCCCGCGACTACCTGCACTCGGCCGCCGGGGGCACCACCGACTCAAGCGGCGACGGAGGAGCTGCGCCTGGCGGGTGGGTGGGAGCTGCGGCGGAGGAGCTGCGTGGGGACGGTTCTTGCGCGAGATTGATTCGTTGCCTCTGGCACGGCTCTACTAAGCTGCAGTCCCCGACCCGAGAGGGCCGCTGTGGACGTCACGGAACTCGACCGGATCCTGCTGGCCGGCGCCGCTGTACTGCTGGTGGCGATCGTCGCCGTGCGGCTGTCCGGCCGGTTGGGGCTCCCGTCGCTGCTGATCTACCTCGGGATGGGCGTCGCACTGGGTGAGTCCGGCCTGGGGATCCAGTTCGAGGATGCTCAGCTCGCGCACGCCCTCGGGTTCGCCGCGCTGGTGATCATCCTGACCGAGGGCGGCCTGACCACCCGGTGGAACGAGGTCCGCCCGGTGATGCCGCTCGGCGTCGTCCTCGCGACCGTCGGCGTGGCGATCAGCGTCAGCGTCGTCGCCTGCGTGGCGCACTTCCTCCTCGGCATGGACTGGCAGCTGGCCGTCCTGCTCGGTGCCGTTACCTCACCCACCGACGCCGCAGCAGTCTTCTCCGTACTACGCCGCGTCCCGATCCGCCCGCGTCTTCGCGGCGCGCTGGAAGCCGAGTCGGGCCTCAACGACGCCCCGACGGTCCTTCTGGTCACGCTGGTGAGCACCGGCGGCATCGGCGACAAAGGGCTGTGGCACTTCACCGGCCTGGTCGCCTACGAGCTGGTCGTCGGCGCGGTGGTCGGACTGCTGGTCGGCGTACTGGCAGTGATGCTGCTCCGCAGGGTGGCCCTCAGCTCGGCCGGCCTCTACCCACTGGCGATCGTCTCGCTGGCCTTCATCTCGTACGCCGGGGGCACGGTGCTCCTGCACGTCTCAGGGTTCGCCGCGGTCTACGTCACCAGCCTGGTGATCGGGCGGGCCGAGTTGCCGCACCGGATCGCGACCCGGTCGTTCGTGGACGGGTTCGCCTGGCTCGCCCAGATCGGGCTGTTCGTGATGCTCGGACTGCTCGCCTCGCCGAGCCGGATCCGGCTGACCGACGTACTGCTCGCGCTGGTGATCGGGATCGCCGTGACGGTGGTCGGCCGGTTCGCGGCGGTGACGGTGTCGGCGACGCCCTTCCGGATCCCGTGGAAGGAGCAGACGTTCATCGCCTGGGCGGGGCTGCGAGGGGCCGTGCCGATCGTGCTGGCGACCATTCCGCTGGCCGAGAAGGTGCCGCAGGCGGACCGGATCTTCGACGTGGTGTTCGTCCTCGTGGTGCTGTTCACGCTGCTGCAGGGGCCGTCCCTGCCGTGGCTGGCGAAGCGGTTGAAGGTCCTCGACGACAACGCCGCGCACGAGGTCGACATCGACGTCGCGCCGCTGGAGTCGCTCGGGGCGGACATGCTCCAGGTGCAGATCCCGAGCGAGTCGCGGCTGGCGGGTGTCGAGATCGGCGAACTCCGGCTGCCCGCGGGGGTGTCGGTCTCGCTGGTGATCCGCGGCCAGCAGGCGTTCGTCCCCGAGCGACGGACCGTACTGCGAGCCGGTGACGCCGTCCTCGTCGTGGCGCCCAGCCCGCTTCGCGAGCAAACGGTTCGCCGGCTGCGCGCCGTCAGCCGAGCGGGCCGGTTGGCCGGCTGGTTCGGCGAACGCGGCCGCGAACAGCTCTGAGAATCAGGCCGGCCGGTCGGCGTACGGGTTAGTTCGGGTTCTGGCCGGAGGGGATGGGCTGGCTCGGGCGGACCGACGGGAGGCAGACGGTGCTGTCGGCCGGGACCGCGATCGAGGGGATGCCCTTGAGGTTCAGCCGGGTGTACTTGACGCCCACGACGAGGTCGACGGTGTGGTCCGCGCGCTTGTCGCCGATCTTCTCCGCGGCCTGACTCGTCTGGCCGGCCACCAGCCGCACCTCGGGCGAGTCCGCCGCGTTGCCGCGGACGGCGACGACGTCGGTCTTGTTGCCCTTCGGCTCGTTGGCGACCTTCTTGACGTTGAAGCCGCGCTTGCGCAGCTCCTCGGCGGTGCGCTGTGCCGTGCCGGCCTTGGCGCCGCCGTTGAAGACGTTGACCACGACCTGCTTGGGCACCAGCCGGTTGTTGGGCAGCTTCTGCTCGACGCAGTTCTGCTCGGCGCTCGAATTGGTGAGCGAGTTCCAGCCCCACCAGGTGCCGCCGAACAGCACGCCCAGCAACACGACCATCGTGATCGGCGTCCGCCAGTGGATCCGCGAGTGCGGTCTCGGCTGCGGCTGCAGAGCGCTCATTGTCCAGTCCCCCGACTCATTGGCTAGTCCACGACCAGGACCCGGGCGTGCAGGACCAGCCGTTGCTGCAGCGCCGCCCGAAGCGCGCGGTGCAGGCCGTCCTCCAGATACATCTCACCCTTGAACTCGACCACGTGCGCGAACAGGTCGCCGTAGAAGGTCGAGTCCTCGTCGAGCAGCGCGTTCAGGTCCAGGGTGCCTTTGGTCGTGACGAGCTGGTCCAGCCGCACCTGCCTCGGTGGCAGCACGGACCAGTCCTTCGGCTTGTACCCATGGTCGGGGTACGGCCGCTCCTCCCCGACGCGCTTGAAGATCACCCACCGAAGTCTAGCCACAGAAGGGGTCTCGCGAGGGGTCGGGAATGTCACCGGCGAACTCGCCGGGACCGCTCAACCTTTTACCCCGGTCAGGCGTCCAATGGGGATAGTGCTTCGACAGGGGGAGTAGTGATGAGAACACTGACCAGACTCGGGATGGGTGCGGCGGCGCTCGTGGTCGCGATCGCCGGTACGACGATCCCGGCGGACGCGCTCACCGTCGCACAGAACAAGGCGGCCCAGACCCGTCTGAACAAGCTGGGCTGCACGTCGGGCCCGGTCGACGGCAAGATCGGCGCGATGACCCAGGCCGCCACCACCCGGTTCCAATCGGCCAACAAGATGGCGCAGAACGGCTCACTCGCCGGTACGACGTACTCGCGGCTGATGGCCGCTTCGGCGAAGCGTTGCGACGTCCGGGCGGTCCCGGCCGGCAGTGGCGGGGGACGGCGGATCGTGCTCAGTCAGTCCCAGAACTGGCTCTGGCTGATCGATGCCGGCGGCAAGGTGGTGCGCCAGGGCGGCATCATCGACAACCCGACGTACCTGAGGCCGGGCACCTATACGTCCGGCTCGAAGTGTGGGCGGGCCGGCCGGATCAAGCGGAACACCGACGGTGGCCGGCTCTACCTGAACAACTTCGTCCGGTTCGCCTCCTGCGGTATCGGGTTCCACCAGATCCCGACGTACAAGTCGAACGGCGCGCAGATCCACGCCGACTGGCTGCTCGGGACCAACGCGCGTGCCTCGCACGGCTGTATCCGGGTCTCCAGGTCGATGTCGGACACGATCTGGTCCTTCACCACCGGCGCGACCAAGGTCGTCGTCGTCCGCTGATGCGAATCCGGGTGCCCCGGGTCTGAGGTTCACCCAACTTCGGATCCGGGGCACTAGCATGCCGAGCGCAGGGGAAACTTCGTCTTTTCGAAAGGCATCGCTGACATGGCCGAGACACCGGACGTCGTGGAGACCGTCAAGCAGGGGTACGCGTTCGAGGGACCGGCCATCGAGTTGGGTGCGTTGCTGGTCGACGGAGAGCCGAAGCCCGAGGCCGCGGTGCGGATCCCGTTGTCGATGGTGAACCGGCACGGCCTGGTCGCCGGCGCCACCGGTACCGGTAAGACGAAGACCCTGCAGTTGATGGCCGAGCAGCTCTCGGCGGCCGGCGTCGCGGTGTTCGCGGCGGACATCAAGGGCGATCTGTCCGGTATCTCCCAGCCCGGGCAGGAGAACGACAAGCTGCTGGCCCGGACCAAGACGATCGGTCAGGAGTGGACGGCCACCGGCTTCCCGACCGAGTTCTACGCGCTGGGTGGGCAGGGCACCGGCATCCCGGTCCGCGCCACCATCACCTCGTTCGGTCCGGTGCTGCTGTCGAAGGTGCTCGGGCTGAACGATGTCCAGGAGTCCTCGCTCGGCCTGATCTTCCACTACGCCGACAAGCAGGGTCTGACGCTGCTGGACCTGAAGGACCTGCGCGCGGTCATCACGCACCTGACCAGTGACGAGGGCAAGGACGACCTCAAGGAGCTCGGCGGGCTGTCCGCCGCGACGGCCGGGGTGATCCTGCGGTCGCTGATCGGGTTCGCGGACCAGGGCGCCGAGGCGTTCTTCGGCGAACCCGAGTTCGACACCGCGGACCTGATGCAGGCCCGTGACGGCAAGGGCGTCATCTCGCTGCTGGAACTGCCGAACCTGCAGGACCGGCCGGCGCTGTTCTCCACCTTCTTGATGTGGCTGCTCGCGGACCTGTTCCACGACCTGCCCGAGGTCGGCGACATGGACAAGCCGAAGCTGGTGTTCTTCTTCGACGAGGCGCACCTGCTGTTCGCCGACGCGTCGAAGGCGTTCCTGAGTGCGATCGCACAGACCGTCCGGCTGATCCGGTCGAAGGGCGTCGGCGTCTTCTTCGTCACCCAGACCCCGAAGGACGTGCCGGACGACGTGCTGGCCCAGCTCGGTTCGCGGGTTCAGCACCAGCTCCGCGCGCACACCCCGAACGACGCGAAGGCGCTGAAGGCGACCGTGTCCACCTTCCCGACCTCGACCTACGATCTCGCCGAGGTGCTCACCCAGCTGGGCATCGGCGAGGCGATCGTGACCGTGATGAACGAGAAGGGCGCGCCGACCCCGGTCGCCTGGACCCGCCTGCGGGCACCGCAGTCGCTGATGGCGCCGGCGACGGCCGAGCAGCTGACCGCCGCGGTACAGGGCTCGCAGTTCAACGCGAAGTACTCGCAGGTGATCGACCGCGAATCGGCGTACGAGAAGCTGGCCGCGGCGGTGCAGGCCGGTGCCGCGCAGGCCGAGGCCGAGAAGCAGGACCAGCCCGCACCCGAGCCGAAGGCGCAACGCCCGCAGAAGCACGAGAAGTCGGTGGTCGAGCAGGTCGTCGGCTCGTCGGCCTTCAAGCAGTTCGCCCGGACCGCCGGTCGCGAGATCGTCCGCGGCCTTTTCGGCGCCGCCCGCCGTCGCCGCTGAGGCAAGCTGTTCCGGCCGCGGTAGAGAACCGGAAAGAAACCGTAAACGTCCTCCAGCAGAGTCTGAGGCAGCAGACCGACCCTGAGAGGAACAACGATGCGGAAACTGAGCGCGGAACAGACCCGGCAGGCGATCGTCGACCACACCCGGCGGCTGGCGGAATCAGCGGTGAAGGCCGGACCTGACGCCGCCGTGCCGACTGCTCCGGAGTGGACTGTCACCGACCTGGTCGAGCACGTCGGGCGGACCCAGCATTGGGTCGCGGAGATCATCGAGCGACGCATCACCGACCCCGCCCAACTGCCCACCGAACTGGCCGTACTGCCCGCCGATCCCGGCGAATGGCACGCCTGGTTGTCGGAGTCCGCACAGCGGGTCGCGGACGCTTGCTCCGACGACGCACTCGACGCGCCAGTGTTCAACGCGTCGGGCGACGGGCGATCCGGCACGCAGTTCTGGCTGACCAGCATGCTCAACGAGTCGGTGGTCCACGGCTTCGATGCAGCCACCGCAGCGGGCACAGCCAACGCGGTGAGCACGGCTAACGCCGCCGGGGCGACGGCAGTCGTCGACGCCGAGATCGCAGCCGCGCTCGTCAGCAACCACCTCACGATGCTCACCTCGCCGACCTGGGAGCTACAGCGACCCGAGTCCGCTCAGGCCATCCGCGGCACCGGCCAGACCCTGCAATGGCTGGCCACCGACGTCGAGAGCGACGGGGGCGCTTGGCTCGTCGAGCGACGACCCGACGGGGCAACCTGGCAGCCCGGAAGCCGACAGGCCGATGTGACGATCACCGGCCCAGCGGCATCGCTGCTGCTCACCATGACCCGGAGGCTCGCGCTCACCGATCGCGAAGCCACCGGCATCGACATCGAAGGCGACCTCGACCTCGCCCAGCACTGGCTCGACAGCACCGCCCACGTCAGCAACTGACCGAGGCATCCGGCCGCCTCGACCGGCAGACTGTCCCGATGTGACTGAGGTCACAGTCGGCGACTGTCCCGGCTGAGCGGAGTCGCTCGACGGTTGGGTATGGACAAGGTCATTTCTTCCGACGGAACGTCAATCGCCTACGACCGGTTCGGCAGTGGACCGGGGTTGATCCTGATCGCCGGTGCCTTCACCGATCGCTCGCACTACGTCCCGCTGGCGACGGAGCTGGCGTCGTCGTTCACGGTGATCACCTACGACCGTCGCGGTCGAGGCGACAGCACCGACACCACGCCGTACTCGGTGGAGCGGGAGGTCGAGGATCTCGCCGCTCTGCAGGAGACGACCGGCGCCGTCTTCGCCTCGGCCGATTCGTCTGGCGTGATGGTGCTGCTGCGTGCCATGGCGGCCGGGGTGGGATTCGAGAAGCTGAGCCTGATGGAGCCGCCCTTCCGGGTCGAGGGTGCGCCGCCCGCGCCCGATCGCTATCTGGAACGCCTGCAGGAGTTCGTCGCCGCCCGAAACCCTGGAGGTGCCGCCGAGCTCTTCATGGTCGAGGCGGTCGGTCAGCCGCAGGAACTGGTGGACGGGTTCAAGAACACCCCGATGTGGAAGTCCCTGGAGGCGATGGCGCCCACGCTGGTCTATGACGCGCTGCAGATGGGCGACAGCGCCGTACCGATGGATCTTCTGGCGTCCGTCTCGGTCGAGGTGCTCGCGCTGTACAGCACGTCGAGCCCGGACTGGCTCCAGAGGTCGGTACGAGAAACCGCCGCGGCCCTCCCGAACGCCCGGACCCTCGGCCTCCCCGGCGAATTCCACCAGGTGCCACCCCAAGTTCTCGCCCCGGCGCTGACGGACTTCTTCAACGGGTAAGGCTCACGCGTGGGCGCCGGTGGTCGCGATCAACCGGCCGAGGTTGGCGCGATTGTCGAGGACGGTGTGGAGCTCGGCGATGTCGGCGAGTGGATAGGTGTCATGGACCCTCGGCTTGAGGTCGCCGGCTTCGAAGAGCCGGATGACCTCGGTGATGTCGGCGTACGCCTCCGCGGGGCGGGCCGCGCGCCAGGCGAGCATCGACAGGCCGGTAACCGACTTCAGCTGGAAGAGGCTTTGGATCGGTGCGGTCGGTAGGTCGCCGCTGATCGCGCCGTAGCTCACCATCCGGCCGAGCGGTGCGAGCAGGTCGAGACCCTGGTCGAACACCTTGCCGCCGACCGAGTCGAGGACGACATCGACGCCTTGTGGGGTGAGTTCGCGGATCCGGTCCGGCCAGTCGGCGTCGCTGAGGTCCACGGCGAGGTCGGCCCCGCAGGCGCGGATGAAGTCGAGTTTGGCCGGCGACGACGCCGTGCCGATCACTGTCTTCACGCCGAGAGCACGGGCGAGCTGGACTGCGAGATGACCGACGGTCCCGGCGGCGGACTGGATCAGTACGGCGTCATCGGCGCCGGCCTCGGCGGTTCTGAGCAGTCGCAGGGCGAGTGGCGCGGTCATCGAGAGCATGGTGGCCTGGCCGGCGTCCGCATCCTCGGGGATCGGAGCGAGCCACGCGGCGTCGGCGGCGACCTGCTCGGCGAAGGCGTCCTCGGACAGGGCGGCGACCCGCTGCCCGGTCCGGAGTTCGCGAGGCGTGTCGGGGCCGAGGGCAACGATCCGGCCGACGACGTCACCGGTCAGCTTGCCCGGGAGCGGCCGCGTCCACGGTCCGTCGCCACGGCGGAAGACGGCGTCGATCACGTTCGCGCCGATCGCCTCGACCTCGATCAGCACCTGTCCGCCGGTGAGCACCGGAGCCGGCACCTCCTCGAGCTGGAGAACCTCTGGACCGCCGTGCTGGTGATAGCGCACTGCCCGCATCTTTGAAACCTCATCCGCTTCGTAGGAGATTCCAATCATGGGAATCTCCTACGAATTAGTCAAGGCGATCCGGCACCTAGAGTGGATCGGGTGAAGACGTCCCAGCACCGCCACGGCGACCGGGTCATCTGGCACCTGGGCCGCGCGAGCTACCAGTCGCGCCGGTTGATCCGCCGGCATCTGGCCGACGCGGGCGCCAAGACGCAGCACTACCACGTGCTCGCCAGCCTGGCCGACGACGGTGACGCGACCCAGAGCGCACTCGCCGACCGGATCGTCTTCGACCGCAGCGACCTGGTCACCCTGCTGGATGAACTGGGCGACTTGGAGTACGTCGTCCGCAGTACGGATCCGGCTGATCGGCGGCGCAACATCGTCGCGATCACGGCGAAGGGGAAGGCGGCCCTGGCGGAGATGGACAAGCTGATCTATGCCGCCGAGCTCGAGCTGCTGGCGCCGTTGTCCGCGGCGGAGCGCAAGACGCTGCTGGCGCTGCTCGGCCGGCTGGATCAGGAGTAGAGCACCGTTCGATCGATGATGTTTGATCAAACGACTGAATTCTCAACCAGCTGACTTCGTTTCCAAGTCGTCATCCACAGCGCGCCGTCGCGGATTGGGACGGAACCCTTACTCGTCGTACCGTGGGAACCAATGGTTGCGCAGAGTAGGCGTGCGGTGCGGAAATGGGCGCTGTGGACCCTGACGGTCCCAGCGTTCTGCGTCGTCGCGCTGGTCGACCTCGGCGCCTTGGCGTACGGCGTGAAGGCCTTCGCCGGCCTGCCGTCGTGGCGCGGGATCGACGTGGTGTTCGCGCTGACCGCGTCGGCGCTGATCTCCGTCGAGGGCGCGCGCCGGGTCGAGAGCCGCCGCCGCCGGGGCGGCGCGCTGCACAAGGACCTGGCGTCGGCCTGGATGATCGCGGCCGCGGTCGTGCTGCAGCCGGCACTGGCGATCCTGGTCGCGGTGCTGCTGCGCATCTGGTGGCGGATTCGCGCCGGCAAGTGCATCCCGTACCGCTGGGCCTTCTCCACCGCCGTGCATGTGCTCGCGGTCGGCGCCGCTCACGCCGTTTTCGTCAACGCGCGTGAGCTGACCGGCGACAACTCGCTGGGGCTCGTCGTCGCGATGGTGGCCGGCGCCGCGGCGTACGTCGTGGCCGACATGTTGCTCTGCGGGCTGGCGATCTCGTTGATCCTGCCCGGCAGCGGCCGGCGCGACACCGTCGGCGACAAGGACGACTGGTGTGTCGACGCGACCGCTGCCACCCTCGGCTGCCTGCTCGCGGCGGCCAGCCTGGTCAGCCCGTGGTTCGCCTTCATCGCCATCCCGATCACGCTCACCGCGCAGCGGGCCTTGCTGCTCAGCCAGCTCGAGACCGAGGCACAGACCGATCCGAAGACGAGCCTCGGCCGGGTGGACTGGTGGCGGCGCCGGACCGAGGAGATGCTGCGGAACGCGCGGACCCAGCGCGAGCCGATGGCCGTGCTGCTGATCGACATCGACCACTTCAAGCAGGTCAACGACCAGCTCGGTCACCTGGTCGGCGACGAGGCGCTGCGGGCGGTCGCGACCATCCTGCGGAGTGCGATCCGGACCAAGGACGTGATCGGCCGGTTCGGTGGCGAGGAGTTCGTGATCGCGCTGCCGGACACCGACGTGGCCGACGCGACCGTCACCGCCGACCGGCTGCGCAACGCCGTCGCGGCGAGCCCGCTGGCCGCGATGTGTGCCGGGGTCCTGGACGACCCGGACCTGGATCCGGAGACCCTGCATCTGACCGTGTCGATCGGCGTCGCGGTCTACCCGTCCGACGGGATGACCGTCGACGACCTGCTGCAACGCGCCGACAAGGCCATGTACGCCGCCAAGGCCGCCGGTCGCGACCGGGTCCGGCTGGCCGCCGATCTGGTCCAGGCGAACCTGCCCCGGACCTTCTCGGTGGACCTGCAGTCCACCCACCTGCAGTCCCACTGACGGAATCTTCTCGGACCGACAGAACCTTCGTCGCTTCCCCCGCGTCTTCGTAAGCAGGGACGAGTGGATGACAGGAGGATGAATGCGGCAGTCGGCAGGGCGGGACGAGGACTTCACCGCGTTCGTCGTCGCCCGGTCGGGGCGGTTGGTTCACCTGGCCCGGATGCTGTGTGGTGACGCCACCCTCGCGGAGGATCTCGTCCAGACCGCACTCGAGAAGGCGTACCTGCGCTGGGACCGGATCGAGATGGGCGACCCGTTCGGCTATGTCCGGCAGGCCGTCGTCAACCAGCACCTGTCCTGGCTGCGGCGGCGGCTCTGGCGCGAACGGCCCAGCGGTACGTCGGCCGAGCTCGACGCGGACTTCCATCGGTCGGTCGGCGATCCGGCCGACGGGATCGAACGCCGGCTGGTCCTGAACGCCGCGCTCGACACCCTGACCCGCCGGGAACGGGCCGTGATCGTCCTGCGGTACGTCGAGGATCTCACCGAAGCCCAGACCGCCTCCGTTCTCGGTGTCGCGGTCGGCACGATCAAGAGCGCGCATTCGCGGGCCCTGCAGAAACTGCGGGCGGTCCCGGAGCTGAGCGCCAGCTACGTAGGAGGGAAGGCATGAACGACAACGATCTGCGCGACCTGCTCCAGGCCGACCCTGACGAACTGACCCCGCTCGACGCGGCCCAGGTGATCGCCGGTGCGCGCCGCCGCCGTCGTACCAGGGGTGTGGTCGCGGCCGGGGTCGCCTCGGCGGCGGTCGCCGTGGTCGCTGCCGGAAGCCTGTTCGCCGCAACGGACCAGGGCGGCCGCGAGCCCTCTGCGCTCCCACTCGCCGGTACGCCGAGCAGCCCGGCTGGTACCCCGTCCAGTACGCCGCCGACGATGTCGGGGCCGTCCGTGTCGGCTCCGCACGGTTCGGGGTTCGCCTTCCAGAACGAGCCGCAGGCAGTCGGGCAGCTGCCGGCGAACGGGTCGGTGCCGATCGCGCCGTACTACCGTTTCCAGACTCGTGGAACGCAGTGGGCCGTGATCAGCCAGCTCCCTGGCGAACCGCAGTACGAGCCGTTCGGGTGGCGGGCGACGGTGGGCAACTCGAACCTGGGTGACGGCACCGATCCGGGGATCCAGAGCGCCGGAGCCGGCGCCGGGCTGCTGGTCAATTCGGTCTTCAAGGGTCCCCGCGTCACCACGGTCCTCTACACCAGCGGGAAGAACGCCTGGTACGCGAAGGTCTATCGACTCGGGGGGATCTCCGGCTGGGTCCAGTCCTCGGCGGTGATCGCCGCCCCGGCCACGCCGACGACCATCACGGCCGGGACGCGGGTGACCCCGGCTCCGCCGGTCGGCGACGACGTGTCGGTCTTCGCCTACGACGCCACCGGCCGGCTGCTCGCGAGTTTCGGCAGCGGCAAGGATCCGCTGGCGAAGTGAAGAACCCTTCTGGGGGGTGCGGCGTCCTTGTGCTTGAAGGACCACGCCGAACCTTGTGGAGGGCAACCGAATGAAGCAGTCGAGAACGTCCGGCCGGGCCGCCCGGCTGGCGGTGACCGGACTCGCGGTCGCCGCGGTGGCCGGCATCACGATCACCGGAGCGGCGATCGCCGGGACCGGTAAGCCAAGCGCCGGTGCGGAGCCGCCGGCGGCCGGCGGCGGTGGGGTTCCGGCTGCCACCAGCGGAAAGCCACCGGTGGTGGCTCGAGACGGATCCAAGCCCAGCCAGGTCGACCAGGCAGCCGGCGTACCGCAGGTCGCGCCCAAGGCTGTTGCCAAGGGCAAGTATGTGTTCCAGAACAAGCCGCCGGCCGCCGGTGTGCTGCCCGCGAACGGCTCGGTCGAGATCGCTGCGGACGTGACCTTCCGGACCAAGGGAACGCAATGGGCGCTGGTGAGTCACGCGCCGGGCGAGGAGCCGTACGAGCCCTTCGGCTGGCGGGCCACCGTCGGCAACGCCAATCTCGGCGACGGCACCTCGCCGGGCATCCAGAGCATGGGCTCGGGGGAGGCCGTCGTCGCCAACTCGGTGTTCCGCAACTCCAAGGTCGCGACGGTGGTCTACACCCGCGGTGACAAGGCGTGGTACGCCAAGGTCTACCGGCTCGCCGGGATCCCCGGCTGGGTCGAGTCGAACGCGCTGGTGAACGCCGGAAAGCAGCCGAGGCAGACCCCCGGCGCCGGGACGTCCGTCACGCGAGTCACCGGGCCGGATCACAACGAGTTGGCGGTCTTCGTCTACGACGCGGCCGGGAAGCTGATCAAGCAGTTCCCCGACAACGCCGAGAACCCACTGCCGAAGTAGCGGACCACCTTGCGTCCGAAGTACTGGTGATCAGTACTTCGGACGCGAGGTAGGTGTCAGCAGGCGCCGAAGCTGCCCGCGTTGATCCACGCCTTCGAGACGTACATGCCCGCGTTGACCCGCAGCCAGATGTTGGTGGTGCCCTGCGAGCCGGAGACGCTCTGGCCGGTGGTCTGGCACTCGACCGTCACCTGCGCGGACTTGCCGGCCATCCCGACGACGGCGCCGGACGAGCTCGCCGTGTTGCGGATGTTGAGGTAGCCCGACGAGATCGAGACCGTGCCGCGGCCACCGGTCCCGGTCCACAGGTACGTCGTGTCCACCCAGGAGTTGTCCCCGAGCGCGAGCGCGTCCCAAAACACTCCGTCGGCCAGGTCGATACCGGCCGGGTTGGCGACGGTCCGGCCGAACTGGTCCTTACCGCCGTTGTAGCCGTTCTGGTACGCCGCCTGGGCCTCCGGCTTGCCCTGCGCGAGGTCCTTCCACATCTCCCGGGTCGCGCTGGGGTTCCAGTAGTCGTCCTTGGTGTTCCACGGACCGACGTCCCAGACCGGCTCGAACGCGCACCGGCTGCCGCTGGTCGTGCAGACCTTGACGGTGTAGGTGCCCGAACCATTGCTGGCGAGACCGCGGCGCGACGGCAGGGCGACGAAGTGGTCGCGGCTGGCGATCACGTGCCCGTTGGCCGTCGTACCGCCGACCAGGCCTTCGCGGGTGGCGTAGACCCGCGACTTCAGCGGGGCGGCCTGGATCGTCATGGTGCCGGCCTGGACCGCGTTCGTGGGCTCGACGCTGACCGAGCTGACCCACGGCTTGGCGCCCTTCGGCGGCGCGAGCACGATGATCCTGAGCTGGACCTGGTCGCTCGCCGCGGGCAGCGCCGTCGGCGATCCCGAGGCGGCCGGCGTCCATTCGGTCCACCGGTCGCCGACGAGCGCTCGTACGTCGACCTCGGCGGTCGAGCCGTCCGGCGTACCGGCCTGGTAGCCGACGACGACGGCCGAGGTGGCGGCGCCGAAGCGAACCGGGGCCAGGTTCGCGATACCGGACCGCTGCCGGACTTCGACGGACCCCATCGTGGCGGCGCCGTCGCCGAGCACGATCCGGCTGCCGTCGGCGTGGACGTTGGTGGAGCCGTCGACCGGCCGGGACGCGACGGCGACCGGGGACGGCCCGGCGGCGAAGCCGGGGCTGACGGACGCGCCTAGGGGCAGCGCGGCCAGGGCCGCCGCGAGACACAGTGCGGCCTTCGGTTTACGGGTGATAGGCATGGGCGGAACCTCCGGGGCGGTGAAGGGACGCTACCGGGTGCGACACCCGGCCCACCTAATGTGACAAACATTCGGTGGGTCTGTATAGCTCGTGAATAAATTTCTTCCAACGAGTTCGTGCACAGACAGAACCGAAGTGGTGACCCAGCGGGTTTGGACCGGTGTGACAGAGGCAGAGGAGAACCGATGACCCGGACCGCGGACGCCGACTTCGAGCGATTCGTGCAGGCCCAGTCGACCCCGTTGCTCCGCTTCGCGGAAATGCTCTGCGGGGACCGGCACACGGCCGAGGATCTCGTGCAGCAAGCGTTGATGCGGTCCTATCCGAAATGGCATCGGCTGGACGGTGACCCACTCCGGTTCGTACGCCGGGTGCTGGTGAACCGGTTCCTCTCGCAGGCTCGCCGGCGCTGGTCCAACGAAGTACCCAGTGATCCGGTCGAGAACGACTGGGACCAGCGGTCCGTCGCGGACTTCGCGGGCGAGGTGCAGACCCGGGAGGCCGTGCTGTCCGCACTGGGCGGCCTGACCGTCCGGGAACGGGCAGTGGTCGCGCTGCGGTACTCGCAGGATCTCTCCGAGGCGGAGACCGCCGAGTTGCTCGGCATGGCCGCCGGGACGGTGAAGAGCACCGCGTCCCGGGCTCTGGGCAAGCTGCGTCTGGCACCCGACTTGATCGATACCACTGTTGGAGGAAACGCATGAGTGACGACTCTCGGGTGCGCAGTGCGCTTGAGTACGACCTGGAGCCCTTCCAGCCGGACCCGGCCGACCTGATGCGTCGTGGCCGCCGGCTCGCCTGGCTCCGCCGAGGACTGGCCGCGGCGGGCGTGACTGCTCTCGCCGGCACTGTCGCAACGGTGTCCGCCGCGGTCGGCGGGCCTGCCGACGTACGGAACCTGCTGGCCGGTGGCAGCAAGCCGCCGGTCGAGGTGCCCGCGCAGGTCGACCCGACCTGCCTGCCGTCGGTGAAGGTGCCGGACAAGGTGAAGGTGCAGGCGAGCGTCAAGGTCACGGTCGCCGTGCCCAAGCCGTCGCTGCCGACTGCCAAGCCGACGCTCCCCGGCAAGCCGCACCTACCGGGCAAGCCCACGCTGCCGCCGGTCCCGACGCCGTCGCTGCCGAGCAAGCCGACCCTGCCGAAGCAGACTCTGCCGAAGCCGACACTGCCGAAGCCGACCTTCACGGGGAAGCCGACGCTGCCGCCGGTGCCGACCACCAAGCCGACCCTGCCGGTCCCGACCGGCGCCCCGTCGCTGCCTGGCAAGCCGCACCTGCCGGGCAAGCCGACGCTGCCGCCCGTACCCACTGCGAAGCCGACGCTACCGGGTCAGCCGACGCTGCCGCCGGTCCCGACCGCCAAGCCGACGCTGCCTGGTCAGCCGACGCTGCCGACGGCCGCGCCGACGCTGCCGGGCAAGCCCGAGCTGCCGCCGTGTGTGAGCGACAAGCTTCCGACGGCTGCACCGACCCTTCCGGGTAAGCCGACCCTGCCGGTGCCGACTCAGGCTCCGTCGCTGCCCGGCAAGCCGCACCTGCCGGGCAAGCCGACCCTGCCGCCGGTCCCGACCGCCAAGCCGACGCTGCCTGGTCAGCCGACGTGGCCGACCACCAAGCCGACGTGGCCCACCGCCACGCCGAGCCTGCCTTCCCTGCCCACGCAGCCGCCCAGCGGGCTGCCGTCACACCGGTAGAACCCCTCCTCTATTCGCCGGTGCCGCCGTCGGCCAGCTCGCGGGCAATGTCGAGCTGGCCGACGTGCCGGGCATATTCCTGCAGGACGTGAAACAGAATCCAGTTCAGCGTGGGTGTCTCGTTCCCGGCGCTGAACCTTCCGCCGGCGGCGGCGTGCTCTGCCAGGTCGTAGGCACCCGCGACAACCTGGCGGGTCCGTTCGCCGCCGGCCAGCAGTGCGGTCAGCAAGCTGTCGACCGTGTCGCGGTCGGCAAGCTGCCAGGGCTGGTCCTCGGTCCCGCCCGAATCACCCCAGGGCTGGTCGAACGGCTCGGCCACGAAGCCCCAGCGCAGCCAGCGACGTTCCATCCAGACCAGGTGCTTGACCAGTTCCAGCGGTGACCAGCCCGACGGCAACCGGCTGGTCCGCAGTTCGGTCTCGGTCAGCCCGGCCAGCTTCCGCTCGACCGTCCGGCGGTAGTAGTCCAGCCAGGCCAGGTGGAGTTCGCGGGTGTCGGCGAGTTGGTCGTCGGGCAGGTCGGCCATCACAGCTCCCGGAGTAGTTCGGCGGTGGCGTCGTCGGCGGGGAAGAACTGCTCGATCATCAGCTCGGACACGGTCACGTCGACCGGCGTACCGAAGGTCGCGATCGTGCTCAGCAACGACAGTTCGTGCTCGCCGTGGCGCACCTTCATCGCGATGACGACCTCGGCGGGGCCGGGGTGGTCAGGCCTGGAGAGGCCGGAGTACCCGTGCAGTTCGTCGTACAGGTCCTGGAGGTCCGGGTCGGCGGTGCTGATGATCTGGCGTTGCAGGCTGGTCAGTATGTTCGCCCGGATCTCGGCCAGGTTGACGATCCGGCCGCCCAGGCCGTCGGGATGCAGGGTCAGCCGCAGGACGTTGATCGGTGCCGTCAGCAACTCAGGGGCGACGCCCTCGGTGAACAGGCTGATCCCTTCGTTGGCTTCGACCAGGTTCCACCAACGGTCCACCACCATCGCTGGGTAGGGCTCGTGCGCCTTGAGCAGGCGGCGCAGCGCGGAGCGGATCGCGAGCATCGCCGGGGAGTGCAGCGAGGTCTCGGTGTAGATCGGCGCGTACCCGCCGGCGAGCAGCAACTGGTTGCGATCCCGCAGCGGTACGTCGAGATGCTCGGCCAGACGCAGCACCATCTCGCGGCTCGGCTTCGAGCGGCCGGTCTCGACGAAGCTCACGTGCCTGGTCGACACCTCGACCTGGTTGGCGAGCTCGAGCTGACTGAGCCGGCGACGCTCCCGCCAACCGCGCAGAAGCTCCCCCACTGGACGCTGGAAGGTCTCTTCGACTGACACGGTCATGCCTCAGACCGTAACCGCTGAGGTGATCACCGCCATTACCTGTGACGTCATCGACCGGCACCGGCCCGCGGCGGCAAGGTTCTCGGCATCAACCGAACGAACCCCAAGGAGTCACCATGACCAGCACCGCCGCCACCATCGCCGACCAGTACTTCGCGATGTGGAACTGCGACGACGCCGAGGCCCGGGCCGAGATCATCGCCGGCCTGTGGGTGGACGAGGCGATGTTCGTGGACCCGACCTTCGAGGTGACCGGCCACGACGGCCTGAGCAAGACGGTCCAGACCGCCCACGAGATGTTCCCGGGCTACCGCTTCACCCGCACCGGCAGCATCGACGAGCACCACAACCGGCTGCGCTGGACCTGGGAGCTCGCCGCCGAAGGTCAGCCCGCGGTGGCCGGCGGCACCGATGTCGTCACGCTCGCCCCGAGCGGCAAGATCCTCGAGGTGGTCGGCTTCATCGACTTCGCGCCGGCGCACTGAAACCCCTGCTGGACAAGGCTTTCGCGCCGATGGTCACCGACCATCGGCGCGGTGCCGTCCGCTGCTGCGTACGACCCGGGGATGATGCCGGACCCGCCCATCGGCGGATGGTTGGCGGGACCCGTCGTGCGTAGGTTCGGCGCATGAGACTTTCGATGCGCAGAGGTGGCCGGCGATCAGTCGGCGTGTTGGTCGCGGGGGCGTTGGTGGCGGGATCGTTGCCGGCCGTGGCGGAGGCAGCGCCGCCGACGGTGGACTGGACCGCCTGCAAGCCGGGGGCGGCCCAGCAGTGCGGGAAGCTGACCGTCCCGCTGGACTGGTCGAAGCCGGGCGGCGCGAAGACCGAGTTGCTGGTGGCCCGGATTCCCGCGAAGGACCAGGCGCACAAGGTCGGCGTACTGGCGTTCAATCCCGGCGGTCCGGGTGGGGCGGGAGCCTCGATCATCGCCGAGGGGTATGCGGATCAGCTCTTCCCACAGTGGCGCGACAAGTTCGACATCGTCAGCTGGGATCCGCGCGGTACCGGTGGATCGACCCAGCTCGACTGCGGGACGATCCTGCGCCCCGGCGTACCGGTGTTTCCCCGCTCGAAGGCGCAGTACGACGCGATGGTCGCTTCGAGTCGCGCCTTCGGCGAGCAGTGCCTGAAGCAGCACGGTGATCTTCTGCGGAACCTGGACACCAGGGCCGCCGCTCGCGACCTGGACGCACTGCGCGCAGCACTTGGCGTCAACAAGCTCAACTACTTCGGTCCCTCCTACGGCTCGTTCGTCGGCACGACGTACGCCCAGCTCTTCCCGCACCGGATCAACCGGATGGTGCTCGACGGCATCCTGGACCACGCGGCCGGTCCGACCACGCTCATGCTCACCGAGGCGCGCCAGATGGAGTACGGCTTCAACCGGTTCGCCGCCTGGTGCAAGTCCGCACCGAGTTGCGCGCTGCACGGACGGGACGTGGGCAAGGTGTACGACGAGGTGGTGCGCAAGGCGGACAAGAAGCCACTGCCCGGTACGCCGTACGTCAAGGTCAGCGGCGACACGATCCGGATGTCGCTCCCGGTCTTCATCCCCGCGATCGGCGACTACGTGACCCCGTGGACCGAGCTCGCGGCGGCATTGGCGGCGGCCGAGAAGGGCGACGGCTCCGGCTTCATCGGCCGCAGCTACGTCGGCGATCCCGAATCGGCGTACGCGGCGGTCTCCTGCCTGGACTTCCCACCCGGGCTCACCTCGTACGCCGACGCGAAGGCGCGCCTCGCGCTGGCGAAGGCGCTCGCACCCCGCGTCGGTGCGGCGGTCGAGGGCTGGGCGATCACGGCGGCCTGCTCCGGTTGGCCGATCCCGCCGACCAACCCGTGGCAGCCGACGCCGGTCGACGACGCGCCGCCGATCCTGATCGCCGGCAACACCCACGACCCGTCGACCCCGCTGGAGTCGGCGCGCGGCCTGCACCGCCAGCTCCGCGGCAGCCACCTGATGGTCACCGACGTCTACGGCCACACCTCGTGGTTCAACTCCGAGTGCGCCCGCACCCGGATCACGAAGTACCTGGAGACCGGCGTGATGCCGCCGGAGCGTCCGCGCTGTAGCTGACACTTGATGTGATTGGTGGGCATCTGGTCTCCCGCTTTCGGGGTCGGGCGGACCATGATGTCGTCCATGGGCGGATGGGAACACCGGGGATGAGCAATCTGCAGTTCGACCCCGAGGTGTCACGGCAGATCGAAGCGGTTTACACGACCCCGGATGTGATCGAGCAGCGCCGGGTGGTCCGGATCGCGCTGGCCTTGCGGCCGGGCGACCGGGTGCTCGACGTCGGCGTCGGCCCCGGCCTGCTGGCGGCCGAGATGGCCGCCGAGGTCGGCGCCGACGGGCGGGTCTGCGGGGTCGACGTCAGCGAGAGCATGCTCGCGATCGCCGGCACCCGGGCGACCGTCCCGGGCGGGCCGAAGATCGAGCTGGAGTCCGCTGCCGCCGGCCGGCTGCCGTACGGCGCCGAGAGCTTCGACGTGGTGGTGTCCACGCAGGTTCTCGAGTACGTCGAGGACGTGCCCGGCGCGCTCGCGGAGATCCGCCGGGTACTGCGGCCGGCCGGGCGCGTCGTCGTACTGGACACCGACTGGGACTCGATCGTGTGGCGTTCCCGCGACGACGCGCGGATGGCCCGGGTACTGACCGCGTTCGAGGAGCACCTCGAGGATCCGCATCTGCCGCGCACGCTCGGCGATTCGCTGGCCGGGGCCGGCTTCACGGTCACCCATCGCGACGTGGTCCCGATGCTGAACGCGGGCTTCGATCCGCGCACCTACAGCGCGGGGCTGATCGACATCGTCTCGGGTTTCGTTCCCGGCCGGGGCGAGGTCACCGAGGCGGAGGCCAAGGCCTGGGCGGACGATCTGCGCAGTCTCGGCGAGTCCTACTTCTTCAGCCTGAACCGCTATCTGTTCGTCGCCTCTGCGCTCTGAGGTGTTCGGCGTACGGCGGGGTGTTCGGGGTACGGCGTGCGTCCGGGACCGACCCAGGGGCGGGCGTACCGTGGGATACGCCCGCCGCCGTCGGTCGTCCTCCCGCCCCTCAGTGGGAGAACTCACGGCTCGGTGAGCACCACCCATGCCCGAATGGGGCCGACTGAACCGCGGGACACGTCAAGAGGTACCCCATCAGCGCGGATATGAACCAATCGGCGGCCGAAAACTTGACGTTCCTCATACCTTCGCCCACTCGACCGGCCGTGGACGGGTGCACCCGGCGGCACCTACTCTGAAAAGCGGTTCCGTGGCCGGGGGTGGCTGCGGCCGCAGCGCAAGGGGGAGGGGAAATTCGATGACGGACGTCTTCGAACATGTCCACGACGACGAGCTCACCGACGAGGACCTGGAGGTTCTCGAGGCACTGGGCGCCGCCGAGGACGCGGACCGGATCCTCGGGCAGTTAGATGCCTGAGGCAAGGATCGTCTGGCGGGGCAAGCAGCTGAACCAGCGGACCGTGGCGATGATCCAGGCCGCGGAGCGACTGGCGAAGTTCCAGTTCACGATCCTGCAGGGGTCGTACAACAAGGGCGGGGTGGCCGCTTCGGCCGGCACGCACGACGGTGGCGGCGCGGTGGACGTGGCCTGCGCGGGCCTCGACCAGGCGCAGCGGCAGGCCGTAGTACGGGCGTTGCGGCAGGTTGGGTTCGCGGCCTGGTTGCGGACGCCCGCGCAGTCGGACTGGCCGTACCACGTGCACGCGGTCGCCCAGGGCGACAAGGATCTGTCGCGCGGCGCGGCCAACCAGGTCGCGGAGTACAGACGCTGCCGCAACGGGCTGGCGAACCGCGGCCGCGACGACGGACCGCCCGGGTACTACGGGATGACGTGGGAGCTGTATCTGCACTACCACCCGAATCCGGTGCCCGGCGTGCAACCGCCACCACCGCCCAACACGACGATCTCGCTGGGAGCGATGGAGTACGCCCGCACCCACGACTCGATGAACGGCGTCTGGGGCGCGGACCGGGCCCAGGTGCTCGCCTGGGCCGCGCACCCGAAGGTCGCGGCGATCAGCCAGGCCGAGACCCGGCCGCCGGCCGGAGTGCCGTGGCATCTGCACTTCCAGCAGATGGTCAAGAAGATCCAGCTCAAGTTCAAGCTGCCGGCGACCGGTGTCTTCACCGCGGCGACCGGGGCCGTCATGCAGCGGTACGGCTACACGATCATCGCCTGAGCTGCCGGCCCGAGACATGACAAGGCCCCACCGGTAGCAGCCGGTGGGGCCTTTTATCCACTACCGCCCGGCATTCCGGTGCAGCTGTGGAGGTGGAGAGCGGAACCGACGCCGATGCAGGGGTCAAGACGTCAGCTCCGCTTGTCTGGGGGTTACCTCGCTTCGACCGCGCGGGCCTGGTGGAACTCGAGCTGCTGCCGCATCCCGGCGGGCGCTCCGACCGCACCGAGGTGCTGAAGACTCGGTACCACGACCGCCCGCACCTCGGTTCGCTTCGCCTCGTCCAGCAGCGCGTAGAACGCGGCGGACTCGGCGGCGTCCCGCTCGGTGTAGACGGTGCCGAGGGTGTAGCCCTCGGTGCTGGCGAACAGGGCCAGCGAGTCGGTGGCCGCGGCCAGCTCCTCCGCGCAGCTCAACGCGTCGGCTCGCACGTAGCCGAGCAACGTCGGGCGGGTGGTCATCGCGACATTTCCGCAGGCGTCGCGGTGGTCACCAGGACGGGCTCGCTGGTCACTCGCAGCGACGCGAACCGGCGGCGCATGGCTTCTTCGTACTGTGCGGCCTGATCCGCGACGGCGGTGTGATCCGCGATCGGGTGGGCGCCGAACCAGACCCGCACGCGGCGGTGCGGTGCGGTGGTCCCGAACGACTCGGTCATCTTCGGTCCTTCGTCTGCAGTGGCGGTTTGCGGATAAGAGAAGAACACCGCAAAAAGCCGGACCGGGGAATAAACCGGCAGGGACCTTAACAGAGGCCTTACGCCGGTTCTGGGCGCCCGCCTGCCGCTGGCCCGGTTACAACGGTGAAACCGCTGGTCAGGACAGATGGGAGCGGTTCCGGCCGGACGAAGGATTTCCTCTGTCAAGAATGTTTGCACCGATTTACCAATAACGATTCGAACACTGCCGTTCTTTCGATGGAGATCAAATTGTCGGACATCCTGGTAACCGCTGGGAGTCGTCCGGACACGGAGCGGTTATCGCGGCTCCGGCGCCTTCGGGCGGATGAGTGCGGCGGGATGCGCCGGTACCGCGAGAAGGGTGATCGGGGCAGCTGTCAGAGCCGAGGCGGCGAGGAGATTGAGAGCCATCGGAAGGCCGATCAGCGTGGTCAAGGCAGGGGCGATCAGAGCGCCGACAATGACGGAGAGTGAATCCATCGCGAAGAACAGGGCCCCGATCCTGGCCAGCATGCCTGCCGGGGTGACGCGTTGGACGGTGGTCTCCGCGGTGATCAGCAGGATGCTGCCTGGAACGCCGATCAGACCGGCGGCGAGTACGGCCTGGTGGACGTTCCGCGCGTTGACGAGAGCGAAGAAGGCGGCCGCTGTGGCGACCTGGGTGACGATCAGGAGATTACGGACGCTCAACCAGGTCGAGGCTTTCGTGCTGATCGCGGCGCCGAGGAGAAATCCCGCGCCGAGGCCGGAGATCAGATAGCCGATCGCGTAGCCGGGTGCGTGGAGCCGTTGGACGATGAGTGGTACGAGCAAAGCGGTGAGTCCGGCGTTGGCGGTGAGAAAGACGCCGTTGCCGGCGAGAATGCCGCGGAGGATCTTGCTTTCGCGGAGGTAGCGAAGGCCGTGCAGGGCTCCGTGTGCTTCGTCGGAGGTTTCGGGCCTTCGGGGCAGCCGCCGGCTGACCGCAGCGATGATTGCCGCTGACAACAAATAGCTGAGGACGTCGACGGCGAGAACGAAGTGAATTCCCGGTCCGGCCAGCAGTACCGCGCCCAGTGGTGGCGCGGCCAGCCGGATGACGCTGCCGGAGAAGGCGGTGAGGGAATTGGCGGCGGCGAGCTCTTCGCCGGTGCCGACAACTGTCGGCGTCAGGGCGCGAGCGGCCGGGCGGAACACGGTGGTGGCGAGGTTCTCGGCGAGGACGGCGACGTAGACGATCCACACCCGCTCGGGCCTGTCCGCGAGCAGGATCGACGCCACCGCGGCCGCGCCGGCGAGATCGGCCAGCCACATGGCCCGGGACAGGTTCCAGCGGTCCAGTACGGCACCCGCCCATGGGCCGATCATCAACGCAGGAAGGGCTTCGAGGGCCAAGGTCAGACCGGTGGCCGCCGCCGAGCCGGTCAAGGCGAACACCTGGACCGGAAGCGCCACGATCAGCAGCCAGGAGCCGATCCCCGAGATCGCGTTGCTGGTCCAGAGCAGCCTGAAGTCGCGGTTCCGGAGGATGGTCACTCGACGGAAAGTATCTTGTGGGGACACTTATTGGCAATAGTGTTCTGTGAAGATAGGATCTTCGCGTGGATGAACTCGAACTGGGCAGCGCGCTCCGGGCACGCCGCAAGGCAGCCGACCGGACGATCGCCTCGGTGGCTGTCGACGCCGGCCTCTCGGTGCCCTACATCGCGAACCTGGAGAACGGTCGCGGCAACCCGACGCTCGCCGCCCTCGACCGCCTCTCCACCGCCCTGGGCGCCACCCTCACGGTCTCCCTGAACGACACGTCCATACCCGCCACCTCCAACGACGCCATCGCCGCCTTGCTGGACGCCTCCCCTCGCGCCACCCAGGTGATCCGCCACCTGGCAGCCACCCACGCCACCACCCGCCCCCCAGTACGAGCCCATTTGATCGCCACCCTCGAGGCCATGACCCCTCTACTCCCCACCACTCCCACCGAGCCCGACCTCCACCGCCTGTTGGACCTGCTCCTCCTGGCCAACTGAACCGCTCGTCGCTTTCGCCGGGGCTTGATCTAGGGTCTTGGGGTGGAGATTGGTGTGCGGATCGCGTCCGCTCAGTTGCAGGGGCGGATCAGGTCGCGGCGGCAGATCGTGGCGGGGCCGTTGGTGGGGTTGCTGCACGACAGTGACCTGTGGTTCTTGTCGGGAGCCGTGGCAGCCGAGCCCGGTACGGCGTTCGACCCCGAAGAGGTGCCTTGGGCGCTCGACACCATCCGCCAAGCGTTCGCCGCCGAGGGGCGCTGGCTCAGTGTCGAACTGATCGAGGAAGCCAGTTTTGGCCTCGCCGATGCGCTCGCCGCGAACGGGATGACCATCGCCGCGCGTCCACCGCTCCTCGTACTCGAGCCGGCCGATCTCGTCCTCCCCGACCTTCCTGAAGGCGTGACTGTTTCAGTAGTGTCCTCGGCCGGGGAGTTGGCCGAGGCGGATGCGGTCGCAGCATCGGCGTACGAGATGGCGCTCGGCGAGCGGTCGTTCCAGCCTGATCCTGCCGACGGCGGGAACGTGCTGGTTCACGTGGATGGAGCACCAGCCGCGACAGCCGCGTGGACGGCCATGGCGGACGGCGTGACCGAGGTGGCCGGAGTCGGCACGCTTCCCTCGCACCGGCGACGCGGGCTCGGCGCGATCGCCACGGCGTACGCGACCCGGCACGCCTTCGAGGACGCCGGCGCCACCCTGGCCTGGCTGACGCCGGGCGACGACGGCGCGGACCGGATCTACCGGCGACTCGGCTACGCGCCGAAGGCGACCGCGGTACACCTCGGCGATCCCGGCGGTCACCTGGAAGATCTACGTTAGAGAACTCGTTGTCGGTGGCAACATGCTCGGCATGAGCAACGGAGTCATCGAGCGGCGCAGCATCGACGTCGTACCGGACAGCGAACGGCACGGTACGCCGATCAGCCAGTTCACCTTGTGGTTCGGCGCGAACATGCAGGTCACCGCCGTCGTCGACGGTGCCCTCGCGGTGGTGTTCGGCGCCGACGCGCTCTGGGCAATCATCGGGCTGCTGATCGGCAACGTCCTCGGCGGCATCGTGATGGCCCTGCACTCCGCCCAGGGACCGCGGCTCGGGTTGCCACAGATGATCTCCAGCCGGGCGCAGTTCGGCGTGTACGGCGCGGTGGTGCCGCTCGTGCTCGTGGTCGTCATGTACCTCGGTTTCGCCGCCACCGGCACGGTCCTCGCGGGCCAGGCGGTGAACAAGATCCTGCACGTGGACGACGCCGCGATCGGGATTATCGTGTTCGGCGTACTGACCGCGGTCGTCGCGACCCTCGGCTACCGCTGGATCCACCGGCTCGGGCGGATCGCGACCGTCTGCGGCGTGATCGGCTTCACCTATCTCGGCATCCGCCTCCTCGTCACCGTCGATGTGGGCGCCCTCTTCGGAGCCAAGCCGTTCACGTGGGCGACATTCCTGCTGGCGATCTCGCTCGGCGCCGGCTGGCAACTCACCTTCGGTCCGTACGTCGCGGACTACTCGCGCTACCTGCCCCGGGACACTCCGGAGCGGACGACGTTCCTCGCCACCTTTCTCGGCAGTGTGATCGGCTCACAGTGGTCGATGACGCTGGGCGCCCTGGTCGCCGCCGGTGGCGCCGGGTTCCTCGCGAACCAGGTCGGGTACCTCGGTTCGCTGGCCGGGCCGAGCGCGGTCGGCGTACTGATCTATCTGGTGATCGTGATCGGCAAGCTCGCGGTCAACTGCCTCAACGCGTACGGCGGCTCGATGACGATCCTGACGACCGTCTCGGCCTTCACCCGTACGGCGGCCTTCCGGCCCGCGGTGCGCGCGGCGTACACGAGTGCTTTCCTGCTCGTCTCCGTGCTGATCGCGATCTTCGCGTCGGCGGACTTCCTGGACAACTTCAAGAACTTCGTCCTGGTCCTGCTGATGGTGTTCACGCCGTGGAGCGCGATCAACCTGACCGACTACTATCTGATCTCCCGCGAACGGGTCGACGTACCGGCCCTCTACGATCCGGCCGGGCGCTACGGCGGCTGGAACCTAGTTGCCCTAGGCTCCTATTTCCTGGGCATCGCCGCCCAGATCCCTTTCCTGGCCCAGAAGCTCTACACCGGCCCCCTCACCGACAAGCTCGGCGGCGCCGACATCTCCTGGCTCGTCGGCCTCACCCTCACGGCCGCCGTCTACTACCCCCTGGCGCGCCGCACCACCACCCCACCCGAGCAAATGATCTACCCCTGACCGCAAGCTGCAACGCAGCATCCGGCCCGAGAGCGGGCGCCATCGCAACGCCGCACCCGGCGCGGGCAATGGCCGGGCACCGCCGTCGCAACGCCGCACCCGGCGCGCGCAGCGGCCGGGCACCGAAACTCCGGCCCCCGCCGGGGCAGGGGCCGGGCGCCGTCGCAACGCCGCACCCGGCGCGCGCAGTGGCCGGGCACCGAAACTCCACGCCCGCCCCGGGCAGTGGCTGGGCACCGAAACTCCACGCCTGCCCCGGGCAGGGGCCGGGCGCCGGAACGCAGACAGCCGGCCCTCTGAGGGACCGGCTGGCTGCTTGTGCAGTGGGTTCTAGCGGACGGTGAAGCCTGCTTTGCGGAAGGCGTCGGCGAGGGAGCCTTCGTCCATCGGGGTCTCCGTCTGCGGGGTGCTTTGACCGCCGCGACCCGCGCCGCCGCCCTGACCGCCGCGCCCGCCGGCTCCTCGGCCCTGACCACCGGAGCCGCCCGGACCGCGTCCGCCTTGACCACCAGGACCGCGTCCGCCGCCCTGACCACCAGGACCGCGCCCGCCCTGACCACCGCGACCGCCGCCGCTCTGGTCGCGGTTGTCGCCTGCTCGGGAGCCGCCGCGGCCCCCGCCGGAGGTAGGAGCGCCTACCTCGTCGTCGAGGCGGAGGGTGAGGGAGATGCGCTGGCGGGGGATGTCCACCTCGAGCACCTTGACCTTGACGATGTCGCCGGGCTTGACGACCTCGCGGGGATCCTTGACGAAGTTCTTCGACAGCGCAGACACGTGGGCGAGGCCGTCCTGGTGGACGCCGATGTCGATGAAGGCGCCGAAGGCGGCCACGTTGGTGACCTGGCCCTCCAGCCGCATCCCCGGCTTCAGATCGGCGATCTTCTCCACGCCCTCGGCGAAGGTGGCGGTCTTGAACGCCGGCCGCGGGTCACGCCCGGGCTTCTCCAGCTCGGCCAGGATGTCCGACACCGTCGGCAGACCGAAGGTGTCGTCGACGAACTGGGCCGGCTTCAGCGTCTTCAGCACCGGCGACCCGATCAGCGACTTGAGCTCCTGCCCGGTCGCCTGGAGGATCCGCCGGACCACCGGGTACGCCTCCGGGTGCACGCTGGAGGAGTCGAGCGGGTCGTCGCCTCCGGGGATCCGGAGGAACCCGGCCGCCTGCTCGAACGCCTTCGGCCCGAGCCGCGGCACGTTCTTCAGCGCGGTCCGCGACTTGAACGGCCCGTTCTGGTCGCGGTGCTGGACGATGTTCTCCGCCAGTCCGGCGGTGATGCCGGACACCCGGGTGAGCAGCGGAGCGGACGCCGTGTTGAGGTCGACGCCGACCGCGTTCACACAGTCCTCGACCACCGCGTCGAGCGAACGGGACAACGAGTTCTCCGGCAGGTCGTGCTGGTACTGCCCGACGCCGATCGACTTCGGATCGATCTTCACCAGCTCGGCGAGCGGATCCTGCAGCCGGCGCGCGATCGACACCGCGCCGCGCAGCGACACGTCCATCCCCGGCAACTCCTGCGAGGCGAAGGCCGACGCGGAGTAGACCGACGCGCCCGCCTCGGAGACGACAGCCTTGGTCAGCTTGAGCTCCGGGTGCTTCGCGATCAGCTCGGCCGCCAGCTTGTCGGTCTCCCGCGACGCCGTACCGTTGCCGATGGCAATCAAGTCGACCTTGTGCGCGGCGGCCAGTGCGGCCAGCTGGGCGATCGACTTGTCCCACTGGTTCTGCGGGACGTGCGGGTAGATCACGCCGGTGGCGGTGACCTTGCCGGTGGCGTCCACGACGGCCACCTTGACGCCGGTCCGGAAGCCCGGGTCGAGGCCCATCGTCGCGCGGGTGCCGGCCGGTGCGGCGAGCAGCAGGTCGCGCAGGTTCGACGCGAAGACGCGGACCGCTTCCTCCTCGGCGGTCTGCCGCAGGCGCATCCGCAAGTCGATGCCCAGATGCACGAGGATCTTGGTCTTCCAGGCCCAGCGAACCGTCTCGACCAGCCACTGGTCGGCCGGACGCCCCTTGTTCTCCACGCCGAACTTGCGCGCGATGGTCGCCTCGTACTCCGACGGGCCCTCGGCCGGCTCGACGCCGGCCGGCTCGGGCTCGACGGTGAGCGTGAGCACGTCCTCCTTCTCGCCACGGAACAGCGCCAGGATCCGGTGCGACGGCATCTTGGTGAACGGCTCGTCGAAGTCGAAGTAGTCGGAGAACTTGGCCCCGTCGGTCTCCTTGCCCTCGCGCACCGCCGAGGCGATCCGGCCGCGACTCCAGAGCCGCTCGCGCAGCTCACCGATCAGGTCCGGGTCCTCACCGAACCGCTCGACCAGGATCGCCCGGGCGCCGTCCAGAGCAGCCTGCGGATCGGGCACCTCGTCATTCACGAACACGGTCGCGGCGGCCAGCGGCGGCACCGACGGGTCGGACAGCAGGCCGTCCGCCAGCGGCTCCAGCCCGGCCTCGCGGGCGATCATCGCCTTGGTCCGGCGCTTCGGCTTGAACGGCAGGTAGATGTCCTCCAGCCGCGACTTGGTCTCCGCGGCGAGGATCGACGCCTTCAGCGCGTCGTCCAGCTTCCCCTGGCTCTCGATCGACTCGAGCACCGTCTGCCGGCGTTCCTCCAGCTCGCGCAGGTAGCGCAGGCGCTCCTCGAGGGTGCGCAGTTGCGCGTCGTCGAGCTCGCCGGTGACCTCCTTGCGGTACCGCGCGATGAACGGGACCGTCGAGCCCTCGTCCAGCAGGCCGACGGCCGCCCGGACCTGGTGCGCGCCGACTGCCAGCTCATCGGCGATCTTCTGCTCGATCGACTGCAAAACCACTGTGCCGCATCCCCTCTACGTCCAGATGACAGACGAGCATTCTGCCCCGCTCGCCGCAGACCACATCCTTCCTTATCGCGGGGACAGCGCACGACCTCCGCCCCCGACCCTGTGGACAAACCCGTACGACGAACGCCCGCCGACTCCCCGTAGTACCGGACAAAGCAGGACTGCGGGCTCCCTCAGAACTGAGGGAGCCCGCAGTACGTCGTACGGATGGTCAGGCGGCGGCCAGTTCCTCGACCTCGGTCTGCGAAGCGGCGGCGGCGTCGGCGGCCGGGCGAGCCGGGCGCATCAGCGTGCAGGCGATCACCACGGCGGCGGCGACGATGACTCCGGCGATCGCGAAGGAGAGGTGGAAGCCGCTGGTCAGTGCGTCCAGCGCGGGCTTGCCGGCCGCGGCCAGGCTCTCGGTACGAGTGGCCGACAGCGTCGCCAGCACGGCCAGCCCGAGCGCGGCGCCGACCTCACCCATGGTCCCGATCAGCCCAGAGGCCAGTCCGGCGTCCTCCGGCTTCACGTCCGCCATCGACAGCCCCATCAGCGCCGGGAAGCAGATGCCGCCACCCAGGCCCAGCAGCGCCAGCACCGGCAGGACGTGGATGAAGTAGTTGCCGTTGACCGGAGCCTGGGTGAACAGAGCCAGGCCGACGACGATCAGCACCAGGCCGGCGATCATCGGACGACGCGGACCGAACCGCATCACGAGCTTCTCCGAGTAGCGGACCGACAGCAGGCCCATCACGACGGTGGTCGGCAGGAAGGCCAGCCCGATCTCCAGTGCGTTGTAGCCGAGCACCCGCTGCAGGTACAGCGAGCCGAGGAAGAAGATGCCGAACATCCCGGAGGCGGACAGCGCCTGGATCAGGTTGGCGCCGGTCAGGTTGCGCGACTTGAAGATCCGCAGCGGGACCAGCGGGTTCGCGGCGGTCGCCTCACGGACGATGAAGCAGGCCAGCAGGGTCAGGGTCAGCAGGCCGAGCGCGATGGTGCGGGGAGCGGTCCAGCCCAGCTCGGCGGCCGGCTTGACGATGGTGAAGACGCCGACCATCAGTGCGGCGGTGATCAGGACGGCGCCCGGTACGTCGGTGCCGCGGCCCATCCCGAGGCCCTTGTCCTTCTCGATCAGCTTGACGGCCAGCACGGCGGTGACGACGCCGATCGGCAGGTTCACGAAGAAGATCCAGTGCCAGTTGATCGCCTGGGTCAGGACGCCACCGGCCAGCAGACCGATCGAGCCGCCGGCGGAGGCGACGAAGGCGTAGACACCGATCGCCTTGGCCTGCTCACGCGGTTCGGGGAACAGCGTGACGATCATGCCCAGGATGACCGCGGAGGTCAGCGCGCCGCCGACGCCCTGGACGAAGCGGGCCGCGACCAGCACCTCCTGCGACTCGGCCAGACCGCAGAGCACGGAGGCGGCGGTGAAGACGACCAGCCCGCTGACGAAGATGTTCCGCCGGCCGAGCAGGTCGCCGAGCCGGCCGGCCAGCAGGAGCAGCCCGCCGAAGGCGATCAGGTAGGCGTTCACGACCCAGGCGAGGCTGGAGCTGGTGAAGCCGAGGTCGTCCTGGATCGCCGGCAGCGCCACGTTCACGACGGTCACGTCGAGAACGATCATCAGCATGCCGGCGCAGAGTACGTAGAGGGCCAGCCAGCGCGAGCGGCCGCCCTGCGCAGCCGGCGTCGTCGCCAGGGATTCGGTCGTCGCGTACATCTTGGTTCTCCTTCTGGTCCGTTGTGGGCCTTACACCCATACGTCGAACCAGCAGGGCTCAGATTGACACGTCCCCGGAATCATTTTTTGGCCGCTTGTCCGTCGTGCGCGAGATCCAGTACGCGAGCAGGGCCGGCACCAGCCCGGAGCCGATGACGAAGAGTGTCGGCAGCCGTGACAGCAGAGCGAACCAGGTGAGCAGCCCGATCACGCCGCCCGCGACTCCCAGCGACCGGCGGAGCAGGAACAAGTTGGCCGAGCGGAACAGGCTGCGCGGCGTACTGTCCTGCGGTGCGTCAGGAAGTACAGCAAGGGTGCTCAGGTAGAGGCCGATGATCATTCCGGTCAGCGGGATGAGGATCGCCAGCGCCACGATCCGGATCGGTCCGTCCGTCGAGGCCCAGAAGAGGAGGCCGAAGGCGAGCGCGATGCTGCCGGCGTACAGGCCTAGTCCGGCGGCCCAGTAGCGGCCGAAGGCCCATTTGAACTGCCGCCAGAACCGCCGCAGCAGCGCCGGGTGCTCCTGCGCCAGCGCCTCGGGCAGCACTCGTTGCAGCGCGAACGCGGCCGGATACAGCGTGACGATCCCGACGCTGCAGACCAGGAACACCAGTTGCAGCATCAGCAGGTCGCCGATCAGCGACAGCTTGGACAGCACCGCATTGGTGCGGCCGACTCCTCCGGCGTCACTCACACAAGTTCCTTCGCATCGGCGAGCACCTCACAACGACATGATCGTATGATCACAAACAATCACACTCGGATAACCGGGGACCGCATGCTTGCACCGGAACGCCACGAGCTCATCCTGCGGAGCCTGCGCCGGCACGGCCGGCTCCGGGTGGCGGAGCTGGCCGCCGAGCTGGGCGTTTCCGCGATCACAGTACGCCGGGACCTCGCCGAGCTGGACCAGGCCGGACTGCTCCGCCGGGTGCACGGCGGCGCGGTCGGCACCAACCCGCTCGGCGCCGGCCAGGGCGCCCAGCTCACCCTCGGCATCGTCGTCCCGAACTCGACCTTCTACTACACCGACGTGATCCGCGGCGCCGAGGCGGTGGCCGAGCGGTACGGCGCTCGCCTGGTGCTGGGCGTCTCCGGGTACGACGTGGCGGTCGAGGCGGAACGGCTCGAGAAGGTGCTCGGCGTCGGTGTCTCCGGGCTGCTGCTGAGCACCGCGCTGGGCGACGGCCGGGCCGCTGAACTCGGCCGGTGGCTGGACGACATCGACGTACCGGTGGTCCTGATGGAGCGCGCTTTCGGGTTTCCGCAGGTGCGGCGGGAGTACGACCATGTCCGCACCGACCACGCGTACGGCGCGATGCTGGCGCTGCGGCACCTGGTCTCGCTCGGGCATCGCAAGATCGGGATCAACCTGAACCCCACCGTGACGACGTACTGGCTCCGGAAGGGGATCGACGAGGCGGCCTCGACGCTCGGGATCGAGCTGTTCGTGTCGGCTGTCGAGTTGCCGGGACGGGGTGACGAACGGACCGCGACCGGCGAACTGGACGCGTTTCTGGACGAATGTGAGGCGTTCGGCGCGCACGCCGTACTGATGCACTCCGACGAGCCGGCAGCGCGGCTGATCGAACGGGCGATGGAGCGCGGCCTGCGGATCCCGCACGAGCTGGCCGTGATCGCCTACAACGACGAGACCGCCGCGATGGCGGTCGTGCCATTGACCGCCGTCTGCCCGCCGAAGCTGACGCTGGGCGAAACCGCCTGCGAACTCCTCCTGCGCAAGGTGAAGCGGGCGCCGGGCGTGACCGCTGCGACCCAGCATGTGAGCCTCTTGCCGGAACTTCGCGTCCGCGAGTCCTGTGGGTCGGCACTCGCTGATCGAATTTGATCATTCGAGCGTCGAGGTATTGACGGGGAAAGCCCTTTCCCATACTTTCGCTGCACTCGTCAGCGAAGGAGTTCCCCTGTGAGACGTGGCGCCAAGAGTGGACTGGTGGTGCTGGCCGCGATACTCGGCCTGGCCGCGAGCAGTTGTGGCAACGGGGTGATCGACAAATCGACGGACGGCCTCCCGCCGGCCGAGGCGACCGGGACGCTGCGGGTGCTGATCCCGTCCTTCCCGCCCAGCACGAAGGGCCGGGCGGAGTTCGACAAGGTCGTCGCGGACTTCCACCGGACCTATCCGAAGATGAAGGTCGAGCCGGACTTCGCGACGTACGCGACCCTGAACGAGAAGATGTCCACCTCGATCGCGGCCGGCATCCCGTACGACGTGATGGTCACCGGCGTCGGCTGGATCCAGCCGTTCGCGTCCAAGCGGATCTTCGCCGACCTCGCGCCGTACGGCGTGACGCCGCAGGTGATCGAGGAGAAGAGCATCGGTGCGCTGGTGCCGGCCGCGACGTACGACGGCAAGCTCTACGCGTACCCCTTGGTCGCCGACGCCCGCGCCGCCGCGCTCCGGATCAGTGCCTTCAAGGAGGCCGGACTCGACCCGGACAAGCCGCCGAAGAGCCTGGACGAACTCAAGGCGGCCGCGGAGAAGCTGACCGTGAAGAACGCCAAGGGCACCATCACCCGGTCCGGCTTCGACATGGCCGCGGCGACCAGTTTCCGGCAGACCTACACCACACTGCTCGCCTCGACCGGCACGAACCTGTACGTCGACGGCCAGCCGAACTACAGCAACGAGAAGGGCCTCGAAACCCTGAACCTGCTGAAGTCGATGGCGAACCACGTCCAGCCCTACGGTCAGCAGAACGCCGCGCAGCAACCCCTCGTGCTCACTGGTGAGGCCGCGATGGGCATCGTCGGCGGTGCGGTCGACTGCTCGGACAAGGGCGTCGGCAAGAAGAACTGCGACGACCTGAAGTTCTTCCGCTTCGACAGCGGTAAGGAGGTCGAGTTCGTCGGCGGCGACCTGGCCTCGATCGGCTCCCGCAGCCGGCACAAGGAGGCGGCCTGGTCCTTCATCCAGTCGCTGACCAAGCCGAGCTCGCTGGACGCGATCGCCAAGCTGAACAAGAAGCTCCCCGCCTACAAGGACGCGGCGAACTCACCGCAGGCGAAGTCGAACCCGCTGAGCAAGTTCGTCGCCGAAGGCCTGCCGCTGGCCATCTACGAAGGCGGTTCGGCCAACTGGCTGGAGATGCGTGCCAACTTCGACTCCCAGCTCACCCAGGCGGTCCTCGGTCAGAAGGATCCCGCCAAGGTGCTGGCCAACCTGGCAGGACAGTCCCGATGAGCGCAACCCTCGAACGCACCGCGCCGACCGTCGCCCCGCGCCGCCTCACTCCGGCCAAGGACAGCCGCAAGCTGATCCGCGGCCAGGTCCGGGCCGGTTGGCTGTTCCTCTCTCCCGCCCTGCTGCACTCCGCGATCTTCATCGTGATCCCAGTGGTCGCGGCGGTGGTACTGAGCTTCACCGACTACAGCTTCGGTGACTCCTGGGCCTGGGTCGGCTTCGGCAACTACGTCGACCTGTTCAAGGACCAGGACTTCCGGGCCGCCCTGGTCAACACGATCCTGTACGCCGTGGTGGTGATCCCCGTCTCGATGGCGCTCTCGCTGGCGGTCGCGATCGGGCTGAACCAGAAGATCAAGGGGCTCGGGTTCTTCCGGACCGCGTTCTACATCCCCACGGTGACCGCGACGGTCGCGGTCGCCACCATCTGGCTGTGGATCTACAACCCGGGCTCGGGGCTGGCGAACGGATTCCTCAGCCTGTTCGGGTTCGCGCCGGGCCGCTGGCTGTCCGACCCGAACACGGCGCTGCCGTCGCTGATGCTGGTCGGCATCTGGCAGGGCCTCGGCACGAAGATCATCATCTACCTGGCCGCCCTGCAGGGCGTTTCCCGCGACCTGCTCGAATCGGCCTCGCTGGACGGCGCGAGCCGCTGGCAGAAGTTCGCCAACGTCACCTGGCCCGCGCTCGGGCCGGTCCAGTTCTTCGTCCTGGTCACCTCGATCGTCGGCACCTTCCAGGTCTTCGACCTGGTCTACGTGATGACGAAGGGCGGCCCCGGTACCGAGACGACGGTGCTGGTGCTGGACATCTATCAGAACGCGTTCCAGGCCCTGCGACTCGGTTTCGCGTCGGCCGAGACGGTGATCATGATGCTGCTGATCGCGATCTTCATCGGGCTGGGACGCCTGCTCCAGAAGGCGGATGTCAATGACTAGCGCAACCGTTACCGCTCCGATCGCGGCGCCATCGGCCTGGCGACCCGGCCGGATCCTGCTGTACGTCGTCCTGACCGTCGGCGCGCTGCTGATGATCACGCCGTTCCTGTGGATGGTGCTGACCGCGTTCAAGAGCGACCTGGAGATCGCCAAGTTCTCCTGGCTGCCGGGCGAACTGCGCTGGCACAACTTCGTCGAGGCGATGCGGACCGCACCGTTCCTGCGGTACTTCCGCAACAGCCTGTTCATCGCGGTCGGTGAGACCGCCTTCACCCTGGCGGTCTGTACGACGGCCGGCTACGCGCTGGCGAAGCTGCCGATCAAGGGATCCAAGGCGCTGCTGAGCTACTTCATCCTGCTGTTGCTGGTGCCGTTCCAGATCATCCTGGTGCCGTTGTTCCTGATCGTGAAGTCGATCCCGCTGTTCGGCGGCAACAACATCCTCGGCCAGGGCGGCATCGGCTGGCTGAACTCCTGGTGGGGTCTCATCATCCCGCTCGGCGCGGCGCCGCTGTTCACGTTCCTGGCCCGGCAGTTCTACGTCTCCGTTCCGAACGAACTGGCCCAGGCGGCACGCGTCGACGGGCTCGGCGAATTCGGGATCTTCTGGCGGATCATGACGCCGCTGATCAAGCCGGCCCTGATCACGATCTGCGTGTTCCAGATCGAGGCGGCCTGGAACGGATTTCTCTGGCCGCTGATGATCACCACGTCGGACACGATGCGGCCGCTGCAACTCGGGCTGGCGATCTTCGCGCAGAATCCGGCCGAGGTGCAATGGCCTTATCTGATGGCCGGGACGGCGCTGGCGACGCTGCCGATGATCGTGATGTTCGTCTTCGCGCAGAAGCGGTTCGTCGAAGGAATGGCCAATGTCGGCATCAAGGGCTGAGCCCGGCGGCGGCTGGAACGGCCGGCCGCGGTAGTCCCCGTCGCAGGTGCTCGCCCCGCCCCGGGCGAGCACCTGCTGGGGCCCCCTCCACAATCACCGGTGGTCCCGAAGAAACACCGGAGCGCCCACTAAGCCCCCCGGCTTGGTCGCTCAACCTTTTATCGTCACAACCTACGGACCGTTACACGTTTCGTTTCTTTTTTCTCGGATTCCCCAGGTTTTCCTGCCAGCTCAACCAATAACCACTCATTCTGCTACCCGGCGAATGCGCGCTGCGACGATCCGTGATCAATTCCGGATTTCCGTCAGGCCAGATGGGCCTGCACGATGCGGGTGATCCATCCGGTCGGGTCGTCGCCCGGGAGGTCGAGGACGTCCAGGGCGTGCGTGGTGCGAAGCGTGGCCAGGCCGTGGAGGTTGGTCCAGAGCGCCAGCGCACGTTCGCGGGCATCGGTCGCCGTCGGCAGGGCTTCCTGGATCAGAGCGGTGACGGTGTCGAAGAGCGGCAGCGAGGTCTGGCGCAGGTTGCCGCCGGCCCCGGCGAGCAGGTCGTGCCGGAAGATCAGTTCGAACATCGCCGGACGCTCCGCCGAGAAGGCCAGGTAGCGCACGCCCAACTGGATCAGCCGCCGATCGGCCGGTACGGCGGTGTCGCTCGCGGCAGGCCCGAGCCGCGCGGCGAGATCGGCCAGCCCGGTCGCCGCGATCGCGGCCAGCAAGGCGTTGTGGGTCGCGAAGTACCGCCGGGGTGCCCCGTGGGAGACCCCCGTACGCCGGGTGATCGCGCGCAGGGTGAGCGCCTCGAGGCCCTCCTCCTCGAGCAACTCGACACCGACCTGGACCAGCCGTTCACGAAGCGGCGCATTCTCCACGGGACCTTGTCTAGCACCACCGATCGGCGCTGGAGGGTGGACCCGCGGGTGTTCTACGATGAGCCCATGACTGCCGGGTCGGCCTCGTGCCGTGAGTTCGTTGGGTTCCCGGCTGCGCTCTGAGCGCCGGCAGGGCCGCTAGAGGCCCGCCTTCTTCTTCCGCTGACAACGCTTCGTGCTGCCCTGTTGCCGAACATCCCAGTGAGAAAGAAGAGAATGCTGAACGACTTCACCGACCAGATCATCACCGAATTCCGCGCCAACGCAGGGCAGGTGGGTGGCCCCTTCGACGGTGCCCGCCTGCTCCTGCTCACCACGACCGGGGCCCGCTCCGGAAAGCCGCACACGACCATCCTCGGCTACTACCCCGACACCGGCGGGCGCGTCCTCGTCGTCGGATCGGCCGGCGGCGGTCCCAAGCACCCGGACTGGTACCACAATCTGCTCGCCCACCCGCGGGTCACGGTCGAGACCGGCCTGTTCAGCTACGAAGCCGACGCCGTCGTACTCCGGGATGCCGAGCGCGACGAGATCTTCGCGCGCCTGGTCGAGGCGGATCCGGGCTGGGGCGAGTACCAGTCGAAGACCACCCGGATCATCCCGGTGGTCGCCTTGCAGCAGGTCGTCACCGGCCCACCCGGCCACCGTGGTTCCCTCGCCGAGTCGCTCAAACTGATCCACGACCTCTTCCGCCGCGAACTCGTCCTGATCCGCAAGGAGTTCGCGGCCGCCGGTCCTTCGCTCGGGGCCCAGCTCCGGATCAACTGCCTGACGATGTGCCAGGGCCTGCATCACCACCACACCGGCGAGTCGACGATGCTCTTCCCGTCGATCCTGGCCCAGCACCCCGAAGCAGCGGCCACCGTCGAGCGTCTCGACGCCGAACACGCCAAGATCGCGGAACTCCTCGAAGAACTTCAACGCCTCGTCAGCACCACCGCCTCAGGCACGACCCTCGCAGACCTCGACCACCTGATCGATGCCGTCATCAACCACCTGGACTACGAGGAAGCCCAACTCGTCCCGCTGATCTGATCGCCGAATCATTTGCAACTCCGTGCAAGTGTGGCGGGAGCGAGGCTTTCGACATCTATGGTCGGGGTGTGAGTGGTGAATCGTGGAGTGAACTGAAAGCGCGCTGTGTGGTGCCTTTCTATCGTGAGCTGATGGGCACCAACGCGCTGGAGGCCGGCCCTTCGGTGCTCGCCGGACTCGCCGCGCTGGTCGACTCGATGAAGGCTGACGAGGTCGTCCATCTGCTGCGCTCCGACTGGCGGGAGCAGGTGATGGGCGCCTGGCTCTCGCTGGCACACCCGTTCGACGATGCGGTGCTCGCCGCGGTCACCCGCGCCCTCGAAACCAGCGGCGGCAGCCTCACCGCGCCCCCGCTCCTGGCCGCCGTCGTCACCCTGGAAGCACCCACCGCGACAGCATCGATCCAGGCGTACTACGAAGCCGACGTCGCCGGTGGCTGGGGTTCTGCCGGCCTGGCCCTGGCGGCAGCGGCGACTCTTCCCAACTCGCCCCTGCTCGCCCCGACCGCTGCCGACGAGGAGACCTTCAAGGCTCTGTCGGTGCTCGCCAACTGCCTGAAACCGGTCGCGGACCAGACCGCGGCCACCGGCGACACGTAGTACGGGATGCCGGCTGGCCGGGTGCGTGATGAGTGCACCCGGCCGGGGCGTCTACTGGGCGACCTTGAAGAGGTCGTTGAGTTGGTTGTTCAGTTTGTTCAGCGACGAGATCGGCGAGCTGCCGATGTAGACCGCGTCGAACCGGGGAGCCATCAGCGCGGCGATGTCGGCCGCGTTGGTGGTCACCGGGAACAAGAAGGTCGTCTTGTCCTTGACCTGCTGGGTGAACGGTGTGACGTCGAGTTTGCGTTCGTTCTTGTTGTAGGCGATCGCCAGGTTCGTTCCGGCCGGGCGGGCCGGGAAGACCACGCCGGACTGGCCGATGATGTTCTGGCATTCCGCGCCGGACAGGAACTTCACCCATTTCGCCGCGTTCTCCGGCTGCTTGGACAAGGTCGTGACCGAGTCCGCCAGCCCGTTGAACATCGACGCCCGCTTGCCGCTCGGGCCGATCGGCGTCGGGGCCAGACCGATGTCGAGTTTCTTGCCGGCGGCATCGGTCAGCTTGGTGAAGGTCGAGATCATCCACGACCCGCTGAGCCCGAGCGCCGCCGTACCGGACTGGATCTGCTTGTCCGTGCCGACCGCGTTGGCGCCACCGATCTCTTCGTAGCTGGGCATGTAGCCCTTGCGCACCAGGCCGAAGTACCAGCTGAGCGTGTCCTGCAACTCCGGCTTGTCGAGGTTGAACCGGCTGCCCCACGGGTTCTTGTCGGTCGCCTCCCAGCCGGCGCTCCCGGCGAACGCAGACCACTGCGTCTGGCCCCAACCGCCACCACCGGAGCCTTCCGACGCGAGCCCGTGCGTCTTCACATGCGCCTTGTCGAAGCCCGCCTCGTCACCACGCCTTCCTTTGGTGTCGATGGTGAGATGCGCGACCAGCTTTTCGAAAGTGCCGCCGTCGGTCGGGTTCCAGGTCAGGTTCTGCAGTGCGCTGGGATCCACGCCGGCCGCTTTGAGCGCCGCGTTGTTGTAGAAGATCGCGATGGTGTCCCAGTCCTTCGGAGCGCCGTATCGCTTGCCGTCCTGGCCTTTCCACAACTCCGCCAGGCCTTGCTGGTAGTCGCCGTCGGAGATGTCGCTGGTCGGACCGAGGTCGTCGAGCGGCCGCAGTACCTTCAGATCGACGTACTGCGCGAACTTCGACAGGTGATCGGTGAAGACGTCCGGCGCCGTGTCGGCGATGAAACCGGCGGTGAGCTTGGACCAGTACGCATCCCAGCCGTACTGCGAGATGTGGATCTTCAACCCTGGATTCTGCTGCTGGAAGGCGTCGGCGCATTTCTGGTAGCCGGGCTGCTGGGCCGAGTCCCACAGCCAGTACTCGATGGGGCCGTTCGCGCTGCCACCGCCACCGCCACTGCAGGCCGTCAACGCTCCGATGGCGAGTGCGGCGACCGCGGCGGCGGCCTGGATCCGGTGTCTGAGACTGGTCATGACGTCCTCACTTGATCCCGCTGAAGCCGATGGAGTTGACGATGCGTTTCGCGAAGAGCATGAACAGCACCAGCATCGGCAGGGCCGCGACGAGCGTGGCCGCCATCAGCCCCGACCAGTCCGGACCGGTCTGCGGCGTCTGCGACTTGAACACCCCGAGCGCGACGGTGAGCACCCGGGACTTGTCGGTGTAGCTGACCATCAACGCCCAGAAGTACTCGTTCCAGGACGCGATGTAGGTGAGGATCGCCAGCGTGGTGATCGGCGCCACCGACATCGGCAGGATCAGCCGGAAGAACACCCGGACCTTGGAAGCGCCGTCCATCAGCGCCGCCTCCTCGACCTCACGGGAGATGCCGAGGAAGAACTGGCGCAGGAAGAACACCGCGAACGGCGTCATGAACATCGTCGGCAACGCGATCCCGAGCAGCGTGTCCACCAGGCCGAGCTGCTTGATCAGCACGAAGTTCGGCAGCAGCGTGAAGATGGCCGGAATCATCAACCCGGCAAGGAAGAACGCGAAGACCTTCTCCCGGTGCTTCCACTGCAACCGCGCGAAGGCGTAGGCCGCCATCGCGGAGAAGAACACCTGGCCGACCGTGATCAGCGTCGACACGACGACCGAGTTGAACAGATAGCGCCAGAAGTTGATCGCCTGGCCGGCGCCGCCCGCGTCGATCGCCTCCTGCCCGGTCTGCAGGCCGAAAACCCGCTCGAAACCACCGGCCGAGGCTTGCACGGGCAGGAGGCTGTGCGAACCGGCGTACAAGGCGTTGTTACTCGACAAAGCGGTCCGCAGCATCCAGTAGAAGGGGAAGAGGCTGACGAGGATCACGAGGATCATGAAGGCCCAGGCGAGTGCGCGGCCGGGGTTGAAGCTGCGCGGCTCCTTCGGGGCGGCGTGACGAACCGTAGTGGTGGGCGCGATGGTCGCGACCTGCGGAGTGGTGTCGGTAGTCATTGGTCGTCGCCTTTCAGGCCAGGTCGGAAGACTCGGCGCGGGTGAGCCGGTACTGGACGAAAGTGATGACCACCAGTACTGCGAGCAGGGCGACCGACATCGCCGAGGCATAACCGAACTGGAACCGCCCGAAAGCGACGTCGTAGATGTAGAACTGCAGCACCCGGGACGAATCGACGGGTCCACCACGGGTCGCGATCGCCACGGTGTCGAACACCTGGAACGAGCCGACCACCGTGATGATCAACACCAGCGAGAGAATCGGCCGCAGCAACGGAATGGTGATGCTGCGGAACATCCGTACTTCGCTCGCCCCGTCGATCTTGCCCGCCTCGTACACGGTCTCCGGAATCATCTGCAGCCCGGCGAAGATCAGCAGCGCGGTGTAGCCCACGTGCCGCCAGACGTTGATCAACGCGATCGTCGGGATGACCCAGGTGTCGGAGGACAGGAACGGCAACCGGTCGAATCCCAGGCCGGCCAGGATCGTGTTCCCGATCCCGAGCTGGTAGTCCAGGATCCACAGGAACACCATCGCCGCCACGACGTTCGAGACCAGGTACGGCGTGAGCACGATGCCGCGCAGCCAGGTCTTCTGGGTGAGCCGTTGCATCATCACGGCGATGACGAGGGCGAGCACTGTCTGCAATCCGATGTTCAGGGCCACGTAGTACAGGGTGACTTTCAGGGCGTTCCAGAAGACCGGGTCCTGGACCATCCGGATGTAGTTGTCCAGGCCGTTGAACTTCGGCGGCGTGAGCAGGTTGAACTTGGTGAAGCTGAGATAGATGCCGCGCAGCGTCGGCCAGATCATGAAGACCGAGAAGCCGATCAGGGCGGGCAGGATGAAGAGCAGGGCGAGCCGGGTGTCGTCGCGGTAGCCGGTGGGGGCTTTCCGGCGGCTGGCCTGCTGCTGGGTCGGGGTCGCTGTGGCCATGGGGTGTCTCCTCCGCCCGGTGTACTGCGGCGCACCGGCACGCTCGAACCGCTCGAACGGGTGGCGCCCGTGAACTCCCCTGTCGTGACCCCGTACCCACGGACGCCAGCCGATTGATCGACTGCCCAAGAGCCGGCGTGAGGTATCCCGGCCCTGAGGTATTTACAGTCAGATTGAAAATAAGCCATGATGGCCGGTGTGACAAGGGTCACTTGTAAACTAAGTGGGTGACAGTGACCAGCAGGCCTGCGCGGTCCGCGCCCGAGAGATCACTGTCGGCGGGTGAGTTCGCCGTGACCCAGCAGTTGCTGGTCCACGGCCCCGCTACCCGCGGCGATCTCGGCGACCGGCTGAACCTTTCCTACGCCTCGATGTCGCGGGTCGCCCGCTCGTTGATCGGGGGCGGCATCGCCTCGGAGGATCTCGACCCCGCGACCGCGATCGGCCGGCCGCGGCAGATCCTCGCCGCGATCCCGAGCGCCCGGCACGTGGTCGGTTGCAAGCTCACCGGCGACACGGCGTACGGCGTGGTGTGCGACCTCTTCGGCGAGGTGCAGGGGACTGCGAAGGCGGCCCTCCCCGCGGCGGTCGATGGTGTCGTCCCGGTCGACGGCACCGTCAAAGTCATCGCCCAGCTCGTCACCAAGCTGGGCCGCAAGGTCCCATCGCTGGACGGCATCGGCGTGTCCGTCGGCGGGGTGGTCGCCGACCAGTCCGTCGTACTCGAAGGAAGTTTCCTCGGCTGGAGCGAGGTCGATCTCGCCGGCCCGCTGCGGGAGCGGACCGGGTTGCCGGTGATCGTCACCAATGATGTCGCGGCTCTCGCGCGCGAGCAGTTGTGGTTCGGCGCCGGGCGCACTCACTCGACCTTCGGGGTGATCACCGTGGGCGCCGGTCTGGGCATCGGTGTCGTCCGCGAAGGCGTTCCGGTCGAGCAGACCATCGACAACGGGCATCTGCTCGCGCACGCGCCGGTCGACGTGACGGGTCCTGTCTGCGGCCTCGGACACCGTGGGTGTGTGGCCGCGTATCTCAATCGCGAGGACTTCGAGGCGCAGGCGTCGGCGGCTGCCGGCCGGCCCGTCACCATGGCCGACCTGATCGCCGCCCGCGCCGCCGGCGACCCGGACGCCACCGCCCGGCTCGACGCGGCGGCCCGGGCGCTCGGACATCTGATCGCGACCTTCGCTGGGGCACTCCAGAGCACCTGCATCGTGCTGGCCGGCGAAGACGTCGCTGCCCTGGCGGACTCCGCCGCGCTGAACGAGGTGATCGCGGACCGGTTGCGGCCCGGGCCGCGAGAAGTGCAACGCTGCGAGCTCACCATCCTCACCACCCCGCTCACCTTCACCGACTGGGCCCGCGGTGCCGCCGTCACCGGGACCCAGTACGCGCTCGGCACGAGCTGAGTCCTACCCGGTGGTGAGTACGACGAGTTGCTGGGTCGCTCTGGTCATCGCGACATAGCGGTCGACAGCTCCTTCGATCCCTTCGCCGAACGACTCCGGGTCGATCACGACGACCAGATCGAACTCGAGTCCCTTGGACAGCACAGGCGTCAAGGAGCGCACGCGGTCCGGCGTACGGACTGTCCCGTCGGCACTGATGACACAGCCGATCCCCTCCGCGTTCTCGACCAGCCAGGTGTCCAGGATCGAGTCGAGCTCCGCTGTTGATCCGTGCCGGACCGGTACGCCGCTGCTGCGGATGGAGGTCGGCACATTGGCGTCCGGCAGTGCGGCGCGGATGACGGGCTCGGCTTCGGTCATCACCTCTTCCGGCGTTCGGTAGTTGATGCTCAGCGAGGCCAGCTCGACCCGGTCGAGACCGACTCTTTCGAGCCGTTCCTGCCACGATTCGGTGAAGCCGTGCCTGGCCTGGGCGCGGTCGCCGACGATGGTGAAACTTCTGGACGGGCAGCGGAGCAGCAACATCTGCCATTCCGCGTCGGTCAGTTCCTGAGCCTCGTCGACGACGATGTGGGCGAAGGGGCCGGCGAGCAGGTCTGGGTCCGCGGTGGGGAGGCCACCGAGGTCGATCAGGCTGTTCTGGATGTCCTGCCCGCGCAGCATCGGCACCCAGCCTTCGTTGTCGTCGTCGGCCTGGATGATGTTGTCGATGACGTCGGCCATCCGCTCCTTCTCGGCTGCCGCGGCTGCCTTCTGCCGGCGCTTGCGTCGGGACGCCTCGGGATCGCCGAGCCGCTGTCGCGCCGCGTCCAACAGGGGGAGGTCGGAGGTCGTCCAGGCCTGCGGTGCTTCCTTGCGTTGCAGCTTCTTCACTTCGTCGGGGCTGAGCCAGGGCGCGCACATCCGCAGGTAGGCGGGCACCGACCAGAGGTCACCGACGAGGTCGGTCGGCTCGATCAGCGGCCAGGCCTTGCCGAAGGCATCGATCAGATCCTCGTTCTGCTCAAGGGATCTGCGCACCAGGTCGATCGAGAGGTCGTCGTCCTCGTTCTCCTCCTCGTGCTTGTCGAGCAGGATCGTGATCAGCTCGTCCCAGACCTGGTCGCGCGCCTCGTTGTGCGGAGTACTGGGGTCTGCCGCCCCGAACGCCTCGACCCAGTCGGCCGCACTGAGCCAGATGTCGGCCCAGTGCGTCTCGACCGTCATCGGCTTGGTCGGCGGCTCCTCGTACAACTTCACCGCCGGCTCGATCGCCTTCACCATGTCCGCTGTGGCCTTCAGGCGCGCTACTTCGGGGTCCGTTTCGTCCGGTGCTGTTCGGCCTTCGGGCAGCAGATCTCTGACGGTGCAGGTCTGCACGCCTTCCTCGCCGAGGCTGGGGAGGACATCGGAGACGTACGCCAGGTAGGGCTGGTGCGGACCGACGAACAGTACGCCGCCACGTCGGTGGCCGAGGCGCGGATCGGAGTACAGGAGGTACGCCGTACGGTGCAGCGCGACGACCGTCTTCCCCGTTCCTGGGCCGCCGTCGACGACCAGGGCGCCGCGGGAACTCGCCCGGATGATCGCGTCCTGATCGGCCTGGATGGTGCCGAGTACGTCGCGCATGCGAGGCGAGCGGTTGCTGCCGAGGCTGGCGATGAAGGCGGACTGGTCGTCGAGTGACGCTTTGTGTCCTTCGAGGCCGTCCTCGGTGAAGATCTCGTCCCAGTAGTCACTGATCTTGCCGCGCGTCCAGCGGTACCGGCGGCGGCTGGTCAGACCCATCGGGTTCGCATGGGTCGCACCGAAGAACGGCTCCGCCGCAGGCGATCGCCAGTCGATCAGGAGCCGGCGGCCGTCGCTGTCGGTGAGGCCGAGACGTCCGACGTACAGTGCCTGGTTGTCTTCCGCGCTGACCATGTGGCCGAGGCAGAGGTCCAGCCCGAATCTGCGCAGGGTGCGCAGTCTGGTGGTCAGCCGGTGGATCTCCAGGTCCCGGTCGAGGGCCGCCTGGCCTTCGCCGCCGGGCGCTCTGCGGGTCTCGTCGAGCCGGTCGGTCAACTCGGCGATGGACTGCTCGAGGCTTTCCTTGATCGCCGCGAAGTGCTGCTCGTCCTGGGCGATCAGGTGTGGATCGGCTTTACTGCTGAGGCTTTCCGGGAGATCGAACGCACTGGTGGTCATATCAGCGGCTCCCGTACATCGACAACAACACACGCACTCTGCGACTCCCCGTCGTTCGGCAGATTCAGCTACGGCCGACGATTCTCCGCCACCCACGGGGCCTTGCGGCAAGTCCCCCCATGCGTTATAACTTAGACACGGCAGGGAGAGTCATCTCCTTGCCTTCTGTTTTGTATGCCTGCAGCAACCATGTTGCTCAGGTGATCCCCCACGCGGCTCCTGCGTCGCCGCTCCCACCCGCCCGCAGTCGCCGCTCCTGCGTCGCGGCTCGGTGAAAGACGCGGTGGTTGCCGTCGTCGGTCGGGTGCGGGTGGTACGCCACGCGGCTCCTGCGTCGCGGCTCCCGCCCGCCCCGTGGTTCGCCGCTCCCTCGTCGCGGCTCGGTAGCGAAGGGGGGTTGCTCGTCCTGGATCCGGTGCAGGTGGTGCCCGTGCGGCTCCTGCGTCGCCGCTCCTGCGTCGCCGCTCCTGCGTCGCGGGCTCGGTAACGAAGCGGTGGTTGCTCGTCCTGGATCCGGTGCAGGTGGTGCCCCGTGCGGCTCCTGCGGTTCGGTGTGGTGGTTGTCGATCGGTATGTACCGGGCATGCCAGAGCTGCTCAACCTCAGCGAGTTGGCGTACCCCAGTCGTTCTGAAGCAGGTCGGCGCGCCTAGGGTGCGCGGATGGTTGGGATACCTGGGGCGTTTGAACGGAGCACGGTCGAGCGTGAAGGGGAGCGCGGCGCGAAGTGGCTTGCCGAACTGCCCAGCATTGTGGACGGGTTGCTTGACCGGTGGGAATGCGCGCAAGACGGCGAAGTCATGCACGGCGGCGTCGGGGTCATCGTCCCGGTACGACGGGCTCAGGGTCCCGCCGCGTTGAAGGTGTCGTTTCCGCATCCCGGCAATGTGCACGAGCCCGACGCGTTCGTGGCGTGGAATGGTGGCGCCGCAGTCAGCTGTACGAGCGCGACGATTCGCAGTACGCGATGTTGCTCGAGCGGGCTCGGACGTCAACCCTGGCGGGCGTCGAAGACAGTGACGAGGTGGCGACCGTCGCAGGGGAGCTCAGCCGCCGGCTGGCAATCCCGGCGCCACCTGCTCTGCCGCGGCTGCGAGATCGGGCCGGCGAGTGGGAGGAGCAACTGCTCCGCGATTCGACGGAGTTGCCGCACCCGTTGCCGTCGTACGTCGTCGATGCCGCCCTCGCGACCGTCCGCGAACTCGGGCCGATCCAGCCGGATACCCTTGTCCACGGCGATTTCCACGCCAGAAACATCCTGCGGGCAGACCGCGAGCCCTGGCTGGTCGTCGATCCGAAAGGCTACGCAGGCGATCCCGCGTATGACGCCGGCGCCCTGCTCAAGGTCCGCGCGCTGACCTTCTTCGAAGCAGGCGATTTGGCAAAGCCGGTACGCCGCTTCCTCGACATCTTCACCGAAGCTGCGAACCTCGACCGCGAACGCACCCAGCGCTGGGCCCAACTCCACCTGGTCGAAGGCGCCTTCTGGGGCCGCCGCCACGGCTTCCGCATCACCCGCAACGGCTCCCAGTTGGATCGCCTCACCAGCTACGCCGACACCCTCGCGACGCTACTCACGCCCTAGTAGCGAAGGAAGCTCCAGCCGCGGAACGAACCCCGTCCTATTCACGCCCGAGCCACGTTGCGATGCAGGCCTCGTTGCCCTCGGCATCGGCAAGAACCCACCACTTCGGTGCGTAGGAATCGGACACCAGACGACCGCCCGCGGCCAGAGCGGCGGCGACACGCGCCTCGGCCTGATCGTGCGGTACGGCGACGTCGAGGTGAATCCGGTTGCGCTGCGGGCGCTCGGAATCCATTTGCTGTAAGCCGAATCCCGGCCCCCGGCGCAGTGAGTCGAACAGGTAGTCGTCCCCGATCTGCCCGTATCCGAGCAGCGCCTTCCAGAACGGGAGAACGTTGCCGCCGACAAGCACATCGAGCGTCACGTTGACGACCTGCACAGCGGTCGGATCGGCGCGGAGATGCAACTCCTTCGCCGCCGACGAGACCCGCCGAGCCAGCGCAACATCACGCCGTCCCAACGACACCGTGACACCGGCAGCCCTCAGGTCAACAGCGAGATACTGCGCCTCGGCTTCCCCGGTGATGCGGCCGATCTCTTCAACGAACGCGACGCCTTCGGCCAGCGACGCAGTACGGAAATGCGCCGAGACCAGGTGGTACAGCGAGCGCCAGTCCTCAACGCCATCAGCAGCATGGAACTCCCGTGCCGGAATCTGCTCCATCATGCTCGCGAAGCTACCTCGCCGTCGGAGATCGGCGCGGCGGCTATCGCGGCAACCACCTTGTCGGTGAGGCGTTGGAGACGCTCGGTATCCATCGGGTCGCGGAGAATTCCCACTCGCCAATAGAGAGGGCCGGCCAAGAAGTCCAGGCCGAGTTCGATGTCGGTGTCGGCGGGGATTTCGCCGCGCTCGATCGCGCGGTACAGGATCGCCGCCGCCTTTTTCCTGCGAGTGCCCCCGACTTGCTCCAGCAGAATCGCGGCCACCTCGGGATTGCGAGAACCCTCAGCGAGCAGGTCCGGGACGATCCGCGACATCAGTGGGTGAGCCAGAGCCTTGGCGCCGGCGGACAGAAACTCGAGTACGTCGCCGCGCAGCGTGCCGGTGTCGGGGGCGTCCGCTGTGGTGGTCGCGACCCGGGTGACCAGGTCGATGACCATCGCCTGCTTGGAGGGCCAGCGTCGATAGACAGCTGCCTTGCCGGCGCCGGCGCGTTTGGCGACGGCCTCGACTGTGAGCCTCCCGTAGCCGACCGCGGCGAGCTCTTCGAACAGCGCGGTGCCGATTGCCTCGGTGACGGTGTCCTGAAGCACCGGCCCGCCGGGAGCCCTGCGCGCTGGTGAACTGGCCATGCCCGACCCTAGCACGAGACGGAACGGTTGCGTCTCGACTTGTTCCGTGCTTTAGTCGATACGGAGTCGTTCCGTCTAAGCCTGACCAACCCGGCCGGCCGGCGACCCGCAGTACGAACTCGCTCAGACCCGCCGCCCGTCAGGAGAAATTGTGACAACCACCGCCGTACGACGTGCAGTCGCGCCCGGGCTGACCTCTGAGCGCGTGGGGATGTTCACCGACGCGGTGTTCGCGATCGCCATGACGCTGCTCGTCATCGAGATCCCCAAGCCGGAGCGCGGCCGGCGGCGGGGAGGACCGAATGGCGATGGCCTCCGAATTGTGGCGGTTTCTCGGGGACAACGTCGGCTCGTTCGTGGCGTTCGTCGTCGCGTTCTTGATGCTGTGGGCGGCGTGGCGCCAGCATCATGCCGTCTTCGATCAGCTCGAGCGGGTCACTCCGGCGATGATGTTCCTGCACATCCCGCTGCTGATTCTCGTGGTTCTGCTGCCGTATCCGACCGCGCTCGTCGGAGAGTCACTCGTCGGGGACCTCGCCGACAATCCCTTGACCATCTGCCTCTTCGCCGGGGTCGAGGCCTTGCTGCTCCTTTGTCAGGCCGCCCTGTTGTTCGTGGTGGTGCGCAGCGGCGTACTGGAGCCCGGCGCGGACGGGAGGCAGTTGACGATCAAGGCGATCATGCTCGTGGTTTTCGGCTTGTTCTGGGCGCTCACCGCCGTACTGACCTGGTGGTTCAGCAACATCCCGTTCGTCTGGCTGCTGTCTCCCGTGGTTGCCAGCGGGGCGAGCAAGACCGCCGGCCGTTGGATCCCTCTGCCGAACGAGTCAGCTTCTGACTGAGACAGCCACGCGTCTGACCGTTCCTGCCCGAACGCCGTACTGACGCGCGGCTGACGCATTCAATCGTCCTGGTCGCGGGCTTCGCGACTTGCTGCGAACAGTGAGGAAGGTGTGGCGAATGACCGAGTTCGTGACTCTCGACGGCGGGCGCATCGCGTACGACGTGATCGGCGACGGGCCGCTGGTGGTGCTCTCGCACGGAATGGGCGTTCGGCGGCAGGACTATCGGCACCTGGCGCCACTGCTGGCCGACGCGGGATTCCGGGTGGTGAACGTGGACATGCGCGGTCACGGCGAGTCCAGCCTGAACTGGCCTTCGGTGACCGGAAAGGCCGCCATCAGTCGCACGGATGTCGCCAACGACCTGCTCGGCGTCATCCGGTACTTCGGCGGCCCCGCGGTGATCGTCGGCCAGTCGCTGTCCGGCGGCGCCGCCACCATCGCCGCGGCTCTGGCTCCGGAACTGGTGACCGCGATCGTCGAGATCAACCCCTTCACCCGCGTCGCGAAGCTGAACTTCGGCGCGCTGTTCGCCGTACGGCGGTATCGCCGAGGCTTCGCCCGGTTGGTCGGGACGCAGCTGCTGAAGTCGCCGAAGATGTGGCGCTCGTATCTCGACGTCGCCTACCCCCACAAGCCCGACGACTACCGCCAGTACACCGACGGCTTGATGGAGACCCTGCGACAGCCGGGCCGCTGGGAAGAGTTCATGAAGACTGGCAAGACCACTCCGGCCGACGCGGAAGCCAAGCTGCCCGAACTGAAGCGTCCCCTCCTGGTGATCATGGGCTCCGAGGACCCGGACTTCGTCGACCCGCGGGCCGAAGGCGAAGCGATCGTCGCCGCCGCACCCGCCGGCATCGGCCAGGTGGCCGTCGTCGAGGGAGGCGGGCACTACGCACAGGCGGAGTACGCCGATCGAGTCGCCGAACTGATCATCGGGTTCGTGCGCCAGCACGCCGACGATCCCGCCCGACGGGTCGAGTGATCGCCTCTGCGGCCCGGACGCATCGACAGGGTGGACGATAGAGCCGTGGTCCCACTCCGCACCGTTGTGCTCGTCGTGTACGACGGCATCCAGCTGATCGAACTGGCCGGGCCGATGGACATCTTCGATGCGGCGAACATCGCCATAGGAACACCGGTCTACCGCGTCGTACTGGCCTCGCCGAGGGCAGGGACGGTCACCGTCAACGGCGGCCTGACGATTCCCGTCGAGCACACCCTGCAGGACTTGGCCAACGGCGACGAGGACATCGACACGATGATCGTGATCGGAGGATTCGGCGTCTACGATCCGGCCGCCTCGGCCGAGGTGGTGCCGGAGCTTCCGGCGCTCGCCCGGCGTTCGCGCCGGGTGACCGCGGTCTGCGCCGGCTCCCTCCTGCTGGCCGCGGCAGGACTGCTCGACGGGTACCGCGCGACGACGCACTGGGGAGCGACTGAGCAACTCGTCGAGCGCTACCCGCTCGTGCGCGTCGAGCCGGACCGGATCTACGTCCGCGACCGCAACCGCTGGACCTCGGCGGGAGTCACGGCGAGCATCGATCTGGCGTTGGCCTTGGTCGAGGACGATCACGGCCCGGAGCTGGCGCAGTTGATCGCCCGTGGGTTCGTCGTCTTCACCCGCAGGCCCGGCGGCCAGACCCAGTTCAGCGCTCAGCTGCGAGTGCAGACCGCACGAACCCCAGCCATCCGGGCAGTACAGAACTGGCTACCCGACCATCTCGCCCAAGACCTCAGCGTGGCCGCGTTGGCGCGGCGGGCAGGAATGAGCGAACGTAATTTCGCCCGCGCCTTCCGCGCCGAGACCGGCAGTACCCCGGCCGCCTTCGTGGAAAGCCTGCGCGTAGAAGCAGCCCGCCGTCTCCTGGAAACAACCGCCCTGACCGTCACCGCCATCGCCAGAACAGTCGGCTACAAACACGGCGAAACCCTCCACCGCCTCTTCACCCGCCACCTCGCAACCACTCCAGAACGCTACCGCCAGCACTTCTCGGTAACCGTCGCGGAATAAGACCACGGCCACCGGCGCCACGTAGTACTAGGTGTCTGAGGAGGCGCGGCTGCGAGGATGCTGTCATGGAACGGACATTGGGTCGGCAGGAAGCATCTGAGGCGGTCCAGGAATTCGGGTGGCGCTTCTTGCTGGGCTCCTTGCGCACGTCGGTCCCGGTCGGATCGTTGGCTCGAGCGATCGGCTTTGCAGCGGACGCTGTCGCGGTTTGCGGCGACGACGCCGATCGGCACCTGAGCGTCGATGCCCGCCCCGATCGAGTCGTCTTCACTCTGCAGTCGCTGGAGCGCGCGGCGGTGACCACGCGGGATGTCGAACTGGCGCTTCTGATCTCTGCTTCCGCGGACAGCGCTGGGTTGCGGGCCGAGCCCGAAATCGGAACGGGGGCACCGCGATCCGTTCAGATTGTGGAGATCGCGATCGATGCACTGGACATTGCCGGGATTCGGCCGTTCTGGAAGGCGGTGATGGGCTACACCGCTGAGTCGGGTGCCGACGGACCGGCGGATCCGCTTGTCGACCCGGTCGGGCAGAGCCCGGCCATCTGGTTCCAGCAGATGGATTCGCCGCGCCCGCAGCGCAATCGCATCCACTTCGACATCAGTGTTCCCCATGACGAGGCCGCGCCGCGCGTCGAAGCCGCCCTGGCAGCTGGGGGCCGTCTTGTGTCCGCGACGCGCGCCCCCGCCTTCTGGGTGCTCGCCGACCGGGAGGGAAACGAAGCCTGCGTAACCACCTGGCAGGGCCGAGACAACTGAAACCGGCGACTTCCCACCGGCTCGACGTACGCGGTCCTCTGTCGGAGTTTCCGACCCCGGCGCCAGTACTAGCCTGTTAGCCGGCTGGGTGGCGGGCAGTGGTTCGGGCATCAGGTCGGCTTCAGCTCGATGGGTGACAATCGTCGGGTGACGGATCAGGTTGAACCGGGCCCGGACATTGCAGGGCGGCAGTACGTCGACGAGTTGTTTCGGCGGGGTCGCCAGCATGAGATGCGACATGAAGTCGTTCCCGCCCGTCGGCTCTTTGGGGAAGTGTTAGCGGCGGCTACCGCGGCGGGGCTGCTGGAGTTGGTGAGGAAAGCCCACGCATTCCTCGGTATCGTCAGCCTCAAGGAGAACAATCTGGAGGCTGCGCGGCCTCACCTCGAGACAGCCCTCAGTATGGCGCTCGCTGCCGGGGACACCTCGCTAGAGGCCTATACGCGGCAAGAGTTTGGATTTCTCCTCCTCGGCGAAGGCGAGCCTGCAGCGGCACATTCCGAGTTTCTCCGCGTGCTGGGGCTGGCGCCGAGTGTTGGCATCGTGAACCTGACCGGGAATGGCCTCAGCGGGATGGGTGTATCCCTCCTCGCCCTCGGCCGGACGGCTGATGCTGTTCCCTTCCTTCTTGGCGCGCTGGGAATCCGCACCGAGATCGGGGACCTGGAGCAGCAGCACGTCGACCTGGTGCATCTGGCCCATGCCGCGCTCTTGCTCGACAACGAGCCGGTCGCCGCCGGCGTCGCCGGTCTACTGGCGGGCAGCCCGGAGACGAAATCGGGGATGTACGCCCACGACCGTCGTACCTTGGACACGGTCCTCTCCGCGGTCGGCGCCGATTCGCCGGCGGCAGGATTCGACGAAGCCCGCTCCCTCGTCAGTCGCCTAGCCCACTCGGCTTGATCCCCCAAGGCCGCGGCCGCTACTCGCCTGCCTGAGTGGCTTGTTGTGACTATCAACTCCGGGGCGGCTCCCAGATCTGAGGGCCCGTCCGGGAAGGTTTCGGCGACGTGCTGCCACCCCGGCTTGTCGTTCCTCTCGGTACACCGCTTCAGTCGACTCTAGGGCGCCAGGGTCATGCCGGTCAGCGGCGGACGCGGTAGCGGATGTGGGTGGCCTGGGGGGTGTCGATGACGCGAATGATGTCCAGGGTGACGAGCGAGGGCAGCAGGTCGAAGAGTCGGCGGCCGGCACCGAGTAGTACCGGGATGTGATGGATCTGCACCTCGTCGAGCACCCCTGCCTCGATTGCACGCTGCGCGACGTAGCCGCCGCGCACCTGGACGTCCCGGTCCCCGGCGGCGGCCTTCGCCTGTGCCATGGCGCTTTCGATTCCGTCGGTCACGTAGGTCACCAACGGGTAGTTCCACCGGGCGGCCGGGCCGGGCGGCCGATGACTGGGTACGAAGATCGGGGCGCCGTTGTGGTCACCGCCCCAGTGATCCATGAGCTCGGCGGTCCGCCGCCCTGCGAGGATGGCGCCGGCGGCGTTCCACTCGGCTTCGAACTGTCCAGCAGGCCCGCCGGCAGCGAACCAGTCGTGGAGCAACTCACCGTTCTCCCCGCCGAGGAAGTCGTCGGGATCAGCGATGTACCCGTCGAGCGACATCGACATGTCGAGGATGGATATAGACACTTCGACCTCCTGTGGTCTCCAGCCAACTGGCCACCTGTGGGCGCCATCTGCCTAGGCGTCGAACGACCGCTCCCGAATTCGACACGACTCCCAAGGAATCGCGGACCGGTTCTCCTCGGCTTCCTTAGCCATGTCAGGGTTGACGCAGACAGCCAACCACGCGGTGCGCAGGCCAGCGCACCGACAGGCTGGCGACCCAGCGATCCGCAATCGTGGCATCACCCAGCAGGTGGAGGCCGTTCAAATCGTCCTCATTACCTAGACATCTGCCGACCTCGATACGGAAAGCCGCTCGCCGAGGTGTTCGCCAACCGCGAGTTCGACCGCGCGCCCTCGGGTTGGCGTCCGGAGCGTTTCGGGGTTGGGTTTTCCCCAGCCGATAGAGACGACCCGCCTGCGCCTTCTGGGCAGGTACCTCAAGAAGGTTGCCGAGAGCACACATCAGCCGTACCGATTCAGCGTAGAGAAACGGGCACCTGAGCTACGTCTCGTCCCGTTGCTCCGGTGTCCGCTGTGGACGTGGAGGCCATTGCACTGGCCGCAACGACTTCTCTGGATTCGTCTGCGCGACGGGACCGGGAGGACCGGGCGAGGCGGATATCCAACGCCTCGCCCGGTCTTGGTGTCCTGCTTGGTAGGCAGGGTGTGCGCGGTTCTCAGGGCTTCACACGCACACCCCGCCAGACTGTGAGGTCAGTCCTCGTCTTGCCATCCCGCGCCGTCAGCGGTGCGGTGGTAGCCCTTGTGATCTCCGAGGACGCACGGCATGCCGGTCTTCGGGTGCAGGCCGTCGCATACGTCGGTTCCTGACCACTCCACCCCGTCCACATCGCGCCCCGTATATGTCCCGTTCATGTCCTCAGCTTGACGACAACAGAGGGTGAGATCACTGGTTCCTGCGTATCCCTCTGGCTCAGGATGCAGGGATACAAGGGCATGGGGGACACTGGGCCACGTGACCTTCGGAGATCGCCTGAGGGAGTACCGAGAGCACCGGGGTTGGTCCTTGGCCGACCTCAGTAATGCAACGCACTACAGCCGCTCCTACTTGTCGAATCTGGAGAACGGCAGGAAGACCCCGACCGAGGATCTGGCTCGGTCCTGTGACGAGGCGCTACGGGCCAAAGGTGAGCTGATCTCGGCAGCCCGAGGAGACACAGTCTCGAAGCTCGACCTGACGCCGTGGCAGACGGCCGAGCTGATCCAACGCATGCAGGCCAGCGACACCACAGCGGCAACCTTGGAGAGCCTCCAGGCGACTATCGAAGAACTCTGCTGCCAGTACAACCACCGCGACGCCCTAGAGCTGCGCCAGGAGGCCCACGGCTGGCTTCAGCACGTCGCAGGTCTCCTACGTCGACCAGTCGGCCTCAAAGCCCATGCAGACCTGCTAGTAGCGGGTGGATGGCTTGCCTTGCTTGCTGGGTGTGTTGAGTACGACCTCGGCATGCGGACAGCGGCGGAGTCCACCAAGTCCGCAGCCATGCAGCTAGGCCTGGAGGCCGGCCACCCCGAAATAGCCGGTTGGGCCCATGAAATGACCGCCTGGTTCGCTCTGACACAAGGTCGGTTTCGCCAGGCGGTCGACGCTGCCCAACGTGGCCAAGCTGTAGCCCAGACCAGCAGTGCGCACGTGCAGCTCATCGCCCAGGAGGCGAAGGCCAAAGCGCGCCTCGGCGAATCGGACCTGCAAACCCTGCTGGAGAGCGGCAAGGAGATGCTTACTCGCCTTCCGTATCCGGACCGGCCAGACAACCACTTCAAGGTGGACCCCGCCAAGTGGGACTACTACGCAATGGATGTCCACAGAATCGCCGGAGACGACGAGCTAGCCGCCCGGTACGCCCGCACTGTGATCAAGGACAACATCACTCCAAAGGGCTACGAGCTGAGCCCAATGCGGATCGCTGAATGCCGCATCACTCTCGGCTTCGTCGCTGGCCGAGAGGGCGACCTTGAGCAAGCCGTCGAGCTTGGCGTGAGCGGCCTCAAGAACGGCCGCCAGAGCAAGATGCACCTGCACATGATCGCCGGAGAGCTCGACCAGGAGCTACGCCACCGCTTCCCCAGTGAGGGACTTGTAACCAACTTCGAAGAGGCCCTGAGAGCCCTATGACATGCGGATGCTGACAGCCAACGGGCGACGTTCGTACGCATGGTCCAACGAGGTTCCCCATCGGCCGCAGACCAGTTCGACGTTCATGAACGTCCCCGGACTGATGCGGATGAGACTGACGTCTGAAGAGGCGCTGGGGCTGCGGCTTAGTGAGCTTCGCAAGGATGTTGGCCGTGCTGCTGCGAGGGGCTGGCACTCCAGGCGGGTAGAGAGACGGGCTGAGTACTTCGCCGCGTCGGGAGAGTGTTCGGTGCGAGGCAGCGTGCGGCGACGGAGGAGCCCGTAGCTGGGGGGGTGGGGAGCCGGGCGAACGTAGGAGCCCGGCGGGGCGGGGTTTGCTGGGCGCAGGAAGGGCCGGACGCTGAGCGTCCGGCCCTCTGTTGGTGGCGGAGGATACGAGATTCGAACTCGTGAGGGGTTGCCCCCAACACGCTTTCCAAGACCGCAATCCGACGTTCAGTTCAGATCGGGACCAACTCCTAAGCGTTGCCGACGGGGTTCGTGAACCACAGCGAACGCCCCCGGACGGTCGCGGATGAGACCCACATTGAGACCCTTCTGGAGCCCGGCGATGCGGTCGATCGCCACCGCCACTTGTCAGAGTTCCTCCGACGCCGATCAGGCAAAGCTCGAGCACTCTCAGCTCATCGCGTCTGAGAAGGGGCTTGCGACTGCCACGGTGCAGTCGACCCAATCCCTGGTCCCATACTGGCTAGATGAATCTGCCCGATATACCGGATGGTCCCGCCTGGTTGGGATGGGTCTTGTTCGTGTTGGTGTTAGCAGTGCTGATATTTAGAGAAATCGGCAACTACCGAGGGCAGGACGCGACACGGAGGCTCACGGAGCTTCAGGCGGACAAGGCCGCGCTGGAGTTGCTCACTGCCTCCATCTCTGCCCAAGGCGCGCAGTTAGATGCGATCTCCAGGGCGCTGGCAGCAGATTCGCCAGCCCGGCCGTCTGAGGAGGACTTGGTTCACATCCCAGACGAGTACTCGGCGCTGGTGCGCCACCTCCGCTCTAGGGAGCGGGCGCGACAGGAACTTCCGAATATCGTCGCTCAGCTCGCAGGTCTGCAGGCGCGCAGGATGGAGATCGAACGGAGGCTAACTCAGCACCTGCCGGGTGCGGCCGAGGAAGCCGCTGATCTTCGCAAGGAACTGTTAGGGGTTACTGGCGGAGTCGCATCATTGGTCCAGATGGTCGCCGAGTCGCCGCGCGTGTATGTGTCGGCGAATCCGCCGAAGGATCCAGTAGCTGACGACATATGGATCGACACCTCTACGGAGATCAGATTCAATCAGGCGGGACCGGCATAAGGCTTCTGGGTTGAGGCTGACGTAGGTTGACAAACTTTGTGCCGACAACCAAGCGATGGTGAGGAAAGCGAGCTCTCGCGGAGAGCCTTGTGGGCTCCTAGGTGGTTTACCAGATAGTGGAGGCATTATGTCAGACGCTAAAGATGCGAGCGCATCGATAGTCGACGAAGTGGAATATATAGACGGGAAGCGTCTGGTTAAGCGAACTTTTACTTCGAAGACCGGCGCTTCGCATGTACTCGTTGAACATGCGAGTCCTGACGCTACCCGACACTACTATTCCGCCGCCGGACTGAACACTCCAATCATTTTGTATTCTGGGAATTTTGGCTTCGACGGGGATGCGAATGCGGACTGGACCGGAGACGTTCAGTTTCGGTGGCTGCCGCATCCGCGTGTAGTAGCACAGGGAGAACGGGCTCAAGATGCGAAAGAACTGCTCAAATCCACTCAATATGATAGTTCGGATGCGGTTTGGGTCGACATGCCGAAGGTCGTAGTGCCGGCCTCGTCGACGCTCCCACCCTCGTCTGGCGATGTTTACCCAGGATGGTCTAGGTCGTCTGGCTCGTCCTACGTGGACGAGAATCTTCAGCCAACAGAGGTAGGCGATGGTTCTGCTTTAGATCGGATCACATTCCTCCTTCCGAATGGATGGTTTTCATCTGACGGTTCCTGGATCTGCGATCCAGACAATTTATGGCACCGTTGGCGAGGTCGTCTCTCCTTGAGTCATGGCGGCTGGGATATCGTTGTCGATGCGCGCTCCGATATGAGCAATCCAGATTTCAGAAAGGCTCTGAAGGAATCAGGAGGATATTGTGCCACTCACATCGGCGAAGTGAGTCGTACTTCAGGAGAAAAATTTGATGCCGTGGAGGCGGAGGATTTGTTGGAAATCCTGCGCCTGGCATTCACCTTCGCATGCGGACGTACCGTCAATCCGGTGCTTCCGGTTGGTTGGAAACAGGATCAGGCTGTGTGGGCGTTGTGGGCAGGTCCAAACGTAGATCCGTATCGTACGGTCGCCACATGGATCGACCCGGTCGGGGCAATGACGCAAGTTGCCGACGTGATTAAATGCATGCTCGATTACTGCGGTGACCCGTTCAAACGGGAGATAGTTCGCTATGCTATTTCCTATTTGACTACGGCCAATTTTGATCTGGATGCTGAGTTGGCTGTTGCGGTGCCAATTTCTGGCTTGCAGTTGCTGGCGCACCATCGGCTTGTCGAAGAATTGCATACCCACAGCCCCGCTGCGTTCGAGCGGCTCGACACTGAGCCTCAGATTAGGCTATTGCTGGAGGATTGCAGTGTTGATATGTCACTACCCGACCATCTCGGGTATTTAGCAGTCGCACAGGCTTCGATTCCGCCGGAGCCGAATAGACCGCTACGCGACGCATTGGGTACCGCTGTATTCCTGCGGAACAAGATTATTCACCCGACGAAAAAGAATCCCAGCAATTGGAGTGTCTATAGTTGGTATGAGGCCAGCATGGTCTCTCGGTACTACCTTACTCTTGCAATTCTCAATACCATCGGATACGCGGGTACTCATCACTCAATGTTGAGTAAGAATCGGTGGGTGGGTGCAGTCACGCTGGTCCCATGGGCGACGACGCCTGGGAGCGGAGGGGCTTAACCCTGGGGCGTCATAGCCCACGCTTGGATGCGGATCGCAATGAATTTGCCGGAGGGCTACTCCAGTTGGGACATGACGAGTCATACTCTCGGGATGGCCATAGAACATGATTTTTGGGCGACTAGTGCCCAGACGCTTCCAGTCCTCGCCTTGGCTCAGATCATCGAGGCGCGCGCGATCATGTCTCGATGGTCCAGAAACGGCCGGTTCTCGGTCTTGCAGCGAATCATGATGGTCACCTGGGCTGTGCCTATCATCGCTTACGGATATCTCATTCCGAGTTCGCTTCTGGCTCTGAGGGACGGTGCCGTACCAGATTACTATGCCGCCATAATTACAAATGTAGTTTCGGTGGGTGTAGGTGTGTTAATACTGTCGCCTATGCTTAATATCCTTGCTTATGCGAATTCTGGTGCGATTGCGCACTCAGTCGTCTTTCTGTATAACCTAGGGCGTCGAGTCCGATTCCTCGGGTTGTCGCTTTGGTTTTGGCGTTGGAGGGGCAAGCTACGCGAAGTCATTTTGCTCATGCAAGAGAAGGTGACGAGGCTAGAGGTTGAACGTGCGAAAGTGGATGATCAGGGGTTTTCTTCTGCGCCGATCGCCTCGGAGTTGGATGCACACTTAGAAAGATGGTCTGACCGGCTTTCTGACATGCTGGCTCTGTGGGGTGAACTTGAGTCGAATTCCGCAAAGTTTCAAGCAAGGAAGCAGAGGGCGAGAGATCGAAGACCGGCCGATGTCAGGGCGTTTGAGGTAGGTTTTCGGAGATCGCTGACCGATAGTGAGCCCACACTCTTCGCATTTCCTGGAGATACTTCGAGGCGACGTCGATGGGCTAGGCGGAGACCTTCCAACTTTGGTCGCCTACGCGGTTCGCAACTTGCGGGACGCCGTGACCGCCGCCCTGGAGGACGTAGGATTCGTTAGTCGAACTTGTCCTCAGGCGATGTGCCGTATCGAGCGGTTTGTCTACTGCTTGTATTCACTCGCTTCGTGAATCAGATCTAACAACTCTGCCGCAAGTGGCTTCGCGACAGACACAGTTCCGTTGGCGTTGAAGGTGTGCTGGGAACCGTCGATGTCGAGCACCTGGACGCCTGCCTCGCGGGCGATGAGTACGCCTGCGCTGGTGTCCCAAGGCTTGTTGGTGAACATCACCGATGCGTCAAGGATGCCTTCAGCAACCCATGCGAGGTCAGTTGCCGCTGTGCCGAGCATGCGTATCCGCTGAACGTTGGCAGCGAGGAGGGCTGTGAGAGCGAGCCGCTGCACGTTCTTCTGCGTCGCTGCCTCACCCACCGCATAGTCGCCGATGGCGACCAGGGCGTCGCTGAGGCGAGCACACTTGCTGCCGCGGATTGACTGGCCGTCGAGTGTGGCGCCCAGGCCGTCCGCAGCCGCGTACCGTCTGTCCATGAGCGGCATATCGATGACGCCAAGAATTGAATGATCACCGGCGACAAGGCCTAGAGACACGGCCACGATCGGCAGTCCGTGGATGAAATTCACAGTGCCGTCCACCGGATCGAGTACCCAAAGCAACTCGTCCGAATTGCCTGCCGTGCGGCCCTCTTCTTCACCTAGGAATCCGATTTGCGGTGTTGCAGCAGCGAGGAACCTGCGGAGGGCTTTTTCGACGGCGTAGTCGACCTCTGATGCCATGTCTCGGTCACCTTTGGCGGTCAGCATGCCGGGTTGACGAGATCTGATGATGTCGGCTGCCTTGCTGACCGCTTCGTTCGCAGTGGCTAGGAGCGCGTGGAGGTCCGTCACAGGGGTTTACCTCGTTCCCAGAGTGAGGTGAAGACATGGGAGTAGACGGAGTAGAGATCGGCTCCCTCTGGTCCGGTCCGTTGCATCAGGAACGTAGGGGAGTCCAGGCCGCGGAGTGCTGGTAGGTATGTCTGCATGACGCCGAGTTGGTTGTCGATGAACATCAGGTTGAAGCGGATTGTCTCGTCGTACATGCGCAGCTCGATGCGCTCGGCCGCCTCGGGCGGAAGACCTTCCCGGAGGCGCCTCATGATATTGATGTTGCCGATGGACCAGGCTGAGAGGTGCCCCTCCTCGTGGCCCTCTTCGCTATTTCGGCGCTTGATTGCTTCCCCGTCTGGGTCGAGGAACAGGAGCCGAACTGAGGCGCGCCGGAGGAGTGCGCGGAGCTTGAGGTCGGGGTATTGCTGGCAGATCAGGTTGAGCGAGAGGCCGACCGCGTCGATCGCGTTGGCGGTATCGAATAGCTTCGTAGGCGGCATCTCGTGAGAGAACTCAGTGCGGCTCGTGTAGACCGCTGTCACGCCCGCCAATTCGGCCGGCATGGACGCATGCGCCCCGTCAGTTGGGGTGTGTTCGCTGCTCTCGCCGGACCAAGATTCGAACATCGCTTGGACTGTCATGCCAGGAATCATCGTTTCGAGGATTCGGCAATGGTTTGGGTGGGGCAGGCCGGTCAGGTTGCCGGACAGCCAGCGGTAGAAGGTTGCCTTGCTCGGGTGGCTGCCGACTAGCTCTCGGTCTATGGCTCGTGCGACGCGGTCGTACTCGCGGCAGAACGCTCGGTGCTCCTGTAGGTGGCGTTGCCGAAGTAAGGCCTTCAGTGCGGTCTCTGTAGCCACAGCCTCCCCCAGAGGACGTCGGAGTCGGGAGCCTATCAAGCGGGTGAGACACAAACGGGACTAGATGGGTCACGGACGGTGGAGATGAGATACACGCGGGGCTAGATCGAGACTGGATCTCGCCAACACTCAAGGCATGTCGAAGACCTCACCCACGAAGCTGAATCAGTCGAGCCGGTACGACTTTGGCCCGGGTGCGGCTGGCGGGATTCCCTCGGCCCGCGCCATCTTCCGGATATACGCAGATGTGAACGGCGACAGCCGCTCTACCTCGGTCGGTGCAATGCCAGCGCGCAGAGCGGCGAGGACAGCCGCCATGACTTTCTGTCGAGCATCTTCGTGGGCCGCTTCGGTCCGTTGATAACGGCGTGTTGCCGCAGTTAGTTCGTCTCGTAAGTCAGTCACCGCACCAGAGTAGCGCGACCCTGTTGCGCATCTCGCTCGCATAGCGCTACTGTGTTGCGCAACATGAGATCGCATCATCTCTTGGGGACGCCCCGGCGGGTGCAACCGCCGAGGCGTCTGGGTCGCACCAGTCCGTTTCAGCAGAGGAGTACAACCCGTGAGCATCATCTACCTTTCGGCCGTCCCTGGCGATGAGCCGACCGCAGCAGACCTTGCCGCCATTGAGCGTGAGTGGCCGCTGATCGCGGCCGAGCTGGACCTGTTGGACGCGGAGATCTCCTACATCAACGCGGGTCCGTCGCCGTCCGCGCTGGACCGGCGCCGTGTCCGCCGCGCCGAGCGGCGCGTCCTGGCCGTTGAGCACCAACTGACCTTCGGCGCCGAGATCGACGCGGACGAGGTCGCCTGATGAGTACACCGCTTCGCACGACCTACCCGGTACCGGTTGAGGACCTGATCCCGGCTGCCCGCGAGCTCGCCGCCGAGCTGGGCAGGATCCCGTCACAGAACCGGATCAAGAGCGAGTTCCGGATCGGTGCCGATAAGGCCCGCGCCGTCATCGCTGGCCTCACCGAGGAGACCACCCCGGCCGCCGCTGAGCCTCACCTTCACGCCGTACCGAATCGGTTCCAGACTGAGTCTGACGCGGGTGACGAGGAGTTGCCCCTCGCGCCGGGGGCGGGGGCATCTCCGCAGGTCACGCCGCAGGTAGAACCGGGAATCGATGCCAGCTCCGCCCGGTCTGAGGAGGTCCCCGCGGCTGCCTCTCAGGACGCCGGGCCGGTCCGGACTTGGCCGGTGCTGTTGCTGGCTCTGCCCGCGTTCGTCGCGGTCTGGTCCGGGTGGGTCGGACTGGGCACGCTGACCGGGTTCGGGGTGGTCCACCCGCTGCCCGGGATCGCGGACGGTTTCACCATCAACTCCGCCATCACGTTGCCGATCGGTGTCGAGACCTATGCCGCGTTCGCGCTGCGGGTCTGGCTGTCGGGTCAAGTTCCGGCATCGGCTCGCCAGTTCGCGAAGTGGTCGGCTCTGGCCGCTCTGGTCCTGGGCGCGCTCGGTCAGGTCGCCTACCACCTGCTAGAGGCAGCCGGGGTCACCCGGGCGCCGTGGCAGATCACCACCGTTGTCGCCTGCCTGCCCGTCGCCGTGCTCGGCATGGGCGCCGCCCTTGCCCACCTGGTCCACGCCGGACCACAACCCATCCGCATACCGAGCCGGTTCCGCCAGCTCCGCGCCCGCCTGTTCCAGACCGGGGAGAAGTGACCATGACCGATCCCAGTAGCTCCGTGCCGGTGTTCAGCCTGTGCGAGATCGAAAGCCTGATTGGTGCCCTCGCAGCACTGCAGCCGGTTGTCGTGGCCGCGATGCCGGGTTGGCCCGAGCGGTACCGCGAGGCCGTCACCAAGGCCCTGGACGTGGCCTCCGTCAGCGGTATCCCCGAAGTGGGCCTGACCGCCGTGAACGTCGGCACCTTCCGAGTAGACGCCAAGACCGCTTGCAACTGTGAGGGGCAGTAGTCATGACCGAGCAGATTCCTGAACCGATCGATCTGGACGCTCGCCGCGCCCGCCGCGACGACACCGCGCAGGGGTCGGCCGAGAGGGCCGGCCAAATGGTGACGCTGTCAGCGGCCGAGGTTGAGCGGATGGATACGGCGTACGAAGTCGCCCTGGACGACGACACCGACACCGACCCGGGTGCGGGCAAGGTACTGACGCCGGTAGACAAGCCGGGCATGCCGGTAGCGGTCGCGGTGGGGGAGCGGCTGCCGATCATCCCGGTTCACCTGCGCCCGGAGAACCTGCGGGTCACGATCAGCCGCGCGCTGGCCCGTTCGGGTCATGTGGCCGCGTTCCACGCGGTTCGCTCGCCTTGGTATGGCGCGAAGCTGTCCTGGTTCGCGGGTCGCGGCTTCACCCGGCTGGTGCGTAGCCAGATTCAGTGGTGGTGGGTGCCGAACTCGTTTGCCCTTGAGCAGAAGGCCGCAGACGCGTCCGAGCTGAGGGAGTGGGAGAAGATCCACCGTCAGCTCAAGGCAACCCGGCTTTGGCGTGGTGGCGTTCTGGCGGCTCAGAACCTTGCCCTGGCCGTTAGTGCGCCGATCGCCTGGAACGCCGCTCCCGCAGGGCTTCTAGCGGCTGCGGGAGCCGGTGCGGTCGCTGCGCTGGCGCACTATGGCCGTCCGGCCGGTCAGACGCTGGTCGGTACTGCGGTGGTTGCTCCGAGGTATCGCAAGCTGAACTCGGACATCGTGCTGCGCGCCTACTACGCGGCCGGACTCGGCAAGCCGGACAAGGCCGATCAGGAGATCCGGTTCGGTTCGCAGATGTCGCGCGATGCCCGCAACACTGGCTCTCAGGTGCTGGTGGATCTCCCGTACGGCAAGGGCTGGTCCGATGTTGCAGGTGCGCGCGAGAAGATCGCCTCTGGCCTTGATGTGCACGTCAATCAGGTGTTCTTGTCCCCGGACAAAACCAGCTCGCGCCGCCACACGCTGTTCGTGGCCGACACTGACCCGCTCGCGGTGCCGGTGGGTCGCACGGACATGCTGGACTGCAAGCCGCGCTCGGTGTGGCGGCCGGTGAAGTTCGGTCGCGATGAGCGTGACAACCCGGTCAACCTGTCTCTTCTGTGGGCATCGCTGCTGATCGGTGCCCAGCCGCGCAAGGGCAAGACGTTCGCCGCCCGCCTGATCGCTCTGCATGCCGCGCTGGACCCGTACGTAAAGTTGATCGTGGTGGACGGCAAGAACTCTCCGGACTGGCTGAAGTTCAAGTTGGTTGCCCACCGCATCGTTTTCGGGACGCACCCGAACCCTAACGACTCCGACCCGATCGAGCACTTCCGGGCGATCCTGGACGAGATCCTTGCCCACATTGACCGCGTGAACTCGATCCTGACCACGCTGCCGGTTGACCAGTGCCCGGAAGGGAAGCTGACCGAGGAGCTGGCCCGCGACCCGCGTTACCCGGATCTGCGGGTGCTGATGCTGGTGATGGAAGAGTTTCAGGTCTACTTCGAGACCGAGGACCAGGCGGTCAACAAGGAGTTCGCGGCGAAGCTGTCGCGGATCCAGGCCGTTGGGCCGTCGGCCGGTGTGATCATCGAATCGTGCTCGCAGAAGCCGGGCGGCGTCGGCGCGGGTGACGTGGCGCGGTTGTTCAACCGGTACAGGGACAACCACACCAACCGGTTCGCGCTGCGTTGCGGCAACCGCGTCGTCTCCGAAGCCGTTCTAGGTGGCGACGCCTACGCCGAAGGCTTCGACGCCAGCTCGCTCCCGGTCGGCGACGAATATCGGGGCGTCGGCTACCTGTACGGCGCGTCCGACGCGACACCCACGGTGCGGACGTTCCTGGCCGACCACAGCGACGCGGAGAAGATCCTTACCGCTGCCCGAGGTCACCGCGAACGGCTCGGCACGCTGACCGGCGAGGCGGCCGGAGAAGAGATCGAGCGTGCCACGCGTGACGTGCTGGCTGATGTGCTGACCGTGATGGGCAGCGACAACGCCGCGCACTGGGACACCATCGCCGGACGGCTGGCTCAGGACATGCCCGAGCAGTACGAGGGCACCACCGCCGAGGCGATCTCGGCTCAGGCACGCGGCCTGAATGTGCCCAGCGTCAACGTCAAGCGCGACGGCGCGACCCGCAAGGGAGCCAAGGCCGATGACATCCGTGCAGCGATCAACCGCCGCGACAACATCAACGGAGCGTAATCAATCTGACTGGGGTGGCGGGACGGTCTAGGTAGCGCGCTCACCGCTACCGGTAGCGGCAACGCTACCCGCTCCGCTACCCCACAACCCAGCACTGACCAGGCCGTATATCCGCAGGTAGCGGGTCGCGGCTCAGGCTCCTCACGCCCAAAAACAGCCCACTGGAGGCTTTCCATGCCCAGCACCCTCGCTACCTCCACCTTCACAGGCGCTACCCACGGTAGCGGCGCAGGTAGCGGCTCACTGCCGCTGTCGGCCGACCTCGCCGCCACCCTCCACACCGCGAGTCAGGCCGCGACAGTCGCACTCATCGTGACCGGGCTCATCGCCTTCTACCTGTTCACCTGCGCTGTCTGGCCGTTCGGGAAGTGCCACCGCTGCAAGGGCGAAGGCAAGTTCAAATCCCCGTTCGGCAAGGCATACCGCCACTGCGGCAAGTGCGAAGGCTCCGGCCTGCGAGTGCGACTCGGGCGCCACGTCATCAACCACATCCGCGCCACCCGAGGCGCCGGAACCAACTCGACCAGCAAGGGAGACAAGAAGTGACCAGCAACCAGACCCTGACCGCCGCACTCGCTGCCGCCGGGCGAGGATGGCCGGTGTTCATGCTCGGCCGTTCCAAGCGGCCGGTAGCCAACTGCGACGCCTGCCCGCTCGATGCTCATGACCCGGCCACCTGTGGTCACCTGACCTGCCACGGCTTCTACGCCGCAAGCACCGATCCGGCTCGGGTCGCCGCGATCGTTGCCGCTGTCCCGGGTGGTCAGCTCGCAGTCCGCACCGGCGCGGCGTCCGGCGTCCTGGTGGTCGACGTCGATCCCGCACACGGCGGCATGAACAGCCTCGCCAACCTCATCACCGAACGACTCATCATCCAGACTCTCCGAGTCGTCACCGGCACCGATGGGCTTCACCTGTACTACCGCCACCCGGGACAGCACATGCTGTCCCGGCCGCTGCCCGGATCTCCCGGCATCGACATCAAGGCGGACGGCGGGTACGTCGTCCTTCCGCCGTCAATCCACCACCGCACCCACCGCCCCTATCAGTGGAGCGAACTCGGACCGACCGAGCCTGCAGAGATGCCCCCCGCCCTGATCGCCGCGTGCCTGCCGCCCCCGCCGGCCGATTCGTCCACCCCGCAAACCGGCGCTGTCGCGACCCAACCGGGCGGGGGCATCTCCCACCCGGACAAGCTCCTCAGCGCCCACCTGGACGCCGTACGCCGAGCACCTAAAGGCAAGCGCCGCACGACGCTCTATGGGGCTGCGAGAGGCGTAGCGCGGATGGTCGCGGCCGGAGCAATCGACCACACCGACGCCGTCAACGCCCTGACCGACGTGGGCTACCAAGCCGCCCAAACCGCACGAGAGATCAGAGCTGCCATCGCTGGCGGCTTCCGTGACGAAGGGATCGCCGCATGAGCACCACCAACGACACCGGAGAGACCATGAACGGCGCCGAACTGCTGGATGAGGTCCGGGCCGTCATTGCCCGGTACGTCGTACTGCCGAGCGAGGCGGCCGGTGTCGCCGTCGTGCTGTGGATCGCTGCCACGCATGCGGTTTCGGCGTGGAACTGTGCGCCTCGGTTGGTGATCCGGGCGCCAGAGAAGCGCTGTGGGAAGTCGCGGCTGTTGGACATGGCCGATGGGTTGTCGCACCGGCCGCTGATGACCACCAACGCCTCCCCGTCTGCCGTGTACCGGTCGATTGGCCTCACGCCGTCTGACCCGCCGACGTTGCTGATCGACGAGGCCGACACGATCTTTGGCCCCAAGGCAGGCGACAACGAAGACCTGCGCGGCCTGCTCAACGCCGGTCATCAGCGCGGCCGTCCGACGCTTCGCTATGACGCCGGTTCCCGGTCGGTCGAGCAGATCGAAACCTTCGCCATGGCGGCACTCGCCGGAATCGGCATGATGCCGGACACGATCGAGGACCGGGCGGCCGTGATCCGGATGCGTCGGCGGGCGGCCGGTGAAACCGTCTATCCGTATCGGGTACGTCGTGATGGTCCGGTGCTAGCCGAGCTGCGGGACCGGCTGCACGAATGGGTCACAGCGCACCTGGACGATCTCACCAACGCCGCCCCGGCGATGCCACTGGAAGACCGCGCGGCGGACACCTGGGAACCGTTGATTGCCCTGGCAGATCTCGCGGGCGGAGATTGGCCGAGGCGGGCTCGGAACGCTGCACTGACATTGATTGCTGAGCTTCAGGACTCGACCGAGGCGTCTCAGTCGATCCGGCTCCTGATCGATTGCCGGACGGCATTCGGTGCAGCAAGGGCGCTGCCCTCAACGGTCATCGTGCAACGGCTACGGCACGACGAAGAGTCGCCCTGGGCTGAAGTGCCCGCGCCCGGAGGGCTCACCGTTCGGCGGCTGGCCGCTCTGCTTCGTGAGTACGACATCACTCCGAAAAACCACCGCTGGGAAGACGGCACCCAATCCAAGGGATACGCCCGCGACGACTTCGCAGACACCTGGGCGAGGTACTGCCCAACCGAGGCCGAAACCACTACCGAGGGGGAACCCGTACCGAACCGTCCCAACCGTCCCATCCCAGGTCACGCCGGGGACGGATCACTTCCCCGGGACGGTTCGAACCGTCCCGACAATCCATCCGTCCCCGCTCTGACCTGGGAAGGGACGGTTGGGACGGATGGGACGGATCACCCCCACCTGTCCGCCCAAGCAACATGCATTGGTTGCCGACAGCCCCTCTCGAACCACAGCCACGCCACCTGTGAGAGCGCATGACTACGCAGACGCAAGCCAGCCAGCAACTCGCACGGACCGAAGGAGATCTCTCCCCCATGAGCATCGCCGAAGATTCGACCCTTACCGCCGCGCCCCTTCTGCTAACCGTCGAGCAGGCCGCACAGCAGCTCGGGATCGGCCGGACCACCGTCTTCGCCCTCGTCAAGTCAGGCGACCTCGAATCGATCCCACTCGGTCGCCTGCGGCGCATCCCTGCGGAGTGCATCACCGAGTACATCAATCGCCTTCGGGGTGCCGCCCGCGATAGCCGACAGGCCGCCTAGGAAAGGAACCCCAGTGAGCGAAGAAGACGACAAGCGTCACAAGAACCCTGACGGCCGGTCATCGATCTACTTCGGTTCAGATGGCTACTGGCACGGCCGAGTGACGATGGGTGTCAAGGACGACGGAACACCCAACCGCCCGCACGTAAAACGCAGGCGCAAGGAAGACGTTGTGGCGCGCGTTCAGGAGTTGGAGAAGGAGCGCGATAGCGGCAAGGTTCGTCGGACCGAAAAGAAGAAGTGGACCGTCGCGGAATGGCTCACGCACTGGCTGACGATCGCCCGCCCGGGCCTTCGCGATGGGTCGTACGACGCCTATGAAGTCGCGGTGCGCGTGCATCTCATTCCGGGGCTCGGCGCCCACAAGCTGAATAGGTTGCAGCCTGAGCACCTGGAGCGCTTCTACACGAAGATGCAGGACAACGGGTCGAGCGCGGGCACCGCTCATCAGGCGCACCGCACGATTCGGACCGCGTTGGGAGAGGCCGAAAAGCGCGGTGCACTGACCGCAGATAATCCAGCCGAGAAGGCGAACCCGCCGCGTCTCGACCTGGACGAGGACGACGAGATCGACCCGTACACGGTCGAAGAGATCCAGGCGATTCTCGTGGAAGCGGGAAAGCGGCGAAACAATGTGCGGTGGGCAATCGCGCTCGCACTTGGGTTGCGCCAGGGCGAGGCGCTGGGATTGAAATGGTCCGACATCGACCTAGAGAAAGGCGTTCTCAAGGTCCGGCGAAGCCTCAACCGTCCGAAGTACAAGCATGGCTGTGACGAGCCATGCGGGCGAAAGCCTGGCCACTGCCCGGGGAAACAACTGGCACGATCGCAGACGTCGCCGACGAAGTCTCGTGCTGGACGCCGGACGATCGGTCTGCCGTCAGAGCTGACGGAGATCCTGCAAGCGCACTGGAAGGCGCAGGCCGCCGAGCGGGTGACGGCCCGGCAGCTCTGGAAAGACGAGGGGTGGGTTTTCGCGAAGCGGACCGGCCAGGCGCTCAGCCCGAACATGGACTACCGGGAGTGGAAGGACATCCTGGCAAAGGCCGGGATTCGTGAAGGCCGATTGCATGACGCCAGACATGCCGCCGCGACGGTTCTGCTCTTGCTCGGAGTTCCCGATCGGGCAGTGATGGACGTGATGGGCTGGTCATCGTCATCGATGGTGAAGCGCTATCAGCACGTCACTGCGGTCGTTCGCATGGACATCGCCGAGCGCGTCGGCGGTCTGATCTGGGCGAAGCCCGAGACCAAGGCGGGGAAGAAGTCGAAGGGCAAGAAGCGGAAGAAGGGTCGCCGTGACGACGGTCCGGCAGGGGTGTCTGTGCCTGCCTGAGAGGGGCTGTTGAGACCCTCGTTGAGACCCTGAGGCATGAAGAGGGGCCGGACGCTCAGCGTCCAGCCCCTCTGTCGATCTCGCCTCTAGAGCTTGGAACCACGCTCTGACCTGCGGAAACGTGGCTCTCTATGCCTCTAGGAAGCTGGCGGAGGATACGAGATTCGAACTCGTGAGGGGTTGCCCCCAACACGCTTTCCAAGCGTGCGCCCTAGGCCTCTAGGCGAATCCTCCAAGGCGAGAGGATACGCGAGGGGAGGGGTGTAGCTGAAATCGGGGTGTGGGAGGCGGATCGGCAGGCCATCAGTGGGGTGGTGGTGCGGGTCGGAGTGATCGTGGGCGGAGCGTGCGCGGGCGGCGTGGTGGGGGCGATTGATGGGCTGGGGCGCCGCGACGGGCGGCCGTCGTCGCGGGGGAGGTAAATGGCGTGGAGGTGGGGTGGTGGGGGTTCTAGGGTCGGGGGATGGATGAGACGGCGCCGGATGCTGGGGTGTTGCGGCCGATGGTGGGGGTGGAGCGGGTGGTGTTGTTGAAGCCGCTGGTCAAGTCCCCGTTGGTCGAGGTGGGGGAGTTCTCGTACTACGACGATCCGGTGGATCCGGAGGCGTTCGAGGCGAAGAACGTGCTGTATCACTACGGGCCCGAGCGGCTCGTGATCGGGAAGTACTGCGCGTTGGGGGAAGGGACCACGTTCGTGATGAACGGGGCCAATCATCGGATGGATGGGCCTTCGACGTTTCCGTTTCCGATCATGGGTGGTGCGTGGGCGGAGCACTTCGAGCTGATCACCGGGTTGCCGGGGCGCGGGGACACCGTGGTGGGGAACGACGTCTGGTTCGGGAACGGGGCGACGGTGATGCCGGGGGTGCGGATCGGGGACGGGGCGATCGTGGCGGCGCGCGCGGTGGTGGTGGAGGACGTACCGGCGTACGGGATTGTGGGTGGGAATCCGGCGAAGCTGATCCGGAAACGGTTCGGGGAGGACGAGATCGCGCGGTTGCTGGCGGTTGCGTGGTGGGACTGGCCGGTCGAGAAGGTGACCGCGAATGTGCGGGCGATCATGGCCGGCAGTGTCGATCAGTTGGAGGCGGCTGAATGAGACTTGCTGAGATCACCGGCGACGACGTTGGGGCAGTGCAGGAACTGATCGAGTCCGATGCGGGGTATACCGAGCGGATCACCGGTTATCCGCCGGGGGCGGCGGATGCGCAGAGTTTGTTGATGATGCGGCCTGAGGGGATCGCCGAGGACGCGAAGGTGGTGTTGGGGCTTTGGGACGGGGAGCAACTGGTCGCGGTTGTTGATCTGTTGCGGGGGTATCCGAATGGACACACCGGGTTCATCGGGCTGCTCGAGGTGCATGGTGGGCATCGCGGCGAAGGAGCTGGGCGTACGGCGTACGAGTTGGTGGAGCGGTTTGTGATCGAGGAGTGGCCCGAGATACGGGTACTTCGGTTGGCGGTCGTGGATACCAATGCGGAGCAGGCTGCGGGGTTCTGGCAGCGGCTGGGGTTTGAGGCGACGGGAGAAGCGAAGCCTTATCGGTACGACAAGCTGGAATCCGTGGCCCGGCTGTATGAGAAGCGGTTGCTTTGGGGGCATCCGAGCCTGGTGGTGAAGAAGTCCGGGATCGAAGGGCAGGGGTTGTTTGCGGCCGAGCCGGTCGCGAAAGGTGTCGTGGTTTCGCAGTTGGCGGGGCGGAAGGTGACGACCGCGGAACTTCAACAGTTATTGAAGAATCCGCCGGTCGACACCATCACGATCGATGACGACGAGCATCTCGTGCTGCCGTCCGATCCGCGGCCAGACATTGCCTATGGCAACCACAGTTGTGATCCGAACCTGTGGTGGGCCGATGCGGTGACGCTCGAGACGCGTCGCGACATCGCGGCGGGTGAAGAGGTCACCAACGACTACGGGACCAGCACGGGTGTTCCCTATGAGATGAAATGCAGGTGTGGGTCAGCGCTCTGCCGTGGTGTGGTGACCGGAGACGACTGGCGCAGGGCTGACTTGCAGGAGCGGTACGGCGATCACTGGATCCCCGCGCTGCTCAAGCGGCAGCGCGGCCTAGAGCGCTAGGAGTGCTGGGGCCAGGGCTCGCCATTCGGCTACCGGTTGGGGACCGGTGACGCCGGTGATGATGTTGATGGCTACGTGGTCGGCGCCGGCTACGTGGAACTCCTGCAGCTTCGCGGCGATCACGTCCGGTGTACCCCAGGCGGCCAGGGCATCCACCATCGCGTCGGGTAGTTCAGCGAGGTCACTGTCGCTGTAGCCCTGGCGTTTCAGTGATGCCGCGTAGCCAGGGATCTTCGGGAAGAAGCTGATCGTGTCGCGCGCGATCGACCGGGCTCGCGCCGGGTCCGACTCCAGTACGACGAGGTGACTCACAGCGAGAAGCTTGTCGGGCCCGAGCACCTTCCGTGCCTCGGCTGCATAGGCAGGGGTGATCAGGAACGGGTACGCGCCTTCGCTGCGGTCGCGTGCGAGCTCCAGCATCCGCGGACCGAGCGCTGCGAGCACACGCCGCTCTGTCGGTACTGCGGTCAGCCGGTCGAGGTAGGCGTTCAGTGTGGCCAGCGGCTTCGCGCCGTGAGCACCGCCGAGTCCTACGGTGAAGCGGCCCGGGCTGGAGGCTTCCAGTTGCTCGTACGTCGTCGCGACGTCGTCTGCGGCGTAGGTGTCCACAGCGAGGATCCCGCTGATGAACTTGATCGACCGGGTCGCGCCGACCAGGTCGGTGATCGTCTGCAAGCCGGGCAGTGGGCCGCCCGAGAGCCAGATGGCGGGGTAGCCGAGGTCTTCGGCGGCCGCGGCGGCAGCGAGGGAGTCGGGTGAGCTGGTCAGGCCGGTGGTGATCCCGATCCGGCCGAGCGCGAGATTGGTCACCTCGCCAGCGTAGAAACCGTCCCCAAGCGCGCTATGAGACGCGAGGCGCGGGGTTGGCGTCGGCGCGGGTAGGGGCCCAGTGCGGCGGCGAGCCGTGACGCGGAGAGGGAGGGGGCCGGATTCCTCATTGCGGGCGCGGGTCCAGTACACTCTTGGCTGGTTCCCCGCGTGGCGGTATCTCGCCCAACTCCCCCAGGGCCGGAAGGCAGCAAGGGTAAGTGAGCTCTTCCGGGTGCGCGGGGAATCCTCATGTCCGGACGTCTTCCGGGCAGGGTCCCGATGAGCCGCGCGGATTCCGGGAACCGGACCGCCTGCATGCACCTGTCGAGCAGGCGAAATAGGCTGGCCGCGACAGATCGTGTCGACGAGGGAGCCTGATGAGCGACGACCGCCGGTACCTGCAGGAGCTGATCATCGACGAGCTCGGGGTGAGCCCTTCGTTCGATGTCGACGTGGAGATCGAGCGCCGGCTCAATTTCCTGACCGACCGGCTCCGCCGCGCCGGTGCATCGACGTACGTGCTGGGGATCAGCGGCGGCGTCGACTCCAGTACGGCGGGCCGCCTCTGCCAGCTCGCGGTCGAGCGGGTCCGCGCGGCCGGCGGGAAGGCCAACTTCGTGGCGATGCGGCTGCCGTACGGCGTACAGGCTGATGAGGTGGACGCGCAGCGCGCGCTCGAGTTCATCCAGCCGGACGAGACGCTGACGGTCGACGTGAAGCCGGCGACGGACGCAATGGTTGACTCGGTCAAGCATTCTGATCTCGGTGAGCGGGCCGATTTCCACACCGGGAACATCAAGGCGCGGCAGCGGATGATCGCGCAGTACGTCGTGGCGGGTGCCCGTGGTGGGCTCGTGGTCGGGACGGATCACGCGGCCGAGGCGGTGATGGGGTTCTTCACGAAGTACGGCGACGGGGCGTGTGATCTGACGCCGCTGTCGGGGCTGACCAAGCGGCGGGTGCGGGCGGTCGCGGAGCGGCTCGGTGCGTCCGAGTTGATCACCGGCAAGGTCCCGACGGCTGACCTGGAGACGAACAACCCGGGGCTGCCCGACGAGCAGGCGCTCGGCGTCACCTACGACCAGATCGACGACTTCCTCGAAGGCAAGCAGATCGACGACGCGGCCGCCGACATCATCATCGCCACCCACCGCCGCACCACCCACAAACGCGCCGTCCCGTACGCGGTCTGATTCCGTACGCCGGTACGCCGGTACGCCGGTACGCCGGTACGCCGGTACGCCAGTACGCCGGGTCCGCCGCTGCGCTCACCCCCGCGGTCGCTCGTGCGCTGGGCGCGGTGCTACCGCCGCACGTGGTCGCTCGTGCGCTGGGCGCGGTGCTGCCGGCACACGCGGTTGTCAGGTGACGTGGGTGGCGATCGTTCGGGCGCAGGTGAGGGACTCGGCCTTGGCGGTGTCCACCTCGAGGTTGTAGGTGACGCCCTCGTGGACGACGTCCGCCTGCTGGGCCGCCATGCCGCCGGTGCGGTCGCCGCGGGCGATTTCGCGGCCGGCTGCGATCTCGGCGTCGCAGCGGACGCCTACCCACAGCACTTCGAGACCTTCGAGTTGCCGCCGGACCCGATCCTGCGACTCGCCGCCGCTGAGGAACACGTCGTCGAGGATGATCCGCGCCCCGGCTCGCGCCATCGCCGCGATGCCGATCATCCAGGCGCTCTCGATCTCACGAAACCCCGCGCCGACCGCGACCTCTCCCTGCTCGCCGAAGGTGATGCCGGAGGTCCCCTCGAGTACGGACGTCGGCAGCGCGTCGACGAGGTCGTCCACGCTCAGGCTGATCCAGGGCTGCGGCAGGATCGCCTGCAGACACCGGCTGATCCCCGTCTTGCCCGAGCTGGAACCACCGTTCAGCACGATCACCTGCGTTGTCATCGGCCCGCCTTTCCGGTCGGTCCGGATTGTGCCAAACGGGACGGAAGCAAGCAGCCGATTAACCGGCGACGAAGGACGTCACCAGCTCGGCGTACTCCGCCGGGACCTCCCCGTGCACGAAGTGACCGACACCCTTGAAATTCCGGTAGGTGCCGTTCGGGACCTTGGACTGGAAGAGCGCGATCTCCTCCGGGCTGGTGACCGGGTCCAGTTCGCCCTTGATCAGCAACGCGGGCTGGGTCAGTCGCTCGAGATAGGGCAGCAGCGACTCCGAGAAGCCCGGCGTACGGGTGATCTCGGTCGCGAACCGGCCGGCCCGGCTCTGAATCTCGGCCGGCAGGTCGTCCGCCGGCAGCACCAGATCGCGCGCGTCCGGGCTGAGGTAGAGCTCCATCCGGCGGTCGCCGAGCCGCTGCAGTACGCCGATGCGCTGGTCCCACATCTCAGCCGTCGCCGGGCCGTCGTACGCGAGCAGGTCGTCCACGCCGTCGTCCAGCCCGAGTTCCCGCAGCAGCGGAAGGGCACCGAGGACCAGCGTCCTGGTGGCCAGCACCATGTCCCACGGCGGATTCTCGAAGATCACCTTGCTGACTGTTTCGGGATGCGTCGCCGCGTACCGCAGCGCCAGCCGGCCGCCGTACGAGTGACCCAGGATCGACCACCGCTCGATGCCGAGGGCTGACCGGAGTGCCTCGAAATCTGCGATCAGGTCGTCCTCGGTAACCGGCCCTTCGAGCGGATCGGAGTGCTGGACCCCGCGTTGGTCGACGGCGACCAGGTCCAGCTTCGCGGCCAACCGGTCGCCCTGGAAGGACAGGAAGTCGTACGAGCCGGAGCCCGGTCCGCCGTGCAGGAACAGCAACGGCGGCGAACCGGTGGTGCCGCGACGGTCGACGTACAGGCGGGTCCCGCGAATCTCCAGGAGCATGTACCGAAGAGTAAATCGGCCTAGGGTGACTGGTACCCAACTGTTTGGAGCGCTGATGGTCGACTTCTCGCTCAGTGAGGAACAGCAGGCGATTCGGGAGACGACGCGGGAGTTCGTCCGCCGCGAGCTGATGCCGCTGGAGAACGAGGTGCTCCGGCGCGAGCGGGAGGGGCTGCCGGGTGTCGAACCCGAGCAGATCCGGGATCTGCGGCTGAAGGCGAAGTCGTTCGGATTCTGGGGATTGAGTACGCCCGAGGAGTACGGCGGGATGGACCTGTCGGCCGTCGACCAGGCGCTGATCACCAGCGAGCTGGGCCGGACGTTCGTGCCGTTCTCGTTCGGCGGCGAGGCGGACAACATCCTCTTCGAGAGCAACGAGGAGCAGCGCAAGGAGTACCTGCTGCCGACGATCTCCGGTGAGCGGAAGTCCTGTTTCGCGATCACCGAACCGGGTGCCGGCTCGGACACCCGCGCCATCCGTACGACGGCCCGCCGTGACGGCGACGACTGGGTGATCCGGGGCGAGAAGACCTTCATCACCGGCGGGAACGAGGCCGACTTCGCGATCGTCATCGCGGTCACGGATGCCGACAAGGGGTCGAAGGGCGGCTTCACGGCGTTCCTGGTCGATCGGGACCGCGGCTGGACCTCCGACCCGATCGTCACGATGGGCCAGGCCGTCCCGGCGACGCTGAACTTCGACGACGTGCGGGTCCCTGGCGACCATGTGCTCGGCGAGGTCGGACAGGGGTACGAACTGGCGATGCGCTGGATCATGAAGGGCCGGTTCATCATCCCGGCACGTGGGATCGGCGCCTGCGAACGCCTGTTGCAGTTGGCGATCGAGCACGCGACCACCCGGCAGACCTTCGGCAGCGCGATCGGCGACAACCAGGCGATCCAGTGGATGATCGCCGACTCCGAGGTCGAACTCGAGGCGGCTCGCTGGCTCGTCCTGTACGCCGCGTGGACGGTCGACCAGGGGCGCCATCCCCAGCACGACAGCGCGATCGCCAAGCTCTACGGCACCAACACCGTGAACCGGGTGGCGGACCGGGTGCTGCAGATCCATGGCGGGATGGGCTACACCAAGGAGTTGCCGATCGAGCGGTGGTTCCGCGAGGTCCGGCTCTGGCGGATCTTCGAAGGCACCGACGAGATGCAGCGGCTGATCATCTCCCGCGACCTCCTCCGCGGCTACCGCAAGCCCGGCGCCCACTTCGGCTGACAAGACAGCGGAAGCGGACCGCCGACGCTCATCAGCCGAGCCCGGCCGTCCCTCTGTCGGTCGGAGGTCGACAGAAGGCAGGCCAAGAGGCGATCGATGAGCGCTGGCGGTCCGAGTCATGGTCCCGGCAGACCTTCACTGGTCCGGGCTTCTGCGGTCAGGCGGCCCGGCTCAGTTGGGCGACCCGGTTCGCCAGGCGGTCGAGCCGGACGGCAGCGATGCCGCGGTAGGCGGGACGCAGTACTGCGGCCAGTGGGCCGGATTGCTCGAACGAATGCGTGACCGTGCCGTCCGGGCCCAGGACCCAACTGCTGGTCTCGTGGAAACCAGGGACCTGCCAGGTGAAGTCGATCCGATCCGCCTGGATCACCGTGTACTCGAGATGCCCGGTCAGCCCCGGCCTCACCCGCAGTACGTAGCGAACACCGACGGCAGCATCGGCCGGGCCGTCGATCGCGAGGAACGCTTCGTTCCACTCCGGCAGGGAGAGCGCGTCCAGCAGCGCATGACGAATCGCGGCCGGGTCGGCGGGGATGTGGGAAACGGCTTCTTCCATGGCTGTTTTCTCCTATGCGACAGCGCGCCGGCGGGCCAGTGCTTCGCCGGCCGGAAAGGCGCCGGCGACAGCTCGCAGCGTTTGGAGGGTCACCTCGGCCTGCCGGCCTCGGACGAGTCGGTCGATGGTTCTGTGCAGAACGTCTTCAGCTGCGACGATCCGGCGGCACATAGCTCTGCCTTGCCGGGTCAGGCTCAACGCGAGATACCGACGATCCACCCGGTCGATGTCTCGCTGGACCAGTCCGCGGGCGACCAGGCGGTCGACGAGCCGGCTGGGACTGTTGCCGGTCTCGCACACCAGCAGGTCGCCGAGGGCGTTGAGCGTCAGCGGCCCGTGATCACGAAGAACACGGAGGACTTCGGCTTGTGATGGTGTGATCCCGAGCGGTTTGAGCTCGGCAGCAAGCAGCCGGTTGCCCTCGCGCTGGATCGCCAGCACCAAGTACCGAAGCTCTTCTGCCGCCTTCATGAGAAATAGATTACACGACACGTATGTCGTGTCAATTATTAGTGGAAGGAGGTTGGAGGCAACGAGGGCCGATTCAGGGCGGGTTGAGTGCAGACACGGTGTACAACGCGGTCATGGCCAACCTGACACCGGGACTGGCATTGTGGGTCCATGAAGGGTCTGATGCAGGACTACCAGCTGTCCCTGGACACCATCTTCCGCCGGGCCGAGGAGTACTACCCGGACAAGACGGTCTATACGGGCGGGCCCGCGCCCACCCTCACGACGTACGCCGAATGGGCCGAGCGCACCAGACGCCTCGGCGGGGTGCTCGACACGCTGGGTATCAGCGCGGACGGACGCGTCGGCACCTTCGCCTGGAACTCGGGCCGCCACCTCGAGCTGTACTTCGCGGCGCCGTGCACCGGGCGGGTCCTGCACACCCTGAACATCAGGCTGTTCCCCGACCAGGTCGTCTACATCGCGAACCACGCCGAGGACGAGGTGGTCTTCGTCGACCGGTCGCTGCTCGGCCTCTTCCTGCCGCTGCTCGAACGGCTGCCGCTCGTCCGGCACGTCGTGGTGATGGACGACCTGCCGCCCGGCGCCGCCGGGGTGGAGGTGCCGGCGGACGACCGGTTCCACGACTACGAGGAGCTCCTCGCGGCTGCCGCGCCGGTCGATTTCCACGTCGAGGACGAGAACCAGGCTGCGGCCATGTGCTACACGAGCGGTACGACGGGGAACCCGAAGGGTGTCGTCTACTCCCACCGGTCCACCTGGCTGCACTCGATCGGGGTGCTCACCAATGCCGGGATCGGGCTGACCGAGACCGACACGGTGATGCCGGTGGTGCCGATGTTCCACGCGAACGCCTGGGGTCTGGCCCACGCGGCGCCGATGGCCGGGGCAAGCCTGGTGTTCCCCGGACCGGACATGTCCCCGGCGGGCATCCTGAAGCTTCTGCAGGAGCGCGAGGTCACGCTGGCGGCCGGGGTGCCGACGATCTGGCAAGGGTTGCTTCCGCTGCTCGACGGGGTCGAGTTGCCGAAACTCCGGCGGATCCCGTGCGGCGGTTCCGCGGTACCGAAGGCGTTGTCCGAGGCGTTCCGGGAGAAGCTGGGGAGGCCGATCCTGCAGGCGTGGGGCATGACCGAGACGAGTCCGGTCGCCACAGCAGCGCATGTGCCGGCTCGCTATGCGGATCTGCCTGAGGACGAGAAGGCAGATCTCAGGGCGCGGCAGGGCCTTCCCCTGCCCGGCGTGGAGGTCCGGATCGTCGAGCCAGGGTCGATCACGCCGCTGCCGTGGAACGACGAGGCGACCGGTGAGCTGCAGGTCCGCGGGCCGTGGATCGCCGCGGAGTACTACCGGCCGGACGACGGGGTCGAGCTGAACACCGAGGACGGCTGGATGAAGACCGGCGACGTGGCGGCGATCGACAAGTTCGGATCGGTGCGGCTGGTCGACCGGACCAAGGATCTGGTCAAGTCCGGCGGCGAGTGGATCAGCTCGGTGGAACTGGAGAACCTGCTGATGGGTCACCCCGCCATCAAGGAGGCGGCGGTCATCGGCGTACCGCATCCCAAGTGGGACGAGCGGCCGCTGGCGTGCGTAGTACTGGTGGAAGGGGCGACGGCGACGTCGGAGGAGATCCTGGCGTACCTCGAGCCGCTGGTCGCCAAGTGGTGGCTACCGGACGCGGTGGAGTTCATCGAGGAGGTGCCGAAGACGTCGGTGGGCAAGTTCTCGAAGAAAGATCTGCGGACCCGGTTCGCGGACTATCACCTGGGCTGATGTGGCCTGACCGCCGGATATCGGTAGGGTGCGTTCGCATGCGAGGCATCATCCTGGCCGGCGGTTCCGGCACCAGACTGCATCCGCTCACGATGGCGGCCAGCAAGCAGTTGCTGCCGGTGTACGACAAGCCGATGATCTACTACCCGCTGTCCACCCTGATGCTGGCGAACATCCGCGAGGTGCTCGTCATCACCACCCCGGACGACGCCGCGCAGTTCCAGCGTCTGCTCGGCGACGGGTCGCAGTTCGGGATGAGCATCTCGTACGCCGTTCAGCCGAGCCCGGACGGACTCGCGCAGGCCTTCCTGATCGGTGAGTCCTTCATCGGCTCCGAGCCGGTCGCGCTGGCTCTGGGCGACAACATCTTCTACGGCCCTGGGCTCGGTCTCCGGCTGCAGACGTTCAACGAGGTCGACGGCGGAGTCGTGTTCGCGTACCGGGTCGCCGACCCGAGCGCGTACGGCGTGGTCGAGTTCGACGCGGAAGGACGCGCGCTCAGTATCGAGGAGAAGCCGGCCGAGCCGAAGAGCAACTACGCCGTACCGGGGCTGTACTTCTACTCCAGCGACGTCATCGAGATCGCCAAGGACATCAAGCCCTCGGCCCGGGGCGAGCTGGAGATCTCGTCGATCAACGACGTGTACCTGAAGGCGAACCGGCTCCAGGTCGAGGTGCTTCCGCGCGGTACGGCGTGGCTGGACACCGGGACGTTCGACTCGCTGATGTCGGCCGGTGAGTTCGTCCGGGCCGTCGAGGTGCGGCAGGGGCAGAAGATCAGCTGCCCCGAGGAGATCGCCTGGCGCCGCGGCTTCATCGACGACGCCGGCCTGCTGCAACGTGCCGACGCGCTGGCCAAGTCGGGTTACGGCAACTACCTCCGCGGCCTCCTCGAGGAACCCGGCCAGCTGCCCTGATCCTGGCCGGGGATCCGCTCGCCCCGGGGTCGTGACGGCCTCGGCACGATTTGTCCGTGGGCGGCGCTAGGGTTGCGGTCGTGGAAGCACCCCTAGCGTTGTACCGCCGATACCGCCCGGAGACGTTCTCCGAGGTGATCGGGCAGGACCATGTCACCGTTCCCCTGCGGAACGCTCTGAGCAACAACCGGGTGAACCACGCCTACCTCTTCTCCGGCCCGCGCGGCTGCGGCAAGACCACCAGCGCCCGGATCCTGGCCCGCGCGATCAACTGCGAGAAGGGCCCGATCGCCGAGCCGTGCGGCGTCTGCAAGTCCTGCACCGACCTGGCCCGCGGCGGCCCCGGCAGCATCGACGTGATCGAGATCGACGCCGCGTCGCACGGTGGTGTCGACGACGCGCGCGACCTGCGCGAGCGGGCGTTCTTCGCACCGGTCGAGAGCCGCTACAAGATCTACATCATCGACGAGGCGCACATGGTGACCACGCAGGGCTTCAACGCCCTGCTCAAGCTGGTCGAGGAGCCACCGCCGCACCTCAAGTTCATCTTCGCCACCACCGAGCCGGACAAGGTGATCGGGACGATCCGGTCCCGGACGCACCACTATCCGTTCCGCCTGGTGCCGCCGAAGGCGCTGGCGGATTACATGGCGACGCTGTGCACGGCCGAGGGCGTGACGATCGAGCCGGCCGCGCTGCCGCTGGTGGTTCGCGCCGGTGCCGGATCCGTGCGGGACTCGCTGAGCGTGCTCGACCAGTTGATCGGTGGTGCCGACGCGGAGGGCGTCACCTACCGGCTCGCGGTCCAGTTGCTCGGCTTCACGCCGGATTCGCTGCTGGATGCCTGCGTGGACGGGTTCGCGGCGCATGACAGCCGGGCTGTTTTCGAGACCATCGAGAAGGTGATCGAGACCGGTCAGGACCCGAAGCGCTTCGCCGAGGATCTGCTCCGGCGACTCCGTGACCTGGTGATCCTGTCCGCAGTACCGAACGCCGTGGCGTCCGGACTGATCGAGGCGGCGGAGGACCAGGGCGAGCGACTGCAGACCCAGGCAGCCGGGATCGGCCCGGCCGAACTGACCCGCGCCGCCGACATCGTCGCCGCCGGTTTGCTGGAGATGCGTGGCGCCACAGCACCGCGCCTCCAACTCGAACTGATCTGCGCCAAGGTCCTGCTCCCCGGCGCCGACGACTCCACCAACGGTATCCAGGCCCGCCTGGACCGAATGGAACGCCGCCTCACCATCGGCGTACCCCCAACCGGTACTACGGGCGCTCCAGCCTCAGCCGGTACTACGGGCGCTCCGGCGCCGGTGGCACATGCAGCAGCCGCGCCGCCGGTAGCTGCTCAGCCGACGCAGCCACTAGCCAGCCCTGGGAGCAACGCCGACGCGCCGGTCCAGGCACCAGCCGCGAACCCGGCGGCCTCCAGCCAAGCCGTTCCCCAGCCAAGCGGTCGTGAGGCGGCCGGCGATCAGGAGACGAACGGCGGTCGGTCCACTGCGAGTGGTCAGACGGCGGACGGGGGGCAGCGGGCAGGCAGGGCGGAGGCTACCGGTCCCGATAGCCGATCTTCGATCGCTGGGACCGCTGGGGGCGGCGAGCCTGCGGATGGCACAGGCGAAACCCCCTCAGTCGGTGCGGACCGTGGGCGGTCGGGGGCTTGGCCGGATGAGTCGGCTGCGGCGCAGCAGGCTACTGGGCATGCTGCGGCGGCGGCTTCGACTGTTCCGGCTGCTCCCGTTGCGTCGAGTCCTGCTGCCCAGGCGGCGGCTCCGGCGGCGGCCGCCGTACCTGCGTCGTCGGGGTCGGTCGGGCTTGCTGATGTCCGGCGGTTGTGGCCGGAGATTCTCGAAGCGGTGAAGAGCAAGCGGCGGTTCGCCTGGATCATGCTCAGCCAGAACGCCCAGGTCATCGCGATCGACGAACAGACGTTGACGCTCGGTCTGGTCAACGCCGGGGCGCGGGAGAGCTTCGCCCGCTCCGGAAGCGACGAGATCCTCCGGCAGGCGATGATCGACACCATCGGCCTGACCCGCCGCGTCGAAGCGGTCGTCGACCCGTCCGCCGATCCAGGCGGCGGTTCCCCGGCTTCACCGCCTCCCGGTCCACCGAGCAGCCCGTCTTCCTGGGACTCTCCACCCGCGTCCGGCGGTCAGTATCAACCGCCGAGCGCGCCCCAAGCGCACTCCTCGGCAGGCGGCTACTCATCGCCCGGTTCTGATCAAGGCGCCGACGGACCGACCGGCCAAGCGCCCGACACCCACGGAGCTGCAGGTCACGGTGGATCAGCCGGCGACGGCTCCGGCTACCCGGCAGGCGATCCTGCGAGCCAAACTCCAGGCGGCGCCCCGAACCCCGCCGCGGGTGCCTCCGGCAACCAAACGCCTGGCGGCGTCGCGAACCCCGCCGCGGGCGCCTCGGGGAACCAAGCGCCTGGGGGCGCCCCCAATCGCGCCTCAGGCGTGCCGGCCCACCAGGTGTCAGGTGCAGCCGGTGGATCGGCGAGCCAGGCGTCGGGTGCTGCCGGTGGGTCAGCGAGCCAGGCGTCAGGTGCTGCCGGTGGGCCAGGCGGCCAGGCGTCAGGTGTGGTCGGTGGGTCGGCCGGTCAGGCGTCGGGTGCTGCCGGTGGGCCAGGCGGCCAGGCGTCAGGTGTAGCCGGTGGGTCGGCGGGTCAGGTGTCGGGTGGGCAGTATGGCGCACCTGGGGGAACCGCGGTGGGCCTCGGCGGATCTGGGGACGGAGCGGTCGGCGTACCGCAGAACGGGTCCTCTGGTCGGTCGCAGGATGTCGTGGGCGGCGCACCTCAGGGGCAGTCGGCAGGTGAGCGGCAGGCGGCCGGCGAGCTCGGGAGCCAGGCGGGTGGTGCCGGAGCTGATCAGTACGACGGTCCGCGGGGCGGGGTGGCAGTAGAGGATCGGGCGGGCGATGCTGCCGTAGTACAGGCTGGTCAGCAGGCGGGTGGGCCGCCGGCGCCGTCTGCCACGCCTGAATCTCCGGATACCCGCCGCGAACAGGCCGCAAGCAAGCGCCGAGCGGCTGAAGCAGCCGTAGCCGCTGAGCTGGCAAGCCGCGCGGCCGCCCGGCCGATGGACGAGGCGCCGCTCACCCCTGAGGAAGAAGCCGAGGCGATCGGTGAGGACGACGTCGTCCTCGAAGAAGACTCGCGCAGTCACACGGACCTCCTCCGCGATGCCCTCGGCGCCCAGATCATCACCGAAGAACCCAACTGACCCAAGCTCCATCACGTAGGGCTGGTCGGGGAAGCCGGGGAGGGGACGCGGGGAGCTGGCGGGGGTCGGGGAAGCCCGGGGACAGGTCGCGGGGAGCTGGCCGGTCGGAGAAGGTCGTCGTCCACAGGGGGTGGGGATGGGCTGTGGGCTTGTGGGGGTAGGGGCGGCCGCTGAGGGAGATGGGGTTGTGCACAGGTTGTGGATAAAGGTGTCCACAACCTGTGGAGAAGGCTTGGGAGACTCATCGGTTTCCGCGGGTACGATGGCTCGCGCCGGGGTTGTCCGCGGGACCGGATAGGCTCGGGTCAACCGAAAGCAGGGAGATCGCGGTGTTCGACGGTGGCGGGGCGCAGGGCGGCGGGGGCTTCGACATGTCCGAGTTGCTCGCCCAGGCGCAGGCGATGCAGAGCCAGCTGATGGAAGCTCAGGCCAACCTGGAGAACCAGGAGGTCGAGGGCACCGCCGGTGGCGGCCTGGTGACCGCGCTGGTGTCCGGCACCGGTGAGCTGCTCAGCCTGACGATCAACCCCCAGGCGGTCGACAAGGACGACACCGAGACGCTGGCCGACCTGATCGTCGCCGCGGTCCGGGACGCCTCGGAGAACGCCAAGGAGGTCGCGGCCCGGGCGATGGGCCCGCTGGCCGGCGGTCTCGGCGGCGGTGGCCTGCCCGGTCTCGGCGGTGGCCTGCCGGGTCTCGACGACGGTCCGTCGCAGGGCGGCACCAGCGGCACCGGCGGTCCGCTCGGGTTCACCCGTCCGGGCGAGCCCGGTCAGAACCCGGGCTGACGTGTACGAAGGAGCCGTCCAGGACCTGATCGACGAGCTCGGCCGGCTCCCCGGCGTCGGCCCGAAGTCCGCGCAGCGGATCGCGTTCCACCTGCTGGCCGCCGACGAGACCGACGTACGCCGGCTCGCGCACGTGCTGGTGCAGGTGAAGGAGAAGGTCAAGTTCTGTGAGATCTGCGGCAACGTCTCGGAGGAGACGCTGTGCCGGATCTGCCGCGACCCGCGTCGCGACCTCGCGCTGATCTGCGTGGTCGAGGAGGCCAAGGACGTCGTGGCGATCGAGCGGACCCGCGAGTTCCGCGGCCGCTATCACGTCCTCGGCGGTGCGATCTCGCCGATCGAGGGGATCGGACCGGACGAGTTGCGGATCAGGGAACTGATGCAGCGGCTCGCCAGCGGTGAGGTGACCGAGATCATCCTGGCCACGGATCCGAACTTGGAGGGTGAGGCGACAGCGACCTACCTGAGCCGGTTGCTCCGGCCCATGGGGTTGCGCGTCACCCGTTTGGCTAGTGGACTTCCAGTAGGCGGTGACCTCGAGTACGCCGACGAGGTCACACTCGGACGGGCGTTTGAAGGGCGACGATCGATCGATGACTGAATCAACCGATATTGCTGAGATTGCTCTGGCCACCGACTCGGAGGACCTGACCGAGTTCGCCGAACAGATCGCCGATCAGGTGCAGAGCTTCCTGATCTCGGTGCGCGACATCGCGGCGCAGCCGGACGAGGACGGCGTCGACGAGGGCCTCGCCTCGCTGCCGTACCTGCTGCTCGAGGTGAGCCAGTTGCTGCTCGCCGGCGGCCGGCTGGGGGCGTTCGAGGACTTCGTACCCGAGGAGCGGTTCGAGAGCGACGCCGGTCCGGACCCGGATCTGGACGCGATGCGCGACCGGCTGGCGATCTTGTTCGAGGGTCTCGACGAGTACGCCGAGGTCTTCGACCCGTACGCCGCACCGCCCGAGATCACCATTAACCGGCTCTCCGACGATCTGACCGCGATCGCCACGGACCTCGTGCACGGCCTCGCGCACTACGAAGCCGGCCGGGTCGTCGAGGCGCTGTGGTGGTGGCAGTTCTCGTACGTGTCGACCTGGGGCGCCGCGGCCAGCGCGGTACTGCGGGCCATCCAGTCCCTGATCGCGCACGATCGCCTCGAGCCGGCCCACGACGCCGAGACCGAGGCCACGGACCGCGAGTTGGTCGAGGTAGCCGAAGAAGTCGTTCAGCGCCGCTGAGCAGCGGGCTGTGTCTGTTCACGACCTGATCCGGCAGTTGCCGGACATCGCCACCGTCCGGCGGGTCAGCCGGGCGTTGGCGGTGCTGGATCTGGTGTTGTGTGAGGATCCCCAGAGCCGGTACTACGTGTTCGACGCGCGCTGGTCGGAGACGGAAGAGGCGGCCCTGATGAACAACGGGTCCGGCGACGCGTACTCGATCGTCTTCTCGCCCGACGGTGTTTACGCGCGCGGGTTCGAGCACGAGTCGTCGATGTCGCCCTACCGGAACGAGTTCGGGCATACCTGGCCGGGCATGTTCGACGGCTTGCCGGCGGAGTTCCACCAGGCGATGGACGAACCGGCGTTCGCCGACGAGGACGGGCGGCGGCTGGTGACGACGTGCTTCTGGCGCCGGACCGACGACGCCGAGTGGTCCTGTGGGCCGGTGAAGAACGTCAGCGACGACGGGGCGGAGGATCTCTTCGACCTCGTGATGGACTCGCGCCCGGAGGCCTACCTCACGTTCGCGGAGGACTACTACGAGCGCGCGCTCGATCTCGAAGCAGTCCGGTACGTCTACGCGCTGATGCCGTTGAGCGAGTACGTCGTGACCTCGCTCAACCCCGAACGACGCCTCGCCGACCTCACCGAAGAGATCGCCGAGATCGGCTACCCGCGCTCCTGAACCAGCTGGTCATCCGCCCGCAGCCAGTCAGTGATGCCGGCCAGCCCGGTCGCCACCAGGTCGGCAGGAGCGTCGCTGGTCTCCAGCGAGGTCCGCGCGATTGCGGCCAGCTGCTCGTCGGACAGCCCGAGCTCGGTCCGGGCCAGCGAGTACTCGTCGTACAGGCCCTTGTCGAACATCAGTGGATCGTCGGCGCCGAGTGAGCAACGCACACCGGCCGCCAACAGAGTCGGCAGCGGATGCGACTCGATCGACGCAGTCACGCCGAGGAGGACATTCGAGGTCAGACACACGTCGAGCGTGGCCTCCCGCTCCACCAGAAACGCCAGTACTGCGGGGTCTTCGGCGGCTCGGATGCCGTGCGCGACCCGGGTGGCGCCCAGCTCCTCGACGACGGCCCGCACGCTTTCCGGCCCGGCCAGCTCACCCGCGTGCGGCGCAGCCGTCAGCCCGGCGTCGCGCGCGATCTTGAAGGCGTTCGCGAAGACAGCGGCCGGTGCGACGGTGTCGTTGCCGGTCAACCCCAGCGCGTGAACACCACGGCCCGCATAGCGTGCTGCGAACCGCGCACGCTCTTCGGCGACCTCAGGCTCGGCGTGCCGCGAGGTTGCCATGGTCAGCCCGAAGCCCACGCCGTACTCGCGGCTGGCCGAGGCGGCCTCGTCCAGCACCATCTCCATCACCTGGTCCGGGCTGCCGAGCGGTGTGTAGAAGAACGGGTCGAAGTGCGGCTGGACCCAGACCACGCCGTCGGCCGCGGCGTCCGCGATCACCTCGCGGACCATCCGGCGGAGGTTCTCCGGGCGCGCCGCGGTCAGCCGGAAGGCGTCCTGGAAGCACTGCTGGAACTCGTCGAAGTCCGCAAAGAGCCGCGGATCCCGCACCGAAATCCCTTCAGCGGCGGCCAGCTCCGCCATCGTCGTCGCTCGCAGTGCCCCCAGCAGATGCAGATGAAGCTCGGCCTTCGGCAGCAGTCGCAGATCTCGGCTCTCCACTGAGTCACTCTAGTCCAGAACCCCTTGAAAACAAAGGGAAACTCAGTCCGGAAGCATCGGTACGGCGAGCCCTTGATCACGCCCCAACAGGGTGCCCCGAGTGATGGCATTGGAGCCGAACTTGTCCCGTACGCCGTCCAGGGCCGAGTCCAGTTCGTCGTTGGCGGCCTTGTCAAAAGGCAGTGCGAGTTGCACGGTCTTCTCGTTCTCCAGGTTGCCGACCGAGATGCCGACCATCGTGATGCCTTGTTTCTCGATCATCGGCCGGGCCGCCGCCATCAGCGAGCGCGCGGTGACCAGGATCGCCCGCGTCTGACCAGTTGCCTGCGGCAACGTATGCGACCGGGTCGCCCGGCTGAAGTCGTCGAACCGCAACCGCAGGGTGACCGTCCGCCCGGCCCGCTCGGCCGACCGCATCCGCCGGGTGACCCGATCCACCAGCCCGGCCAGCACGGCGTCCAGCGTCTCCGCGGACTTGGGCGATCGCCCGAGCGCGCGTTGGGAGCCGATCGAGCGCCGTCGGCGGCCGACTTCGATCGGGCGCGGATCCCGGTTGTGTGCCAGTGCGTGCAGGTGCCGCCCGGAGGCCCGGCCGAGCATCGCGATCAACGCCGCCTCGGGCAGGATCGCCACGTCGCCGACCGTCCGCAGCCCTCGGTTGCGCAACTTCTCCGCGGTCACCTCGCCGACGCCCCACAGCCGCTCGACCGCCAACGGATGCAGGAACTCCAGTTCCTCGTCCGGCGGCACCACCAGCAACCCGTCCGGCTTCGCGACGCCACTGGCCACCTTCGCGAGGAACTTCGTCCGGGCCACGCCGACCGTGATCGGCAGGCCGACGCGAGCCAGTACTTCGGCGCGCAGCCGCCGCGCGATGTCGATCGGGGCGCCGGAGATCTTGCGCAGCCCGCCGACATCGAGGAACGCCTCGTCGATCGACAGCCCCTCCACCAATGGCGTGGTGTCCTCGAACACCTTGAAGACAGCCTTGCTGGCCTCGGAGTACGCCGACATGCGCGGCGGGACCACGATGGCGCCGGGGCATCGGCGGAGCGCCTGGCCGCCGTTCATCGCCGTACGGACGCCGTAGGCCTTCGCCTCGTAGCTGCAGGCGAGCACGACCCCGGCGCCGACGATCACGGGCCGGCCGCGCAGGCGCGGGTCGTCGCGCTGCTCGACCGACGCGTAGAACGCGTCCAGGTCGGCATGCAGGATATCCGCCTCCAGGCCCGACGACACGAACATATGTTCGCATAATCACAGTCGTCTCACTAGTGATCACCAGTGCCGCGACTAGGGAGAAATGCTGAGGCGCACTGTCCGTGTGACAGGACAGAATGCGAGCTATGGACCTGTCGATGTACCGCCTGCTGTGGAGGAACCGGCCTGTCGTGACCTTGATGGGCGCGGCGCTGCTGGCGAGGCTCCCCGTGATGGCGGCGCTGATCCCGGTCTCCTTCCTGGCCAAGGACGCCGCCGGCAACTTCGGCTGGGCGGGCGTCGTCGCGGGTTCCTACTCGATCGGTATGGCGGTCGGCGGGCCGATCTGGTCGAGGCTGGCCGACCGGCGAGGCGGCCGGTGGGTTGTCATCGGCACCGGGGTCGCCTGGGGCGTGGCGATGGCTGTGCTCGCACTGCTGCCCTCCGACTGGTACAAGCTGATGCCGGTGGTCTCCGGAATCGCAGGGGTCGTTGTGTCGCCCGTGACGGCTACTTGCCGAGCTGCATGGCCACGACTCGTCAAAGGGTCGCAGCTGCGCACGGTGTACGCGCTGGATGCGACTGCGCAGGAGGTGCTCTTCTCTGTCGGGCCGATGCTGGGCGCGGTGACGGTCAGCTTCTTCAGCCCGCGCGCCGGAGTACTGGCTGCTGCTCTGTTGGCGGCGGGGTCGATCTGGTGGTTCGGACTGCGTCAGCCGCCGGCGCTGGCCCATGACGAGTCGACAGGTGCGCGGCTGACAGCTCCGCAGCTGCTGTGGCATCGGCACCGCCTGCCACTGATCCTCGCGTTCGGGCTGTCGGTCACCTCGTTCGCGTCGGTCTCGCTGGGGATCGTGGCGTTCGCCGACGACCATGGCAACCGGTTGATCGCCGGTGTCCTGGAGACCGTCTGGGCGATCGGCAGCCTGCTCGGCGGACTCGTGATGGGTGCCCTGCCGGGCAAGCGCGACTCGTACGTCTGGCGGCGGGCACTGCTCGTGTCGCTAGGCATGCTGTCGTGCGTCTTCGCCACCCGTTCCTCTGTGACTCTCGGCATCGGCCTGCTGCTTGCTGGTTGCGTGCTGGCGCCGACCGTCGGTGCTCTGTACGAGCGGCTCGGCGCGCTCACGCCGGATTCGGTGCGTACGGAGGTCTTCGGCTGGATGGTGAGTGCCGGGATGGTCGGCGGCGCGATCGGATCCTCGGTCGCCGGGCAGGTCGTCGAGTCGCTCGGCGTCGAGTATGTCTGGGTGCTCGCCGGCGTCCTGACCTTCCTGGCCGCCATCACCCTGATCCGCATCCCGCCCAACCGCCCCGCCTCGGAGGAATCGGTCCCCGAGGCGGCGGCAGCGGTCGCGACCTGAGTGGTCAGGCCGGGCGGTAGACGGTGTGCAGTACGCCGGTGCTGAACGTGGTGCTCGAGACCAGCTCGAGTGGCTGGGTCTCGCCCTCGTCGAACAGCCGCTGGCCGTGTCCGACGGCGATCGGGTGGACGAGCAGCTGCAGCTCGTCCAGCACCTTCGCACGGAGCAGTGAACGCACCAGCGTGATGCTGCCGACCACGTTCAGGTTCTTGCCCGGTTCGTTCTTCAGTGCGGTCAGGGCTTCGAACGGGTCGCCCTGCAGCAGCGTCGAGTTCTGCCACTCGTCGACCTTGTCCAGCGTGGTCGAGACGACCAGTTTCGGCGTCTCGTTCATCTGTGCGGCCATCTCTTCGTCCGGGCCGACGTTCGGCCAGTAGCCCGCGAACATCTGATAGGTCTTGCGACCCAGCAGCATGGCGTCCGCGGTCTCGGACAGCGAGCCGACGACAGCGCCCATCTCGTCGTTGAAGTACGGGAAGTGCCAGGTCTCCGGCGCCTCCACCACTCCGTCCAGTGAGATGAACAGGCTGGCGACGATCTTCCTCATGGTGGTCTCCTCATCGGTGTCGGCTGGTTGCCTTCACCGCTGCGTCGACCGGTCGACCGGCAGATCGACATTCTGCGCGAAAACTTTCTTGGGGCGGCTTCAAGCGTCCTTCGGAGCGGCCCGGCGGCCTCGGCGCAGCTCGGTGTCGAGGGCGTCCAGGCGGTTCGTCCAGAACTTGCGGTAGCGGTCCAGCCACGCGTCGATCTCCTGCAGCGGGCCGGGCGCGACGGCGTACAGGCGGCGGGTGCCGTCGACGGTGACGGTGGCGAAACCGTTGTCACGCAGTACGCGCAAGTGCTGCGAGACGGCGGGCTGACTGATGCCGAACTCGGTCCCGATCGTGCTCGCGATGCTGCCGGCCGGGAGTTCGGAGTCGGCCAGCAGTTCCAGGATCCGGCGGCGGACCGGGTCGCCGAGGATGTCGAAGGCGTGCATGACCTCACTATTTCAGTCTTCACTTATATGAACAAGTGGTCTGCCCGGGACCGACCAGGTGCTGGTCAGCCCGCAGACAACCGCGCGTTCACGGCTAGAATGACCCCGAACGACTACGTCTTGTGCAGCGCGGCACGGCGTACCGCAACCAGTGTTGCCGCTGGGGATTCAAGCTATGAGGAGCTGCTCTGTGGGACGCGTCGTGCACAAGTACGGCGGTTCTTCGGTCGCTGACGCCGATTGCATCAAGCGCGTGGCCCAACGGATCGTCGCGACGAAGAAGGCCGGGAACGACGTGGTGGTGGTCATCTCCGCCATGGGCGACACCACCGACGAACTGATGGATCTGGCCAAGCAGGTCTCCCCGCTGCCGCCACCGCGCGAACTGGACATGCTGCTCACCTCGGGTGAGCGGATCTCCGCCGCGCTGCTGGCGATGGCGATCGCGAACCTCGGCTACGAAGCGCGGTCGTTCACCGGCTCGCAGGCCGGTGTGATCACCACCGCGGCGCACGGGAACGCGCGGATCATCGACATCACGCCGGGCCGGATCGAGGACGCGCTCGCCGAGGGCCACGTCGCGATCGTGGCCGGCTTCCAGGGCGTCGCGCAGGACACCAAGGACATCACCACGATGGGTCGCGGCGCGTCCGACACCACCGCGGTCGCGCTGGCGGCGGCGCTGGAGGCGGACTACTGCGAGATCTACACCGACGTGGACGGCATCTTCACCGCGGATCCGCGGATCGTGCCGGCCGCCAAGCAGATCCCGAAGATCTCCTACGAGGAGATGCTCGAGATGGCTGCCTGCGGTGCGAAAGTCCTGCACCTGCGGTGCGTGGAGTACGCGCGCCGCTACAACGTCCCCGTCCACGTGCGCTCGTCCTTCTCCCAGAAGGAAGGCACCTGGGTCGTCGATGCGAAGGATATTCAGAACATGGAACAGGCGATCATCTCCGGCGTGGCCCACGACCGTGGCGAGGCCAAGATCACCGTGGTCGGCGTGCCCGACAAGCCGGGTGAGGCGGCCCGGATCTTCGAGACGGTCGCCAATGCCGAGACCAACATCGACATGATCGTGCAGAACGTCTCGGCGGTCGCCACCAACCGGACCGACATCTCCTTCACGCTGCCCCGCGCCGACGGCGCCCGGGCGATGTCCGCGCTGGCCCGGATGAAGGACGAGGTCGGCTACGAGCAACTGCTGTACGACGACCAGATCGGCAAGGTGTCGGTGATCGGCGTCGGGATGCGTTCGCACCCCGGTGTCTCGGCGAAGTTCTTCTCCGCCCTGGCCGACGCCGGTGTGAACATCGAGATGATCTCCACCTCGGAGATCCGGATCTCGGTGGTAGTGGACGAGAACCTGGTGGACGCCGCCGTGACCGCGGCGCACACCGCATTCGACCTGGACGACGAGCACACCCAAGCTGTCGTCTACGGAGGAACAGGACGGTGACCCCTGTGAGCGCAACGCTGGATCGGACCGAGGACCGCACGGGACTCCCTACGCTGGCGGTGGTCGGCGCGACCGGAGCCGTCGGCACGGTGATGCTCACCCTGCTCTCCACCCGGGAGAACGTCTGGGGTGAGATCCGTCTGATCGCGTCGGAGCGCTCGGCAGGCAAACGGCTCAAGGTGCGCGGCGAGGAAGTCGAAGTGGTCGCGATCAGCGCGGACGCCTTCGACGGCGTCGACGTGGCGATGTTCGACGTACCGGACGAGGTGTCGCTGCACTGGGCGCCGATCGCGGCGGCCAAGGGGGCGGTCGTGGTGGACAACTCCGGCGCGTTCCGGATGGACCCGGACGTCCCGCTGGTGGTGCCCGAGGTGAACGCCGAGGCGGCCCGCAACCGGCCGAAGGGCATCATCTCGAACCCGAACTGCACGACGCTGTCGATGATCGTCGCGATGGGCGCGCTGCACCACCGGTACGAGCTCGAGCAGCTGATCGTCGCGTCGTACCAGGCGGCCTCGGGTGCCGGTCAGGAAGGCATCGACGCGCTCTACGACCAGCTGATGAAGGTGGCCGGCAATCGCGAACTGGGGACGACGCCTGGCGACGTACGCCGGGTGATCGGCAACGCGCTCGGGCCGTTCCCGGCGCCGCTGGCGATGAACGTCGTACCGTGGGCCGGTTCGCTCAAGGACGACGGCTGGTCGTCGGAGGAGCTCAAGGTTCGCAACGAGTCCCGCAAGATCCTGAACCTGCCGGAGCTGAAGGTGTCGGCGACCTGCGTGCGGGTCCCGGTGATCACGACGCACTCGCTGTCGGTGCACGCCCGGTTCGGCCGCGAGGTCGACGTGGAAGAGGCCCGCGAGGTACTACGGGACGCGCCCGGCGTACTCGTGTTCGACAACCCCGCCGAGGCCGAGTTCCCGACGCCGGCCGACGTCGTCGGCACCGATCCGACCTGGGTCGGCCGGATCCGCAAGTCGCTGGACGACCCGCAGGCGCTGGAGTTGTTCGTCTGCGGTGACAACCTGCGCAAGGGTGCCGCACTGAACACCGCTCAGATCGCCGAGGTCGTCGCCAAGGAATTCACCGCGGCCAAGTAAGAACAAATGTGCTGGGACCCCGGACTATTTGTCCGGGGTCCCATTCTTTTAGAGCCAGTTCTCCCGGGCCGCGTGCAATGCCAATTGAAAGCGGGTGCTCGCGCCGGTGCGATTCATCAGTCGCTCCAGGTAACGGAAGAACGTACGGCGGCTGATACCCAGCGTGCGGGCGATCGTGTCGTCTGCTGCGCCCGTCGCCAGGAGGGCCAGTAGCCGGCGTTCGATCGGTTCCAGCCGGTCGTCCTCGGTGCCGACGGACGCGTGCAACGGCAGCGCGTTACGCCAGCAGAGCTCGAACATGCCGATCAGCGCGGTGAGCAGGCTGCTCGGCCGGATGATCAGCAGGGACCGGTTCACGTCGGTGTCGCGCACCGACATCGACACGAACGCGATCGAGCCGTCGATGATCGTCAGCTTCGCCGGTACGTCGGGCAGCACGCGGGCCTGTTCGCCGGCTTCCACGCAGGGCAGGATGTTCTCGGTCAGGTAGCCGGGCACCTCGACGGACTCGGGCGAGTAGACCACTCGGTACGCGACGTTGCGGTTGAGCTGCTCGATCTCCATCTGGTTCGGCCCCGCGCCGAGGTAGTACGGCGGGGAGTCGATGGCGAGGATCTCGCGTTGTGCACTGCCCTTGATCTGGTTGATCCGCTCGACGATCGCCGTACCGCTGACCACTTCGATCAGGTGGGTGGTGGACTCGTTGTGCACGGTCCGGCGGAACTCGTCGTACGCGTTCAGGACCTCGATCCTGGCCTGCTTGAGCTCGGACTCGCGGCGCAGGGTGAGCGCCTCCAGACCGGCGTCGGGTGGCACCGGCAGGAACCTCGAGTGGTCTGTTCCGGAGCGCCGGGCCAGGCCGGCGGTGACCAGTCCGCCCAGGGTGCTCTCGATCCCGGCCGCCTGGTCGGGCACGGCCTCGTCCAGCTCCGTGACCGAGGACGGTCCCGTCCGGAGCAGATGCTGGTAGACCCGGATCTCGTCGTCGCTGAGGCCGAGCACGCGTAAGTGGTCGGCACGCTCCGTGTCGGTCGAGCTCATGGCTCTTCCCTCCCTCCCCACTGCGGTCACTGGCGGCTACCGCCAGTCCAGGGTAAGACGGGCTGCAACACCTTGTGAGCACTGTCCGTATCCCGGCAGGTGCACCGAGCGATAATTGTTGTTCCGTCAGCATTCTTGTGCCGTGTCACCATCTGGCCACCATTTCTGCGCAGTTGTGAGCGAGAATTGAGGTCCAGCAGCCCGGCGACGGACCACCTGAGCGCCGCCGGGCTGCTGTTCCAATTCTGGCGTGAGTTCTCTTTGCCGTCAGCGACCCCCGTTTCGGTTGGGTCTCAATCCCGGCGCATCGGTGCCCTCGCACTCCAGTGCCATCACCGGCTGTGCTGGAGGGTGTACAAACTGTGCAACTCCATCGTGAGGCGATGAGGAGACACCCGATGCGTCTGAGTCTGCCCCGGCTTGTGACTGCTGCTGTGAAGACCGCCCTCTTGGGTGCGATGACCGCCGCCCTGGTCATCGTGCCGGCCCACTCGGCGAGTGCCCGGACCACCTCCGCCCAAGGTGATCCGAGCCCCCGAGTCGTCGGTGGAACCCGCGCGGCGCTAGGTGAGTTTCCGTGGATGGTGAGGCTGTCCATGGGATGTGGTGGTGCGATGTCCACCAATCAGCTAGTGCTGACCGCCGCGCACTGCGCGGGTTCCACCGGCAACAAGACCGTCGTACCGGTTGAAGAATGGCGGTAGCGCTTTAGCATCCTGCTGTGTCTGCTGACGCTGTCGACCCGCAGCTCGAACTCGCGAAACGGCTGGTGCGTGAGACCTTCGGAGTACGAGCGACCGAACCCGAGCCGCTGGCAGCCGGTGAGTGGTCGCAGGCGTACGAGCTGACTCTCGACGGTGCACAGGTGGTGGTGCGGGTCGGCAAGCACGGAACGGACTTCGCCAAGGACGAGGTCGTTGCCGGCCTTGCCGCTCCCGACCTGCCGGTGCCGACAGTCCTCGCCAGGGGTGAGTTCGAGGGCTGGCACTATGCGGTCTCCGCTCGCGCGCACGGGATCGCTCTCGACGACCTTTCCGGCGCTGAGATGGCACAGCTGTTGCCGAGCTTGCTGACCGTGCTCGACGAGATCGGCGGCGTCGAGCTCGTTGGGACGGAGGGCTACGGGGGATGGAGCCCGGACGGGCGAGCGCCGTACGGGACGTGGGCCGAGGCGTTGCTGGCGATCGGGACAGAGACGGACCGGGTTCCTGGGTGGCGCGCGGCGCTGGCCCGCTCCGAGTTCGGGATCGAGCCGGTCGAGGCCGGGCTGAGCGCACTTGCTGCACTTGCGCCCTACCTGCCTGACGAACGCCGGCTGATTCATGGCGACCTGCTGAACCGCAACGTGCTCTGCGCTGACGGCGGTGTCTCTGCGGTCCTGGACTGGGGCAATGCGTTGTACGGCGACAGCCTCTACGACGCCGCGTGGCTGATCTACTGGTGGCCGTGGTACCCGGAGTGGGCCGCCGTCGACATCAGGTCCGAGCTGTCGGCTCACTGGACCGCCTCCGGGTCAGCCCCGGTCAACCTGCGGGAGCGCCTGCATGCGTACCTCCTCCACATCGGGCTCGACGCCATCGCGTACTGCGCCTTCAAAGGGCGCTGGGAGGATGTCCGCTCGAACGTCGACGTCGTGGTCGCGCTGACCAGCAGCAGCCCACGGTGAGGAGGACGCAGAGGTAGGCGAACCAGTCGCCCAGACGGGTGTACGGCGTTTGCGCGATGCCTGGGGTCAGGGTGCCGATGAGAGTGGCTGACTGGTTGGAGGCGGCGGGTCGTTCGCTGACGACGCGGCCGTGTTGGTCGGTCAAGGTCAGGAGGCCTTTGCTGCCGTCGCGGGCCATCGGGATGCCGTTCTCGACGCCGCGGAGCAGGGCCATCCGACTGTGCAGCCAGCCGTCGTTGTCGAAGTCGAGGGCGGGAACCAGGAGCAGGTCGACGTCCGCCTTGCCGTACTGGCGGGAAAGAGCAGGGAAGTCCAGGTCCTTGCAGATCAGCACGCCCCACCGCTCGCCGGCCGGACCGTCCAGCAGACCGAGCTGATCACCTGAGGCGTACGGCTCAAGCCCGGGGATCAGGTGGTGTTTGTCGTACGCCGTGGGTGCGCCGCCGGCCGGCGAGAACACCAGTGCGCGGTTGTAGTCGTTGCCCTGGTCGCCGAAGACGGTCAGGCCGACGACGAGTGTCACTTTGTTGCTTGTGGCAAGCTTTTGGAAGGTTGCCGACAAGCCGGGGAGAGCCGAGGCCTGGAGGTCGATGATCTTCTCCGGCAGGAGGACGACCTGAGCGCCTTGGCGAGCTGCCTCGTTGATCGCGCGCGTGTAGTTCCTCAGGATCGAAGGACCTCCCGGCGTCGTCCAGTTCGAGTCGTCGTCGGTGTTGGCCGACACCACAGCGATCCGGATCGGCGGGTTGGCGCTCGGGGAGTCGCTCAGCCGCCAGGCGCCGTACCCGATGGTGCCTAGGGCAACCATCGCGAGACTGATCGAGACCTGGAGTACGGCGCGTCGCTGGATGCCGGGTGCGAAGAGGATCGCCAGCGCGGCGGCGGGAAGCATGAGCAGGAAGGAGATTCCCCAGGGCCCGGTCAGCGAAACGAGCTGAACGACTGGCCGTACCTCGGCCTGGGTGTAAGCAAGGCTGGTGAACGTCCCATGGGGTGACACCGTGGCGACGACGAAGTCGCAGGCCGCCCAGCAAGCCGGTCCCGCCAACGCGGCAAGGAAGAACCGGCGTCGCACTGCCAAGGCGCGAAACAACAGGACGGTTGCAGTGAAGACGCCGGCGAGGAGCAGCAGGAAGCTGAGTGTCGGCGGTGGAAGCTCGAGGTCCTGCAGGAGATAACGCCAGAGGTTCGCCAGTCCGAGTGACCAGCCGGCGAAGGCGGTCAACGCTGCCAGGCGACCGCTCACGTGCGGCGCCAGCAGGAAGACGGGCAGGGGCGCAAGCCAGGTGAGGGCGGGAATGGTGGTCAGCCCGGACCCGAAGTACAGGGCTGTGGCGGTGAGCAGGATCGCCAGTACGGCGTACCGGCGGGGGTGGTCAGCGACGAAGTCCATCGATCATCCTTTCGCCCAGGCTCAGACAGAGGGCGCGGAAATCGCCGGCGGGCATGCCGATCCGGTCGCCGTGGTAGAGCTGGATCAAGCCGTGCAGGAAGGCGGCGATCATCAGGCTGGACTCCCAGATGTCGTCGTCACGGAAGAGTTGCTGCTCCACGCCGGCCGCGACGGCGTCGGCGAGCAGCGTGAAGGTTGGCGACTTGCGGGCCTTGAAGTCGGCCGGGAACTGCCGGGCCTGGTCGCGTCGCTCGGTGAACATGTACGCGTAGAGCCGCGGCTGCGCGAGCGCGAAGTCGACGTGATCGACGAGCATCTCCCGGAGCCGCGCGTCCGCCGCCGTACTGCGCGGCTCCGCCGCCCAGCGTGCCATCAGTTCCGCGAACGCGGCGTCGGCCACCTCGTGCAGCAAGGCGTCCCGGTCCGGGAAGTACTGGTAGATCGCCATCGGCGTGATCCCCACCGCGGCGGCGACCCGGCGCATGCTGACGCCGTCGGCGCCTTTCTCGGTGAGCAGCCAACTGGCGGCGGCGACAATCCGGTCCTTCGTGGTCATGCACATCATTCAACGCAATTACCTATACGCCGTATAGGTGGAATAACCCCGGCTCACCCCTGAGAAAGCCCCCCGACCCGGAACGGGGTCGGAGGGCTCATCGGTGCAACGGAGCGCGGCGACGCGTCAGTGGTGACCCCCGCCGTCCCCGCCACCATGCCCGCCGCCGTGCCCGCCTCCGTCGAAGCCGCCGTGATCGCCATGACCGCCGTCGAAGCCGCCGTGCCCGCCGCCGTGATGACCACCGCCGTGTCCGCCGCTCCAGCCCCAGCCTCCGGCGGCGTCGGTCTGCGTCTGGAACGAGGCGAGCGCGACATAGCTGGCCCCGGCACCGGCGCCGAAGTACCCACGCCCGTACGGCGCGATCGCGGCGCCGGCCTCCCAGTACGGCACCCGGCGGTTGCCGATCACGACGTACCGCACCTCGGGGTCGTCACCCTCCTTCAGGCGCGCCGCGTCCTGCGCACACGCCGGCACCTTGCGCGTGCCGCGAGCAGGCTGGTTCCAGATCACGTCGGTCGTCGACGGGCCGTGCTGGGGATTGAAGAAGCAGGGCACTCGCCGCTCGGGAACGGGCTCGCCCGCGACCCGCGCCCGGACACAGACGATCGCGTACCGTCCGGCCGCCAGCGCGTCTGTCACCGCACTGACGGTGTCGGCCGAGCTGATCCCGCCCACCGCACGCTGGGCCTCCTCATAGGCGTCGAGTCCGCGTTGGTAGTCGACCCGGGTCTCCGCATCCAGGTCCAGGCCGTCCACGACGGCGCCGAGCCGGGCGAGCTCCTCACCGAGCAGCGTCACGTCCTCGTCGGCCAGCTTCTTGACCTGCTCGAGTTCGGCGGCGTCACCTCGCTTGGCGGCGCGCCGGTCCCACACGTAGCGGCCGGCGAGGGCCACCCCACCACCACCGAGCACAGCCAGTAACCAAGTCATCAGCCCACGGTAAGAGCCCAGGCGGTCACCACGGCCGACCTCGCGGCATCCGGGCTGTGGATTTGCTGTGGTTGCTCAGCGGACCAGTCGGAGGCGGGTTTCGGCGATCGCGATCTCGGCGCGCTGGCCCCAGCTGAGCGACAAGGTGTCGGATTCGATCCCGTCGCCGAAGACGACCAGGTCGGACTCGGCCGTCACGGTCAGCCGGTCGGCTGCGGCCAGCAGACCTTCCGTACAAGCCGTCCCGGTCGCCGGTGACGGCCAGGCTTCGCGCACGAACCAGCACAGCGCGGGATCGGTCGGACCCGGCAGCCTCAGCGTCGAGTGCCGTTCCTGCCAGGCTGAGCGGCACCACCCCGTTGACCCTGTGCCGGTGCCGACCAGCAGACCCGATGACGACTGCCGCTCCTGAAGACCCTCCGGGGACGCGAGCCGGTAGCGCGCCGACTGATGCGTCCGATGTCCCACGTACACCTCGTTCAAAGCCAGCAGCTTCTGTCCGTCATCGGTGCTAGCGGCAACCATCGTGCGCTCCTCGACGGTGAACCCGTGCAGCAACTCCAGTACGGCGTCAGGCTCATGCGGAACCAGTACGCCGGGGTTGCGCGCGGGCTCCGGGTTGACCCCGATCACCGGCTGTCCGTCCAGGTACTTCGCCACGTTGGCCACCAGTCCGTCCTGGCCGACCGCGATCACCAGATCCTCCGGCCCGAACACGAACCGGTCCAGGTCGTTGCGCTCGGCAACAGCACGGCGCCAGTCCAGCGGAATCGCGGCCGACACCGTCGCGAGAGCCTGCTGCTGGGCCTGGTGCCGCGCATCCAGTTCGGCCAGGTCGCGGCCGCGGCTGGTCAGGAAGAAGCCGGCCTGCTGGCGGGTGCCGTGCCGGGCGACCAGCTCGGTGAGTTCGGTCGCCCGGTGCACCACCACGGCCCGGGGTGGCAGGCTCATTCCTGGTTCGCCAGCTTCGCGAGCAGCGGCGTGATCAGATCCGGCGTCAGGTTGAGCGTGCCGATCTCCGGCAGCGCGCCCTGCTTGATGGCGAGCGCGAGGATCGTGCCCTGGCTCAGGTCGGCGTACGCCTCGAGCAGGGCCTTCTCCGCGGCAGCCTCGGCCGCACCCAGGACACGCTTCGCATCCGCATCCGCTTCGGCCAACTGGCGCCGCCGGGACGCCGAAGCCTCGGTCTCGATCCGTCCGGCCGCGGCGGCCTCGGTCGCCCGTTGGCGTTCGTTCTGGCCCTTCTGGGTGACCAGTTGTTCCTCACGCCGGGCCAGTTCGATCTGGTTCTGCAGTTCGTTCTCGGCGATCGACCGCTCCCGCTCGACGGCCATCGCGCGCCGCTCGTACGTCGCCTTGTCGGCCGCCTGCTGCACCATCTCGCGCGTCGGCGTCTGCAGCGCCCGCTCCACATCGCTTTCCGCCCGTACCGCGACCACGCGGACGTCCTCGACGCCGATCCCGATTCCCGTCAGCCGCTGGTCCTCGCGCAAGCCGGTGCTCACTGCGAGCCGGAGCGAGGCCATGCCCTCGGACAGTGCCTGCGTCAGTGTCATCCGGGCCAGCAGGTCCAGCGCGGTCTGTTGCGCGAGCTCGGTCAGCAGGCCGCCGAGTTGTTCCAGGGGCGTCGCTCGCCACAACCCGGTGTCCGGGTCGATGCCGAAGTCCAGCCTGGTCGAGGCGAGGGCCGGGTCGATCACCCGGTAGGTCACGGTGGCCTGCACGACTACGTCCTGGAAGTCGACCGTCCGCCCGTGGAACAGCAGCGGCTGCTCCCGGTCGTCGATCGGGATCTCGCTCAGGGACGAGTTCAGGGCCCGGAACCAGAAGGCCTGGCCGGCTCCGTCGTGGGCGAGCTTCCCGTTGCGCAGGTGCCGCACGTGGGTGGTCGGGTTGGCCCGTAGGTGGCTGATGAACCGGAACCTGGTGATGTCCGCCATGTCGCTGTCTCCTCTTTTGTCGTCACTTTGACGATAAGGGTCCGGATCGCTTTTCGTCAAGGTGACGATTAAGGTACGTCGGTATGGACTTCGAGCCGATGGGCGTCGCCGCCGACCTGGTGATCCTGACCGTTCGCGACGGCTCCCTGCAGGTGCTGCTGATCCGGCGCGGCATCGAGCCGCACAAGGACCGCTGGGCGCTCCCCGGTGGCTTCGTCCGGCCGGCGGAAGACCTGGAGGCCGCGGCCCGGCGCGAGCTCGCCGAGGAGACCGGGCTGGTGTCCGACCGGATCCACCTCGAGCAAGTCGCGACGTACGGCGAACCCGGCCGTGATCCCCGGGGCCGGGTGGTGAGCGTGGCGTACCTGGCGCTGGTTCCGGATCTACCGGCGCCGATCGCCGGCACCGACGCCGCCTCGGCGAGCTGGGTGCCCGCGGACGAAGTACTGGCTGATCCGGGACGGCTCGCGTTCGATCATCACCGGATCCTGCTCGACGGGGTGGAGCGGGCTCGGGCGAAGCTGGAGTACTCGCCGCTGGCGACGGCGTTCTGCGCGGACGAGTTCACCATCTCGGAACTGCGCGGGATCTACGAAGCGGTCTGGGGTACGCCGCTCGACCCGCGAAACTTCCATCGCAAGGCGACCAAGACCGACGGCTTCGTCGTACCGCTCGGCACGACCACCACCCGCGACGGAGGGCGGCCCGCGCAACTCTTCCGTCGCGGCCCGGCGACGTTCCTGCACCCACCGCTCACGCGCGGGTGACCAGCCGTCAGTCGGTGGACAGCTCCTTGAGGATCAGGGTCATCAGTTGTTCGGCGGTGATCAGGTCGGTGTGCGTGCCGTGCGAACCGCACGCCCAGGCGCCCGCGATCGAACCCGCCTCAGCGGCCTCCCGCCAACTCCGGCCATCGAGCCAGGTCGCCAGGAAGGCGGCGACATAGGCGTCCCCGGCGCCGTTGGTGTCGACGACCGGCCGATCCGGGATCTCGACCGGAGGAATGTGGACCGGCTTCTCGGTCGCCACGTGCAGATAGCTCCCGTCGGCACCGGCCATCGCGACCACGGCCTGGGCCCGGCCGTGCGTGAAGATCCAGCCGATCGCGTCGTCCGGGAGCGCCTGGGCCGACACGAACACCACGTCGGCGGCCGTCGCGAAGTCCCGGTGGTAGTCGTCGACGCCGTCCCAGTCGTGCAGGTCGGTGGACATCGAGCAATCGGCCATCGCAAGATCCGGCAGAGCCTGCCGGGCGAAATCCATGATCGAGACGTGCACGTGCCTGGTCCGGGTCAGGTCCGGGCGCCAAAGATCCGGGTGCACCTTGAATCCGTCGTACTGCGGCCGGCGGGGGTCGTACAGGGAGACGCGGCGCCCGTCGGGGGAGACGAGGTTCACGGACCGCCGGGTGCCGCAGGGTGTGACGACCGAGGTGAACGGGATGCCGAGCCTCTGGTAGGTCCAGCGGATCCGGTCGCCCTCGTCGTCGTCACCGATCACATCCGCGATCGCCGCGTCCAGCCCGAGTCGATGGCAGCCCAGCGCGACACCGTGCCCGGTGTGCCCGACGTACGACTCGATCGGTGCCACCGGGATCGTCTCCCGGTCCGGCAACGGCAATTCCGGCACCCGCACGATCGTGTCGACACCCACCCCACCGATCACGAACACATCCACGCCTACCACCTGTCCCCACTCGCCCGCTTCATTCCCGCACAGTCAACCGTCCACCACAAGACCGCGCCCATGTTCGTGGGACGACTTGACCCTGCACTGAGGTTGGCATCGCCCCACCGTGTTCTCAGACACGTCGGGTGCTCGGGCGGTGGTGCGGACGTACGACGGCCGCCCGGGTGCTCACCGGGCGGCCGTCGGAGTGGGACTCACTGCTTGATGGGGGCGCCGGTCTTCTCCTGGAGCTCCTCGAAGGTGACGCCGTCGGCCAGTTCGACCAGCCTGAGGCCGTCGTCGGTGACATCGAGGACGGCCAGGTCGGTGATGATCCGGTTGACCACGCCGCGACCGGTGTAGGGCAGGTCGCACTCCTCGAGGATCTTGTGCGAACCGTCCTTGGCGACGTGCTCCATCAGCACGATCACCTTCTTCGCGCCGTGGACCAGGTCCATCGCGCCGCCCATCCCCTTGACCATCTTGCCCGGGATCATCCAGTTCGACAGGTCGCCCTTGGCCGACACCTGCATGGCACCAAGGATCGCCGCGTCGATCGCGCCACCGCGGATCATCCCGAACGACAGCGACGAGTCGAAGAACGACGCCCCCGGCAACGTCGTCACGGTCTCCTTGCCGGCGTTGATCAGATCCGGGTCCTCGTCGCCCTCGACCGGGTACGGGCCGACGCCGAGGATGCCGTTCTCGCTCTGCAACACGACGGTGACGCCGTCGGGGATGTAGTTCGGGACCATCGTCGGCAGGCCGATGCCGAGATTGACGTACGAACCGTCCTCCAGCTCCGACGCGGCCCGGGCGGCCATCTGCTCACGGGTGAGCGGCATCTCAGGCCTCCATCTTCTCGCGGGCGGCCTCGTAGGCCTCGCGGGGTTGCACCGTGCGCTTCTCGATCCGCTTCTCGATATCCTTGCCGACGGCAACCACTCGCTGGACGAAGACGCCCGGCAGGTGGATCTCGTCGGGGTCCAGCTCACCAGGCTGGACCAGTTCCTCGACCTGCGCGATCGTGATCCGGCCGGCCATCGCGGCCAGCGGGTTGAAGTTGCGCGCGCTCCGGTCGAAGACGAGATTCCCGTGCGTGTCGCCCTTCAGCGCGTGCACCAGGCCGAAGTCCGTCGTGATGGAGTCCTCCAGCACGTACGTCGTACCGTTGATCTCGCGGGTCTCCTTCGGCTCCGAGGCCTTCGCCACCGTGCCGTCGGTGTTGTACTTCTGCGGCAGGCCGCCCTCGGCCACCTGGGTGCCGACGCCGGCGAGCGTGAAGAACGCGGCGATCCCGCAACCACCGGCGCGCAACTTCTCCGCCAGCGTGCCCTGCGGGGTCAGCTCCACCTCCAGTTCGCCGGAGAGGAACTGCCGGGCGAACTCCTTGTTCTCCCCGACGTACGACGACGTCATCTTCGCGATCCGCTTGTCCGCGAGCAGGATTCCGAGCCCCCAGTCGTCGACGCCGCAGTTGTTCGACACGACGCTGAGCCCGCTCACCCCCTTCGCGTGCAACGCGCTGATCAGCTCCATCGGATTGCCGCACAGCCCGAAGCCGCCGACCGCGAGGCTCGCGCCGTCACCGATGTCGTCGACCGCGGCCCGCGGCGACTCATACGTCTTGTCCATCAGGCTGCTCCATTGCAGTTCGAGTGTCCGCTCGACTCTAACCAGCACCCGCACATCCGGCGAGACTCACCCACTGTGGGCCGAACCACAACTTCTCGTACTGCGTGGAAGTGCACCCGCTTCGCCCGTCCTGCGCCGGGGCTCGACCCACCCGCCCCGGGACGCCGCTCCTGCGGCGCGGCCGAAAACCGCGCGGGGGGTGCCGCCAGTTGTTCGCGTACTGAGCTCATCGCCGGGGGAAGTGTGCCCACTTAGCTGCGGATTCGGCCCCGAACCAAGCCGCTCAGCTGTTGGTCTTCAACTGGTGTTGGGTGTGAAGTTTGGTGAGCCAGGCGGCGAAGGCGCCGAGGTCTTCGACGTTGCTTTGGGGGATGTGGAGTCTGGTGCCGCGAGTGGAGGTGATGGTCAAGTAGGGGGCGGCGAGGCTGCTGCTGGTGGGCCTGACGAGAGTCGTGCCGTCGAACTCGGACCACGGGATCTGCCGCCACCAAGCGAAGCGGATGCCACTGGCGTTGACGGTCACTCGCGGGTGGCCGAGGAGGGCCAGGACGGCGAGCGCGCTACAGGCGGCGAGGAGTACGGCGAGGAGCGCCACCCGGATCGTGAACCAAGTGCCGCGGGTGTCGAGGTCCCGGACGACCGAGACGACCGGAATGCCGGCCAGCGTCAGCGCGATGACCAGCCCGCCGAAGGCCAGCGCGCGCCGGACCGCGAAGACCACTTGGCCGGAACGATAGAACTCCGCGTCCCAGGCGCCGATGTCCTGTTTTCCCATCACCATGTGTCGATCCCCTCCGGGCGTAGCTGTACTTGCGCGGTATCCGGCTGCCGACGATCGCCTCGAGCACCTGCTCCTCGGCGCGGAGCAGTGGAACAGCGCCCGCGACGAACAGCGGCCGCGGTGAGTACGGCGGCCACCGACCTCCTGTTATCCCTTCATATCAAGGGATAGCAGGCATATGCGTTAGGTTCGCCAGCGACGTATGAGGTGAGGTCAATCGCGGCCCGACGGGCTGTCGTCGAAGCACTGTTGCCATTGCCCGTTGGCACCTAGCATTGCGCGGTGCGATCCCCCTGTTTCCCCGCCGTGACCGTGACCGTGATCTGCGCTCTGGCTCTGTCCGGTTGCGGCGACGATGCCACGGCCAAGCCGCGGGCGTCCGATGCGTCCACGCCGGTCGCCTCGGCACCGGCGTCTGTGTCCCCGTCGTCACCCGCCCCCGTGTCCGCCTCGGTCTCGGCGCCGCCGACACCCCGCTCATCACCCACGCCCAGCCCATCTGCATCGAGGGGACCGCAGGCTCTCCCGAGCCCCGGCAACCCCGGCGGTGACGCCACGGTCCCCGCCGCGGCGCAGGCCGTCGACACCAGACGGCCCGACCGGGTCGTCGGCAAAGGCACGCCGGCCGGCTGTACGTCGGCGGCCGTGGTCTCGGCCGTGGCAGCCGGCGGGGTGATCACCTTCAACTGCGGGCCGGCCCCGGTGACGATCACCATGGAAGCCACCGCCAAGGTCCGCAACGACCACGGTCCGGACGTCGTACTCGACGGCGGTGGCCTGGTGACGCTCAGCGGCGGCGGCAAACGCCGCATTCTCTACCAGAACACCTGCGACGAGGCCCAGCGCTTCACCACTTCGCACTGCCAGGACCAGCCCACGCCCCGGCTGACCGTGCAGAACCTGACGTTCACCCGCGGCAACGCGACCGGCCAGACCGCCGAGGGCGGCGGCGGAGGGGCGATCTTCGTCCGCGGCGGGCGGCTGAAGGTGGTGAACTCCCGCTTCACCGACAACCGCTGCGACAGTACGGGCGCCGACCTGGGCGGCGCGGCGATCCGGGTGCTGTCGCAGTCGGAGAACCGGCCGGTGTACGTCGTGCACAGCACCTTCACCGGCGGACGATGCTCCAACGGCGGCGCGCTGAGCAGCATCGGCGTCTCGTGGACGGTGCTCAACAGCGTGTTCACCGGCAACCAGGCGATCGGCCGGGGCGCCAACCCGGCCAAGGCCGGCACCCCCGGAGGCGGCTCGGGCGGCGCGATCTACACCGACGGCAACACGTTCACCGTGAACGTCACGGGCACCGTGATCCGCGAGAACCACGCCAACGAGGGCGGCGGTGCGATCTTCTTCGTCAGCAACGACCGGACCGGCACGCTGACCATCGCCAGGTCGACGCTGAAGTCGAACCCCAGCGACGGCTTCGAGACCCAGCCGGGAATCTTCTTCCTGGGAGCGAAACTGAGCCGCTAGCTCTCCTCGGTCATGAGGTGGGTTGCACGCGGCCGATGGGTGTGAGTTCGGGCCTGATGGTGCCGACCCGGTGGTGGAACGGTCAGCGGTCAGCTTCCAGAACTGCCGACAGGCGTTATGCCGGTGGCAGAAGCCCTGCCGGATCATCGACGTGGAAAGGCATTCTGAGACGATGGATCTGGGGTTCGGCGGCGAAATTGCTGATCTGTATCACCGATACCGCCGCGGTTATCCGTCAGGGTTGATCGGCGCGTGTGTCGATGCGTTCTCGTTGAAGAGCGACGATCTCGTGATCGATCTCGGTTGTGGCACGGGGCAACTGGCAACACCGATCGCCCCGCATGTCCGGGCCGTGATAGGGGTCGATCCCGAACCGGACATGCTGTCCCGCGCCCGCTCAGCCGCCCAGGACCAGGGCGTCACGAATGTGGCGTGGATGGTCGGCAGCGACTCCGACCTTCCGCTGCTGCGATCGCTGTTGGCTGAACAGTCGGTTGGTGCTGTGACGATCGGACAAGCACTGCACTGGATGGACCATGAGGCGCTGTTTGCCGCGGTCGGTCCGCTCCTGCGTCCTGGAGGCGGTGTCATGGTCGTGGCCAACGGGATCCCGCTGTGGCTGCAGGACTCGGACTGGTCACGGGCGTTACGCGAATGGCTGTCCGACTGGTTCGGCACGCGTCCAGCCAACAGCTGCGGCACCGACAACGCAACGCAACAACGCTATCGCCAGAGCCTGACGGCCAATGGCTTCGAGGTCAGCAAGGTGGAGCTCGACTATGCCGACGAGCTCGACTTCGATCACCTACTCGGCGGGATCTACAGCGCGCTACCGGTCGACCGCCTTCCCTCGCCCAAGGAGCGTCCACAGCTCGCAGCGGAGCTCCGGGAAGTGCTTCGTCCCTATCGGCCGTACATCGAGCAGGTCCCGGTACGAGCCCTCCTCGGCACAAAGGTCGCGTGAGCAACCAACCAGCCGCGCGGCAGTAGCGTGCGGCGCCGCATGCAGAGCGGCATGACAGGGCGGGTTGCCCTGGCAAAACCATTGGTGAACCGACTTGCTCCGTTGATGTACTGAGGTGCAACCGTGAGTCTGCCCCGTGTCGGAGGTAGTAGTTGTGACGAGCTATAACGCGCTTGCCGAGGTGTACGAGTGGCTCATCTCGGATGCGAAGCTGGCCCCGGCCGAGTTCGCTGCGTCGTTCGACGACGTCCTCAGTCTCCTGCCGTCGAACGCTCACGTCCTCGATTGTTCGTGCGGAACCGGACAGTTGGCGGTCGGCCTGGCCGGTCTTGGCCTGCAGGTGGTCGCAACTGACGCCAGCGAAGCGATGGTTCGCCGGACTGCGGCGTTGGCTGAGGAATTCGGCGCACCTGTCCGGACAGTGCGGGCGGACTGGGAAGAGTTGCCCGACCATTTCGCTGACGGCACCTTCGACATGGTGTTCTGCGTTGGCAACTCGCTGCACCATGCCGTGGGTGCGAGAGGAAGGGTTGCTGCTCTGGAGTCGATGTCACGGCTTCTGCGCCGTGGGGGGCGCTTGGTACTCACCTCCCGCACCTGGGAACTCGTGCGGGCCAGAGGTTCCCGGCTGGACATCAGTGACCGTCTTGTCCGCCGGAACGGGCGCAATGCCGTCGTGGTCTACCGCTGGGAGATTGCGTCACAGTGGGAGGAGGAGCACCACATCGAGATCGCGGTCGCCCAAGTTGATGCGGCCGGCCCGGTTCTTGTCCGCTCGGAACTGCTGTCGTGCTGGCCCTACCGATACGACGAACTCACAGCCGAGTTGCACCAGGTCGGACTCCGGACGGAAAGGAGCACGTACGACCCTGAGGCCGAGAACTACATGGTGGTGGCGAGCAAGGTATAGACAACGGGCTCACAGTCCCTGGCCGGACCGCGCGGTTGCTCGCAGGAGGCGCGAGGCGGGCGCTCAGAACTCCAGTACGCCCCATTGGCTGGGTTTGTGCATGTCGACGACGTACTGCGGGGACCAGACCCAGAAGTCCTGCTCGTCCCCCTTGCGGTATTCGCCGTCCACAACTGAGTGGTTCCACTCGATGCGCATGAGGTTCATTCGCCACTCGTCGCCGGCGTCCGGGTGGGGCTTGCCTTGGTTGTACTGGGCCAGGTCGGTCCAGGGCAGAGCCAGCTCGACCGACCAGCCAGCATCAGTGTCCGACGGGTCGTTGAGGGTTCCGTCGATGTGTACTGCGGTACGCAGGCCGGGGAGGTTTGTCGGGCTCACCGCGACGCCGCCGTCGTCGTACGGCTTCGGCAGGGTGAGTTCCCACAGCGTGCTGAGCGGGTTGATCTCCAGCTCGTAGTAGTTGAGCCCGTCGCCGTCGGGGTCGAGGAACAGTTCGAAGTTGTTCTCTTCGTACAAGTAGGTGTTCTGCTCGGTCATGGTCGACCAGACGTGCGGCTCCTCGAGTTGGCCGCCGACGTACAGGAACTCGTCGTCGTACATCAGCTTCGCGCGGGTCCGGAACCGGGGCGCTGGGCTGTCGCCGCCGCGGATGTCGACGAAGTCGGTGGTCCACGGCGCAGTGTCCCAGGCGGGGTCGGTCAGGGTGCCGTCGAGGTTCGGTACTGCGGTGGTGCGGAGGCATTTGTAGCGGGGGAGTTCAGGCATCGGCTCGCTCCAAGCGTCCGGCGATCAGGTGTGCGACAAGGAAGGTGACGGCGGACAACACCGGTAGGACGAGCAGGCTCCACGTCGACGACAGGTGGTCCGTGAGGAAGGCCAACACGATCAGGAGCATGAACATCACGCCGAGGAACGCGACCAGCCGCGGATGTGGCATCGCGAGTTTGGTGAGCGCCAGGGCGGCGAGCACGATCGTGACGACCACGGTCAGGATCAGCAGCGGGAACCCCATCGCGCCACAGTTCGGCGTATCGCGGACCCGGTCGCAGCCCTGCTCGCTCAGCCAGATGCAGGCGATCGTGACGAACCCGGCGAGCAGCCCGACCACCGCGAGGATCAGCAGCGGCGGCAACGGCGGAGCGTCGTACCGCCCTTCGTCCGTCTCCTCCGCCGCCTCGGCGTCGGCCTCCTCGAGCGCTTCCTCCAGGTCGGCCGGCATCCCGTGCCCGACCTCGTCGGCCTCGCTCACGTCGTCACCCATGTCCGCAGGCTATCGACATCCGACCCACGACGACGCGACGGCCGCGTCACGAGCTCAGCAGGCGCACAGGCGGCGACCGGCGTACGGCGAGTCAGGTGGCGTTCAGCGCAGCGGTAACGGGCGACCGCAGGACGGCGAGTCAGGCGGCGCCCAGGGACGCGGCGACCGCCGTACGGAGGGCTTCGTCCGTCGGTACCGGGACGCCGGTCTCAGCGGCCAGTTCGGCCAGCGACGTCATCGTCACGTCGTGCAGGCCGCAGGTCGTGAATGTGTGAAAGACGCTCATGTCGGGGTCGCGGTTGATCGAGAACCCGTGGCTGGTGATGCCCCGCCTGATCCGCATCCCGATCGAACACAGCTTGCGGTGGTCCTCGGTCCAGACGCCGACCAGACTGCTCGCGCCTCTGGGCGTCTCGCGCCGGATCAGTGGGAACCCCAGCGACCCGAGCGCCTCGATCAGGCCGTTCTCGACCCAGCGGACCACGTCCGCCACACCGCGGCGCTTGAGGTCGATGACCAGATAGCCGACGAGCTGCCCAGGTCCGTGGTACGTCGCGAAGCCACCGCGGTCCACGGCAGCGGTCGGGATCGCCGCCGCCTCTGCGGGCAGGTCGGCCAGAGACGTGCGCGGGCCGTACGTGATCACCGGCGGATGACTCAGCAGGAACAACCGGTCCGCGGCCTCACCCTCGGTCCGCTCGGCGACCCACGTCGTCATCTCCTTGGCCGCAACCTCGTACTCGACCTCGCCGAGATCCACTCGCTGAATCACACTCACGACGCCAGCCTAGAACGGCCGCGAAATGAAGCGAGGGTGGTGACCGAATGGCCACCACCCTCATCTGTCGGGCTGACAGGATTTGAACCTGCGACCTCGTCGTCCCGAACGACGCGCGCTACCAAGCTGCGCCACAGCCCGAAGTCGGCGTTAGCTTACATGCGCCTACCGCTGGGACGAAATCGGGTTAATCCGCGGCACCAAAGTGAGCAGGGTCGCCTCCGGCCGGCAGGCGAAACGGACCGGCGCGTACGGCGAGGTGCCGAGGCCGGCCGACACGTGCAACGCCGCCTGGCGGCCGTTGTGACCCCAGCTGGTCAGACCCTTCACCCGGGACGTGTCGAGGTCGCAGTTCGTCACCAGGGCGCCGTAGATCGGTACCGCGAGTTGGCCGCCGTGGGTGTGCCCGGCGAGGACCAGCGGATACCCGTCGCCGACGAAACCGTTCAGGACCCGCTGGTACGGCGCGTGGGTGACCCCGATCGACAGGTCCGCCGTGGGATCCACCTCGCCCGCGACCTCGGCGTACCGGTCTCGCTTGATGTGCGGGTCGTCGGTGCCGGCGAAGTCCAGGCGCAGGCCGTTCACCTTGAGGGTGGTCTTCGCGTTGTTCAGGTCGGCCCAGCCGGCGTCGGTGAAGGCTTTGCGCATCTCCTCGAACGGGAGGTTCGGGCCGTGGGGTTTGTGCCGCTGCTTCTGGGCCGGGAGCAAGTAGTTGACCGGGTTCTTGAAGTGCGGCTTCCAGTAGTCGTTGGAGCCGAACACGAAGACACCGGGCAGGTCCAGCAGGGCGCCGTGCGCGCGGAGCAGCGGCAGCACCGAGTGCGGGCTGGAGAGGTTGTCGCCGGTGTTGACGACCAGGTCGGGCTCCAGCTGGGCGAGCTCGTTGACCCAGCGGATCTTGCGCTCCTGGTTCGGCATCAGGTGCAGGTCGGACAGGTGCAGCACCTTGACCGGGTCGGAGCCGGCCGGCAGCACCGGAACCGTGAAGCGGCGCAAGGTGTACCAGCGGACCTCGACCCCGGCCGCGTACGCGACGCAGGCCGCGCCGACGCCCGCGACGACGGCCGTGGTCTTCAACGTCCTGGCGGCAAGCCCCGTAAAACTCATTTCACCAGCCTGCCACAATCGTGCACATGTCCAACTCCGAACTGAAGCAGCGCCTGCACGACGACATGACCGCCGCCCTCAAGGCGCGCGACGAGATCCGCAAGTCGACCCTGCGGATGGCGCTGACGGCCGTGACGAAGGCGGAGGTGGCCGGCAAGGAGGCCCGCGAACTGTCCGACGCGGAGGTACTCGACGTACTGACCGCCGAGGCGAAGAAGCGCCGGGAGTCCGTGACGGCGTACCGCGAGGCAGGCCGGGCCGAGCTGGCCGACAAGGAGCAGGCCGAGGCGGACATCCTGGCCGAGTACCTTCCTGAGCAGTTGACCGCCGAGGAGATCGCCGCCCTCGTCACCGCAACCATCGCCGAAACCGGCGCGGCCGAACTCGGTCCTCGTGGAATCGGGAAGGTGATGGGCGCGCTCCAGCCGAAGGTCAAGGGCAAAGCGGATGGGGGCGCCGTCTCAGCCGAGGTCAAACGCCAACTCGCAGGCTGACTCGGCGCGGGTGTGGGGTGCCGCCCGCTTCGCCCCTCCTGCGTCGGGGCTCGATCCACCCGCCCCGGAACGCCGCTCCTGCGTCGCGGCTGAAACTGCGCGGGGTGCTGCCCGTCGTTCGGGTACTGAGCTCAGCGCGGGTGGGGTGCCGCCCGCTTCGCCCCTCCTGCGTCGGGGCTCGACCCACCCGCCCCGGAACGCCGCTCCTGCGTCGCGGCTGAAACTGCGCGGGGGTGCCGCGGGGGTGTTCGACTACTCGGCTCGTCGCGGACGTACGCCGGTTCGCCTCTTCTGCGTCGGGCTGGACCAACCCGCCCCGAGACGCCGCACCCTTGCGTCGGAGCACCCCAGCCGTCGAGGACCCGAGCCTCCCGCGTTGGGAGTCCCGGAGCGCCCGGTGGTGGCGCGAGCGCCAACCCTGTGAGGCACTGCGACGAGCGCGGGCCGCGATGCCGTTCTAGCCGCGACGGAGAAGCGGCGTCCCGGGGTGGGTCGAGTGCCGACGAAGGAGGCGCGAAGCGGGCGCGCCAACTCGCCGGCTGACTCGAACCGGTGTGCGGAGGTCAGCGGCCGCCGCAGTTGGGGTACTTCGGGTTCCAAGGTGGGCAGTTCGGCTTCGGTTTGCCTGGGCCACCGGGGGTGATCGGGGTGTTCGGTGGTTGCTGGCCCTTGGTGCCGTCGGAGATGTAGAGCGTGATGTTGGAGCCCTCGGGGGCTCCGTCGCTCTGGCGGGGGCTGGTCCACGCCACGGTGCCGGCTTGTTCGCCGGACTTCACCAGGCCGGGGGCGACCTGGGCGGTGAAGCCGGCTTCCTGGAGCTTGGTGGTGGCGTCCTGGGGAGACAGGCCGACGACGGAGGGGATGTCCTTCACGTCGCCGCGGACGGTCTTGTCGTCGGGCTGGGTGAAGTGGGTGGTCGGCAGGCCCTTGAGAGCGCCCCTCATGGCGTCCTCCCAGATCGGTCCGGCGACGCCGGAGCCGGAGACCTCGGAGAAGCTGAGCTCGCTGCCGTCGTGTGTCTGGCCGACCAGCGTCCTGGACGTCGGGTGCACGTCGGCCACCACCGAGGCGGCGGCCAGCCTGCTGGAGTACCCGGAGAACCAGACCGCCTTGTTGTCGTTGATCGTTCCGGTCTTGCCGGCCAGGTCGCTGGGGCCGAACTTCAGGTGTGCGCCGGTACCGCCCGGCTCCAGCACCTTGTTCAGCACATAGGTGGTGCCGTCGGCGACCTTCGCTTCGATCACCTGCTTGCAGTTGGGGCCGAAGTTGCCGATCGGCTTGCCGCTGGAGTTCAGCACGGCGGTGACACTGACCGGTACGCAGTACTTGCCGCGCGCGGCGAAGGTCGCGTAGGCGTTGGACAGCATCAGTGGGGTGACCAGACCGACGCCCAGCGTCATCGACACCACCTGCTGCAGCGGGTCACCGGTCTGGCCGTCCTTCATGCCGAGTGCCGCAGCGACCTTGGCGATCTGACAGAGCCCGACCTGCTCGGACAGCTGCAGGAAGTAGGTGTTGGTCGAGTGCTGGGCAGCCTGCACCATGGTCAGGTCGCCGCCGCCCTTGGTCGAGTTCTTCGGGTGGTAGTCGTCACCTGCCTGGGTGTATCCGTCACAGGTAGGGAACCTCGCGTTGCTCAGGTCCAGCGTGTCCGGCGAGTTGATCCGGTGGGTGGTCGGGAAGCCCTTCTGGATCGCGGCGGCGATCGTGAAGGCCTTCATCGTCGAACCGTTCTGGAAGCCGCCGTAGCCACCGGCGTACGACTTCTCGGTGTTGTAGTTGTACGCCGTCTCGTTCTTGCCGCCGCCGTACTTGCGGTTCTGGGCCATCGCCTTGACGATGCCGGTGCCCGGTTCGACGATCGTGACCGCCGAGATCGCCTGGTCGGTCGGCTTGGCGTTCTTGTTGATGGACGCCTGCGCCGCGGCCTGGATCCTCGGGTCGAGGCCGGTCTTGATCGTCAGGCCGGCGGTCTTGATGTAGTGCTCGGAGTCCTTCTTGGTCTTGCCGAACAGTTTGCTGTCGACCAGCTTCGACATCACCCATTCGCAGTAGAACGGGTACCTGCCGCTGGCGCAGCCGTTCGGGACCTTCTGCAGCTTCTTCGGGTCGATGACCGGGGTGCGGATCGCGTCGGCCGCCTGCTTGGCGGTGACGACGTTGAGCTCCTTCATCCGGTTGATCACCACGTCGCGACGGTCCTTCGCGCGCTTGGGCGAGTTGGTCGGGTCGTAGCCGGTCGGGTTCTTCACCAGGCCGGCCAGCATCGCGGCCTGCTGCAGGTTGAGCTGGGAGGCGTGCACGGAGAAGTAGTGCTGCGACGCGGCCTCGATGCCGTACGCGCCGTCGCCGAAGTTCGCCAGGTTCAGGTACTTCTCCAGGATCTCGTCCTTGGAGAACTGCTTCTCGACCGCCACCGCGTAGCGCAGCTCGGCGATCTTGCGCTGGTAGGTCTCGGCCGTGGCGGCCTTCACCTCAGCCTCGGTGCGCGCCTTCTCGATCAGGCTGAGCTTCACGAACTGCTGGGTGATGCTCGATCCACCCTGGGAGACGCCGCCGTCGCTCTGGTTGCGGATCAGCGCGCGCAAGGTGCCCTTCGCGTCCAGGGCGCCGTGCTGGTAGAACCGGTCGTCCTCGATCGAGACGATCGCCTTGCGCATGATCGGCGCCACCTGGCCCAGCTTCACCGGGATCCGGTTCTGCTCGAACAGGTCGGCGATCAGCGAGCCGTCGGCGGCGACCATCTTGCTCTTCACCGCGAGCGGGTCGGTCTTCAGCTCGACCGGCAGGTCCTGCAGGGTCTCGGCCGTCTTCTCGGTGCCGAACCCGGCCAGCCCCGCGAACGGGATCGCCAGCCCGGCGGCGAGAGCGCCGGACAGCACGCTCACTCCGAGGAACAGGACCACTGACTGGACGACGCCACGATCGCCTTTCTCCCTTACGCGCATGCGCAAAAGACTACGTGATCTAAGAGCCACGCCGAATTCGGCAACGTGATCTACCTCACGTCAACCCCAGCGCGCTCCCAGGCGTCAGGAGCGCCCGAAAACCGGCCCGTACTACGGCCTGCCGGCACCCGGGCCGGCCGAATTTCATCCAAAAGGACGACGGCCGGCCGAGCCCCGTCAAGGGACCCGACCGGCCGTCGAACGAACCCGGCTCAGCCGAAGCCGGTCTTGTCTCATCGACCCGGCTCAGCCGAAGCCGGACTTACCGACCCGGCTCAGCCGGCGAACGCCGTACCGGACTTGCTCAGGCGGCGAACTGGCGTGCGTCGACCTGGGCCGGTTCGAGCGCCAGCTCCAGCACCTGGCGTACGTCGCTCACGGGGTGAACCGTCAGCTCCGCCAGCACCGACTCCGGCACGTCCTCCAGGTCCGGCTCGTTGCGCTTCGGGATCAGGATCGTGGTGAGCCCGGCCCGGTGTGCCGCGAGCAGCTTCTGCTTCACGCCACCGATCGGGAGCACCCGTCCGGTCAGCGACACCTCACCGGTCATCGCGACCTCCGAGCGGACCGGCCGTCCCGACAGCAGCGACGCGAGCGCCGTCGTCATCGTGACACCCGCCGACGGACCGTCCTTCGGGACAGCGCCCGCCGGAACGTGGATGTGCGTGTTCCGCTCAGCCAGGTCCCCGACCGGCAACCCGAGCTCGGCACCGTGCGACCGCAGGTAGGACAGTGCGATCTGCGCCGACTCCTTCATCACGTCGCCGAGCTGACCCGTCAGCGTGACTCCGGTCGGACCGGTCTCCTTGTCCGCCAGTGACGCCTCGATGAAGAGCACGTCACCACCGGCACCGGTGACCGCAAGACCGGTCGCCACACCTGGCAGCGCAGTACGCTCAGCCGAATCCGGCGTGAACTTCGGCGTACCCAGGTAGCCCTTCAGGTCTCCCGCACTGATCGCCAGCGTCCCCAACTCCTCGCCCAGGGCGAGCTTGGCGGTCACCTTCCGCAGTACGCGGGCGATCGACCGTTCGAGCTGCCGTACGCCGGCCTCCCGGGTGTACTCGCCCGCGAGCAACCGCAGCGCCGAGTCGTCGATGCTGACCTCGTCGGTACCCAGCCCGGCCCGGTCCAGCTGCCGTGGCAGCAGGTGGTCGCGAGCGATGGTGACCTTCTCGTCCTCGGTGTACCCGTCCAGCTGCACCAGTTCCATCCGGTCCAGCAGCGGTGCGGGGATCGAGTCGAGCACGTTCGCCGTGGCCAGGAAGACCACGTCGGACAGGTCCAGCTCGACCTCCAGGTAGTGGTCCCGGAAGGTGTGGTTCTGGGCCGGGTCGAGCACCTCCAGCAGGGCGGCCGTCGGGTCACCCCGGTAGTCCGCGCCCACCTTGTCGATCTCGTCCAGCAGCACCACCGGGTTCATCGAACCGGCCTCGGTGATCGCCCGGACGATCCGGCCCGGTAGCGCACCGACGTACGTCCGCCGGTGACCGCGGATCTCGGCCTCGTCCCGCACACCACCCAGTGCGACCCGGACGAACTTGCGGCCCATCGCACGGGCCACGGACTCGCCCAGCGAGGTCTTACCCACGCCAGGAGGACCGACCAAGGCCAGTACTGCGCCGCTGCGGCGTCCACCGACGACCCCGAGCCCGCGGTCCGCCCTGCGGCGCCGTACGGCGAGGTACTCGGTGATGCGCTCCTTCACGTCGTCCAGACCGGCGTGGTCCGCGTCCAGGATCGCGCGGGCCTCACGGAGGTCGTAGCCGTCCTCGGTCCGCTCGTTCCACGGCATCTCGAGGACTGTGTCCAGCCAGGTCCGGATCCAGCCGACCTCGGGGGACTGCTCCGCCGTCCGCTCCAGCTTGTCGACCTCGGCGAGCGCGGCCTTGCGGACGTGCTCGGGCAGGTCGGCCGCCTCGACGCGGGCGCGGTAGTCCTCTTCCTCGGACTCGGCCTTGCCGTCCAGCTCGGCCAGCTCCTTGCGGATCGCGGCCATCTGCTGGCGCAGCAGGAACTCCCGCTGCTGCTTCTCCATGCCCTCCTGGACGTCCTTCTGGATCGTCTCGGAGACCTCGAGCTCGGCGAGGTGGTCCTTCACCCAGCCGATCAGCTTGGCCAGCCGCTCGGACACGTCCGGCGTCTCCAGCAGCCAGCTCTTCTGCTCGTTCGTCAGGTACGACGCGTAGCCGGCCAGGTCGGACAGCTCCGCCGGGTCGTTCACCTGCTTGACGGAGTCGATCACCTGCCAGGCTCCGCGGCGCTGCAGAACGGTGGTCACCAACTGCTTGTACTCGCGGGCCAGTTCGCCCGACTTGTCGTTCGTGGTCTCGTCGAGGACGGTCGCGCCGACCCAGAGAGCAGCACCGGGACCAGTGGTCCCCGCACCGATCTGGACCCGGGCGACACCCCGGATGACCGCTGCCTGGGCACCGCCCGGCAGCCGGCCGATCTGCTCGATTTCACCGAGCGTCCCGGCCTTGGCATATTTCCCGTCCAGCCGCGGCACCAGCAGGACCTGGTCCTGACCGGAGGCCTGCGCGGCATCGATGGCGGCGCGCGCCTCGGTGTCGGCCAGCCGTACCGGCACGACCATTCCAGGCAGGACCACGACGTCGTCGAGCGGCAGAACAGGAAGATTCAACGTCTCAGTCACGCTGTCACACCCTCAGATCGAAAATTGAGTCTGACAGGCTCAACCAGCGGTCCCACCTGGTCATTCCCGCCCGATCGAGGCGTTCGCTGAGGGTGAAAAGCCGATTCTCAGCGGTAAAGGGCCGGTGACCCGAGATCTAGGAGGCGGTGAGGAGCTCGCCGATGGTGCGGAGGCCGGTGAGGTCGTGGATGTCGTCGGGGAGGGCCGGGACGTCGACGGTGGGGATCGACCTGTGGCCGCGGTGGAACCGGTCGGCGCGCTTACGGTCGCTGACGACCTGCTGCATCTTGTCGGCGTGCAACCGCAGTACGGCGGCGGTCAGTTCCGACTTGCCGGCTTCTTCGAGCTTCTCGGCCGCAGCCAGCGAACGCTCGGCCGACAACTCCGGCACGTGCGTGGTGGTCACTCGGTTGAGTACTACGCCGGCCAGCGGCATCTTCTCGGCGCGCAGCCGCTCGGTGAAGTACGACGCCTCCCGCAGCGCGTCGTTCTGCGGCGCCGCCACCACCAGGAACGCGGTGTGCGGCTCACGCAGCAGAGCCACTGTCTTGTCGGCTCGCTCCCGGAACCCGCCGAACAACGTGTCGAACGCCGCAACGAAAGTCTGTACGTCGGTGAGCACCTGCGCGCCGAGCACCTTGTTCATCACCGACATCGCCAGATTCACACCGGCCGACATCAACCGCATCGGCCCACGAGCCGGCGCCAGCAGCAACCGCAGGAACCGCCCCTCCAGCAGCGACGCCAGTCGCTCGGGCGCGTCCAGGAAGTCCAGCGCCGACCGCGACGGCGGGGTGTCCACGACGATCAGGTCCCACTCGCCGGTCCGCTCGGCCTGCTTGTGCAACTGCCCGAGCTTCTCCATCGCCATGTACTCCTGGGTGCCGGCGAAGGACGAGGAAAGCGCCATGTAGAAGGGATTCGCGAGGATCTGCTCGGCTTTCGCCGGGGTGGCATGCGCGAGCACCACCTCGTCGAAGGTGCGCTTCATGTCCAGCATCATCGCGTCCAGCCGGCCGCCGTTCGCCGGGTCCACCTCGGCGACGGCGCGCGGGGTGTTGTCGAGTTCGGTCAGTCCCAGCGCCTGCGCCAGCCGCCGGGCCGGGTCGATCGTCAGTACGACGACCTTCCGGCCGCGCTCGGCGGCCCGCAGTCCCAACGCGGCCGCGGTCGTCGTCTTGCCGACGCCGCCCGAACCGCAGGTAACGATGATCCGGGTCTGCGGGTCGTCGATCAGGGCATCGAGATCCAGCGTGCTCATGACCGCAGCTCCTCGGCGAGGTCGAACAGGGCGCCGTGGTCGATCCCGTCCGGCAGCAACGCCAGCTCGGTCACTTTCTTGCCCAAGGCATCGATCCGGTCGCGGTTCTCCCGTTCCAGCCCGACCCGTACGGCGTGGTCGTGTGCCTCCGCGGCCAAGGTCGTCACCATCTCCTTGCCTGCGGTGATGCCGGCGGCCTTCAGTCCGCGGGTCAACTCGGCGGCGGGCAGTTTCTCCTTCACCGCAAGGGCAAGCGTCTCGTCGTCGAGCGGACTCCGCCGGACCATGTTCACCACGATCGACCCGATCCGCAGGTCGATCGCCTCCAGTTGCTGCACCGCGTCGAGTGTCTCCTGGACCGGCATCTCCTCGAGCAGCGTCACCAGGTGCACCCGGGTCACGTCGGAGCGGAGCATGCCCATGATCGCGTCCGCCTGGTTGCGGATCGGGCCGACCTTGGCCAGCCCGGCCACCTCGTGGTTGACGTTGAGGAAGCGGCCGATCCGCCCGGTCGGCGGAGCATCCAGCACGACCGCGTCGTACGCGAGCCGTCCGTGCGCCTTCCGCCGGGTGGCCTCGTAGACCTTGCCGGTGAGCAGGACGTCGCGCAGTCCCGGGGCGATCGTGGTGACGAAGTCGACGGCGCCCACCTTGTCGAGTGCCTTCCCGGCGCGGCCGAGGTGGTAGTACATGTCGAGGTACTCCAGCAGTGCCGCCTCGGCGTCGACCGCGAGCGCGTACACCTCGCCACCGGCCGGGCCGACCGCGATCCGGCGTTCGACGTACGGCAGCGGCGGTACGTCGAACAGCTGCGCGAGCCCTTGCCGCCCCTCGACCTCCACCAGCAGGACGCGCTTGCCCTCGTCGGCCAGCGCGAGCGCCATGGCGGCGGCCACTGTCGTCTTCCCGGTGCCGCCCTTGCCGGTCACCACATGCAGCCTCGCCATGCCCCCAGCGTAGGACCCCCGAAGTAGCCACTGCGCACAGCACTCTCACCGTGGAGCCGGTTAGAGTCCATCTCATGAAGAAGTTCGAGTACTTCACCGCGCCACTGCTGGTCCACTCGACCAAGGAGATCCTGGACAACTTCGGTCAGGACGGCTGGGAGCTGGTCCAGGTCGTCCCGGGCCTCAACCCGGAGAACCTGGTCGCCTACTTCAAGCGGGAGATCACCGAATCATGAGCCACCCCGAGGAGAAGCTCGCCGAGCTCGGCCTGAAGCTGCCCGAGGTGGCCAAGCCGGTCGCCGCGTACGTGCCCGCGGTACGGACCGGCAACCTGGTCTACACCTCCGGTCAGCTCCCGCTGCGCGAGGGCAGCCTGATCGCCACCGGCAAGAACGGCGACTCCGTCGATCCCGCCGTCGGCGTCGACTGCGCCCAGCAGTGCGCGCTGAACGCCCTGGCCGCGATCAAGGCGGAGATCGGCGACCTGGCGAACATCACCCGGATCGTCAAGGTCGTCGCCTTCGTCGCCTCGACCCCGGACTTCACCGGCCAGCCGCAGGTCGCCAACGGCGCCTCCGAGCTGCTCGGCCAGGTCTTCGGCGAAGCCGGCCAGCACGCCCGCAGCGCCGTCGGCGTACCGGTGCTGCCCTTGGACGCCCCGGTCGAGGTCGAACTGATCGTCGAGGTCAGCTGACCGACGTACCGACGACGCCTTGCCTGGACCAGGTGGACCAGGCAGGGCGTCGACCGTCCGAGCCGGAGGTGCCATGGTCCGGGACCTGAAATCACAACTCCTCTCCGGCCGGATGGCCGCCGAGGCGCTCGCCTTCACGCGCGAACGCCGCACGCCGGCCGGGCCGCGTCCGGCTGCGACGGTGATCCTGTTGCGCGACACCGCCGACGGTCCCGAGGTCTATCTACTGCGGCGCCAGCAGTCGATGGCGTTCGCCGCCGGGATGACCGTGTTCCCCGGCGGCCGGGTGGACCCCACGGATTCGAGCATCGCCGACTCCTGGTCGGGGCCGCCGCCTGCCTGGTTCGGTGAGCGACTCGGTTGCCCGCCCGACACGGCCGCGGCGTACGTGGCCGCCGCAGTACGGGAAACGTTCGAGGAATCCGGCGTTCTGCTCGCCGGCCCGTCCACCGAATCCGTCGTGGCCGACACCACCGGCGACGACTGGGAGGCCGACCGGGTCGCCCTGGAGTCCCGCGAGCTCGGATTCGCCGACTTCCTGCACCGGCGGGGCCTGGTACTGCGTGCTGATCTGCTGGGCGCCTGGGCGCACTGGATCACCCCTGAGTTCGAGCCCCGGCGCTACGACACCGCTTTCTTCGTCGCGGCCCTCCCGGCCGGCCAGATCACCCGCGACGTGACGAGCGAGTCCGACCAGGTCGCCTGGCTGCGCCCGGCCGACGCCGTCCGGGCTGTCGAAGCGGGCGAGTTGCTGATGCTCCCGCCGACATACCTGTGCTGCCGCGACCTGATCCCGTACGCCGCGGTCGCGGATGCCCTGGCGGCTGCTGCCGGTCGCGAGATCCGGGCGATCCAGCCGACCATCCGGGTCGAGGACGACGACCTGGTCTACCTGGAGACGACATGACCGCCGAAGTAGTCACGCCGTACGCGACCCGCGTGCTCGCCGCCAATCCGGGTCCGATGACGCTGGACGGGACGAACACCTGGATCCTGCGGGCGCCGGAGTCCTCGCGGGCCGTCGTGGTGGATCCCGGGCCGATGCTGGAGGAGCACCTGCGCGCAGTACTGGAAGCGGTCGCGCCCGCCACCGTGGACCTGGTGCTGTTGACGCACGGGCATTTCGATCACTCCGAAGGCGCTGCCTGGTTCGCGGCGCAGGCGAACTGCCCGGTCCGTTCGGTCGACCCGGCCTTCCGGATCCCGACCGACCACGCCCACGGCCTGGCCGAAGGGGACGTGATCGGGGCGGACGGCCTGCGCATCGAAGTACTGCCGACGCCCGGGCACACGATGGACTCGGTCTGCTTCTGGCTGCCCGACGACGGTTCCCTGCTGACCGGCGACACGGTCCTCGGCCGCGGTACGTCGGTGGTGGCGCACCCGGATGGTGCCCTGGGCCCCTATCTGGAGTCGCTCGAAAGCCTTCGTGCGTTCGCGAACTCACCCGCCGGCGTGGAGCGCCTGCTGCCCGGCCACGGCCCGGTGATCGAGGATCCGGGCGCGGTCCTGTCCTTCTATCTCAACCACCGCCGTGAACGCCTCGCCCAGGTCCGCGAAGCCGTTGCCCACGGCCACAAGACGGCCGAAGCCGTCGTGGCCCACGTCTACGCCGACGTGGACCCGATCCTCTGGCCGGCCGCTGAGCGCTCGGTGCGCGCCCAGCTCGACTACTTGAACGGCTAGGTCAGCGGGCGCGACGCTGCAGGCGGTCGACGTCCAGCAGGACGACAGAGCGCGGCTCCAGCCGGACCCAGCCGCGGGACGCGAAGTCGGCGAGCGCCTTGTTGACGGTCTCGCGGGAGGCGCCGACCAGTTGGGCGAGCTCCTCCTGGGTGAGGTCGTGGTGGACGTGGACGCCATCGTCGGCGGTCCGGCCGAAGCGGCTGGCCAGGTCGAGCAGGGCCTTCGCGACGCGGCCCGGTACGTCCGAGAAGACCAGGTCGGCGACCACGTCGGAGACCTTGCGGAGCCGGGACGCCAGCTGCAGCAGCAGACCTCGCGCTACTGCCGGGCGACCGTCCAGCCAGCGGAGCAGTTCGTCGTGGGTCAGCGACATCAGCGACGCGTCGGTGACGGCCGTGACGGTCGCGGAGCGCGGTCCGGGATCGAACAGGGACAGCTCGCCGAACATCTGGCCGGGGCCGAGGACGGCGATCAGGTTCTCCCGGCCGTCGGCCGAGGTGCGGCCGAGCTTGACCTTGCCCTCCACCACGACGAACAGCCGGTCACCGGAGTCGCCTTCGTGGAACAGCACCTGGCCGCGGCGCAGGCGGCTCTCGGTCATCGACGAGGCGAGCGCTTCGGCTGCGTCGTCGTCGAGCTGACTGAACAGCGGTGCCTGTCGGAGCACTGCGGCGTCCACGAATGGGCCTCCTCGGACCTAAACCACGTACGTTCGGACCAGCTACGAGCCGGCCCGGCGCCAGGTCATCACCACCCGGTCGCCCCAAAACCGTAGCCCCTCGGGTAGCCGAACCGCCACGTAGGCCTGTCGGGACGCGCCGGGAGGGCACTGTCAGGCGCTAGCCGGTGACGTCCAGAGCCGTGCCGTACAGGCGGCTGACCTTCAGCCGGATGACGAGCCGGCGCTCGGCGACGAGCTGGTCGAAGAACGCCTGACCGAGACCGGCCTGGGCTTCCGCCGGCAGCATGGCGAGCAGTTCCTTGCCGACGGCATCACCAGGTGTCGTGGTCAGGTCCGAGATCTCGGCTTCCCCTTCGGCCACGGCGAACGACCAGTGATCGGCGGCCGAGACGTGCAACGCTGCGCGCGGGTCGTTGCGCAGCTGCTTCACCTTGACCCGGTCCGCCGTGGTGGAGAACCGGACGATCCGCGCGGCCGGGTCCCAGTTGTAGAGCATCGTGGTCAGATGCGGGTGCCCACTGCGCTTGTTGGTGGCCAGTACGCCGAATTGCTGCTCCATGAGCAGAGCGGACAGCGCCTCGTCGGCGAGCACGCGCGGCGCGGGGCCGCCTTCGTCGTCGGTCATGTGAGTCTCCCGTTGGTCAAGGGCTGATCGGCGAGCCAGTTGCCGTGGAACCCGTACGGCACCCGGACCGGGAGGTGGATCGTCGCCACCGGCGGGGCGGCCAGGTCGGTGGCGTCGACGATCACCAGATCGCTGGTGTCGGAGGCGGCGTCGTAAACATAGGTCATCAGCCAGCCGTCACCACCGGGACGGTCGTCGGCAGGAACGAAGGCGGCCTCGCCCGGCGTACGGCCCGGGCCGAACTCGTGCGCCGTGACCGCCCCGTCGTGCAGGTCGTACCGGATCAGTGCACCTTGCGAGACAGCCCCGGTGGGAGTCCGGGAGACGGTGGCGTGGCCGTGCCGGGAATCCAGGCCGGCGAGGCGGTCGTCGATGCGCGGGAACTCGGCCGGGCGGTCGTGCAACTGCTCTTCGCGGACGGTGCCCGTCGTCAGGTCGATGGTCCAGCGCCACAAGGTCGCGTGCTGCGCATCCTTGCCGTCCTTGCGGAACAGCTCCGGGTAGCGCATGACGTGCAGGACGATCTGCTCGTGGCCGTCGGGGCTGGTCCGGTCGTGAGCATTGAGGGTGTGGAAGACGTAGCAGGGATCGATGGAGAACCAGCGAACCTCGCCGTACGGGTCCGAGCGCCGCAGTACGCCGAGGCGCGCGCCGTACCCGTCGTTCCAGCGGAACGGCATGCCGCCGCCCGAGCGGGCCGTCTCCAGGTCGAAGACGACGGGCAGATCCATGAAGACGACGTGGTTCGCGGAGAGGTTGAAGTCGTGGTTCATCGTGGCGGCCGGTACGTCGACCGGCCGGCTGATCACCAGCTCGCCCGTCGCGTCCGCCCGGTGGTACGTCAGGTACGGCGCGGTCAGGCTGTAGCCGAAGAAGTGCAGCTCACCCGTGGCCGGACAGGTCTTCGGGTGCGCGGTCATTGCCGTGTGCAACTTGCCGCCGAAGTCGTACGAACCGACGGTGTCCAGCTCGCAGGTCAGTTCGTACGGGTAGGAGGACTCGACCAGGGCCAGTGTCCGGCCGGCATGCCGTACGACGTGGGTGTTCGCCGTACCCGCCGTCAGATCCAGGGTGCCGTCGATGTCGTTGACCTTGGCGCCGTCGGTGAAGGTCGACGTACGGACCCAGCGGTTGCGGTACGACACCGCCCGGCCCGCCTCGATCCGGACACCGTGGATCATGCCGTCGCCGAAGAACCAGTGGCCGGAGGCAGCATCGTGCGGATTGGGACCGTTGCGCAGGTACCAGCCGGTCAGCCCGGGCGGGATCCGGCCGGTCACCGGCAGGTCGTAGGCGGTCAGTTCGGTTTCGACGGGTGCGTAGTTGCCGGCCAGGTGCGGTGCGGGAGCGGTGTGCACGACAGGTCCGATCTCCTCGGGAAGGGCTTCAGTGGGTCCGGAGCTGGGCGGCCTTGGCCTGAATGTGCGCCACGTAGCGAAGGGTGAAGACCATCGGTACGACGAAGCCGGCGACCTGGACGAGGGTCCGGGCTGTCGAGCCGGAGTCCGCGAGGGCGGCGAGGGCGACCGCGGTCACGGCGAAGCAGGCGGTCCAGACGGCGGTGATGATCACGTTGGTTCGGACGAACAGCGGCTGGTCCCAGAACTCGCGGGGCGTTGTCTGCTTGGCGATGCCCAGGGTGAAGGGCTTGCGGACGGCCAGCGAGATGCCGGCGATCAGGGCGAGGGTGGCCGACGAAAGGGCCGGCGTGTAGGGGTGCAGTCCGCTGTCCGGGCTGGTGAAGGCGAGGACGGTGACGGCGGCGAAGAAGACGGCCGACCCGAGCTCGATGATCTGGGCGTCGAGGGTGCGGCCGGCGCGGGTCTGCTGGGCGACCAGGCCGATCGAGAGGACCAGGGCGATCAGCGCCGCCCAGTTCCAGTGCGCGGACGGGATGAGCGCGTAGACGATCCACGGGGCGAAGGTCCGCAAGTACGACATGAGGGTGTGCTCCCTAGGTGGCGGCCGATCGGACATTCCGATCGCGACATGTCAAAAGTAGAAGGTCAACTCTGGACATGTCAAGAGTGGAAGGTAAGCTGCTCGGTATGAGCCTGCGTCACGCCCTGCTCGGGCTGCTGGTCGACCATCCCGCCAGCGGCTACGACCTGCTGAAAACGTTCGACACCTCGCTGGCCAACGTCTGGCCGGCCACCCAGAGCCAGATCTACGGCGAACTGGCGAAGCTCGCCGACGCCGGTCTGATCGTGGTCTCCGAGCAGGGCCCGCGCGGCCGCAAGGAGTACACGCTGACCGATCCCGGCCTGGCCGAACTGCGCCGCTGGCTGACCGAGACCGAGCCGCAGCGCACCACTCGGAGCGATGTTCTGCTCAGGGTGTTCTTCCTCGGCGTCCTCACACCCCGGCAGGCCCGCGACTACCTCGACGGCCAGGCGGCCCACGCCGCCGAGTTGCACGCCAACTTGGAAGCTCTGGACGATTCGATCGACTGGGACGACGACGATCTGTCCGTCTACGGCCGCATCGCACTGGAGTACGGCCGGCGTTTCGCCGCGATGCAACGGGATTGGGCCCGCTGGGCGCTCACCCAGGTCAAGAGCAAGTAAGCGCCCGCGAGGCTCAGCTGTCGAGCGGCAGAAGTTCCGATCCCCAGTTGTACGTGCGCGAGGCGCCGGTGCTGCTGCCCAGGTAGTTGAGGGCGGACAACGGGGTCGCCTCGCCGCCCGCCGGATTCCGCAGCCTGCTGGTCTCCTGGTACTGCGAGACGTTGTATGCGTACTTCCCGACCACCTGGATGCACACGGTCCAGGTGTAGGTGCCCGCGCTCAGGTAGATGGTGCGCGAGTTCCATTCGACCAGCCTGTCGACGAATTACGACCAGAGGTAGTTGCCCTTGGCAAGGTAGATCTTGCGCTGGACGCAGATCGGCGCGGAGCCCACTGGCGCGTAGTTGTCGAGGTAGCTGTTCTGCGACAGGTAGGCACTGTCGGCCGCGGCGGCCGGGACGGTGGTGAAGCCGGCCGCTGTCGCCGCCAGCACGACGGTGGCCAGGATCTTTCGGGGGATTCGCATGGGTGTCCGATCTCAGAAGTCGTTGCGGTGGTCCTGCGCCCAGGTGGCGAAGGAACGGGCGGGGTGGCCGGTGAGTTCTTCGACGGTGCCGGTCAGTTGGACGGGCTTGCCGTCGTTGGACTTCCACCAGTTGAGCAGCGCGTCGGCGTACGGCTCCGGGACGTAGTCGGCCATCGCCTTCTTCCAGTACTCGGGAGTGACCTGCTCGATGCTGATGGTCCGGCCGGTGGCAGCGGCGAGCTGGTCGATCTGCTCGGCGAACGTGAGCGATTCGGGACCGCTCAGGATGTACTCACGCTGCTGGAACCGCGGCTCGGTCAGCACTACGAAGGCAGCCTCGGCGACGTCGCGTTCGTGGATGGGATCGTTGTGCGAGTTGGGGAACGGCAGGCTGACCGGGCGGCCGGACTTGATCGACCAGGCCCAGGCGCCGGCGTTGGCCGCGAACGAGCCGGGCCGCAGGATCGTCGTGGCGATCGAGGATGTCCGGACGGCGTTCTCGACGTCCAGGTGTGACTTCGCGAGGTGGTCGGTCCCGGCGTCGGGGCCGAGGACCGCCGCGGTCGACAGCACCACGATGTGCCGTACGCCGGCGGCCTCCGCCTCGGCGACGAACTCGGTGATGTGCGCCGCCGAGGCGTACAGGAAGACCGAGTCGATCCCGGCCAGGGCTGCTGCGAAGGTCGTCGGATCAGTCAGGTCGAGCTTGATCGCCGGGACACCCGGGGGTGGATCGAGCTTGCCGGGATCGGCCGAGGCGACACGGACGGCGTGGTCGTGCTCGACGAGCTGGGTGGTCAGGTGGGTGGCGACCGCGCCGCGGCCGCCGGTGACGAGAATCATGATGGTCCTTGAGAGTCAGTGGTGCTGGGCGGGAGTTGTCGGGGGAGCAGCCAGGCCACGCGGCAACTCGGAACGCCGAGGGCGAGCGCGTAGCTGGAGCCGGGCCCTTGCACGAGCGAGTCGCCGCCGTGCAGCGCGCCGGCGATGAGCGAGTCGAACGGTGATCGTGACGAACACTGTTCGTCAACGATAAGTAGCGAACAACGTTCGTGTCAAACAGTGTTCGGTAGTAGCCTCTGGTCCGTGAGCGCCGAACCAGTGAGCCGCCGAGCCAGGCCTGCCAAGGCTCCACTCAGCCGTGCCGTGATCGTCCGGACCGGTCTGCGGGTGCTGGACCGCGAAGGCCTGGATGCGCTGACCATGCGCCGGGTGGCCCAGGTCCTCGACACCGGCGCCGCGTCCCTCTACGTCTACGTGAAGAACCGCGACGACCTGATGGCCGCGATGCTCGACGAGGCGCTGGGCCGGGTCCGGTTACCGACCGACGGCTCCTGGCAGGAGCGCCTTCAGCTCCTGGTCGCCAATTCGATCGAAGCGATGAGCCGGCACGAGGGCCTGGCGCTCGTCGCCCTCGGTGGCATCCCGACCGGCCTCAACGCGCTCCTGGTGATGGACCGGATGCTCGCCCTGCTCAAGGAGGGTGGTCTCGACGACAAGACCGCCGCCTGGGCGGTCGACCTCCTCTACCTGCACATCACCGTGGCCGGTGCGGAGCAAGCCGCCTACAACACCAAGAAGATGAACGAGGCCGACCACATCGCCGAGGTGCGCAAGCTGTACGCCGAACTGCCGGCCGATCGCTATCCACTGCTCACCTCGATGGGCGACGCCTTGTTCTCCGCCGGCGACCGCGACCGCTGGGCGATCCAGGTCCTCGTCAACGGCATCCTCAACACCCCGGCCGACCGATGATCTGTACGCGCACCCGGCAGTCTCCCGCTCTCGAACGATGTCTGCTCAGAGTCTGCGGTCCCGGCGGACCTGGGGACAGAGACGTGATCACCTTCTCGGCTGTGAATCTGTCACGCCCGGGTGAGGCCAGGGCCGCGTGCAGGAGGAGGCCTTGATCCGCGTACTGCTGGCCGACGACATGAAGCTCTTCCGGGCCGCCCTGCGGAACCTGCTCGAGCAGCAGCCGGACTTCGAGGTGGTGGCCGAGGTCTTCTGCGGCGACCTGATCGTGCCGACCGCGCTCGACCTGCGCCCGGACGTCGCGGTGATCGACATCGAGATGCCCGGCCAGGACGGTCTGACCGCGGCTGTCGCGCTCCGCGAGCAGTTGCCCGGTTGCGCGACGCTGATCCTGACCGCGTTCGGCAGTCCCGCCAACCTGCGCCGGGCGCTGACCTCGCAGGCCGGCGGCTTTCTCAGCAAGGACGTCTCGCCGCAGGCACTCGCCGACGCGATCCGGCAGGTGGTGGCGGGGATCCAGGTGGTGGATCCGCAGGTGGCGGCCGCCGCACTGAAACTCCCGCCGAACCCGCTGACGCCGCGCGAGATCGACGTACTGCGGCTGTCGGCGAGCGGCTCCCCGGCGCAGCAGATCGGGGCGGAGTTGTTCATCTCCACCGCCACCGTGCGCAACTACCTGAGCTCGATCGTCGCCAAGCTGCACGCGCGTACCCAGGTCGACGCGATCCGGATCGCCGTCGACGCGGGCTGGATCTGACTGCGGCGGGTGGACGAGGATTTTTCTGTAGGTGCCCGCACGTAGGCTGGCCTGCATGCCGATCCAGCCTGCCGCGGCCCTGACGACTTCCGCGGTACCTCTGAAACTGCCCCGGAAAGCGCCGGTGTTCGCCGGGGAGACGCACAGCCAGTTGGTGCGGCGGGCGCGGAAGATGCACAAGGTGCTCACCGAGACGTATCCCGACGCTCACTGCGAGCTCGACTTCACCACACCGCTGGAGTTGCTGGTCGCCACCATCCTGTCGGCCCAGACCACCGATGTGATGGTCAACAAGGTGACCCCGACGCTGTTCGCGAAGTACCCGGACGCCAAGGCGTATGCCGAGGCCGACCGGGAGGAGCTGGAGGTCATCCTCAAGCCGACCGGTTTCTTCCGCGCCAAGACCAACAGCCTGATGAAGCTCGGCCAGGCGCTCGTCGACGACTACGACGGGGTCGTGCCGGACAAGCTCGAGGAGCTGGTCAAGCTCCCCGGCACCGGCCGCAAGACGGCCAACGTCGTCCTGGGCAACGCTTTCGGGGTTCCCGGTATCACCGTCGACACCCACTTCGGCCGGCTGATCCGCCGCTTCGGCTGGACCGAGGAGACCGACCCGGTCAAGGCCGAGCACGTGATCGGCGACCTGTTCCCGAAGAAGGACTGGACCATGCTGTCGCACCGGCTGATCTTCCACGGCCGCCGCCGCTGCCACGCCAAGAAGCCTGCTTGCGGCGCCTGCCCGATCGCCCAATGGTGTCCCTCGTTCGGCACCGGCCCGACCGACCCGGACCTCGCGGCAAAGCTGGTCAAGGTCCCGGCGTGAACCACCCCCGCCCTCCCGTACGCCGGTACGCCGTGCTCGCGGCGCTCGTCCTGCTGGCCGTGCTCGCGGGCTGCGGGGACCAGCAGGCGGCCGGGCCTGGTGCGGCCGGGACCAGCAGTGCCAGGACAGTTGCGGGGGCGCAGAAACTGGTGTCGTGTCCCAGTACTCCGTCACGGCCGCCGGTGACCAATGGGCTGCCTGACGTCAGCCTGCCGTGTCTGGGCAACGGTCCCGACGTCCGGCTCGCGGATCTGCGGGGTCCGCTGGTGATCAACGTCTGGGCGCAGTGGTGCCCGCCGTGCCGCCAGGAGTCGCCGTACCTGGCCGAGCTGCAGAAGAAGGCCGGTGGCAAGGTGAAGCTGATCGGCATCGACTACGACGACCCGCGGGCGGACGAGGCGGTCAAATTCGCGACCGCGCAGAAGCTGGACTATCCGCATCTGGTCGACTCCGACAAGCAGACCCGGGTCCCGTTCAAGATCGGCGGGCCGCCGTTGACCGCCTTCGTCGACGCCAAGGGCGCGCTGGTGCACATCCACTACGGAGCGTTCAAGTCCCAGCAGGAGCTGGACCAACTGGTCGAGGAGAAGCTGGGAGTGAGCTGGTGAAGACCAGTACGACGTACGACGTGCCGCTGCCCGGGTGGCTTCAGCCGTTGGCGGCGGCCTCGAAGCAGGTCGACCCGGTGGAGTTGTCCCGGTTCCTCCCGCCCGACGACCCGAGCGTGCGCCAGTCCGCCGTTCTGATCTTGCTTGCTGATGGCAACGAGACGGATGCCGCGGGCAACGAGCCCGACGTGCTGCTGACCGAGCGGGCGTGGACGTTGCGATCCCATGCCGGCCAGATGTCCTTCCCGGGCGGCCGGGTGGACGAGGCCGACGGGACCGGGGTGGAGGGGTTGATCCGGACCGCGTTGCGGGAGGCCGAGGAGGAGACCGGGCTGGATCCGGCCGGTGTCGACGTGTTCGCTGTCTGGCCGGCACTCTGGGTGCCGGTGAGCAACTTCGGCGTCTCGCCCGTGCTCGGGTACTGGCGCGAGCCGTCACCGGTGGCGGTGGTCGACCCGGCCGAGGTCGCCTCGGTGCACCGGGTCTCGATCGACGCGCTGGCCGATCCGGCGAACCGGATCAGCTGCCTGCACCCCTCCGGCTTCACCGGGCCCGCGTTCACCGTGGGCGACCTCTACATCTGGGGGTTCACGGCCGGGCTGCTGGACAAAATGCTCACCCTCGGCGGCTGGGCGCGGGACTGGGACCCGGCCAACGTCGTACCGTTGCCCGACCGGCTGGTCGAGTTGGCCTGGCGGAGTGACGGGCGGAGGTCGGCAGACATGCGCCGCCTGACGGCCATCGAGCACGACCTGGGGCATCCGGAGGACATGGAGTGAGCGGTCTCGATTACGCGCTGCTGGTGGTGACGCTGCTGGTGGCGATCTCGGGGTACGTCGAGGGGTTCGTGCTCGGTGCCTGCGCCACCGTCGGGCTGATGGCCGGCGCGGCCATCGGCGTGTACGGCGTACCGCGGGTACTGGACCGGTTCTCGCCCAGTGTCGAGGTGTCGTTCGCCGCCCTGGTGCTGGTCGTGCTGTTCGCCTCGATCGGGCGGACCGTCGGCGCGATCCTCGGGTCGAAGTTGCGCAACAAGATCTCCTGGAAGCCGGTGAAGGCCGTCGACGCGCTCGGCGGCGCCGTACTGGCCGCGGTTTCGGTGCTGATCGTCGCCTGGGTGCTCGGCGTCGCGGTCAGCGGTGCCCGGATCCCCAGCGTCACCTCCGCGGTCCGCGGCTCGGCGGTGCTGGCGAAGGTCGACGAGGCGTTGCCGGGCAGCGCCGACAAGGCGCTGCAGGCGTTCAACGACGTGGTCAACACCGATCTGTTCCCGCGGTTCCTCGACCCGTTCGTGCCCGAGCGGATTCGCGACACGCAGCCGCCGGACGCGGCGATCGCGCGGCAGCCCGCGGTCCGGGATGCGCGCAGCCGGATCGCCAAGATCACCGGGGTCGCGAACTGCTCGCGCGGGCTCGAAGGGTCCGGGTTCGTCTACGGGCCGCAGCGGGTGATGACCAACGCGCACGTGGTCGCCGGGGTCGGCAATCCCAAGGTCGAGGTGGGCGACAAGTCGTACGACGCGACCGTGGTGCTGTTCGATCCCAGCGTGGACATCGCCGTGCTGTACGTGCCGAAGCTGAACGCCACGCCGCTGAAGTTCGACGAGGCCGGCAAGGCCGACGCAGCGGCTGTCGTGCTCGGCTTCCCGGAGAACGGCCCGTTCGACGCGGAGCCGGCCCGGATCCGTTCGGAGGAACGGCTTCGGGGCCCGGACATCTACGGCGACAAGACCGTCACCCGGCGGGCCTTCTCCATCTGGGCCTCGGTCCGCCCCGGCAACTCCGGCGGCCCGCTGCTCTCCCCCCGAGGCACCGTGTACGGCGTGGTCTTCGCCGCCTCGGTCGAGGACAACCGGACCGGCTACGTCCTCACCGCCGGGCAGGTCGCCGCCGACGCGACCGCGGGGTTGAAGGCCACTCAGGAAGTCTCGACCCGCAGTTGCACATGATCAGGTGACCTCGCAGTCGCACGTGATCAAGGCGACCCCGCAGACGATCGCGCTGATCAAGTGATGCCGAGCGTTCCCGTGCGCTCGGCGACGCCTTGCCAGAGGCCGCTGGGTGCGGAGTTCTGGCAGGCGGCCGCGATGGCCTTGGCCGGTCCGACGACATCACCCAGCCGCAGTACATAGCGACCGTCGTTCCTCGACAGCTCAGGATGGCGAGCGGCGAACTCGGTTTCGTCCGCCGGCACCAGACAGAGGTGGACGGCATGCCGGCTGAGTGATGCCGACGGGACGGTCACGATCTCGAGGGAGGCACTCGCCAACTCGTTCCACCCGATCGTGAACGAGGTCCCGGCCGGATCGGCCCAGGTGAAGGCCTCCTCGTCGATCACGACCCACCGGCGGCGTACGACGACCGGAATGCTCAGCAGCGTCGCCAGTCCGATCAACAGGAACGGCGTGCCGACCAAGAGGAAGGTCGCGGTCGCCCCGGTCGCGGCGAGGACGTCGAACGCGGCGAGATAGGCCAGTACGCCGAGGAGGCCGGCCAGCGCCCCGCCGACCAGCGCCTGCCAGGCGAGCTCCGTGCCCACGTCGATCCGCTGCTGCGGTCTCGCCGGCCGCGGCGACGGGATCGCTTCGGCTCGTTCACCGGGCGCGACGATCAGGGCAGCCCAGCCGGGACCGTTTTCGTGTTTCTGCCAGTTCGCGGGCGTACCGGCGACGATCGCCTCGACGACGCCGGTACGCCGGGGGATCGGCGACGCGACCGGCTGTGGCCAATCGGCGGGCGCGAACCCGGCGTACGGGCTCAGGTCCGGTCTGCGTGTCTGGGGAAAGAACACCAGCAGCAGGCCGGGACGAGCGGAGTCGTCGATCACGCCGAGGGCTTTGAGGTCGGCCCAGTCGACGCGGAAGCCGCGACCCTTCTTGGTGTCGTCGGAGATCCCCTGCTCGTCCAGCCGCAGCGATCGGGGCCAGATCAAGGTTCGCCAGCCGAGGAGCCGGACACCGTCGACCAGGCAGAGGACTGCGCCGATGACGATCAGCAGAATGCCGAACGTGTGCGCGAGCCAGCCGTGCCAGTGCACGAGTGCCCCGGTCAGCGCCAGCCCCAGCCCGAGCAACGCCAGGTCGATCGCCAGCGTCAGTTGATCGAGCCGCATCTCCCAGCCGAGCCGGAACCTGGTGCCAGTCACTCCGCCGAGTCTAGGCAGCCGACCGGTGCAGCAGTTCTCAGCTGCGCTTGTAGGTGGCGACGAAGTCAGCGGTCGACGTCACGAGTGGCTCGGCGGCCTCCAGTACCTTGCGAGCCGCCGTACCGTTCGGCAGGTCGATCGGCTTGGACAGCGCGAGCAACGTGAAGCGGTAGTGGTGCGTCTGGCCGGCCGGCGGGCAAGGGCCGTTGTACGTCGCTTCGCCCAGGTCGCTGAGGGCTTCGCGGGCTCCGGGCGGCTCGGTGTGCTCGGCCAGCCCGGTCGCGGTGGCGGGGATCTTCCACTGCACCCAGTGGATCAGCGGATCGCCTTGTGGGCTGGTCTTGTCGTCGTCGACCATCGACAGCAGCAGTTCCGCGGTACCGGCCGGGACATGCCGGAAGACCAGCGGGGGCGAGTAGTCACCCGAGCCGTCGCAGGTCATCCGCGGATCGAAGCTGCCGTCCGAGTGGAAGCCGTCACCGGCCAGTACGGCGAACTGCCCGTTGTCGGCGACGGCCGGTGGATGGCCGCCGTCGGTCTTCGGGTCTTTCGAGCAGCCGGCCAGCCCGAGCAGCAGGACACCGACAGCAAGCGCTTTGCGATTCACTCCTCAAAGCTAGCGGCGGACCGACGGTCAGTGTGATTACCGCTCGGGGACATCGAGCCAGTCGAGGAGCAGGCGGGTGAAGAGAGCTGGGTCCTCCTCGTGCGGGAAATGTCCAGCACCAGTCAGTACTTCGTGGCGCAGCGGCCCGGTGATCAGCGCAGCCGGGGTCTGGGTGCTCGTGGCGGCAACGGCGCCGTCCTTGGCCCCGTGCACCTGGAGCACGGGCACTGCGATCGGCGTACGCATCTGTGCTGAGTACCGGCGACCGTCGGACCGCAGACGGGATCGGGCGAACCACCGGTGGTACTCGAGAGCGCAGTGCGGCGCCGGCCAGACCTGGAGAGCCGCTCGGTATCGCCGGGACGCCTCGGCGTCAGGGAAGTCGCCGCCGGGAGCGGACAGGTCTCGGAGCAGCTCTTCGATGTGGATGCCGCCCTGTGCGAGCAACCGGCGCTCGGGCAGGATCGGGAGCTGGAACCAGCCGGCCCGGGCGACAGCTCGCGGCTGCCCCGACCGCAGCAGCATCAGTGGGTGGGGGGCCGACACTGCCGCCAGTGCTCGCACTTGCCGCGGTGCGAGTACGGCGGTCGACCAACCGACGAAGCCGCCCCATCCGTGGCCGACAACGACCGCATCGGTTGCGCCCAGCGACCTGATGACGCCCGAGACGTCGGCTGCGGCGGTGAAGGGATCGTAGCCACGGGGAGTCTTGTCACTGGCGCCGTACCCGCGCAGGTCCATCGCGACAGCGCGGTAGCCGGCCGCGGCGACGGTGGGCAGCTGGTGGCGCCACGCCCACCAGAATTCCGGGAAGCCGTGCAGGAACAGGACCAGGGGATCGTCAGCGGCGCCGCATTCGGCGACGTGGAACCTGGCCCCGTTGGCTGCGACCAGCGAATGCGACCAGGGTCCGTCGACCAGCAGATCCGAGACGCCGGCCGGGCTCAGTCGCCCTTGCCGATCGACTTGAGCGCCTCGACCGACTCCTTCGAGGTCTCGATCGCGCGCTCGGGTCCCTTCGCCTTGCCGATCAGCCGCTTGCCGACCAGCACCAGCGCGGCCCCGATCAACAGGTAGACGACGGCAACGATCAGGAACGACAGCGCCGGGTGCAGCCCGAGCGCGCTCACGCCGTACGCCGCGGCGATGGACAGCAGGATGATCGCGAGCAGGGCCAGGAAGCCGGCGGCGCCGAACAGGCCCGCGCCCGTTCCGGCGGCGATCGCGGTCTTCTTCAGCTCGGTCTTGGCCAGCTCCAGCTCGCTGCGGACCAGGCTGGACAGATCCCGGCTGGCATCGGCGACGAGCTGCCCGATCGTGGGCTCATCCTCGTTCTGCCCCATCGACATGGCACTCCTTCCCAAGGGTCCGTGTCCCGACCCTAGCGGGTACCCCCGGCTCAATCCTCGGCGTACGCGCGGTTGCGGCGGAACAACAGCGCTGCGGCGAGCAATGCGGCGAGCAGCGAAGCGATCAGCACCGCCGCCTTCGCCCGCTCGATCTGGGCGGTGTCGTCGCCGAAGGCGAGCTGCGCGATCAGCAGCGCGACGGTGAACCCGATCCCGGCCAGCACCGAGACAGCGGCCACATCGCGCCAGGCGAGGTCGGAGTTCAGCTCGGCCCGGGTGAACCGGGCCGTCAGCCAGGAGCCGCCGAACACACCGAGCGCCTTGCCGGCCACCAACCCGGCGACCACGCCGATCGCCACCGGATCGGTCAGCATCGTCCGTACGGCGTTGCCGTTCAACGTGACCCCTGCGGCGAAGAGCGCGAACACCGGTACCGCGAGGCCGGCAGACCACGGGCGCAGCCGGTGCTCCACCCGCTCGGCCGGCGACTTCTTCTCGGCCGGGTCGGGCACCACGCGGGTCGCCAGCCCCAGCGCGACTCCGGCGATCGTGGCGTGGACCCCGGACTCGTGCATGAACCACCAGGCACCCAAGGCGACCGGCACGTACAGGAACGGCGTACGGATCCTGAACCGCTGCAGCAGGGCGAACACCGCGATCAGGGCGACCGCCGCGAGCAGCGCCAGCAGGTGGAAACCGTGCGAGAAGAACACCGCGATGATCAGGATCGCGCCGAAGTCGTCGACGACGGCCAGCGTCAGCAGGAAGGCCCGCAACGCGCTCGGCAGTGAGGAGCCCACGATCGCCAGCACGGCCAGGGCGAAGGCGATGTCCGTTGCCGTCGGCACCGCCCAGCCCGACGGCCGGCCGGCCGACGAGGTCAGGTTGACGATCAGGTAGATGATTGCCGGCAGCACCATTCCGGCGACGGCCGCGACCACCGGGACGACCGCCTCGCTCAAGCGCGAAAGGGTGCCGACCACGAGTTCGCGCTTGAGCTCGACGCCGGCCAGGTAGAAGAACAGGGCGAGCGCGCCGTCGGCCGCCCAGGCCTCGACCGTCAACGGGCCGAGCTGGGCCTCGCGCAGGTGGTGGTAGCTGTCCTGCCAGGGCGAGTTCGCCCAGATCAGCGCGATCACGGCCGCGCCGAGCAGCAGCAGGCCGCCGGTGGTCTCGGCGCGCAGCGTGCCGGCCAGGAACGCCCGTTCGCTCGCGAGGACCCGCGGGAACACGCGGCGCTTCTGGAGGAGACGGTTGACGGGGCTCATCACGGCACCCTTCGCTCGGGGTCGTCGGAAACATCGCCGACCAGACTTCCCGGCACACCGAGCCGAAGCTCTCCCGAGACTCTACCGGGTCTTGGCGCTGACCGTCAGCGGCTGCTCAGGCACGGCTGGTGAGATTCTGTCCGGAGAGCAACTTTTCCGCGGGTCCTGTCGTCAGAACCGGCCCCGAGGGCCAGAATGGTCACTGGCCGTGCTGGGGAGCTGGACAGTAGTGTCGGGCTGAACGGTTCAGATTTGTGAACAGTCTCGATCACCCAGCCGCACGCGATCCCCGGCAACCGGTTTGCCGGGCAGATTCCCAGGGATACTGACCTCATGGCCCGCCCAAGGAACAACCCCGGTGACCTCGCCGAACTCCCCACGGAGCTCCGCGCGGACCGGCCGAAGGGTGACCAGATCCGCGAGATCCTGCAGACCCTCACCCGCAGTTTGGCGGCCGGTACCGTGCTGCCGTCGGAGCGCGTGCTGGCCGAGCGCTTCGGGGTCGCCCGGATGACCGTGCGGCAGGAAGTGGACCGGGTAGTGGCCGAGGGCCTCGCCGCCCGTCGTCCCGGCGGCGGCACTTTCGTGGCTGAGCCGCGACCGGCCCGGATGCTCACCTCCTCGTTCAGCCAGGACATGCGGGCCCGCGGCATCACGCCCGGCGCCAAGGTGCTGGAGCACCGCGTCGCCACCGCCGACGAGGACCTCGCCCGCGAGCTGGAGGAGCCGGTCGGTACGCCCGTCCTGCACCTCGTGCGGCTGCGTACCGCCGACGGTGAGCCGATGGCCGTCGAGCGGACCGCGCTTTCCCTGCGGCGCTACCCAGGGCTGGAGGAGCTCGACCTGGGCGAGCTCTCGCTCTACGACTCGTTGTCGAGCCGCTGGGGAGTCACCCTCGGCATGGTGTCGGCGTCGATCGTGGCCGCGCCGCCGGACCAGGCCGACTCCGAACTGCTCGGCATCGAGCCCACGGTTCCGTGCCTGCTGATCACATCGGCGCCCCGGACCGCGTCCGGCGAGGTGATCGAGTTCGGCCGGTCGATCTACCGGTCGGACCGCTACGACATCACCGTCGCCTATCGCGCCACGTGAGCGCGTGATCAAGTATCAGGCGTTCAGGCTGCGGAGCACGTTCGGCGCCTGACCGCGATCGGTCAGAACGGTGACCACCTCGACCACCAGCGCCTGCGCCAGCAGCGCGCCGACAAGCGTCGAGGTCGGGCCGGTCCGGGTGCCGGCCACGTCGATCAACGCATCGCCCGGCACACCGCAGTTGTCGATCACCACGTCGGCGACCTCGAACAACCGTTGACCACTGGGCGCTCGTGAACTGACCGCAGTACTGTGCGCCAGCGACGTCACCGCGATCACCTTCGCACCGGCCTTCCGCGCACCGATCGCGAACTCGACCGGTACGGCGTTGCGCCCGGAGTTCGACGCGATCAGCACGACGTCGCCGGCCTGCACGTCATGGATCTCCAGCAACACGTCCGCGAGCCCACCGAGCCGCTCCAGCAGCGAACTCTTGAGCAGCCCTTCGTGCAGCATCACGCCCGGCTCGAGCACAGCCCGTACGTCGGCCAGCCCACCGGCACGCCCGTACAGCTCCTCGGCGATCAGATGACTGTGCCCGGTCCCGAACACCCAGAACTGCTTGCCCTCCACCACCGCATCGGCCACCAGCGCGGCCGCTTCCCGTACGGCGTCCAGCTGCGACGAAGCCGCCTTCGCCGCCAACTCCAACGCCCCACTCAGAAACCGCTCCGCACCACCCATCCCCGCACCCTAGCCACCTTGGCCCCTGAAGCGAGAGGAACCCGAGTAGACCAATCCTCAGAGGTGGCCGGCGGTGATGCCGAGGGCGAAGGCGGTGGCGGTGAGGGTGAGCATGGTGCCGGCGAGGAGGTAGAGCTGGCGTTGGAGGGCGGGGCGCTCGGCGGCGGTGGCGAAGACGCGGCGCGGCCAGTGGCGCCAGGAGACGTACCAGAAGATGGTGGTCGCGGTCAGCAGCAGGACGGCCTTGACCAGGTGGATCCACCAGTGGTCGTGGTCCAGCAGGAGCAGGGCGATGCCGGTCAGCGCGATCGCGGCGATCAGCCCGAGCACCTTGTAACGGTTGCCTGAGGCAATCACTGCGGTGAGGGCCTCGCGACCCTCCTCGTCGGCGCCGAAGAACTTCTTCAGCTTCGGCTGGACGACGAACAGCGAATACGCCATCCCGCCCACCCAGGCCGCGGCCAACCCGGCATGCACGATCACCAGCAGGACGGTCATGCCGCGCAGCCTAACGCCCGCAGTGTTCATCAGGTGTCCGGAACTGGCCGGGGACCGTTCACTCGTTCTGGCCGAAAGGCATTGCCCTGTGTCAGCGGGTGAGTTGTTCTGGTGACCGTCGTGACCAGACAGAGAGGGAGCATGATGATTCCTGATCGATCGCCGTTCCACGGTGTGCGAGCCGCCCAGGGGGTGGGCCGGCGGGCGGTACTGCGGGGCGCCGTCATCGGAGCCCTCGCGGCAGCGCCCGTCCCGTTCGCCCGCCGGCTGACCGACGGATCCGACGCGGCCGCCGCACCGGCCTCGGCGCAGGCGCCCGCCGCGGTGAGCGCGTCCTGCGCCGACCTGCCGCTGGTCGGCGGCGCCGAGTTCCCGATCGGCTTGTACTGGCCGCCGCATCCCTATGCGACCACGGTCGAGCGGTACGCCCAGATGCGCGAAGCCGGGTTCACCTTCCTGATCACCGGCAACTACGTCGACGACTCGGCGATCCTGAGCCAGTCGCTGGCGATCGCAGACCAGGTCGGCCTGAAGGTGCTGGTGGCCAGCGACCCCGACGTACAGAACCTCGCTTCGCGCTTCACGATCAGCGACGACCGGTCGGTGCCGATGTCGATCACGACCGCGGACGCGCGCAAGCTGGCGACCGATGCGCTGAACCGGTATCGCGGTTTCGGTTCGTTCGCCGGGTTCAGCCTCGGCGACGAGCCGCCGGCCGGCCGCTTTCCCTCGCTGGCGAAGGCATTCGCCGTGGCACGCGAGGTGGCGCCGGACTACACGCCGTACTCGAACCTCGTGCCTGGCAGTGGCAGCGGGTACCAGAGCTTCGTGCGGCAGTTCGTCGACACGGTGCATCCGCCGATGCTGTCGTTCGACCGGTATCCGCTGCTGACGTCGGGTGAGGACACGCAGTACTTCGCGAACTGGGCCATCATCCGCTCCGAGGGTCTGCGCGCGAACATCCCGACCTGGACGTTCGTGCAGAGCGTCGAGTACAACGGCCATCGGTTCCCGACCGCCGCCGAGTTGCTCTGGCAGATCAACACGAGCCTTGCCTACGGCTGCAAGGGCATTCAGTACTTCACCTACTGGCAGCCCGATCCGGCCCGCGGCGAAGGCTTCGGCCGCGCGCTGACCACGGCCGACGGGACACTCACCCCGCTCTACACGGCCGCCAAGACCATCAACACCAGCTGGCTCAGCCAGGTCGGGGTCGAACTCAAACCGCTGGTCTCCGAGTTGGCAGTGCACGCCAACGAGACGCCACCGGCAGGCGCGGCCGGGTTCACACCGGACAGCTATCTGAGCGGTACGTCGGGAAGCGCGGCCGTGCTCGGACGGTTCCGGCCTACCGATGCAGCTCGCACCCGATGGCTGTTGGTCGCCAATCGTCAATACAACACCAGCGCGACCACGACGGTGACGTTGAACCAGGCAACTGTCACCAAGGTCTCGCTCTTCGACCCGGCGACCCGCGCGTACGTCGCGCAGGCGGACCGGACCAAGGTCGTCGCCACTCTGGCGCCCGGGGCCGCGGCCCTCTACCGGCTCGACGCGTAAGGGGGACGAGATGCGTACTCAACTCTTCAGTCAGATGATCACCGCCGGCGTCGCGGGCGCAGTCGCCGCTGCCGTGATCGCCGCGCCCAATGTTTTCTCGCACGTCGCTGCGAAGCCGGAGAAGGCTGCCGCGATCTGCACGTTCACCTGGTATTTGTCGAACAGCAGGACCTCGGGAACCGCGACCATCCCGGCCTTTGCCTACGGCAACACTCCGATGGTCCCACTGGCCGGCAACTGGGACGGCGCCGGCGGTGACAGCCCGGCGGCGTACAGCCCTGACGAGCGCAAGTTCTTCCTCACCAACTCGTTCACCGGCGGCGTCGGCCAGGTCACCATTGCCTTCGGCAACGTTGGTGACCGTCCGCTCGTCGGCGACTGGAACGGCGACGGCACCGACGAGGTCGGCGCCTACACACCGTCGACCGGCACCTTCACCAAGCGCGCGGCCGATAGAAGTACGACCAGCGTCACCTTCGGTACGCCGTACCAGCTGCCGTTGACCGGCGACTGGAACGGCGACGGCGTCACCGACGTCGGCGTCTACCGGGCCTCGGCCGCCACGTTCGACCTCCGCCTACCCGACGGCACCACCCGCTCGATCCACTACGGCGACCCGTACTGGAAGCCGCTCATCGGCGACTGGAACGGCGACGGCCGCGACGAACCAGGTCTCTTCAACCCCGCCAACGCCACCTTCTACTTCCGGGTCAGCGGTATCGACCCCACCGAAACCACAGAATCCATCCGCTACGGCGACACCGGCGACCTCCCGGTAGTCGGCGACTGGGACGGCAACAAGACAAGCTCGCAAGGCATCGTCCGCTACTGACCCACAACCAGCCTGTACGCCGAGCGGTCGGCGTACAGGCTGATTGCTATACGTGGTCAGCTCCGACCGAAGCCGGCCCACCCACGAGGTGACGCACCTCGCGGGTGACCTCATCTCGTGCGACGAAGGAGCCGCGTGGGGAGGTTCCCACGCGGCTCCAGAAACGTCAGTCCTCGTCCGACTTGCCGGATTCGAGGTTGGTCTTGATGAGGTCCATGACTGTGGAGTCGGCGAGGGTGGTGACGTCGCCTACCTCGCGCTTTTCGGCGACGTCGCGGAGGAGGCGGCGCATGATCTTGCCGGAGCGGGTCTTGGGGAGTTCGGCGACGACCATGATCTGGCGCGGTTTGGCGATCGGTCCGATTTCCTTGGCGACGTGGTTGCGGAGTTCCTGGACCACGTCCGGTCCGCCGTCGCCTGCTTCGGAGCGCAGGATCACGAAGGCCGCGATCGCCTGACCCGTGGTCGGATCGGACGCGCCGACGACGGCCGCCTCGGCCACCTTCGGGTGCGAGACGAGAGCCGACTCGATCTCGGTGGTGGAGAGCCGGTGACCGGACACGTTCATCACGTCGTCCACCCGGCCGAGCAGCCAGATGTCGCCGTCCTCGTCCTTCTTGGCGCCGTCACCGGCGAAGTACACACCCGGAAAGCGCGACCAGTATGTGTCCTTGTAGCGCTCGTCGTCGCCCCACAGCGTGCGCAGCATGGCCGGCCACGGCTTGTCGATGATCAGGTAGCCGCCGGAGCCGTCCGGCACCGACTTGCCGGCGTCGTCGACCACGTCGACGCTGACACCGGGGATCGCCTTCATGGCCGCGCCCGGCTTGCCCGCGGTGACACCCGGCAGCGGGGAGATCATGTGCATCCCGGTCTCGGTCTGCCACCAGGTGTCGACGACCGGCGCCTTGTTGCCGCCGATGTTCTCCCGGTACCAGATGTACGCCTCCGGGTTGATCGGCTCACCGACCGACCCGATCACGCGCAGCGTCGAGAGATCGAACTTCGCCGGGATCTCCTTGCCCCACTTCATGAACGTCCGGATCGCCGTCGGCGCGCAGTACAGGATGGAGACCTTGTACTTCTGGATGATCTCCCACCAGCGGCCCTGGTGCGGGGTGTCCGGGGTGCCTTCGTAGAGCACCGACGTGGTCGCGTTGGCGAGCGCGCCGTACACGATGTAGCTGTGGCCGGTGACCCAGCCGATGTCGGCCGCGGTCCAGTAGACGTCGGTGTCGGGCTTGAGGTCGAAGACGGCCCACTGCGTGTACGACGTACCCACCAGGTAGCCGCCGGTCGTGTGCAGGATGCCCTTCGGCTTGCCCGTGCTCCCAGAGGTGTACATGACGTACAGCGGGTGTTCGGCGTCGAACGCCTCGGGCTTGTGCTCGGTCGACTGCTTCGCGACGAAGTCCTCCCACCACAGGTCGCGACCGTCCACCATCGCGGTCTCCTGGCCGGTGCGCTTCACCACGAGCACGTTCCGTACGTCGGGGCAGTCCTCCAGCGCGGTGTCCACAGCCGGCTTCAGCGCGGCCGGGGCGCCGCGGCGGTACCCGCCGTCGGAGGTGATCACCACGCGCGCGTCGCAGTCGAGGATCCGGCCCTTCAGCGCGTCGGCCGAGAAGCCGCCGAAGATGACGGTGTGCGGAGCGCCGATCCGCGCGCAGGCGAGCATCGCGACGACGGTCTCGGGAATCATCGGCATGTAGATGGCGACCACGTCGCCGGCCTTGACGTTCAGCTCGAGCAGCGCGTTGGCGGCCTTGCTGACCTCGTCCTTGAGCTGGGCGTAGGTGATCTCGCGGGTGTCGCCGGGCTCACCCTCGAAGTAGTACGCGACCTTGTCGCCGAGGCCGTTCTCCACGTGCCGGTCGACGCAGTTGTACGCCGCGTTGAGCTTGCCGTCGGCGTACCACTTGGCGAACGGCGGGTTGCTCCAGTCGAGGGTCTCGGTCGGCTCGACCGCCCAGGTCAGCCGCTTGGCCTGCTCTGCCCAGAACCCCTCGAAGTCGGCCGCGGCGGCGTCGTACGCGTCCGCCTTGACGTTCGCGTTCGCGGCCAGGTCGGCCGGTGGCTCGAAGCGGCGCTCCTCGTGCATCAGGTTCGACAGGGCCTCGGACTGGGGGGACTCTGAACTGGTCACGTCGCGGACTCCTCGTTGAAAGCTGTCGGTACGCCGGAAGCGCGCCCGATCCCCTTTCTACCAATGCCGGACCAGCCGTGGTACTGGTGCGTCGCCCAGTCGCCCCCGATCTGCGCCGAACGGGTCCATTCGTGAACGGCGTCACATGACTTACCGGTGCACGGGGAGCAAGCCGCGGGGCCGGTCAGTCGGATGTCTCGGCCGGACGGGCGCGAGCGGTGCGGGCCAGGGCGGCTCGGGCTCGGGTGAGGAGTTCGGTCAGGGCCTGAGCGGCGGCGTCGGCGTTGGGGATGTCGGTCCAGATCGGGCCGCTCAGTTCCGCCGATCTGGCGAGGACGCTGTCCAGCAGTGCCTGTCCGGCGGCGGTCGGGGCGTCGTTCGCGACGAGCTCTCGTTGCTCCAAGGTGGTGACGAGCCTGTCGGCGTCGCCGAACTGCGCCAGGTCCGCGACGCGAGCGCGAAGCGTTGAGTCGTCCGGCTGGTTGGCGAGCCGAAGCGTGACCCAGAGCCGCTCGTCGAGGCCGGTGCCGTCGAGGGCCTGGCGCAGAAGTGCTTGCAGGGTCTTCTCGGTCTGGCCGACCAGCTGCGGGCCGAAGGTCAGGGTCATGGGGTTCTCCTCAAATCGTTGGTGACGCCAACAATACAGATATTCGTTGGCCACGCCAATGACTTAGCAGGATTGCTCAGCTGTGATGCGCGAGGACCTTGGCGAGCAGGCCGGCTAGCGTCGCTCGTTCGCCGGCGGACAGCGGCGCGAAGATCTCGTCCTGGACGGTCTCGACCAGCTCGCCGAGGTGCCGGTGACGGCGCTTACCCGCGGTGGTGAGGGTGATGATGTTGCGGCGGCCGTCAGCGGGATCGGGCGAACGCTCGACGTAGCCGGCCGCCACGAGTTCGTTGACCGTGGCCACGATGTCGCTGCGATCGATCCCGGTGTGCCGCCCGAGCGCGGCCTGGCTGGACGGGCCGAACTCCGTCAAGGTGGCGAGCAGCCGGAAGTGATAGCCCCGGGAGTTCTCGGCGGCGAACGCTTCGGCGACGATCCGCTGCGCATGCATCGCGGTCTGGGTGAGCAACCAACTCGGCGTCGTCAACAACACGCTTGGCGTCTTCTCGTCCACGCCCTCACCCTAGTCGTTGGCGCTCCCCACGATCCCGATCGGCGGGAACCGATCGACCATCTCGTGCATCCCAGCCTCGTTGCCGTTCGAGGAAGGAGCCACGATGTACCAGCAGACCGAGCCGGTCGCCGCGCAACCGGCACCGGAGCCGAAGCGCCGAATTTCCCGTGCCGCGCGCCGCCGCGTCCACGCCCGCGAACGCCGCGTACGCCGTACCAGGACCCAGTTCCTTCCCCAGCCGCGCTGGTGAGCCGGGTCGCGCTCTGAGGGGGAGAGCGCGGCCTACTCGTTTCCTGCCGCTGCGGTCGACTCGCGCGCGTCGAGGAGTTCGTCCCAGTGGTCGGCCGTCCATTCGCAGGCGACCCGCAGAGGATCGAGCATGCTGCGGCCGAGAGGTGTCAGGGCGTATTCGACGCGGCGCACCGGGGTGGCGTACTCCGTGCGGCGGATCAGGCCGTCGCGTTCGAGCAGGCGTAGTGACCGGGTGAGCACCTTCGCGGTCACCCGGTGCAAGGGGACGCGGAGTTCGGAGTACCGGCGGGGGCCGTCCTCGAGGCAGCGGATCACCAGGCCGGCCCACTTGTCGCCGCCGAACCGGATCGGATTCAGGGTCGACGGGCAGATCTCTTCGAACATGTCCGCGCGCAACGGCTCCATCTGACCAGCCTAGCGAGTATCCGATCGGTAACCAGGGCGCCGCCTACGGTCGCAGCACCAACCGTTCGAGGAGGTTCAGATGAGCAGGGTGCTGGTCTTCGGAGCAGGCGGCAGAGCAGGGCGTGCCGTCGTCGAGGAAGCGCGGAGTCGCGGCCATGAGGTGACCGCGGTCGTCCGCGATCCCAGCCGGTACGCCGACCTGCCGGGGTTGGTCGCGGGTGATGTGACGTCGGCCGCCGACGTGGAGCGACTGAGCAAGGGCCACGATGCGGTCGTCGCGGCCGTGTACGACGGGGCCGGCACCGATCCGGCCGCGTTCTTCACCTCGGCCGCCGGGTCGCTGGTCGACGGGCTGACCAAGGCCGACGTACCGCGGCTGCTCTGGGTCGGTCTGGCTTCGATCCTGCCTACCGAATCCGGGGCACTGCTGATGGACACCCCGTCCTACCCACAGGAGTACCGCTCCTTCTACCTGGCCCACGCAGCCGCGGCAAACGTTTTCGGTGTTTCCGCACTGGACTGGGTGTCAATCGCCCCAGCCGGCGACTTCAACCACGTGAACCCGGCCCGCACCGGCAACTACCGCGTACTGCCGGCCGACGCGACCAACCTCATCTCCTACGCCGACTTCGCAATCGCGCTGCTCGACGAGATCGACCGGCCCGCGCATCACCGGGGAAAGCTCGGGGTCGGTTCGTAGCGCTCACCAACCGACCGAGCACAGATTCTTGCTGCAGGCAACATCTTCGGCCGGTTTGGTGGCGGTCTGGAGTTCGGGAACGACGGAGACCGTGTACGGCGGGGTGCCCGGCGCCGCGTCGAGCTGACTGTTCACCCACAGCAGGCGGCCGGCATCTCTCGCCAACGTGGTGGGAGTGGTGTCGGCCGCGGCGGGCTGGGAGTCGGCGAGGATGCGGGCCGCGGTCCAGTCGCGGTTGAGCCAGGCGAGGCGGGTGACGTACTTCCCGCCGCCGGCGTTGTAGACGGCGTACAGGCGGCTGCCTTCGAGGAGGTAGCCGTCGCCGGAGAGGATGCCGTTCGCGCCGGTGATGGTGAGGGTGCTGACCTGGCGGGAGCGCAGGTCGATCCGGTAGGTGACGTCCTGGCCCTGCTCGCCGACGAGGAGGGTACGGCCGTCGGTGACGATGCCGTTGAGGAAGTACGGCGTGGGCTGGATCTTGTCGCGGGTCAGCCAGGGTTTCAGTTCGCCCAGGCCGCGGGCGGTGAGAGGGGCTCGCCAGACCTGGTTGTGCGCCGAGTCGGTGACGTAGACGGCATCGGCAGTGATGGCGAAGTCGTTGAGGAACGAGCCTTCCTGAGCCGCTCGTACGGCGAGGAGCCGGCCGAGGGCGTCGTACAGGTAGAGCTTCGACGTGCTGGCGCCCGCGATGAGGACCCGGCCCCAGCGGTCGACGTGGATGCCTGTCGCCGAGGTACGGCCGTCGCTGCCGGCTGGGAGCCAGGGGCGGAGATTCGGCTGCCTGGTCGAGCCGCGGTAGACGGCGCCGGTGCCGACGCTGGTGACGTACATCGTGCCGCTGCTGGTGACGGCGATGCCTTCTGGGGTATCGCCGGGGACGGTGGAAACGACGTACGTGCTGGGGCGGTGGGGATGGCCGGCCTGGGCGGCTGGGGGTTGGACAGCTACGGCGATGGCGGCACTGAGGGCGGCGGCGGTCGCGATGCGTCGAGGCTTCATCGCACCAGCGTCGACGCGACGGGCCGGCCACCTCGACCGGTTTCGGCCACACCCGAAGCGCTCAATTCGTAGCTCCTCAGTTCTTGAGCCGGCCCGGGTGGTCTGTCGGTGCGGCCTCTCGGCGGGCAGAATCGGGCGGGTGATCATCCGGATCCACTTCACGCCTGCCGATCTCGCCCGGATCACGTTCCCGGTCGAGCCGGAGCCGCTGTGGGAGGCGGCGCTGGCCGCGCGTGCGCTGGGGGACCGGGCGATCCCGCCGGTCGCGCGACGCTGGCGGCGTCAGGCGGTACCGCTGATCCGGCCGTCGATGCGGCCGCTGTTCAAGCTGATCGCACCGGGCGGACAGTTCCCGGACTTCCTGACGCCTGAGGTCTCCTCGCCGGGACTGGACGCGGCGCTCGAAGTGTTGATGGATGCGCCGACGGAGCTGGTGCAGGACGAGCTCGGGCCTTGGCTGCCGGCTGAAACCGATCAGTTCATGCAGGGTCTGCTGGCCGGTCGCGCGGGATCACGGCGCGCCCTCGGCAACGCGGTACGGGATTTTCATCAGCACGTACTCGCTCCCGGAGCAGCGGAACTCGAGCGCCGCCACGGTGCCGACCTGGCGATCCGCTCGCGGTCGCTGTTGCACGGCGGTATCGACGAACTGCTCGGCAGCCTGCATCCCGACATCACCTGGGACGCCCCGACACTGACGACGTACGGACTGGACGAGGGGCGCCGCTACGACGCTCACCTGGACGGCCGCGGCCTCCAGCTCTACCCGTCGCCGTTCACCGCCGAGTGCCTGGTCCTCGACCTCCCTCATCGCCGACCCGTCCTCGTCTACCCCTGCGCCGAACTCCCGGTCGCCGACGAAACCGACGACACCACAGACGCGCTTGCCGACCTACTCGGCCGCACCAGAGCCGCCGTACTCCGTGCCCTCACCGCCTCGGCCAGCACCACCCAACTGGCCCGCCGCACCGGCATCTCCCTGGCATCCGCCAGCGAACACGCCCGAGTACTCCGCAACGCCGGCCTCATCACCACTCACCGCACCGCCGGCACAGCCCACCACTCCCTCACCCCCGCCGCCCACCCCCTCCTGACCACCCCCACCCCAACCCGCCACATCACCCACCTACCGCGCTGAGCGGGCATGCGGGGGCAGATCAATCTGCCCCGGCCGCCCAGCAGACTTCCGAGAGTTCAGCAGGTAGAGTTGTCGATGCCTGGGGACAAGAGTCCTCCGGAAGTGGACCCGGAAGCCTACCGGACGGTGGGCGTGCCGGGTCTCGCGCTTTATAGCTCCCGTTGTTCGCAGTACGCCGCCACTCTGCGCCGCCAGTCGCCGCCTCGCATCCAGGCCCAGGCGACCCCGTCCGGCACCCAGAGCAACGGATCCGCTTTGGGAGCCAGTAGATCCCATCGCAGATTCCGGCAATCGAACTCGCTGCTGGCTGCGCGGAGAGCGCGGCCATCGCTGTCGACGTTCGGCTCGTCCCGTTCGATCACCAGTCGCTCAGCGACCTCGGCGTTGTCTCGCACTATCGCCTGAAGGCACCGACTCCGGTTGGCCGCTGTAGCGCGATCTGTTTGGTAGATGTCTACCAACATTCGGAATCCGGCGATCAACTCGAGGATCTTCTTCCTGCGGGTCGGGTTCTCGTTGTTGAAATGCAGGCGCTCCTGGCCTGGAAGTAGGAGGGCACGGAGGGCTTTGCGGTTGACGGCGACGTCGTCGGCGGGACAGCGGGCCGCGGCCATGAGGAGGCCTTTGGACTTGGTTTCGTCGACGAAGACGTGGATCGGCATTGGTGGGTCCCCCAGGAGCGCGGAATGCAAAGGGAAACCGTGTCATGGGGGATGCGTTGTTTTGTTGGGGATTTGGGGGCCAGGGCGGGGCAGATGAAGACGGCGGTCGCGGGAGGGGGTGGACCTCCGGCGGCCGCCGTCTGTTCAGCCTGGGATCAGTTGCGGGTGATGGTGAAGGTTGTTGTGGTGTTGCGGATGTCTACCGCGTTGTTGGTGAGGGTGAGGTTGTTGAAGGTGGCGGTGCCCGCGGCGGGGCCCTGGTTGGGTTCGGGGAGTTCGTTGGCCCAGATGCCGAAGCCGGACTTGGCGTCGAAGGCGTCGCCGCTCTTGCGGGCGCCGGAGATGGTGATGTTGGTGAGGACGGTGTCGGCGATCGGGAACTGCGGTTGGCCGCCGACGTAGTTGGTCTGGAACATGATCCCGGAGTACGTCGGGTCGACGATGTCCACGTCGGACACCCGGATGCCCTGGAAGATCTTCGAGGCCGAGAAGATCCAGATCCCCGGGAAGGTCTGGTTGCCCCAGAAGTGGCCGCCGGCGCGGACCACCGAGACGTTCTGGAAGACCGTGGGTGGGGTGGCGCCGAAGCCGTTCATCGGGATGCCGAAGTCGAGCGAGCTGATCGTGATCCCGGAGTACACCAGCATGTCCGCGACATAGAGGTTGCGGAAGATGTTGTTGGTGCCGCCGTAGACCGCGAAGCCGGCCGCCCGCCAGGTCAGGGTCGCGGAGAGGTTCTCGAAGACGTTGTCGCGGACCTCGCCGCCGCCGTTGTCGACGGCGTTGAAGAGCGCGAACGAGTCGTCCCCGGTGGACCGGGCGTCGTTGTTGCTGACGGTGTTGCCGGCCGACCCGTTCGTCATGTTGATGCCGTCGGCAAAGGTGTCCCGGATCCGCGAGTTCCTGATCGTGGAGTTGTCGGTGTTCGCGCCCCAGTACATGCAGATCATGTGCTCGACCCAGATGTTGTCGATCGTCATGTTCGACGTACCGGCGAAGTTGAACACCTTGCCGGGCCCGTCGATCCGCGAGGTGTAGTTGCCGAAATACGCGAATCCGCTGAACGTCGACCCGTTGGCGCTCGACTGCGAGTCGAACCCGACATCGCTGTTCTCCTGCGCCGACGGCGCGTGGAACTTGGTGTACCAAGGTCCGGCCCCGACCACCTTGATCGGCTTGCCGTAGACGTTGAACTTGCCCGACGTCTGGTAGTCGCCGGCCGGCAGGTAGACACCGGTCAGCGTGCTGTCCTGGCGGACCTTGTCGAGCGCGTTCTGCACGTCCTGCTGGGAGAACCCGGCCGGTACGGCGTATCCGGCGCCCGGGTTGGCGATCGGGGCGACCTGCTCGGTGTCGACGAAGTCGATCGCGTAGTTGGTCGTGTTCGCCGGGTCCTTCTGCAGCTTGATCTTCGTACCGGCGGGGAACGAGGAGTCGAGCATGATGCTCGCCTCGTCGTAGATGTGCCGCGGTCCGCCCGCGCCCGGCGAGTTGCCCGGGCCCGACTCGGCGCCGTACAGCCAGCTGTACTTCGAGGTCAGCGGCAACGCCTTGTGGAAGGTGCCGTTGACGTACACGTTGATGGTGGAGTCGATCCCGCCGCCGCCGGACGAGTCCGGGATGGAGAACCGGGTGACGAGCGTGTTCGTGCTCGCCCGGGTGGTGAACTCGACGAACGATCCGTTCGAGTTCAGCGTGACCGCCTTCCGGCCGGACGCTTCGCCGGCCAGGTCGCCGATGGTCCGGTTCGGGCCGATCACGGTCGCGCCGCCGCCGACGGACGCGTCCTCGGCTTCGAGGTGGTCGTACGGCATGTTCGCGCCGCGGCCGACGAACAACGGCTTCTCGCTGGTGTTGTTGGTGCGCTTCACCGGCAGTTCGTTCGCGTCGTCCGCGAGCACGACCCGGACGGAGTACCGGCCGTTCGCAGCCGTCCAGGTGCCGAGGTTGACCGCGGGAGCGGTGGCGCCTGCGGCAATCGCACCGGAGTACGAGCCGGTCAGAGTCTTTACTGCGGTGCTGCCGCTCAGCACGGTGAGCGTGATCCCGTGCGCCCCGGACGCCGAGGCGATGCTGCCCTGGTTCTTGAGGGCGACCGAGAACGTCACGGTGTTGCCGGCCGCCGGGTTGCCCGGGCTCCAGCTCACCGATGATGCGATCAGGTCCGAGCTCGCGACCTGGGTGACGACGAGCGGCGATGCGCTGTTGGCCGTGTTGTTGGAGTCGTTCTGCTCGATGACCGAGTTGGCCTCGTCGACCTTCGCGCTGACCGGGTAGCTGCCCGCATCGCGGGAGCCGATCGATGCGGTGACTGTCGTCGAAGCTCCGGCGGCCAGCGTCGGAACGGCAGCCGTGCCGACCTTGGTGGTGCCCAGGTAGAAGTTCACGTCGGAGGCCGGCGAAGCGGCGTTGCCGGAGTTGTTCACCGTCGCGCGCAGCGTGATGCTGTCGGTCTCGACGGGGGCGGTCGGCGTCCAGGAGACACCGGAGACGGTCAGATCCGGGTTCGGGGCGGGGACGCCCATCACCTGGAGCTCGGCGACCTGGCCGGCGGGGGCACCGGTGTTGGCGGTGAAGTTCAGCCGTACGTCGGCCACTCGCGCGCTGACCGGGATGGTGACGGTGTTGCCGGTCGACGGGCTGAAGTTGTACGACGCGGAGCCGACGATCGTCGTGAACGTGGTCGCGCTCTGCTCCCGGCCGAGGATCGAGAACGTCTGGGTGCGGTTACCCCAGGCCGAGTCCGGGTTCAGCCGGATCACGATCGAGCTGAGGTCCGCGTTGGCGCCGAGCTGGGTGGTCAGCGTGGCCGGGTTGGCATTGCCTTCCCAGTAGGTCTGCACGTTGTCGTCGTTCGCGTTGGTGGCGACGAAGGTGAAGACCGAGCCGGACGCGGTGATCGGCTTGCCCAGCGCGAGGTTCGTGCCGGGGCCGCCGCTGCCGGGCCGGGTGACCGTGCTGCTGTTCGGCGATTGGTTGCCTGCGGCATCTTTCGCGCGGACGAAGTAGCTGACCGCGGTACTGGCCGGCTGGGTGTCGGTGTAGGTCAGCACGTTGCCGGCCACGGTGGTCCGGAGCGCGCCGTTCGCATACACGTCGTACCCGGTGACGCCCACGTTGTCCGTCGAGGCGGTCCAGGTGAGCTTGATCTGGCCGGCGGCGGGTTCGGTGAAGGCCAGGTTGCCCGGGGCGGTGGGAGCCTGGGTGTCACCGGTCGCGGGACCGTAGACCTCGAGTTCGGACAACTGGCCCGCGGGCCAGCCGGTGTTGGCGGTGATCAGGATCCGGATGTACCGCGCGGTGGAGGCGCCGTAGTCGATCGTCGCGGTGTTGTTCGGGGTGTTGAACGCCCGCGACGCGGAGGCGGACAGGTCGTTGAAGTTCTGCCCGTCGGTGCTGCCCTGGACGGCCAGGGTCTGGTTGCGCGAGCCCCAGCCCGAGGTGGGGAGCTTCAGCACGACCTGGTTGGTGCTCACCGCGGAGCCGAGGTCGACCTGGACCCACTGCGGGAAGGCGTTGTTGGCGCTCTCCCAGTAGCTGCCCTGGTTGCCGTCGGTGACGTTGCCGGCGGTGTAGTTCTGGGTGCTGCTGCTGGCCGAGGCAGCCTTGCCCGCGGCGAGGTTGGGCCCGGCCGGCACGGCGGCCGAGGCGGTGGCTCCGGGCGAGAGCCCCGCCGCGGAGATCATCGGGCCGGCCGACAGCGCCAGGCTGCCGGCGAGCAACGCGGCCAGCAGCCGCCACTTCTGGGGTTTGGTTCTCATGGCATCCGGGCCTCTCCTGGTGGGCGGGTGGTGAGGAGATCCAGCTGCCAAGAAATTGCATCGTTGCTCTGAAAGTTTCTTAGAGTTTGTCAACTTCTTGCGCAGCGCTGGCTCATTGTTACGGCAGCACTACGAAGGCGTCAACGGTTCAGCGGGAGGTGTCTGAGCTGAACCAGCGCGTCGGACGGAAAGTGAAGAAGGTGACGATGTTCTCCGGGTCGCCGAGCTCGGTCTGGACATACCCCTGCGCGTGCTCCTCCGGCATGTACCGCCGGGCGATGGTGAGCATCTGCTCCGGCGTCGGTTTGCCGACCGAGACCAGCTCGGCCTCGACGGTCACGTACGCCGGTGGCATCTCCTCGCGCTGCACCACGAGCGTCACCACGCCGGCGGCCTTGATCAGGTCGATCCGCTTCGGTGCCCGGCGCTGCGTGCCGGTGAACATCGTGATCTCGCCGCCCGGCTCGTAGGCGTAGAACGTCGGCACGCTCGTCGGCGGCCGCCCCGGCGCGCCCGCCACACTCAGGACGCCCACATGGGGGGCGGCCAGGAACTCTTCGCGCTCTTGCTCAGTCATCTTTGCCATGCACTGAGCTTCACAAAAACAAGCATGATCTGTCAAGTGGAGTATGCTTACGGCCATGACGACGAAGACCTACGGCCAGTACTGCGGGGTCGCCCGCGCCCTCGAACTCGTCGGGGAGCGCTGGGCGCTGCTGATCATCCGCGACCTACTGGTCGGCCCCAAGCGCTACACCGACCTGCGCGCGGGCCTGCCGAAGATCCCGACGAACGTCCTGGCCACCCGGCTGAAGGAGTTCGAGCAGGCCGGTCTGGTCGAACGCCGGGTCCAGGCCCGTCCCTCGGGCGCGATCGTCTACGAGCTCACGCCGTACGGCGCGGACCTCGAGCCGGTCGTCCTCGCTCTGGGCGCGTGGGGCGCCCGTTCGCTGGGCGAACTGAGGCCGGACGAGATCGTCACCCCGGACATCTTGGTGATGGCGCTGCGCAGTACTTTCCAGCCCGGCAAGCAGAAGGCGAAGTACGAACTGCGGTTCGGTGAGATCGTCGTGCACGCGATCGTCGACCGGGACGACCTGACCGTCGAGATCGGACCGCTCGACGGCGCGACGGTGGTGGAGGCGTTCGGCCCGATCGGCCCGCTGCTCACCGGCGCGATCGACGGCGCCGAGGCCTTGAAGACGGGTCTGCTGAAGACGAGCGGAACGGCCGCGGACCTCGACCGTTTCGCCCACTTCTTCCGCATCGGCCCGGCACCGGCCTGAACGAACGACGCCCGAAGAACCGGGCTGGTTCTTCGGGCGTCGGGCGGAGCTGCTCAGTGCTTGGCGGCGCCTTCTGCGCCGGCGCCGGTGAGGGCGCGGACGGAGAGTTCGTTGTAGCGGAGCTCGCTGGACCTGTCGCGACCGGCGAAGGTGCCGATCACGCCGAAGATGAAGCCGAGCGGGATCGAGATGATGCCCGGGTTCGACAGCGGGAACCAGGCGAAGTCGGAGCCGGTGATCATCGACGTCGGCTTGCCCGACACGACCGGCGAGAAGACCACCAGTACTACGGCGGAGACGAGTCCGCCGTAGATGCTCCAGACCGCGCCGGAGGTGTTGAACCTCTTCCAGAACAGGTTGAACAGCAACGCCGGCAGGTTCGCCGATGCCGCCACCGCGAAGGCCAGTGCGACCAGGAACGCGATGTTCAGCTTCTGCGCCGGGATCGCCAGCCCGATCGCGACCGCGCCGATCCCGATCGCCGCGAAGCGGGCCACCCGGATCTCGTCCCGCTCGGTGACCTTGCCCTTGGCAATCACATTCACGTACAGGTCGTGGGCGAACGACGACGCCGAGGTCAGCGTCAGCCCGGCGACCACCGCGAGAATGGTGGCGAAGGCAACGGCCGCGATCAGCGCGAGCAGGATCGCGCCGCCGACCGAGCCCGATCCGCCACCGACGACCTCGGCCAGCAGGACCGAAGCGGTGTTGCCCTTCGAGGCGGCCACCGCGCTGCCCTTACCGGTGTCGAGCAAGGCCGCGGCCCCGAAGCCGAGTGCCAGCGTCATCAGGTAGAACGCACCGATCAGGCCGATCGCCCACTGCACGGAACGCCGGGCCGACCGGGAGTCCGGCACGGTGTAGAAGCGGATCAGGATGTGCGGCAGACCCGCCGTACCGAGGACCAGTGCCAGGCCCAGCGACAGGAAGTCGATCTGGCCGGTGAGGTCCTTGCCGTACAGCAGACCCGGTTGCAGGAACGCCTCGCCCTTGCCCGAGTGAGCCGCGGCCGCACCGAGCAGCTTGGACGGGTTGAAGTCGAACTTCAGCAACACCAGGAACGTGATCAGCACGGTGCCGGTCATCAGCAGCACGGCCTTCACGATCTGCACCCAGGTGGTGCCCTTCATGCCGCCGATCGTCACGTAGACGATCATCAGCGCGCCGACCAGCACGATCACGCCGGCCTTCAGGCCTTCGCTCTTGACGCCGAGGAGCAGGCCGACCAGGGAGCCCGCGCCGACCATCTGGGCCAGCAGGTAGAAGATCGACACGACGATCGTCGAGGTGGACGCGGCAGTTCGGACCGGCCGCTGCTTCATCCGGAAGGCCAGTTGGTCGGCCATCGTGAACCGGCCGGAGTTGCGCAGGAGTTCGGCGACCAGCAGCAGGGCCACCAGCCACGCCACCAGGAAGCCGATCGAGTAGAGGAAGCCGTCGTACCCGTAGAGCGCGATCTGGCCGGAGATGCCCAGGAACGAGGCCGCCGACATGTAGTCGCCGGCCACGGCCAGGCCGTTCTGCGCACCGCTGAACGAGCGGCCGCCGGCGTAGTAGTCGGCCGTGGTCTTGTTCTGACGTGACGCCCACCAGGTGATGTACAGCGTCACGGCGACGACCGCGGTGAACAGCGAGATGGTCAGCGCCTGGTTTCCAGGCTTCGAGTCCGCGAGGGGGAGCAGCAATGCGTTCACCGGCGGCGCTCCCTCTTGTACTTGGCGTTCAGCCCGCTGGCCAGCGGGTCGAGCTTGCGGTTCGCGAACCGCCCGTAGACGGCGGCGATCACGAAGGTCGACACGAACTGCAACAGGCCGAAGATCAGCGCCACGTTGACGTGCCCGATCACCTTGTGACTCATGAAGTCACGAGCCCAGTTGTTGCAGGCCACATAGGCGAGATACCAGGCCATGAACGCGATCGTCCACGGCACGACGAAGTTCTTGTACCGGCGCTTCAGTTCGGTGAAGTCCGCCGCCTCGTGCACCGCCTCATAAGCTCGAGCTTGCCGCTGGAGCCCCGTTTCCTCTTCCATCTGCACCCCTCCGTAGGGAACGCGATCAGGTGCACGTTAGCGGTTGGTTGCGCTTTTGTGACCGAATGCGACGGCAACAATTCGGGCGCAAAAAAACGACAGCCCGGATCAGAGCGGGGGAGCCAGCGGCGCGTCGAGGGTTCGCTGGTAGTTGGCCAGATCGCTCGGGCGGGTCCGGTAGCAGCTCGTCAGGTACGGCATCCGCAGCGGTTCGGGCGGCCGCGCGGTGCTGTCGTAGATCGCGTCGACCTGCTCGAGCACGGATTCGCGCCGCGACTCGGTCAGTACGGCGACCCGCGAATGCGACTCTGCCAGTTGCCGCAGGCCCGTACGGTCCAGATCGTGCCAGTGCCGGAACCGGGCCGTCTCCACCCCCGCGAACAGGTCGGACTGGAGCAGGATCGGCATCGGATCGAACGCGTCGCCGCCGGCCAGGTGGTCCTCGCCGACCATGGCCCGGTGCATCCGCCGTACCCAGGGGACGACCGTGTCGTAGTTGTTCCAGAGCAGACCCAGTACGCCGTGCGGCCGCAGTACCCGGGCGATCTCGGGCAGCGCGCGGGCGTGCTCGAACCAGTGGAAGGCCTGGCCGACGATGACCGCGTCCACCGAGGCGTGCGCCAGCGGGATGTTCTCGGCCGCGCCGACCATCGTGTCGACGCCGGGCACCCGGCGGCAGACCGAGAGCATCTCCTCGGACGGATCGACCGCCACCACGTCGTGGCCGAGCGCGGCGGCGACCGCGGCCAGCTTGCCGGTGCCCGCCCCGAGATCGAGGATCTGGAGCCGGCCGGGACCGAGGATCCAGGTCAGCGCGTCGGCAGGGAACGTCGGCCGGCCCGCGTCGTACGCGGCCGCGACGGCACCGAACGAGTGCGCGCGAGCTGAATCATCGCCTGTCATCACCCTGAATCATGCCGTAGGCACGCCCCGGAGCGCGGTTACTCGCCGAGCTTCTTCTGTTCGATGTGCTCGTTGAGCGCGTGCAGCTCGGGATGCTTGTCCATGATCGCGACCAGATCGTGCACATTCAGCTCGGCCGCCCCGAAGTCCTCGATCAGCGTCGCGAGCAGCAACCGGTCGTCCTCGGTGTCCAGCGTCAGCCGGTACTGCGAACCGCTCTCGGTCCACGGCATGTTCACCAGCCGCATGTCGCCGGTGCGGTTCTGGTGCAGGTACGACGTGACGTGCTCGCGGTCGGCCGGCAGCGTCGCCTCGGCGTCGGCCTTGAGCAGCCGGGGACCGGAGAAGACCTCGTAGTCCATCCCGCGCGGGTAGGTGCGCTCCAGGCAGTTCGACACGTAGAGGTTCTCGGCGGCCTCGGCGCGGAACCGGTCCACGCCCGCGACGACGACCTCGGGGTCGATCAGCGGGCAGTCGGAGGTGACCCGGACGACGCCCTCCAGCTCGTGCTCACGGATCGCGCCGGCGAACCGGCTCAGCACGTCCAGCTCACTGCCCCGGAACACCGGTACGCCGGCCTTCGCCGCGATCTCCACGATCTGCTCGTCGGCCTCGTTCGTCGTGGTGGCCACGATGACCGGCAGCCCGGTCGCCTGCAGGTGGTCGAGGTGGTGTTCGAGATAAGTGCGCCCGCCGGCGGTGAGCAGCACCTTGGCCGGCAGCCGCGTACTGGTGGCCCGGGCCTGGGTGATGATGCCGATCTTCATGAGGCAACCTTTGCAGTATTCCAGCGGAACATCTCGCGAATCTCTTCCGGCCGGGCAATGTGGTCGACGCCCAACTCGACGTCGGTGAAGGCCTTCGCCACCTCGAGCGGGACGTAGGCCTGGTTCATCTCCGGCCACAGCCGCCGGATCCGGGCCTGGCCGCCGAAGGACGGGTGCTCGTTCTCCAGCAGCATCGGGTCGCCGTACACGCCCGGCTGGAGACCGAGCGACGCGCCGTACAGGACGGCGGAGCTGAGCCGGTTGGAGGCGACCCTGGTGTGCTTGCGGACCTCGCGGAGCTGCTTGAGCAGGAAGTCCTCGTCGGTCTTGCGCCAGTGCAGGCCGCGGTACCCGTGCGTGATCACCCGGAAGCCGGCGTCTTCGTAGACCTGCCGGATGGCCGGGTTCTCGAACTCGTTCCAGTACAGGCAGACCGTGATCGGGCCGGTCTCGTGCTCGTTGATCGAGGCAACGATCCGGCCGTGGTCGCCGAGCACGTTCTGCCCTTCCCAGCCGTGGAAGGGGTAGAAGATGGTGCCGGCCGCATCGGGTGCGGGTTTGGCCAGCTCGGGGTGCAGCTCGAGCAGGTACAGCCAGGTCGCGCCGATCACGTCGTAGTTGCGCAGGCCCATCGACCAGCCGCGGCGGCGGACGGTGTCCGACCAGACGAACTTCGGCATCCCGTCGACGAAAGCGGTGTTGTACGCGAAACCGTCCAGGATGTTCCAGCCGTGCTGCAGGTAACCCCAGATGCGCGGAGCTTCGCCGCCACCCAGCCCGGCGTACCGGGCCATGATGTGCGCGTGGCCGTAGAAGTGGTTCGCGTGGTGCATCAGCGACCTGTCGTCCGGCGTACGCGCTTCACCACGACGCGGGCGGGATTCAGCACGGCCTGACCGATCCGGTACGGGCGCGACCGGCGGATCCCGTCGAGCTGGCTCTCGAACCACGAGGCTTGCGCGCTCGCGTCGGCCAGTTCCTGGGTCAGCCGGGCGATCGTGGCGAGCTGCTCGGCATGGCCGGCCGGCGCGACCGGCTCATTGCCATCAGCAACAGTCGCCCAAAGCTCTTCGGTGACAGTGATTCCGGCCATCGCGGCGAGCCGCGCGGTGAGATCGCGGGGGCTCCCGGCCCACGGCTCCCGCGAAGCTGCTTCGAGCGACCGGCGGACGAAGCGGGCCAGCTGCCCGACCACGAGCGCGTCGCCCTGGCCGGCAATATCGTTGCTATCGGCAAACACCTTGTACGCCGCACCGTCGACCAGGACGTTGTCAGGAGAAGCAGCCGCGGCTGCCTCGGCGTCGAGCGACCGCAACCACGCCGCATAACCCGGCACCGTACGGCGGAGTGCCGCGTGGTCGTCGATCCTCAGCGCGGCCAGAAGCTCCTCTTCCAGCAGCACGCCCGAACCCTGCAGCACCTCCCCGAGTACACCGGGAAGGTCGGCGCTCCCGAGGGCGAAGTACCAGCCGGCAGCCACCTCGGCGCCGAGCCCGGCGGCGAAAGCGTCCTGGACCACGCGATACGGGTCCATCAGCGTCGGACCGGCAAAGCGCTCCGCGACGGACCGGGCGGCCACCGCGCCTGCCAATGCATCGCCGGCGTCAACCAGCGCCACCTTGGCGTCCACCAGCGACGGATAGACCGCGTACGCCGTGGCTGTGCCGCCCAGAGCGGCCTGGACGGCCTTCAGGCCGGCGGGAGCCTCCACGCTGCCGCGGAGGTCCCGGGGCCAGGCCTCGTCGCGCGGCACGGTGGTCGTCACGCCGGGCAGCACCAGGCGCTCGATGCCGAAGGGGTTCGCCGCAGCAATCAGCAGGCGTCCCTGCGGAGCCAGCCGCGCCTTCAAAGCCGCGAGCGCGTCGGCCCAGGTCAAGGCGATGGTGTCCGGACCCACCAGCCGCGGCAGCCCGTCGAGGGCCACCACCACGTCGTACGCCGGTTCGCCGTGCTCGGGAGCGAAGTGGTCGAGCGAGCCGCAGAACACCCGCACCGGGTGCCCCTCGAGTTGGTCGGCGATCTCCTCGGCATCGGGCGCGGACCGGACCAGGACGTCGAGCTTCGGCACCCGTTCGGCGATCAGAGCCAGCACCTCGAGCGAGTGCGGGCCGGCGACCAGGACGGTGTCCTCCGGGCGCAGGACCGCATCGAGCAGCGCGGAGGGAACCGGTCCGCCGGTGGCCGGTTCGCCGTCCTCGGGGTGCAGATCGGACCAGTTCAGCATCTCCCCGGCGATCATCACCGACCGAGCCAGCGGCTCGCCACCGGAGTCTTGCGAGGACCGATCAGGTGTCACAGTGGTCAATTCTCTGACTTTCCACAGCTGAGATTGTTAGGAGACCAGCTTCGTGAGCGTCTCGATGACGCGGTCGACGTCGGCGTCGGTCAGGTCCGGGAACATCGGCAGCGAGATCTCCTCGCGGTAGAACTGCTCCGCGTTCGGGCACAGGCCGCGCTGGTAGCCCGCGTTCGCGAAGACCGGCTGCCAGTGAACCGGGATGTAGTTCACCTGGACGAGGATGCCCGCGGCCCGGAGGCCTTCGAAGACTTCGCGCCGACGGCCGCCGAGCACGCGCACCGGGTAGAGGTGCCAGGCCGGGTCGACATCCTCACGCTGGGTCGGCGTGCGCAGACCGTCCACGCCGGCGAGCGCCTCGTTGTAGCGCGCCGTGATCTCGGTACGGCGCTTCTTGAAGGCGTCCAACCGCTTGAGCTGGGACAGGCCGAGCGCCGAGGCGATGTCGGTCAGCCGGTAGTTCAGGCCGTGCTCGTGGACCTCGTAGTACCACGCGCCCTCGTCGGTGACCTCGAACCGCTCGGTGTCGCGGACCACGCCGATGTGGTGGAACTCGTGCACCCGCTGAGCGACCGCCGGGTCCTTGGCGACGACCGCGCCGCCCTCGCCGGTGGTCAGGTTCTTGGTCGGGAAGAACGACAGCGTGGTCACATCGGCCAGGTCGCCGACCGGCCGGCCGCGGTAGAACCCGCCGACCGAGTGGGCGGCGTCGTCCAGCGTCTTGGCGCCGACCCGGTCCGCGATCGGCTGCAGCGCGTCGTAGTCGGCGGGGTGACCCGCGTAGTCGACAGCCGCGATCACCTTGGTGCGGTCGGTGACGACCGCCTCGACGGCCGCCGGGTCGATCAGAGCCGTGTCGTCCTCGATGTCCGCGAAGACGATCTTGGCGCCGAGGATCGCGGCGCAGGACGCGGTGGCGACGAACGTCATCGGCGTCGTGACGACCTCGTCACCAGGGCCGACGCCGAGTCCGGCGTACGCCATGTGCAGCGCGGCGGTGCCCGAGGTACAGCTGATGGCTCGGTGTCCACCACTCAGCTCGGAGATCGCGTTCTCGAACGCGGTCACCGCCGGGCCGGTGGTCAGCCAGTCGCCACGCAGGATCGCGGCGACCGCTTCGATGTCTTCTTCGGAGATCGACTGGCGTCCGTACGGCAGCATCGGCTCAGACGTCACTCTCGAGGATCTTGGTGATCTCCTCGATGGAGTACCACTGGTCGTTGTTGTCCGACGTGTAGTGGAACCCGTCGGCCACCGGTACGCCGTTCGCCGGCGGCGTGTAGCCCCAGGTCGCGAGATCCGGCTGCAGCACGTAGCGGTCGCCGATGGCCAGCGCGCGACGGCCTTCCTCCGGGCTGATCATCTCCTCGTGCAGCTTCTCGCCCGGGCGAAGACCCATGTCGTGCATCTTGGCGCCCGGCGCGATCGCCTGGGCCAGGTCGGTGATCTTCATCGACGGGATCCGCGGCACGTACAGCTCGCCGCCCATCATCTGCTCGAACGAGTCGACCACGAACTGGACCGCCTCGGGCAGCGTGATCAGGAACCGGGTGCAGCGCAGGTCGGTGATCGGCAGCGACTGGCCGGCCTCGTGCAGCGCGCGGAACTTCGGGATGATCGAGCCGCGCGAGCCCATCACGTTGCCGTAGCGGACCACGCAGAAGCGGGTGTCGTACGCCGCGGCGTAGTGGTTGCCGGTGATGAACAGCTTGTCGGCGGTCAGCTTGGTCGCGCCGTACAGGTTGATCGGGCTGGACGCCTTGTCGGTGGACAGCGCGACGACCTTCTTCACGCCCGAGTCGATGCTGGCCTCGATCACGTTCTGCGAGCCGACGATGTTCGTCTGGACGAACTCCCACGGGTTGTACTCCGCGGTGTCGACCTGCTTGAGCGCGGCGGCGTGCACGACGTAGTCGACCTTGTGCATCGCGCGGTTCAGCCGCTGCCGGTCGCGGATGTCGCCGATGAAGAACCGCAGCCGGGGGTCGTCGCCGAACAGCTGGCGGACCTCCCACTGCTTCAGCTCGTCGCGGCTGAAGATGATGATCCGGCGCGGGTCCAGGTTGTCCAGTGCGTAGCGGATGAACGCCTTGCCGAAGGAGCCGGTGCCTCCGGTGACGAGGATGTCGGAGCCGGTGAGGATGGACACGTCGAGTAGGACCCTTCTGAGGGGACAGTTCCGGACAGCGCACGGAGCGCAACTCCGTACGATAGCGGGCCACTCCACCGAACCCTCAATCCCGGACCCGAACAGCAGCCTGCCCGGGGATAGACGACCCCCGGACGCGGTTGGTTCGGACCCGGCCGGCGGCCACGCAGAGTCACCGGCCGCACCGACGGTGGCGATGGCGGTGGCCTGGGGTGGAGCGGCTACGGTCTGGGGGTGACTTTGCGGATCGGGATCAGGTGTGATGTGGGGCCTCTGCGAGGGGTCGGGCATGTGATGCGGAGTCTGGCGCTGGCCGAGGAGTTGAAGGGGCGCGGGGCCGAGGTGGTGTTCGTCTGCGACAGCCACACGGTGCCGTGGGCGAACGACCAGATCCTGGCCCGGGACATTCCGGTCGAGCCGGCCGTCTGGACGCCGGACGAACATGTCGAGCTGTTCGGCCGGCTCGGGCTGGACGCGGTGGTGTTCGACTCCTACGACCTGGGCGGTGACGTGTTCACCGCGGTCCGGGCGACCGGCTTACCGACGGTGGCGATCGTCGACGGGGACCTGCGGGGTGCCGAGGCCGACGTGTTCGTCGACCAGAACCTCGGCTCCGAGCTGGACGAGCCGGAGCTGCCCAAGGGCGCGATCAGGCTGGCCGGGCTCGACTACGTGCTGCTGCGCGACGAGGTGCTCTCGCTCCGGCCCGCAGCACCACCTGTACCGCGAGCGGACGGCGTACCGAGGGTGTTCGCGTTCTTCGGTGGCACGGACGCCTTCGGTGCCGGTCCGCACGTCGTGGCAGCGCTCGCGGCGACTGGCGTGCCGTTCGAGGCGACCGTGGTGGCGCCGGGCGAGGATCTGGCCGACGCGATCAACGCAGTCGAGCTCGGCGCTGACCAGCACGTCGAGGTGATCGGCCCGACCTCGCAGCTCGCCAAGGCCGTCGTGGCTTCGGACCTGGCGGTCAGCGCCTCCGGTACGTCGACCTGGGAGCTGCTGTGTCTCGGCGCGACCGCCGGCCTCGTCTGCGTGGTGGACAACCAGGTGATGGGTTACGAGCGAGCCGTCGCCACCGGCGCGGCCGTCGGCATCGGAGTGCTCTCCGACCTCAAGGTCGACCCGACCTCAGCTGCCGCAGTACTACGTAAGCTCCTCACCGATCCGGTCGAGCGCGCCCGCGTCGCCGCCGCCGGCTGGAAACTCGTCGACGGCCAGGGTCGGGTCCGCGTCGCCGACGCCCTCCTTCACCTGATCTCGTAGATCGTCGCGTCCAGGGTCGCCTGCCGCAGCCGCACGTACTGCTTGAGGTTCGGCGACACCTGGCCGGCCCGGTTGTCGGCGTACAGCCAGCGCACCCCGCGACGCCGCAGCCTCTCGATCAGGGCCGGTGAGGGCGCGGTGAAGACCGCATCGTTAATGGCCAGCAGTTCGCGGTTCCAGTACGGGACCAGGTTGGTGTTGACGCTGGTTGTCACCGACAGCCGGTTGACGCGGTTGGTGTAGCCCCAGCCTTCGACCAGCAGTTGGCGTTCGGACAACGCGGCGATCCAGAAATGGCGGCTGTCGCAGCTGTCGCCGTGCGAGACCACGCAGTGAGCGTTCGTCGCGACCAGATCGCCCGTTGGTGTGTTCTTCTGCAGCCAACGGGCAGCGTCGGCCTCCGAGCTCGTCGGGCCGCCCTGGGCGACCTCGCCGTACGCCACGGTGCTTGCGTGCTCCGAGATCAGGCCGGCCAGCGGCAGGAAGGTCGCGCCCACTGTGCAGGCGGCGACCAGACTGGCCAGGAACGCCGTGAGCAGGCTGCCGTTGCGCCTGGCCGTCTTCCAAGCCACAGCAACGATCAGTGCGGCGGCCAGCAACGCCGCGATCATCCAGCTGAACGGGCTTTTCAAGCCACGCTGGTCTACTGAGCCGAACCGGGCCACATCGCAAGCGGCGAGCCCGGCCAAACCTGCCGCAGAGACCAGCAGAGCACCGCGGCGATCCTCGAGCTTGCCGACCAGCCGGGACAGTCCGAGACACGACAGCACGGCCAGGAACGGGAAAGCCGTTCTGTAGAAGGGCGCCTGGCTCACACCGGGCTGGGACGTGAGAGCGGTGGCGAAGACGCCGCCGAGGGCGGCGCCGGCCAGGAAGACCACGCCGCGGTCCCGCCAGAACCATCGCAGGAACACGACCCCGAGGACCGCGATTCCCCAGCCGGCCAACGTCACCGCGGCCGTCAGAAGTTGGGCCGAGCGGTCCACTCCCGAGCCGTGCCGGAGCATCGAGTACGGCGCGAGCTGGGCGAAGATCCCGCCGAGATCGACCTGCAGGCCGGACGACTCGCCACCGAAGACGACGATCACCGATCCGACGAAGATCGCCAGCACGGCCAGCCCGCCGACGACAGCCGTCCGCGTCGGCTTACGCCGCGACAACAGGGCGAAGAACACCAGACCGAAGCCGCATCCGGCCAACGGCAACACGGTCGCCTTGGCGCCCGACGCGGCCAGCGCGACCAGGATCAGCAGCACCCATCGGCTTGCGGGTCCCTGCTTCCGCAGTACGTCGATGGCCAGGACCGCGAGCAGGAGAGCGAGCATCACGCCCAGGTTCTGGGTCGGGCTGAGATAGGCGGAGAGCGCCATCGCGGCGCTACCCAGACCGACGTCGTGCAGTGGCTGCATCGCGCCACCGAGACCGGCGATCAGTACGGCGAGCGGGCCGGCCCAGCGGGCGCCGGTGAGCGGCTCCGCCTTGGGCGGCGTGAGAAACCGCTGGGTGAGGACGAAGACCAGCAGGCAACCGGCCAGCGCGAACGGGACCCAGAGCAGCGCGTAGATCAGTTCGGTCAGCCCGACGCCGGTCGACCACGAGGTCGCGGCGGCGAGTTGATGGAAGAAGGTCTGGTACTTCATCGGCTCGCCCGCGACCCACAGCGGCTTGATCGGTACGTCGAACTTCGCGCTCGCCGCGAGCGCCTGATGGAAGGCCAGATCCTGGTTGCTCCGGCCCGGATCCACGTACGCCGGCGCGTACCGGCCCGGGCCCTTCAGGTAGACGGCGAGCAGCACGACGCCCGTCGACATCGTCAGCAGCCAAGCCGTCAGGGGCGCGAGAGGAGCCTCGACCCGCTGCCAGACCCGGGCACGCGCGTCCCGGTCCAGCAGCCCGACCACGAGCACCACGGGCGCCCAGACCCACGACCACTGCTGGAGACCCACCGACGCGCTCGCGAGATAGACGATCAGCTGCACCGCCGTACCGATCGCGAACCCGGCGGCACAGTCCTCGACCAGATTCCGCCGGTAGGCGCCGATCAGCCTCCAGAGCACGAACCCGGGCAGCATCACTCCGGCCCCGACGTAGGCGGTGAACACCAGCACGTCGAGCACCGGCGCCCGGGCAGCCATCATCCAGACGGCGAGGACCAGCAGTGGAAGGGCGGCGGCCCGACCGGCCGCCGTCCCGTTGCCGATGCTCCTCGGCCCCCGCCGTCTTGCCCTCGAGTGCATGCGCGCAACCTTAACGGTGCTGTGATCTCACTGCGCACTCGGAGCGTCACCAACCGTGGTCGATGCCGCGGGCGGGGGACCGGACGGCTCAGAGGCTGCTCGGCGCAGTCATCCTCATCATCCAGTAGCTGGCCGGGATGTGGGTGACGTCGTTGATGACCTCGCCCTCCACCTGGCCGAACGACTGCAGCGCGAGCTTCTCGAACCCGGCCGGATCGCGAACGTACTCGCCGCGGTCGTTCTCCGACATCCACCGCGAGATCCGGCCCTGGCTCGGCTCGAAGCAGGTGTCCACGCTGACCACCCGGCCGCCGGGACTCAGCACGCTCGCGGCCAGGTTGAGCAGGTCCGTGCACTGCTCGTCCGACAGGTGGTGCAGCAGGCCGAGCAGCAGCACGACGTCGATCTGCGGCAGCGACCGGGCCGCGGCCTCGTCGAAGATGCCGCAGTGGAAGCTGGCGTTCTCGCCGCCGAAGTGCTGGGTGGCCCAGTCGATGTACGGCGCGTCGGTGTCGAAGCCGTGGTACTTCAGCGGCTGGGGCAGCCGCGGGAAGTAGTACGCCGGGCCGCAGCCGATGTCCAGGACGGTTTCGCCCGCCTTGACCTCGTCGATGCAGCGGTACCGCAACTTGTCGGCACCGACGACGCGCTGCAACAGGACGTAAGCAGGCACGTGCCTGAGCAGGCCTTTCAGCCCCTCCATGGGTATCTCCTCGCTCGGGGAATTGACAATGCTCCAGCGTGGCGACTCGCTAAGTCAAACGAGCCCGCTCAGTTCTTCAGTTGGTAGATGACGACCGGCCCTCGGGTGAATCTGCGGGTGGCGAGCCGGTCGAGAGTGTGCTCGGCGACCTTGCCGGTCCGCTTGTCCGCGAAGATCCAGCGGACGCCGTGATCGCGGTACAGGCCGGCCAGCAGCTCAGGCGTCGGCGCCGTGAGTGTCTTCGTCGTCAGCGCGACCCGGTCCGGCCAGGGCGACGGCAGGTAACTGGAGGCGACGTTGTCCTTGCCCTGGTTGGCGAGCGACTGCTGCGTGTAGGCCCAGCCCTCGATCAGCGTTCGGCGCCCGCCGATACCGCTGACCAGGTAGCCACGCGCGTCACAGCCGCGGCGACCTGCTTGTCCCATGCAGGCGGTGTTCGTCACGACGACGTCGTCCTGTCCGGCCTTACGGTCCAGCCACAAGGCGGCCTGGACCTCGTCCGTGCTGAACCACGGTCTCGCCGGCTCCGGGATCGGACTGGCCTTCCCGCTGACGGCGTCCACCGCGGTGCGGTAGTCCGACCGTGGCCGGCTCGGCAGTGCGAGGCCGACCGCGACGCACAGCAGCAGCGCCAGGCCGACGCCGCGCAGCGGCCGGTGGACGGTCCGGAGTACGAGCCAGCCGATCAGCCCGACGGCCAGTGCACCGGCAAGCCACAGCATCGGTTCGGTCGCCGCCCGCGTGAAGTCGGCCGGGGAGAGAGGCTTGCCGTCGATGTTGCCGACAGCCCGGATCACCACAGCGAGCACTGCTCCGGCCAGTAGGCCACCAGCGATGACCGCTCGGCGGGCCGGACGGCGGCGTCCGGCGACCGCGCCGTGGATCACGTAGCCGGCGGCAACCGCGGCGAAGGGCAGGCCGCTGCCGAGGAAGTAGAACTGACCGAGGCCTGGGTGGTCGACCGCCACGAATCCGAGCATGGAGGCGATCAGTGTTCCGACCAGCCACCACTGCGCCGCATCGGTACGGACCCGGCGCTGGACCAGCCCGACGAAGGCCACGACCACCACGATCCTGCTCAGCACAACGGAGATCACGAACGCGATCGCCCAGTTCAGCGTCTCCGGGGTGGGATCGCTGAGTCCTTGGATGATCCAGCCACCAGGCGGCGCGATCGGCCCGGAGCCGGTCAGAGTGGCGTACCCCGGGAAGATCCTCAGGAAGCCGAACAGGCGGATCGGCGTACCCGCGGTGCTGCCCGAAACCGTCGCACTCGCCGCCAGCGTCACGAAGGCCAGTGCGGCGCCCAAGGCGACGGTCGGCCAAGGGATGCGCCTGTTGCGCACCAGCAGGAACAGCGCGGCCAGACCGGTCCCGCCGAGCAGCAGCGGCACTGCGGTGGGCTTGGAGCCGGCGCAGGCGCAGACGACCAGGAGCACGAGCACCCACGACCGCCGTGGGGCACCGCGGTAGAGGACGCCGATCACTAGCGCCGCTGCGCCGACGGTGAGCGTCGTACCGAAGGACTGCGAAGGGCTCAGGAAGACCAGGGGTGAGCCGCCGACGCCGCCGGCGAACTTCCAGATCGTGATCCGCTGGACGATCGTCGTCAGCGCGACCGCGAACGGCGCGGTCCACCAGGCGCCGCTGACCTGGCGCGCGAGGGCAGCCACCGCCAGGACGAGCCCGATGATGATCGGGGCGAACCACAGCCTGAACAGCACGAGGCGGGCGTCGATCCCGGTGATCTGGGCGGCCGCGGCCAAGTGGGCGTCGGCGAACCAGTGGTACTGCATCGTCTCGCCCGCCACCTGCGGGATCTGCGGCGGGACGGAGCGGCCCAGCTCGTGCACGATCGAAAGGTGCCAGAGCAGGTCCTGGTAGGGGTTGCCACCGGCCTTCGGGACCGGCGAGGTGCTGACTGATCCGCCGTAGTACAGGAGCAGGGTGGCCGACAGCAGGAGCGCCAGCGTGACCGCCCAGGCGAGCGGGAGTCGCGGTGCGTTCTGCGCCCGCCAGCAGCGCCACAACCGCGGTACGGCGGCGAAGACGACCACGAGCGCCGCGGGCCACACGATCAGCCACTGCTGGATCCCGGCGGCCGTGAACAGGGCCCAGCCGAGGAGCTCGAAGGACAGGCCCACGACGATGCCGATGCCGATGTCTTCCGGCCACGTCCGTCTGCCTGGCCCGAAAGCCCGCAACAGCAGCACTCCGGGCAGCGTCACACAGCCCGCGAAGTAGGCGGTGTAGCGGACGATGTCGCCTTTGCCTACCCCTGTGCCTTCCAGGACCCAGTACAGGGTCGCCGCGGGGATCAGCCAGATGAGCGTACTGACGACCTGCGGCCACCTGGACCGGCGAGATTCGTCCGCCGGCGGGACCGACCTGGGTGCCTCGTCCACGAGGACGCCGGAGCTGCGAGAACTGTCCGTCATGACACGCGCTGCCGACCGAGCTCCCGCGCGGTGGAGGCGATCCCGGCGGCGAGAGTCGAGCGGGCGTAGCAGTCGAGTTCCGGCCAGCGCACCGACCGCAACCGGATGTCGCGCGGCTGGACCGACGCCAGTGGCGAGGAACCGAGCACGATCCGGGGCCGGCGGCGGAACACCCGCCTCGACTCGGCGATCAACGCCCCGATCGAGGTACCGCGTCCGGAAGCGAGCACCTTCACCACCACCGGGTCCGCGGCCGCCCGGGCGACCCGACGTACGTCCTCCAGTCCGGCGGTGACCATGGCGGCGCAGTCGGTCACGAGCAGGTAGTCGCGCAAGGTGTCCAGGGGGACGTAGATGGACAGTGGCTGCCCGGTGAGATGGGCCTTGCAGAGGTGGGAGACCAGGCCTTGCGGCTTGTTCACGTTCTGGCCGGGGCCGTAGAGGTTCGCGATGCGGCCGATGAACGCCGGCATCCCGGTCGCCCGGGACAGCTCACTCAGCTCCTGCTCCATCGCCAGCTTCAACTGCCCGTACGGCGCGAGCGGTCGTGGCTCGCTGTCCTCGGTGAACGGCGGGCGGTCGCTGGACCCGGCGTACAGGCCTCCGGCGGAGGATGCGAGGAAGAAGGCACCCCTGGCGCCGAGGTCCTGCTGGTCGGCCAGGTGCCGGAGGAACCGGGAGTAGGTCTCGCCCTCTTCCTTGAGGACCTCCGGGGAGCTGGCGACGACGCCGGCACCGGCGCACCACGCGATGTTCCACTCGCCACCGCCGGAGCGGGCGAGCAGCTCGGCGAAGCCGTCCCGCAGCGCAGCCGCAGAGGCGTCGCGGTCCTGCCACGGGATGTGAACCGTCACGACCTCATGACCGCGGTCCCGCAACCGGCGCACCAGCTGCCGGCCGAGCAGGCCGCCGGCGCCGACGACCCAGGTGACGGTCGCTGCGGTCATTGCCTCGTTTCCCGCCGACGACCCAGCGGCCCCTGGGCGGGATCGGAGACGATCAGGTAGAGCGGCTTGCCCATCGCCATGTTCACCGCGACCCCGAGGTACTCGGCGACGACGCCCAGGGAGAACAGGATCGCTCCCGTACTGAGCAGCACGACGACCATGGTCGAGGTCCAGCCCCGGAGCAGGTCGGCACCGAAGAGCTGGTTGCCGATCAGTACCAGCGCGACCAGCAGCCCGAACAAGGCGGTCAGCGCGCCGACGACACTGACCACGCGGAGCAGCCGGGTGCCGCTGGTGAGCACCATCCGCCAGAAGTGGGACGTGAGGCTGCGCAGGTTGTAGCCGGACGGGCGGTCGGCCTCGCCGCGCAGCTCCACCGGGCAGGTCGCGACCTCGCCGGCGACCCAGCTGAGCGCGACGTCGAGGTAGACGCCGGGCCCGGAGTACGCCGCGACGCTGCGGCCGACCTCGCCGAGCACCAGCCGGAAGCTGTGGAACACCGAGGTGCCCCGGCTGCCGAGCACGGTCTCGATGAAGGTCTTCGCGATCTTGGACGCCAGGTTGCGCAGCGGGCCGTGCGGCGCCGGGTTGCTCGGCTTGGCGTAGACGACGGTGGCCCGCTGGGCGAGCGCGGTGTCGACCATCGCGCCGAGGAAGCCCGGGTCGTACTGACCGTCCTCGTCGATGGTGAGGATCCAGTCGCCGCCCGACGAGGCCATCCCGGCCAGCGTCGCGGCATGCTGGCCGAAGTTCCGGCTCAGCCAGACCGGATGCACGAACTCGTACTTCGCCGCCAGCTCGCGGATCACCCGGGCCGAGTCGTCCGGACCGTGGTCGTGCACCAGGACGACCTCGGCCACCCTGACCCGGTGGCCGCCCTGGGTCACGAACTCGTCGTGCAGCGGCACTATCTCCTCGAGGAGCCCGGGCAGGCTGTGCTCGCCCCTGTACACCGGAACCACGACGGATACGTCGTGTGCAGGAACCTGATCGTGGCCGTCGACGTCACTCACCTGCCGGACTATAGCCCTCGGCGGTGGCGCGGCGAGAACGCCGAGCCCGCGAGGTCGCTCAGTAGGGCTTCCGTGCCGCCACCACGACCGACGAGCCGAACGGCAGGTCGCGGGAGCGCAGCACCCACCGATCGAGGTCCGCGAGTCCGAGCAGTGCCTTCTCCACCGCCGGCGGCACGTGCGGCAGGCCCGGTACGGCGTCCGGATCCAGCGTCGCGACGTCGCGGCCGCGCTCCTGCAGCCGGGTACGCAGCCGGTTCGCCGCGAACATCGGGAAGGTCGAACCGAAGATGTGGGTCGCCCGCAGGATCTCGAAACCGCTCGCCCGCAGGGCCCGGGTCGCGCGGGCGCGGGTGTACCGGCGGAAGTGGTGGTTGTGCTCGTCGAAGTGGGTCCAGGCCCACTGGTAGGCGGGCACCGACATCAGGAAGCGCCCACCGGGAGACAGCACGCGGAACACTTCGGCGAGCGCCTGCTCCTCGGGCTCGCAGTGCTCGATCACGTCGAACGCGGCGACCACGTCGAACACCTCGTCGCCGAACGGCAGCTCGAGCGCCGAGCCGCAGACCCCGCCGGGTCCGAGCCCGCGCGGGTCGACGTCCAGCGCGACCTGCTTACCGTGTCCGCGCAGCCAGGACACGCTGGGGCCGTCGGCGCTGCCGACGTCCAGCAGCCGGCGGGGCTCCCCGACGTGCTCGCTCAGCACGGTCTCCAGCAGTTGGGCGCGGGCGCGGTACCACCAGTAGTCAGGGCTCTGGATCGACGGCGATCCGGCTTCGGTCATTGGCACACCCTACTGAGATCGGGGCCGAGGAGCACGACGAGGTCACCCGAAACCCGGCCTCTGCCGGTACTGCGGGTCCGTGGCCGGGGCCGCGAACTGCGCCGCCGGGAGAGGTCCGTCGTGCTCCAATGGGTCGGTGCGCACGCAGGGGAGCGATCAGGCGTGACGGCGATCGAAGCGGAGCCCGCCGTTGCCGCGAGTCCCCGTGCGTCCGGTCCGGCTGGTCTTCGCCGGTTGCTTCCGTGGCTGCTCCCGGTTGCCGCGGGCGTGGGTGGACTGCTCGCGATCGACGTGCCACTGGCGGCGATCGCGACGTACAGCGGCTATTTCGTCTCTTGCGTGGTCCTGCCCGGCGTACTGCTGCTTCGCGGTGCCTGGCGGAGCACTGGAAACTGGGCTGAGGACTTCGGCCTGGGTGCTGCGGTCGGGGCGGCGTACCAGCTGCTGGGCTGGGCGATCTTCACGGCGGTGGGGCTGCAGTCTTGGTTGGTCGCGTGGCCGGTGCTCGTGCTGGTCGTCTTCGCGGCGGTGCCCCAGTTGCGGCGCTGCTGGCGGATCGCGGCGCCGGCGCCGCTCCCGGTGGCCTGGTCCTGGGGCGTGGCGAGCTGTGCCACGGTGCTGATCCTCGTCACCACTTTCAACGTGCTGGCCGATCACCAGCCGCCGCCGAGCGGTACGTCGTACTACCAGGACCTGCTGTTTCATCTGTCGCTGGTGCACGAGGTGATGCGGTCGGTGCCGCCGCAGCTACCGCAGGCGGCCGGCGACCCGCTGCAGTACCACTGGTTCGCCGATGCTGACATGGCGAGCGCCGTGGACATCACCCGGCTTTCACCGGCTCTGGTGCTGTTCCGCCTCTGGCTGTTGCCGCAGGCGGTTGTCGTGCTGCTTGTGTCCGCTGCGCTGGCGCGGCAGGTCAGCAAGGTGTGGTGGACCGGTGTGCTGGCCGCAGTGGTGGTGCTGCCGACCGGCTCCGCAAGTCTGCTCAGCCCTTCACTGACCTTCAGCATCGTCACCGGGACCGCGGCGGCGATCTTCGTCGTCGACGCGGTGTTCCGTCGCAGTGGTGGTCGTGGTGCCTGGGTGCTCGCCGCCGCACTGGCGATCGTCGCCGGGGGATCGAAGCCGTCGATGCTGCCGATCCTGGCCGGCGGCGTCGGTCTGGCCGCGCTGTTCGTACTGATCCGGGAGCGGAAGCTGCCCTGGCGGTCGGTCGTCGCCTGCCTGGTCCTGGCGGTGGCGATGCTCGCCACCTTGCTCTTCGTTGCGGGACCGAGCGGATCGGGATTCCAGCTCTTCGCGATCGCCAGGTTCCAGCCGGCGTATGCGGACATCACCGGCGACTTGTCGGTGCCGGGCACCGGGGGGCTGGTCCCGTCGTGGATGACCTCGGGTGACTCGACGGCGATCAGCGGGGTCGCCGTACTGCTGGGACTGATCTTGTTGTCGTCGGCCGGACTGCTGACCGGCTTCGGCCTGCTGTTCGTCCGGTCGACCAGGCGTGATCCGGTCGCCTGGCTACTGGCCGGAACCCTCGCGAGCGCTTGGATCGGCCTGTTGGTGGCGAACCATCCAGCCGCCGGCCAGCAGTACTTCCTGCGCAGTGTGGTGCCGTTCGCGGCCGCGGCGGCGGCTTGGCTGGTGGCCGTCGCGTTCGAAGGCCGCAGCGGCAGGACGATCCTGCTGGTCAGCACGGCTGCACTGCTGCTCGGCGTCGTGTTCTTCCTGGTCACACAGCCCGCCAAGCTGCGCTCCGAGGATTCCAGAGCGGCTCAGGTCGACGCGCTGGCCCGGCCACTGCTGCTGGCCGCCGTACTGACCGTGCTGCTTGTTTGCGGGTGGCTGCTCAGTAGGCGCCGCTGGGCGAAGCAGCCAGGACTCGGCTCGGCTGTGCCCGTCCTCGTGGCGATCGCAGTGTCTCTGGTGGGCATGGCCAAGTATTCGTACTCCGCCTTTCGAGCGGATGGGACGTACCGCGCGGTCAGCGGGCAGGTCCATCCCGACGAGCAGGGCGCCGCAGTGTGGCTCGGCGCGAACTCCGATCCGGCCGACGTGGTGGTCACCGGCACCTGGTGCCAGCCGCCCGGAGCACGGCAGTCCGGTTGCGATGCGCGGGGGTACCTCGTCACTGGGATCGCCGGTCGCCGGACCCTGATGGAGGGCTGGGCCTACACCCAGCAGGCGCTGGAGCTGAGTGGAGTCGGCGGCAAGAGGTACGCGTACCAGGACTCGCCGTGGCCCGACCGGGTCCAGCTCACCGAACAGATCCTGACGGCGCCGACCGCGCAGTTGCTGACGGAGGTTCGTCACCAGTACGGCGTGCGCTGGATCTACGCTGACGGCTGGGACGGACCGACGTCCGCGAAGCTGGACGAGTTGGCCGTACTGCGTTACCAGGAGGGTGAAGTCAAAATCTACGAGCTCGGTGCAGGCTGATGGCGACGGTCACTCCGCACGAGCAGGCGCGCGCCCTGCCCCTTGAGCCCCCGCAGCCGGTTGCCCGGGTTCGACGGTGGTTCCTGTCGTTGCTGCCCTGGCTGTTCCCCGCCGCGGCCTCCGTGGCCGGGCTGCTGATCATCGACGTGCCGCTCGGAGCGATCGTCCGGTACGGCATCTACTTCGGGGTGTGCGTGGCGCTGCCGGGCATCCTGCTCATGCGGGCCCTGTGGCGCAGTACCGGGAACTGGGCCGAGGATGTCGGCCTAGGGGCCGCTGTCGGGATCGCCTACCAGCTTGGCGGCTGGGCTCTCTTCACCTGGCTCGGCCTGCAGCAGTTCCTGGTCGTCTGGCCTTTGCTGGTCCTGCTGGCTTTCGCCCTGGTGCCGAGGCTGCGGCAGCACTGGCTGATAGCCGAGCCCGAGCCGTTGCCGGTGGCCTGGTCCTGGGGCCTGTCGGTCTGCCTGACGTTGCTCGCGCTGGCGACCACGCTGGGCGTGATGGCGGATCATGCGCCACCACCGCACGGCATCGCGTACTACCCCGACGGGCTCTACCACCTGTCGATGGTGAACGAACTGCTCCGAAGCGTTCCGCCGCAACTGCCCCAGGTGGCAGGTGAGGCGCTGGAGTACCACTGGTTCCCCAATGCCGACATGGCGGGCGCCGTCGACATCACCAGGCTCTCGTCGATCCTGGTGATGTACCGGTTGTGGCTGCTGCCGGTGACGTTCGCCGGTCTGCTGGCCGGAGCCGCCCTGGCTCGTCAGGTCAGCAAGGCCTGGTGGACCGGCGTGCTGGCTGCCCTGGCCTTCGTCGTACCGCAACTGGGCTTCTTCGTACCGGCCTGGCCTCAGGTGGACCTGGTCGGCCCGGCCGGTCTGATGACTCCGTCGCAGACCTTGGCGACGTTGGTTCTCAGCGCGGCGGCGTACTTCGTCGTCGTCGCCCTCTACCGCGGTGGCGCCAGAGGTGTCTGGGTGCTGGCTGTGGCGGCAGCGGTCGTCGGTGGTGGTTCGAAGCCGACCGTGCTGCCGATCCTGATCGGTGGCGTCGGTCTGTCGGCCTTGTTCCTGCTGCTGAAGGAACGCCGGATCCCGTGGCGGGCCGTCGCGATCGGTGGACTGCTGGTCGCGATCACCGTCTGGACGATGCTCACCGTGGCCGGGAGCACGAGCGGGTCCGGGATCCAGTTGTTCGCGATCGCCAAGTTCCAGCCCGGCTATCGAGGAGCGACCGGCGACGCTTCGCTGGCCGGTACCGGCGGCCTGGTACTCCGGTCCCTCACCGGGGACCACGTGGCGGTGGCAGGGGCCCTGGTGATCCTGGCCGGGTTCGCGCTCGCGCACGCGGGGCTGCTGGCCGGATTCGGTCTGATCGGGGTCCGCGCGCTGCGGCAGAACCCCGTCGCGTGGTTCTTGGCCGGAGGACTGACCGCCTCGTGGCTCGGCGTGAGCTTGGTGAACCATCCCTCTGCGAGTCAGTACTACTTCCTGCGCTCCGGTCTGCCGTTCGCGGCCGCAGCGCTCGGCTGGCTGATCGCAGTCGGCGTCCGGGGCCGCAGCCGGCGCACGATCCTTCGTACCGGCCTGGCCGGGCTCGGGACCGGTACTGCGATCGCGGTGTGCGCAGGGCTGGTCAGGAAGAACGCCACCGGGTTCCGCACCGCCCAGATCGAGGTGCTGGCGCGTCCCATCCTGGTGACTGTGCTGCTCGCCGTACTGGTGCTGGTCGGCTGGCTGTCGGCTCGCCGTCGGTCCGGTCTCACCGGCCTGGGCATGGCCTTCGCGATGCTTGCTGTGATCGGACTGCCGATCGGCACGGTCGCCACGGATGCGTGGCGAGTCCGCCACCTGCACGGCTCAGGTCACTTCGTATCGGCGGGCTGGCGGGTCTACCCCGACGAGCTCGCCGCAGCGCGCTGGCTGGCAAGGAACTCCGCGCCGGACGACGTCGTGCTCGCCAACACCTACTGCCGTCCTGCTGGTCCGCAGCGACCCGGGTGCGATGCCCGGGGGTTCATCGTGAGCGGCATCGCCGGCCGGCGCGTCCTGCTGGACGGCTGGGCCTACACGCAGCAGGGGATGGCGAACAACGGGGTGAACGGCATCAAGTACTTCTTCCAGCCCTCGCCCTGGCCGGATCGGGTCGAGCTCACCCGCCAGGCCCTGACCGCTCCGACCCCGCAACTGCTCGACCGCCTACGCTCGCAGTACGGCGTGCGCTGGATCTACGCGGACCTTCGGGACGGGCCCGTCTCGGCGACCCTGGGCCAGCTGGCCGTACTGCGGCATCGGGAGTCCCAGGTGTTGGTCTACGAGCTCCCCGGACGGTGAAAAACCCGAACTGGTCTGGATCAGTGACGTGGCACAAATAACACAAACAGGGGTTGACTGCTATAACTCTCTGGTGACAGTGACCGTTCCGAAACGCACGATGGACATCAAGGAGTTCCCGCTCTTCCTGGCGGCGGCCTCCGAGTTCTGGCAGCGGAACGTGCTCCCGGACTCCGAGCGGGTGATCCTGGTCGAGGCGATGAGCCAGGACCTCCGGGTGACGCTGCGCAACCTGACCGTGGCGAACGCGCTGCGCCGGTTCGTCCCCGCCAGGCTGGTCGTCTTCACCGGCGCGGACGACGACTGGCACGACATCCTCTGGACGTTCTTCGAGAGCGACGCGCTGTCGGCGATCTCGAACGCGTACGGCGCCGTCGACGTGATCGACATCCACGACCTGGTCGACAGCAGGATCGGCAATCCGGACCCCGGCGCCTTGCACGTGGCCGGCCAGGACCTGCCGGTCACCGGGTCGGGGATCGATCCGGACGTGCTGGCCGAGATCGTCCGGGCGACGGTCTGCCGGGTGCTCAAGACTCCGCGGGTGACCGACGAGATCCGGGCCGGCGCGAAGTACGCGCAGGTCCAGGAGCGCAGCGCGGAGTTCTCCAACGTGTACGACGCCCTGTTCGCCGGGCTCGATCCGGTCGCGCTGATCACCAGTCACGTCGACTACAACCTGTGGGGCCTGGCGGTCGAGTCGGCCGGCCGTTTCAACGTGCCGACCGTGCACGTCCAGAGCACCGGCAGCCTGAAGGCGTACGCGCTCTTCCCGGAGACCAAGCGCGGTGCGCCGACCTTCCGGGCCGAGCTCACCCACCAGATCGCCGACTTCTTCGAGTCCTACGTCTGGCCGAACCGCGACCAGTTGCGCAACAGTGCGGAGCTGACCGCCTCGCGGGTGAAGGGCACCTGGGGCAAGCCGTCGTGGTGGCGGGGCGGCTCGATCTCGGCGATCGAGTTGCAGACGCCCGAGGACCGGCTCTCGGTCCGCGAGCACGCACTGGCCAGGTACGGCTTCGATCCGGACAAGCCGGTGATCGCGGTGTACAACCACGCCGTCTCCGACGCCCTCAACACCAACGTCGAGTGCTTCGAGGACCTCGGCGCCTGGTACGAGGCGACGGCCGACTTCGCGGCCAAGCGCGACGACGTCAACTGGTTGTTCATCGACCACCCGAGCCAGCACCTCTACGACTCGACCGGCTTCTTCGACAACCTCAAGGACAAGCACGCCGGTACGCCGCTGGTCTTCCTGCCCAGCCTCGAGATGAGCAAGAACGTGATGTGGAGCCTGGTCGATCTGGGTGTCACCGTGCGCGGCAGCATCAGCACCGAGCTGCCGGCGTACGGCATCGCCGCGATCCAGGCCGGCTGGTCGGAGTGGAGCCATTGCGGCTTCACCATCCTGGCCGAGGACGCCGACGACTACTGGGTCAAGCTGGACGAATCGATCGAGAGTCTGCTGGCCGGGCGGCGGCTGGTGACCGACGAGCAGATCGAGCGGGCGCGGCTCTGGGCCTGGTTCTACCGCAGCGGAGCGGACGTCTCGACACCGCTCGTGCAGCACTGGGAGATGGGCCGGATGGAGTTCCTGATGGTTGCCCTGCGGGTGGCCATGCAGCACATCGAGGCCGATGCCGACCCGGCCTTCACCGCCGTGCGCAGGATGTGGGTCCGCAAGGATCCGTTCCTGACCCGGACCGATCTGACCTTGTCGGCCGAGGAGTTCGCGATGGCACTGGGCGGGGTGAACGAGCTGTGAAGGTCTTCACCACACCGCATTTCCAGACCGCGTTCGACTCCGTGCCGCAGCCGCTCGCGGTGCCCGGCGTGCTGACTTCCGGGCGGCCGAGCGACCTGATGCTGATCGACTGCATGTCTCGCGGCGTCGCCGTGATCGGCCGCTTCGTCGCCTCGCCGGCCCTGCTCGGCGCCAAGGTCGCCCCGAGTGGCCGGCCCGTCCGGGTGACCGCGCACTTCAGCTTCGACGGGATGGCCCTGGGCTGGTGGCAGGAGCACGTCCCGTTGGACGTGTCGACGCGGGAGACCGGTCTGCCGCGCCTGCTGCTGGTTCGTTCGCAGGGCAGGACCCGCGGTGCCGTGCTGCTGAACCGGCAGGGAGCGGCTTCGGGAGTCGCCGACGGGGTGGTCACCTTCGACCTCCGCCCCGACGAGTTGAGCAGTGCGGGGTTGTTCGTCCTGGAGGTGGTCAGCGTCGACCACGGCCGGCCGTCGTGGGCTCCGGCCGCTTCGGTCGGAGCGGTCGGCGTTCTGGTGAAGCGGGTCGAGTTCACCGAGGTGGACGGCGAACAGACAGCCGGTCTCGTCTCGACCGGCAACGTCCCGGCCGAGACCGACAGCACCTTGCCGATCCACAGCGGGTACTTCGTGGCCAATCCCGGCAGCGGCCCGCGGCGCTGGATCGCCCGGGCGACCCTGATCGAACCGCCGCCCCAGCCCGAGCCGGAACCCGAGCCCCAACCACTTCCTCCGCCGGTGCCGCGGCGCCCGGGGGCCGCCCGCCTGCTGAAGCGCAGGGTCAAGCGTGCGGCCCGCTGGGTCGTCCCGGTCGCCGCGGTTCCGGTGGCGAGGAGGACGAGCAGGCGTGCGGCCGCTCTCAAGCGCAGGATCGTGCGCGCCGCCAAGGGCCGACCGGTCGCACCGCCGCCCCCGCCCCCACCGCCCGCGCCAGTGGTTCCGCCCGGCCCGCCGCCGAACCCGCTCGCCGAGGCGATGGCAGACCTGGTCAGCAGGAACGTCGTCCAGGTGGAGCTGGCCGGTCTCGAAGCCGGTCCGGTGCCGGGTGTGCAGGTGCGGGCGCAGCAGGGCACCGAGATCGAGATCGTCACCGACGGACCGCTGACGGTTCCGGCGCTGGTTCGGCTGACGGTCGACCCGTCAGGGCTGAGCGAGGTGCCTGACATCGCCGAAGGCGCGACGGTGCGCTGGGACCTCGTCGTACGGGCCGGGTCCTGACTGTTCGCGACTACCGGCCACGGCTCGGTGACGACGGTGACGACAACGGCGAGTTGCTTCGCCGCCTGCTGACCGAGTCCGAGCCGGGACGGTTGCTCCTGCCTGCCGGTTCCTATCCGATCACCGGCGGTCTCGTGCTCACCGACTCGTGGACCCTGTCGGGCTCCGGTACGACGTTGTGCCGGGCGCAGGCCGAGTCGGCGCCGCTGATCCACGTCCTCGGCTCCGACGTCACCGTCACCGACCTGACCCTCCAGCTCCCCGACGCCTCACCCGGTCCGCACGACGGAGCGGAATGGACCGCCGTCACGATCGGCCGGTACTTCTATGCCGAGCAGCCGGAGTGGATCGAGCGGATCGCCGTACGGCGGCTGGTCGTCCGGCGCCCCGGCCGCTGTGCGGCCAACAACCTCACCCTCATCGGCGCGGTCCGGGAAGTGCGCTTGTCGGATCTCGAGGTACACGGCGGCGGTACGGCGTTCATCGCGCACTGGGGTGCCGTCGGCGCCGGAGTCAGCGACATCACCGGGCATTCGCTGCACCCGCATCATTTCCAGGTCGACGGGCTCCGGGTGTACGACGCTTTCGAGGCTTTCTGTCTCAGCTCGGTGCACGACGTCGAGGTCCGTGACGTGCGCTGCGAACGGGTGGAGATCGGCTTCAGGTTGCTGCCCGGCGACAACACCGACCGGTACCGCGAGGAAGGTGCCGGGCGCGGGATCAATCACGGGTTGTCGATCCGCGACTGTGCCATCGGCTGGTGCGGTGATCTCTACGCGATCCGGGTCGCGGGCTGGGGCCGGAGCGAGGTCGACGGAGCCGTCAGCACCCGCCCGTTCGTCGACCTCGATCTTCGCGACGTGACGGTCGAGCCGCTGCCGGTCGAGGTCGGCAACCCGCCGCCGCGCCGAGGGCGCCGGCCGATCGTGGTCGAGGACGCCGGATCGGTGGATGTCGGTGGAGTCCGGGTGCTGCCCGCGTGAGCGCTGCTGCGGTTACGGAAGCTCGTAGATCAGCGCGTCGGACGCCTTGAAACGAAGCGTCGCCAGCGTGTCGAGCTTGGCCGTTTCGACCACGGTCTGCGCGGGATCGGCGTAGAGCCAGCGGACGCCGTACTTGACCTTCAGGAGCCGCAGGTTGTCGCGGGTCGGGGTGATGAACGCGCGGTCGTTGTCCTCGAGTTTCTGCTGGTCCCAGAACGGCAGGCCGTTCGGACTCATCCCGGTGTCCGCGACGAGTTCGTTGATGGTGTTGGTGTAGCCCCAGCCTTCGACCAGCACGTGGCGTTCGCTCAGGGCGGCGATCCAGAAGTGCCGGGAGTCGCAGCCGGTGGTGTTCTTCATCGTGCAGTGCGCGTTGGTGGCGATCAGTTCGCCGGGCGCGGTGTGGTCGCGCAGCCACAGGGCGGCTGTGGTCTGGGTCGCCGACGGGCCGAGTTTGAAGTCGTCGGACAGCGGAGGCAGGTCGGTGCGGTGATAGGAGGCCATCGCCTGCAGGGGCAGGAAGAGCCCGGCGCCCATCCCCGCCAGGACGAAGGATGCTGTCGCCACTCTGGTCGGCCGCCCTCGCCGCTTGGCGACCTTCCACAGGACGGTCACCAGGATCGCGACCGCGAGCAGGAAGGTGATGGTCCAGACCCACGGGGCGATCAGCCCGGTGAGCCTGCCGTCCGGCGTCCGGAACGGTTTGCCGTCGCCCGGGTGGGCCTTCACGATCGCCCGGGCCGCGGCGGTCGCTCCGATCCCGCCGAGCAGCGAGACGAACACGAGCACGCCCGATCGCCGGTCGGCGAACCAGAACACCAGCATCCACGCGCCCGCGGCGGCGAGCGCGGCGATGATCGGCACCGCGGTGCGGTGGAAGTAGAGCTGGCTGGTGCCCGGCTGGTCGGTCAGTACCAGCCCGCCGAAGCCGGCGATCGCGATGCCGACCAGGAAGATCATCCCCGGATCGCGGAACCAGCGGGCCGCCGTACCGAGCAGCACCAGCAGGCCGGCCGAGCCGAGCAGCAGGCCGAGGCACAAGGTGATGCCGCCGATCCACATCGCCGCGTGGTCGAATCCGCCGCCGTCCACCGGCTTGGCGACCAGCGGATAGAGGCCGACCTTCGCGAAGGTGACCCAGGGCCGGACCGCGAGGCCGGACGATTTGTTGCCGAAGACAACGAAGATGGCGGCCACGAAGATCCCGCCGAGCACGATCGCGATCAGCAGGGCGCCCTTGGCGAAGCGGCCGTAGAGCAGCCGGATGAACACCACCAGCCCGAGCCCGCAGATGATCATCGGCAGCACGGTCGCCTTCGAACCCGACGCGGCCGCGGCGATCACGACGAAGAGGACCCAGGTGGCGGGCCCGCTTCTCCCGCGCAGCAGATCGACACCGATCAGGGCCAGCAAAGTGATCAGGGCGCCGCCGAGGTTCTGTGTCGGGCTGCCCCAGTAGTAGCTGATCAGACTCTCTGCCGGCAGCCGCACGGCCGGGTACGCATCGACGGTGCCGGCGATACCGGCGACGGCGATGGCGAGCGGGCCCGCCCAGCGAGAGCCTGGTGCGATCCGATCGGTGAGCGCGTAGATCAGCGCACAGCCGGCCAGCAGGAGGGGGATCCAGCCGATGTTGTAGATCAGGTCGGTCAGGTCGACCCCGGTGGCCCAGGAGGTGGCGGCGGTGAACTGGTGCCAGAAGTAGTGGTAGTCCATCCGCTCGCCGTTGACGTACGGCGCTTGCAGCGGTACGTCGTACTTCGCGCTCGCGGCCAGCGCCTGGTGGAAGGCCATGTCCGGCACGTGGGAGCGGGCATCGGTGTACGGCGCGGGAGCCAGCACGCGGTACCGCCCGATGGCGTAGAGCGGCAGCGCCAGCGTGGTGGCGACCAACCAGGCGGTCAAGGGTGAGACGGGCCGCTCGACGCGCTGCAGGCAGCGTCGTCGCCAGCTCGGCACGACGGTCACCAGGATGATCACGGGCGCCGCCCACAGCCAGGCCCACCGCTGGCCGCCGAGCGGGGCAACGCCCAAATAGACCAGGATCAGCAGGGACACGCCGACCAGCGATCCGGCCGCGAAGTCCTCGATCAGGTTGTGCCGGAACGGGCTGGCCAGGCGCCACAGCAGCGTGCCGGGCAGGGTGATCCCGAAGACCCAGAAACGCAGCAGCGCGACGATGTCGTGGCTGGACGAGTGACCGGCCATCAACCAGATCGTCAACCAGGCCAGGGCGATCCCGGCCGCCGCCTTCACCGCACCGGCGCCGACGGCCCGCCAGGGCAACAGACCGAGCAGCGACGGGACGGTCCGGCTGACCTCACGCTCCGCAGTAGCGAGGCTACTGGCGGTGTCATTGGTCATCGTCGGCACCACCAGAGGGTAGCGGGATCCCCAGGTGAGCCGGGCCGGGTAACCTCGCCGGAGGAGGGCTTCTCGATGCAAACCACTCGGCCCGTGCTGTCCGTCGTCGTACCAATGTACGACGAGGAGGACGTGCTGCCGATCTTCCTCGAGCGGATGCATCCGCTGCTGGACGGTCTCGGGCTCGGCTACGAGCTGGTGGTGGTCGACGACGGGAGCCGCGACCGGACCGCCGCACTGCTCACCAGCGCGAGCGCGGACTGGCCGGAGCTCCGCTTGGTCCGGCTGCTGCGCAACAGCGGGCACCAGGCCGCCCTGTCGGCCGGCTTCCAGCTGGCTCGCGGTGAGTACCTGGTCACCATCGACGCCGACCTGCAGGATCCGCCCGAGGTGATCGCCGAGCTGCTCGCCACGGCCCGGAAGGACGACGTCGATGTCGTGTACGGCGTACGCTCCGACCGCTCCAGTGACAGCTGGGCGAAGCGGACCACCGCGCGGCTCTACTACCGGCTGATGTGCCGGCTGGTCGGCCGGGATCTGCCGTTCGACGCGGGTGACTTCCGGCTCGTCTCCCGGCGCGTGGTGGACGCAGTGAACCAGCTACCCGAGGACGGCCGGGTCTTCCGGCTGGTGATCCCGTGGCTGGGCTTCCCGAGTGCGGAGGTGAAGTACGTCCGGGCGGAGCGGGCTGCCGGCAGTACGAAGTACACGGTGTCCAAGATGTTCCGGCTGGCCTTCGACAGCCTGACCGCGTTCTCAGCGGCGCCACTGCGGCTCGCGACCTGGCTCGGGCTACTCGGGGGATTGCTGTCGGTGGGGGTCGTGCTGGCGGCGCTGGCGATCAAGCTGACCGGCCGGAGCATTCCCGGCTGGACCTCCACGGTGCTGGCTGTCGGGACGATCGGTGCGCTTCAGTTGCTCTGCCTCGGCCTGCTGGGGGAGTACGTGGCCCGCCTGTTCCAGGCCAGCCAGCGGCGGCCGCAGTTCATGATCGGCTACGACAGCCTCGAGGACCCCGGTCACCATTCGTACGCCGAAGCCCTCGACGACGCTGCTGCTGAAGCTGTTTCGGACCGCGCTACCGACCACGGGTAGGCTCCTCCACCATGCCCGACCTGTCTCCGATCCCCTTCGTCAAGGCCTTTGTGGCGGGCGACGAACTCGCCTACGTCAACCAGTCCTTCGCCTCGGCCGCGGTGGTCGGGGACGGCCCGTTCACCGCCCGCGCCTCCGAGCTGCTCACGAAGCTGGCCGGTGGCGTCGGGGCGCTGCTGACGCCCTCCTGCACGCACGCGCTGGAGATGACCGCGCTGCTGCTCGACCTGGAGCCCGGCGATGAAGTGATCATGCCGTCGTTCACCTTCGTCTCGACGGCCAACGCGTACGCGCTGCGCGGCGCCGTACCGGTGTTCGTAGATATCCGGCCGGACACGCTGAACCTGGACGAGACGCAGGTCGAGGCCGCGATCACCGACAGGACCAAGGCGATCGTGGTGGTCCACTACGCCGGCGTCGCGGTCGAGATGGACACCGTGCTGGCGATCGCCGACAAGCACGGGCTGACAGTGATCGAGGACAACGCGCACGGTCTGGGCGGCTCGTACAAGGGCCGTCCGCTCGGTTCGCTCGGGCAGATGGCGACGCAGTCCTTCCACGGAACCAAGAACGTGCACTGCGGCGAGGGTGGCGCGTTGGTGCTGAACGACGCCGACCTGCTGCACCGTGCCGAGGTGATCCGGGAGAAGGGCACGAACCGGAGCCAGTTCTTCCGCGGCCAGGTCGACAAGTACCGCTGGATCGACATCGGCTCCAGCTATCTGCTGGCCGACCCGCTCGCTGCGTTCCTGACCGCCCAGCTGGAGCTGTTCGAAGAGATCCAGGCACCGCGGCTGACGATGTGGCAGCGTTACCACGACAAGCTCCCCGAGTGGGCCCAAGCGAACGGTGTCGGCCTGCCGACAGTCCCTGCTGACTGCGTGCACCCGGCGCACATGTACTACGTGGTGATGCCCTCCCATGAGCACCAGCTCGGGCTGATCGCGCACCTGCGCGAGCGCAACATCACCGCGGCGTTCCACTACGTGCCGCTGCACTCGGCTCCGGCCGGGAAGAAGTACGGCCGGGTCGGTCCGGGCGGCTGCGACGTCACCGAGGACCTCAGCAGCCGGCTGGTGCGACTCCCGCTGTTCAGCCAGCTCACCGAGACAGAACAGGACCGCGTGCTCGACGGCCTGTTCTCGTACCCGCTCTGATGGGCTGGTACGACGCGCTCGAGGCGGGCGAGCTGATCACCGCGCCTTCGGCGTACGAATCGAAGCGGTTCGGGGTCTCGGTCGACCGGGTCACCGTCTCGGCCTCGGCCGGAACCCAGTTGGCCGAGGTGCTCACAGCGGTGGACAAGTCGACGGCCGACGTCGTCGTACTGCGTTATCCGGCTCGCGAAGTGCAGTGGTTCGCCGCGCTCGCCAGTGGGCCGCGGACCGCCTTGCTGGCCGACAGCCTGGTCTACTGGTCGCTCCCGGTCGGCAAAGGCCGCCGCCCGGCTCCACTGGCGGGGTTCAACGCCGGGCTGGAGCGGGCGATCGACGACGACCTGGTGGACGACCTGGTCGGCGACATCTTCGGTGACTACGGCAATCACTACTGCGCGAATCCCTTGTTCGACAGGGCATTGGCCCTCGCGGGCTACCAGGAGTGGGCGCGACGCAGCATCGCCGACGAGGGTGCGGTCGTACTGCGTGGTCCGGACCACCGGGTGCTCGCACTGGCGACCGTCGACCAGCAGGAGTCCTGGACCGAGATCGAGCTCGCGGGCGTAGTACCGGCCGAACAGGGTCGCGGACGCTACGGGCACCTGCTGGCCGCGGTCGAGGACGCGAGTACGTCGCGCCGGCTGGTGATCTCCACCCAGGGGCAGAACACCGGGGTGCAGCGGGCCTGGGCGAGGTACGGCTTCGAACCCGTGCACACGCTGCTGACTGTCCATCTCGTGACGCCCGGATTGCTGTCCGGTGAACCGGAAGCGGCCGGTCGCGAAGGGTGATGCACAGGTCGGTGACGGTCCTGCCCGGTGCTAACATGACCGCGAGATCTTTGGTCGCCGCCCGGCCTCTGGTTGCTCCGGAGCGAGCGTGCCGCAGCAGCATCGGGTCCGGCGTGATGCCGACCGGGATGTCGATGCTGACCGAACTGCCGACTGAGCCGAGGAGAACGCCGTTGTGACGCCGCGGCTGAGTGTCGTTGTGCCTTTCTACAACGTCCGCGACTACATCGGGGAGTGTCTGGACTCGATCGCCCGGCAGACGTGGACCGATTTCGAGGCGATCCTGGTCGACGACGGATCCCCCGACGACAGTGCCGCCATCGCCAAGGAGTTCTGCGGCCGCGATCCCCGGTTCCGGATCGTGACGCAGGAGAACCAGGGCCTCGGCCCGGCCCGCAACACCGGGGTCCGGCACGCCGACGGGGAGTACATCACCTTCGTCGACAGCGACGACCTGGTCACCCGGCACGGCTTCGAGAAGCTGATCCGGACCCTGGACACGACCGGTTCGTCGTTCGCCGGCGGTAACGCGCGGCGGTTCAACAACTCCTCCGGTGTCCGGCCGTCGTGGATCCACCGGCTGCCGTTCGCCAAGGACCGGCTGGCCACGCACGTGATCGAGACGCCGGACCTGATCCTGGACCGGATGGTCTGGAACAAGGTCTACCGGCGGTCGTTCTGGGACGAGTACGGCTACGAGTTCCCCGCGATCCGCTACGAGGACTACCCCGTCACGCTGAAGGCGCACCTGGACGCCGTCACCGTGGACGCGCTGGCCGTGCCGGTCTACTACTGGCGCGAGCGCGAGTCCGGTGAGTCGATCACCCAGCAGAAGTTCCAGTTCGGCAACCTCGAGGACCGGGTCAGGTCCGCCGAGATGGTGATGGACCTGGTGGAGAACGCGATCGGCGAGGTGCGGCCGCGGGTGCACGCGCACTTCACCCAGATCGACATGCTCACGCTGATGATGGCGTTCGGCGCCGCACCGCCCGAAGAAGAGCAGAACCTGATCAAGCTGGCCCGGCGGCTGCTGGACCGGCTGGACGAGAAGGTGCTCGAGCGGGCCCACAGCTACGACCGGCTGCAGCACTCCGCGCTGCGCGCCGGTGACGTCGACCTGCTCCGCCGGCTGGCGAATTTCCGCAACGACGGCGGGCTGCGCGGCGGTGCCCGCGCGCTGGCGCGTCCGCGCCGCTCCTGGCAGTTCGAGCACAACTACCCGGGCGTCCACGATCAGAACAGCTCGGTGCCGCGGGAGCTCTACCGGCTGCCGATGAAGGACCTGACGCTGGCGACCAGCGTGACCGAGGTGGCCTGGCAGGGCAGCGAGCTGTCCGTGAAGGGCACCGCCGAGATCCGGCACCTGGAGACCAAGACGTCGTCCAGCCTGCGGATCGCGCTCGTCATCGCCGGCGCCGAAACCCCCCTGGCCGTACGCCGGTACGACGCGACCGACACGCACGGCGACCCCGCGCTCGTCGGGTTCGAGGTCCGCCTCGACAAGGCCTTGCTGGGCCAGCTCAAGGACACCGCGGCCCCGGCGCACTTCGTCGTACGGATGCGCTCCGGACGGTTGCGGCGGCACGGCAAGCTGCGTGGCCAGCGGCCCGGCAGCCCTGGCTGGCCGCCGGGCGCGTGGATCGACGCCAAGAGCTGGATCCAGCCCGGTCCCGGCGCGGACGGCGCGTTCGTGCTGCGCCGGATGGTCGACCCGTGCCGGCTCACCTCGGTGGAGCAGACCGCCGACGCGCTGGTGCTGCACGGCCGCGTCCCGGCCGACCTGACGGACCCCAAGCTGCAGGTCACCAGGCCGTTGGCCGGTCAGGACCAGTCGGTGCCGCTCACGCTGTCCGGCGACGGCCGCGACTTCTCCGCCCGGATCCCGATCCGGCCGATCATCGAGGACACCAACCCCGACGACCCGTTCACCCAGCGGACCACCTGGGCGTTCCGGCTGGTCGGCACCGGTGGCGAGGACCGGCTGCTGCTGTGGACCGCTCCGGAGCGGGCCGCCAGCCATACCGAGCAGGGCCGGCTGGTGACGCTGACCCGCTCCACCGGCGGTTACGTGAACCTGCACGAGTCGCCGTTCCGGCTGGCCGCCGACCGGGCCGAAGAGGTTGCCGGGAGCAACGGACCGGAACTCCGGATCACCGGGGCCGCCCTCGACGGCGAGGCGGCGTACTCGTTCTGCTGGCGGCGCTACCTGGACGACAACGACGAGCACGAGGACATCGAGTGCCGTCGGACGGTGGCCGACGGTGTCTGGACCGCCTCGGTCGGGTTGACCGAGCTGGTCCCGGCCGAGGTCACCGTCAGTTCGGCCGACCCGCTGGCCAGCCTGGCGGACTGGATCCTGTTCGCGACCGCGCCCGACGGGTCGTCGCACGCGGTCCAGTGCGAGCCGTTCCTGTCCAGCCGGTTGCCGATCGAGCTCGAGCAGGACGGCCACACCGCCGCGTTGCGCCCGCACGCCGGCACTCTCCACGTCGAGGTCCGCTGATGCATCACCACAACCACTACTACGGCCAGGCGCACATCCTCGCCAGGTACGCCGGTCTGGACGACGAGTACCCGCCCCGTCTGCGCGGCTACCTGCAGCACGGCTGGAACATCGCCGACGGCTGGAACCCGGTGCACGAGTTCTACGACGGCGCCTGGCGGTTCACCTGGAGCGACGCCCCGCGCCGTCGTGGCCACGCCCTCGGCCGGCGGAACTACCACAGCATCGGCGCCCCCTTCCTGTACCTGCAGGAGCTGGAGCCCGACCTCGGCGTGGTGCCGGAGGAGGAGCGGGAAGGAACGCTCTGGTTCCTCTTCCACGGCTGGGAGGGCGGCAAGATCCAGGGCGACCACAAGCGCCTGATCGACGAGATCCGCGAGACCGAGCCCGGCCCGGTCACGTTCAGCCTGTACTACACCGAGTACGACCGGCCCGAGGTGCGCAAGTCCTACGAGGACGCGGGCTTCCGGGTGGTCTCGTTCGGCCGTCGCGGGTTCTCCTACGAGGGCACGGATCCGCGCTTCCTGTACAAGCAGCTGGCCGAGCTGCGCAAGCACAAGCGGGTGGCCGCGAACCGGCTGTCCACCGCCATCTTCTACGGCATCGCCGCCGGCTGCGAGCCGGCCGTGTACGGCGACCCGATGGAGATGGAGGGCGAGAACCCGCTGTTCGGCGGGCAGAGCCGGATCGCCAGGCTGTGGCCTGAGATGCTCGGCAAGGAGATCGACCTGGCCGCCGCCCGCGCGACCACCGACCTCGAGCTCGGCGTCCCATGGATGATGCCGGCCGAGGAACTGCGCATGTTGTTCGATTGGAGAGAGCGTGTCTGACAACCAGCTGGCCGTCGATGTGGTCCGCGGCGAGATGCAGCCGTGGAGCGACTACAGCGGCAAGCGGGGGGCCGTCCAGGGACCGGTACTGCGCGCGCTCCTGTCCGACGTACTGCCCGACGGGGGACGCACGCTGATCCTCGGTCCGCACGCCGCCGACCTGGTCGAGGCGGTGGTCGCCAAGGCTGCCGAGACGACTGTGCTGGTCCGGTCCGTCTCCGACGCCACTGAGCTCACTGAGCAGTTCGGTCAGGTGCAGGTGATCGCCGGCGCCCTGGACGGGCTGGTCGGCGACGACCGGGCGCCCTTCGACGTAGTGGTTGCCGCTGACGGACTGGACCGCGTCCTCGGGTACGACAGCGACGACCTGAGCTGGACGCAGCGGCTGGACGCACTGGCCGCAGTGGCCGCTCCCGGCGCCGTGGTGGTGCTCGGGCTGGAGAACGAGTTCTCCCTGACCAACCTGCTGGACCGGCGGCCCGCGGACGAGCGGCACGGCGACGACGAGTGGCGCCCGCTGCACGACGACCCGACGCGCCCGGTCTCCACCGACCAGCTCGCTGCTGAGCTGTCGCGGGTCGGCCTCGGCATCGCGGTCTCGTACGCCGCTTTCTCGGTCGAAGAGACGCCATTCGCGCTGGTGGGTGCGGAGGTCGCTGCCGCTGCTCGCCCGGGGCAGCTGCCCGCGCGGCTCGCCGTGGAGGCCCTGGAGGCGTCGGCCGCCGTAGTACCGCTGCTGGCTCCGATTGCTGAGGGTGCGGAGTCTGCTGCTCGCGCTGGGCTCCTCGGAGCTACGCCCAGCGGCTGGATCGCGGTCACCGGAGGCGCTGACGGCCACAGTGTCTACGCGAAGACGCCCGGGCACACCGCAGTACTGACTGCGGACGCTGTCGAGGCCGGCTGGGCTGTTGCGGTGGATGCTGCACCTGCTGAGGCTGAAGGGTTGCTGCAGTTCGACGCGGCGGCTGTGCCTGCTTCGGTGCCGGGTGGCGTCACTGCCGAGACCCTGCTGTTCCGTCTTGCCGCGGCCGAGGACGTGCCCGGCTTCCGCGACCTCGCGGCGCGGTTGGGGGACTGGGCCCGCTCGCAGACCGGTTCGCGGACGCTGCTGCGCTGGGACGACGTGGTCGTCGACGGCGACAGCTTCGCGTTCGGCGTCTCGCCCTGGCAGACCGTGGCCGAAGAGAGCGACAAGGATCTGCTGGCAGCGGCCTGGGCGCGGTTCCACGACCGGCTGATCGGCGGCCACCGCCGGCACCCGTGGCCGCCGTGGATGGTCGGCGACGACCTCGTCTCGGCCTGGGTCGCGATGTCCGGTATCGAGGCACCGAAGCCCGTCCCGGCCACCGCCGCGGACACTCCGTCCGCCTCGGTCGCACACGTTGCCCGTGGCAAGGAGCTGGCCGCGGCGCTGGCCGGCGTCCTGGGTATTCCGGCGGATGCCTCGCAGACCCCGGACGTCCGGACGGCGCTGGTGGAGGCCGAGCGGGCGAAGCAGGAGTCGTTCGAACTGGCCGGGCAGATCTTCGGCCTGGAGCGGACCCTCGGCTTCCGCGACAAGGCGCTGAAGACGCGGGAGACCCGGATCCGCGAGATGCGCACCCAGGTGCAGAAGGCCAACGCGGAGCGCACCCGGCTGCGCAACTCCAAGGCCTATACCGCGGTCAAGCTGATCCGTAAGGCCGCGATGATCCGCAACCCGCGCAAGTTCGCCGGCAAGGTCAAGCGCAAGGTGAACCGCCAGCTCCGCAACAAACTCGGCTGATCCTTCTCAGCCACTGACGCCCGAAGAGCCGATCGGCTCTTCGGGCGTTGCCGTTTCAGCGGCGGGCGATCAGCAGCTGATGGGTGTCGGGCCAGTCGATCGGGTCGCCGGTGGCGGTGGCGATGGCGGCGACCGGCGCGATCCGGTGGATGATCACCCAGTCGTTGCGCCACGGCTTCGACGCCGGGTCGATGGTGAAACCGGCCTGCTTGGCGACCGCGGACCAGCCGTCGAAATTCAGTCCGCAGAACTGCTCGTGGGTCTCGCTGAGCCAGTTGTCGACGTAGTCCTTGCGGGTCAGGAAGTCCATCGCGTCGGCCAGCCGCAGGACCAGCTTGCCGTCGCGTTCGGCGTACGCGAACGGCACCCTCGCGTTCCGCCGGAAGTCGTGCGCGAACTGGAAGAACCGTGCCCTGGTTGACAATCCGGCGACGTACGCGGCCGGATCCTGCAGCGCTTCCAACTCGGTGACGACGTCCGGGTTGGCCCCGTCGCTGTCGTCGAGAGTCAGTACCACGGGGCGCTCGGGCTCGGCCGGTCCGCAGACATCCGAGTTCACCCAGACGCCACCGGGAGCCGTGTGCGCGTAGAGGGCGTCGGCGAAGCGCTGGACCGTGGCGGCCCGCGAGCCGTCGGCGTACGACCAGATCTCGTGGGTCAGCGCCAGCGTCAGCGTGGTGTCGATCGACCTCGGTGGGAAGACGGCCGAACCGAGCATGTTGCGCTGGTAGAAGTACACGTTCGGGTTGTGGAAGAGCCCTTGTTCCTTCTTGTGCACGCATTCGGCGTACAGATGACGGGCGACCTCGACGCCGATCAGGTCGGACTCGTGGAAGCGCGGGTCCGCGTCGACGAGCTGGAGGGTGGCGCCGGTCGCGCAGCCGATGTCGAGGATCCGGCCGGGGCGGACGAAGTCCTTGATCTGCAGCCATTTCCGGTCGGCCGCGGTCTCGAAGGCGTCCGCGTAGGTCTTGTAGTCGCGGGTGGTGGTGAGCCCGCCGTCGTCGCCGACGACCGGGTCGTTCACGCAGCGGCGGATGTGTGCGTCCAGCGCGTACCGGTCGAAGACGTCAACGGTGCTTGGGTGTGCGAGCTCCCGCCACTCATCGTTTCCCTCAGCAATCATGAGCAGGACGTCCCACGGCCGCGACTCGCCGGGCGGCTCGACGTCGATCACCTGGTAGCCGAGTTGTTCGTACAGTTTGGCGACCTCGGGGGTCGAACACGCGACCACGGTGTTGGCGGGGTCGAGCTGGACCTGGTCGTCGGTGCCGGCCTCGATCGCCTTGATCGTGACGTCGGCGAAGTCGTCGGTCGGCGGGGTGTCGGTCACGCCGATCACCAGCGACCGAAGGCCGGTCTGGAGGCTGAAGCGTTCGATCGCCGCCTCGCGCCGGTGGTACGGAACCGGATTTCGCTTGGTGGTGTGGTGATTCGCCGACGTCACGGCCCAGACGACAGTGCGATCTTGTCCTTTGAGGAACGCGGCTTGGAACCGGGTCAGTACGTGATGCCGGCCGGGAAAGAGCAGGTACATTCAGTCGCTCTCGCTCGTGATGTCCGGGTGCGCGTCGACGTCGGTGCGTTCGCGGATCACGTAGGTCGGGCGGCCCATCGAGCCGGAGTGCAGGCGCCCGACGTACTCGCCGAGGACGCCGAGCGCGAGCATCTGGGCACCGGAGAACAGGGCGACCATCGAGGCGATCGTGGTGAAACCGGCCACGGTCGTCGCGCCCGCGATGTACTTGTAGATGATCACGCCGAAGAGACCGACCCCGAACACCGCGCAGATGAAGCCGAGGTAGCCGACCAGCCGCAGCGGCTCGGTGGAGTAGCCGGTGATCAGGGTGAGCGCGTGCTTGACCAGCATCCAGGTGGTGTAGTTCGACTTGCCCTCGGCGCGATCCTCCATCCGCACCGTGGTCTGCGCGATCCGGGTGGTCGACCACGACAGCGCCACGTCGACCGACGCGTGCGGCCCGTCCAGCCCGTCGAACCCGTCCCGCAGGAAGGTCCGGAAGGCCCGGAAGGCGCTGATGGACCTGGCGTCCTTCACCGACAGCGTGGCCGACATCGCCCCCTTGACCAGCCGGGAGGCGAAGCTGCGCAGTACGCCGTGTTCCTCCTCGACCGGCACGCCGTAGACCAGGTCGACGTCGTCGGTGAGCGCCCTGAGCAGGACCGGGATCTGGTCGGCGGGGTGCTGCAGGTCGTCATCCATCGTGATGACCACCTCGTACCGCGCGTTGCGCACACCGGCGATCAAAGCGTTGTGCTGGCCGTAGTTGCGGGCCAGCCGCATCGCCCGGGTCTTGGGGTACTTGTTCGACAGTTCGCTGGCGACCTGCCAGGTGTCGTCGGGGCTGCCGTCGACGACCAGGATGATCTCGTAGCCGGATGTCACGTCGGGTAAGACCTGGGTCAGATTCTCGACGAGGCGCGGCAGGGTGGCTGCCGACCGGTAACATGGCACGACGACGGAGACGAACACTGCTGGCCCTTCTGCTGGTGACACAGGCGCGGGGGAGGCGGTCACGGCGGTTCCGCCGCTGCGATTCTTCCATGCATTCGAACTACCGTGATTCTTCCACCGACTTGAAGAGGTCCTGCCATTTCTGTCGCTCAACTCGGCCCCAAGCCCGCCGCGAGCAGGGTCGCCAAGGTCGCCGCGGATCACCGGGTCCGCTACCTGATCGTCGGCGTCGGCACGAATGCCTTGTACTTCGGCCTGTTCTGGCTCGGCTGGCACTTCCTCCAGCACTCGATCCCGTACCTGGCGGTCACCGCGGCGGCGAACTTCACCACCGCCCTGATCGTCTACCCGCTGTACCGCGACTTCGTCTTCGGCTCCACCTCGGCCGGCTGGATCCGCGGTTTTGCCAAGTTCTACACGGTCTACCTGTTCGGCCTGGGCTGCTCCCTGCTCGGCATGCCGCTGCTGATCGAGGTCCTCGGCGTCCCGGTCCTCGTCGCCCAGGCCCTGGTCATCGGCGCCGTCCCGGTGGTTTCCTACCTCCTGCACCACTTCTGGACCTTCCGCGACAAATCCCACAACTGATAGATGCCCCGGCCGGGCACTTGGTTGTCAGCGGCAGAACGAGAAACGGGCCCCGGGTGATCCCGGGGCCCGTTCTCGTGGTGCTAGCTCAGAGGACGTCCCAGGTGAGCGGGGTGCCGGCTACCGCGTCGACGCGGAATTCGCGGCCTTCGACCGAGGTGAAGGCGTCGGGGGCCAGGCCGCCGGCCGGGCGGACGGAGCGGACGTTGTCGGGGGCCACCTTTTCGCCGGCCTTGACGTCGCGGGTGATGTAGAGCGAGCGGCGGAAGCGGAGCACGTTCTGCTCGGCCTGCTTGGGGCCGACGATCGGCTCGCCGAGGGCCTGCTGGGCGACCTTGGTGCCCTCGACCAGCAGCTTGACCTCGGCCGGCTCCAGCGAGAACGCCGAGTCGACGCCGCCGTCGGCGCGGGACAGGGTGACGTGCTTCTCGATCACCGTCGCGCCGAGCGCCACGGCCGCGATCGAGGCGCCGATGCCCATCGTGTGGTCGGACAGACCGATCTGGACGCCGAGCGCGTCCCGCAGGACGGGGATCGAGCGCAGGTTGGACTGGTCGGCCGGCGCCGGGTAGCTCGCCGTACAGGACAGCACGATGATCTGCTCGTTACCGGTGGACCGGGCCGCCCGGACCGCCGCGTCGATGTCCATCAGCGTCGCCGAACCGGTCGAGATGATGATCGGCTTGCCGGTCTCGGCCATCCCGCGCACCAGCGGCAGGTCGCCGATCTCGTTGGAGGCGACCTTGTACGCCGGCACGTTCAGCTTCTCCAGGAAGTCGATCGCGGTCGGGTCGAACGGCGACGAGAACGCCAGCATGCCGAGCGAGTTGGCCAGCTCGAACAGCGGTTCGTGCCACTCCCACGGCGTGTGCGCCTCCTGGTACAGGTCGTACAGCCGGGCGCCGCCCCACAGCTCGTGCTCCGACGGCAGCCGGAAGGCCGGCAGGTCCACGTCGAGGGTGATCGTGTCGGCGGTGTAGGTCTGCAGCTTCAGCGCCTGGACGCCGGTCTCCGCCATCGCGCGGACGATGTCCTTGGCCCGCTCGATGTCGCCGTTGTGGTTGCCGGACATCTCCGCGATGATGAACGGCTGGTGGTCCGGGCCGACCGGGACGTCGCCGAAGTTGATGGTCTTGCTGGCACTCATGAGGTTCAGTTTCCCTTCGGCTTGCGCCGGTTGTCTTTGTGCAGGCTGATCGGGAACACGGTGATCTCGCGGCCGTCGGCGTACCGCGTCTGCGGTTCACCTTCGACGAAGCGGAACCGCCGGTTCATCTGCCGGACCACGGCGTTGTGCTCGAGCACCTCGCCGTGCAGCTCGTCCAGGCCGAGCTCGTCGAACGCGTAGTTGGTGGCATCCTTCATGACCTCGATCCACGCGGGCAGCGTCTCGCCGCGCTCGGCCAGGCCCTCGGCGTCCAGGAAGAAGCCCCAGGCGCCGGTCCTGGGCTCGGCGTCGAGCTCCAGGTCGAAGAAGTTCACCACTCCGGCGGTGACCCCGTCGCGTTCGTAGATCAGCACCCGCCGGGTCGGGTCGACGCTGGCCTTGGCCCACCAGGCCGCGTGCTCGCCGGCGGAGATCTCGTGGGCGTTGACGCTGACCTCGCGGTTGGGCTCCTGGTTGCGCAGGACCCGGATGATGTCGACGTCGCCGTCGGTGGCCGTACGCAGCACTTTCCGCCCTCTCGATCCCTGGTTGATCCGGTCCCCACGGTACTGGCTGGCGGTCGTGACCAGCCATTCGCCCGCTAGACAGCTACCGCATCGGGCCATCACCGGATCGAATCGCCGGCCGCAACCTCTTCTGCTCGGAGCCCAGGCGTGTAACTATTTTTCCGCCTTCATCTACGGTTCGGTCGGAGAGTGACATGAGTGTGATGCGGATCCTCGGCGTACTCGGCGCGACAGCGGGCCTGGTCCTCGGCGCCCTACCTGCCTCAGCCCGTACGACGGGCGCCCCGCCGGCGGAGGCCGAGACGGCCTGCGCGGCTGACCCCAGTACGCCGCTACGGCAGTTCCGGGCTACCTGGGTGTCCTCGGTGGTGAACATCGACTGGCCGTCCAAGACCGGGCTCACCGCGGCCCAGCAGCAGACCGAGCTGGTCGGCTGGCTGGACGACGCAGTCCGCCAGCACCACAACGCCGTAGTACTGCAGGTGCGTCCCACTGCCGACGCGTTCTGGCCGTCGAAGGTGGAGCCGTGGTCGCGCTACCTGACCGGCGTACAGGGCGGGGACCCCGGCTACGACCCGCTGGTCTTCGCAGTCGCCGAGGCGCACAAGCGGAACCTCGAGCTGCACGCGTGGTTCAACCCGTACCGCGTATCGATGAACACCGACCTCAGCGCGCTCGTCCCCGAGCACCCGGCGAGGCAGCACCCGGAGTGGGTCCTTCCGTACGGCGGCAAGCTCTACTACAACCCCGGGATCCCGGCGGTCCGCAAGCTGGTCGAGGACGCCATCATGGACGCGGTGTCGAACTACGACATCGACGGTGTGCACTTCGACGACTACTTCTACCCGTACCCGGTGGCAGGGCAGGTCTTCGACGACGCGGCCACCTACGCGCAGTACGGCGGCGGTATCCCCACGCTGGCCGAGTGGCGGCGGAACAACATCAACCTGCTGATCCAGGAGCTCCAACATCGGATCAAGGCGGCCAAGCCGTGGGTGAAGTTCGGCATCTCCCCGTTCGCGGTCTGGCGGAACAAGGCGACAGACCCGCTCGGCTCGGACACCACCGCAGGCGTCCAGACGTACGACGACCTCGCGGCGGACACCCGGCGTTGGGTGCGTGAGGAGTGGATCGACTACATCGTCCCGCAGGTCTACTGGGCCGGCGGCTTCGCTCCGGCCGACTACAACAAGATCGTGCCCTGGTGGGCCGAACAGGTCCGCGGCACCGACGTACACCTCTACATCGGCCAGGCCACCTACAAGGTCGGTACGTCGACGCAGTCGCCCGACTGGTCCGACCCTGCCGAGCTGAGTGACCATTTGGCCTTCAATACAACGGTTCCCGAGGTCAAGGGCGACATCTACTTCTCCGCCAAGGACGTCCGCGCCGACCGGCTCGGCGCGACCACGCTGCTGAACAGCAACTGGTACACGCGTCCCGCCCTGGTGCCGCCCATGCCGCACCTCGACGCCCGCCCGCCGCTTCCGGTGCACGCAGTCAAGGCGAGCAACACCACCACCGGCGTACGCCTGCAGTGGCGCCCGACCTCAGCCGACACCACGTCGTACGCGATCTACCGCCGCGACCTCACCGCCGGCGACTGGTGCCCCGACAACGACGCCCGCAACCTTCTCGCCACCCAGCGAACCAGCACTTACACAGACACCACCGCAGTCCCGGGCCACCACTACCTCTACACAATCACCGCGCTCGACCGCACGTGGAACCAGAGCCTGCCGATCCCGACCGTCAACTAGCGAAGCTGATAGACGCTGACTGTGCCGGACCGGAATCTCAGTTCGGCCAGTCTGCTCAGGGTGTCGGGGATGGGATTGACCCGTGAGTCGGCGAACAACCACGTGACGCCGTACTTCGTGCGCAGGGTTTCCAGGCCTTCCCGGGTCGGGGCGGTGAAGGCTGCGTCGTTCAGGCGGAGCTTCTCCTGGTCCCAGAACGGGCCGTAGAGCGCGTCGCTCGAGGTGACGGCGTGGTTGTTGGCCTTGGCCGTGTACGCCCAGCCTTCGACGAGCACGCGCCGCTCCGCATAGCCAGGGATCCAGAAGGAACCGCTGTGGCATCTCTCGGCCGCCCGCTTGTTCACACCCGGCCCACCTTCGACGGCCTTGGTGGGCGGTTGGCGGCAGTGGATATTGGTGGCGATCAGGTCATCGGGCCCGGACTGCCGGCGGATGAAGCGTGCCGCCTCGATCCCACCCGGGGCGATGGACTCGTACTTCGAGGTGCTCGGTCCCGCGAACTTCTGCAGGCTCACGATGGTCGGCGAAACCGTCAGCCCGAGCAGGGCCGCCACCGCGATCGCCGCCCAGGTACGGCGTGAAGCCCGGAGAACGAGGCCGAGTACGACGATGCCCACGGCAACGACGATCAGCGCGACCACCAGCGGTTCGGCGAAGAGCCGGTCGAGGCAACCGGTATCGCGACAGGCCGTGATCACGCCGGGGGACCGCGATCTCCCGTAGTAGATCGCCGCGACCCCGAGCGCGAGGGCGGGTGCCACCGCGAGGTAGACGCGACGGTCGAGTGACGACAGACCCCAGGTCGCGATCAGAACCCCGTAGAGGAACGCGTTCCGGGCGAAGAAGACCTGGGCCTGGCCGAACTGGTACATGATCGAGGCGGCCGCGATCGCGAGGACGAAGCTGAAGACCAGGAACACCGCCATCGGATCGCCCGGAATCCGGCGACGGATCAGGAGCGCGCCGACGACCGGCATCAGCCAGCCGACGAGCAGCGCGGTCGAGACGATGACCAGCACCGAGGGACCCGGCCGGACAGCGGGGGCGAGGCCGACGGTCATCCCTTGCAGCATGGATCGGAAGGTCTCGGCGGGCTTGACCACCATCCCTTGGTTCTCGGCGCCGAGGACCGCCAGGAAGTTGACGCCGTAGGCGACGGCGACCAGCACAGCGAGGACGAGAGCGCGCAGGTTGAGCCGGCGAGCACGCACGGACAGGTAGATCCACGCGGCGGGCAGCCCTGCGGCGTACACGGGCAGTGCGGTCGCCTTGGTGATCGCCAGGACTGCGATGAGCACGGCGGCGACCAGGAAGAGCCCGGCGAGGCGGCTTCGGGACTGCCCGGGTCTCCTGCGCAGGATCAGGGCGGTGACCGCGATCAGCGGCAGCATCAGCAGGTTGGAGAACGCTTGCGTCGGACTGATCATCTGGCCCATCGAGAGCGGGCCGTCGTTGTAGAGCGTGTGGGTCGTCGTCCACGACCACGGAGACAGATCTCCGGCCATCACCGTCAGCGCGGCCCCGATCGGCGCGGCTACCGCCCGCCCGGTCAGCACCATGCCGACTGCGGCGGCGCCCATCGCTGTCAGCAGCATGAACGCGAACGGGACCACTCGCTGGGTCAGCACGTCGAGTTCTATCCCGGTGATCCAATGTGCGGAGGCGAGGTGGTTGTAGACCATCCAGTGGTAGGCGAGCGGCTCGCCCGCGACGTACGGGACCTGTGGTGGGAAGTGATGCGTCAATTCGGCCGCCAGCGACAGCTGGAACGGCGAGTCCGAATTCGGCCGGAGGGCGGCCGGGCCGTCGAGCGCTATCACCCTGGAGCCGACCCGGATGAACCAGGCCGACACCACCCCGACCGACACCATCACCCCGGCGACGGCCCACCAAGGCGTCGGCCGGACCGGTTCCTGCCGTCGAGGCAGTGCCAGGATCATCCCCAGGGCCAGCGCCGGCAGGACCAAGGCGAGCAGCGGTATGCCCAGCCAGCGGCCGAGCGGATAGATCAGAGCTTCGCAGGCGAGGCCGAACGTCGTACCCAGGACTGCGTCGACCGCGAACCAGCCCGTGCCACCGGTGAATCGTCGCCAGAACACGGTGCCAGGAACGGCGATGACGACCAGCAGGTAGCCGAGGTACGCGGCCGGAATCCAGGCGTCCTGCGCCTGGAGCCCGGCGAACCAGCCGAGCGGCAGCACCGGCACGCTCGCCAGTGCCGCGATCACCGCGGCCCGCCCGCCCTTGTTCACCCTGGTCCCTTCGTCCGCGTCCTACCCATCAAGAGGACCCTCGGCGGCAGAAAGTTCCCCATCCGTCACGATGACAGGCCGATCGATACGACCTGTTTACCCCGTGCACCGATCTCCTTACACTGAGTAGGCGATTCCTCTCAATCTGTCATGCACAGCACCGGGAGGCACCTTGTTGATCAGCGAGCACATCGCGGGCATGCCGGTCGAGGAACTGCTGCTCGCCGCCATCGCCACAGCCACCCCGGTGATCGCCCTGATCGGCTGGGAGATCCGCGACCGCCTCCGCCGGTTCAGATCGGCTCTGCGCCGTACCGAGGCTGCCGACCAGCAACCGGCCCCCGAAACCCCCTGAGCGGAGGCCCGGTCAGTGACCTGGACCACCACCGTCCTGCCGCGAAGTCGGACACACGGGCGGGAGCCGCTAGGCTCTGGCGTCATGAGTGAGTTGACGCGCGCGCAGATCCGGGACCTGATGGGTGAGGTGATGAAGGCGCAGGGCAAGACGCTGCCGACTGATGACGGCGCGGACCTGCGTGAGATCGGCTTCCGGTCGCTGGACTTCTCCGAGCTGGCCCTGCGGGTCGAGGACGAGATCGGCGACGAGCTGAACTTCGACGCCCCCGGCCTGCGGCAGATCGCCAAGGTCGGTGACGTCCTCGACTTCATCGAGCAGCTTCAGTCGGCGTGACCGGCCGGCGTCGTACGACCGCCTTGATCGGTGACGACAACCGTGTCGTCGTCGGTGGCAAGACGCTGACCTGGCGGACCCTGCACAAGCTGCCGCAGCTGCCCTCCCCGGCGGCTGTCCTGGTGGACAACGGCGCCGACGCGCTCGCGGCCGTCCGGCACCACGCCGTCCACGGCACCGAACTGCTGGTCGCCACCTCGTCGCGGGTCGACCCCGCGATGCGCGAGGAGCTCGGCGAGTCCGGCTTCGCGGTCGTGATCGCCAACGGCGACGAGCATTCCGTCACCCCCGCGAAACTCAAGCGGGTGGAGGAATCCGGCCGCGTCTGGCTGCTCACCTCCGGCTCCACCGGCCGGCCCAAGCGGATCGGCCACACACTCGAGTCGCTGACGACGGTCCGCGGCCAGCAGCAGCCCCGCACCTGGCTCGTGCCGTATTCCCCGGGCACCTACGCGTGGTGGCAGGTCATCACGATCTCACTCACCCAGGCCGACCAGGGCCTGGTCGTGATCGAGCCTTCGGAACTGGAGACCTGGCCGGCCATCGCGGCCGAGCACGGCGTCACAGCGGCCTCCGGTACGCCGACCTTCTGGCGGCAGACGATCTACCGCGACACCGAGGCGCTGGCCAAGGTCCCGCTGGAGCAGATCACCCTCGGCGGCGAGCCGGTCGACCAGGCGATCCTGGACCGGCTGCACGAGATCTTCCCCGACGCCCGGATCTCCTGGATCTACGCCTCGTCGGAGGTCGGCGCCTCGATCGTCGTCCACGACGGCAAGGCGGGCTTCCCCAAGGCCTGGCTGGACCGAGACCCCGATCCTGAGGCCGAGCGGCCGATCCTGCACGTGGACGGTGACGAGCTGGTGATCAGCTCGCCGCACCACGGTGCCGGTCTCGAAGGCGCGCACCGGACCGGCGACCGGGTCGAGTTCGTCGACGACCGGGTGCTGATCACCGGCCGCCTCGACACCGACGAGATCAACGTCGGCGGGTCGAAGGTGTCGGCCGGCCTGGTCCGCAACGTGCTGATGGCCCACCCGGCCGTCGCCTGGGCCCGGGTGTTCGCCCGCAAGGCCCCGCTGGTCGGCCGGATGGTGGCCGCCGAGGTGGTGGTCGAGCCCGACCTCGGGCCGATCACCGACGCCGACCTGGTGCAGTGGTGCACGAACCGGCTGCCGGACTACGGCGTACCGCGCCGGATCCGCTTCCTGGACGAGATTCCCCAGAAGGAGACCCTGAAAAGCGATGTCTGAACCAACTCTGGTGCCGCCCTCGAAGGTGGTCCTCGTCTCCGGTGGGTCCAAAGGCCTCGGCCTGGCCTTCGTCAACGACCTGATCGACGCCGGCGTGAAGGTGGCTGCCTTCGCCCGGACCGTCACGCCCGAGCTGACCGCGCTGGCCGAGAAGTACCCGGACCAGGTGCACGTCGGCTCGGTCGACATCAACGACGCCAAGGCCGCCCAGGACTTCGTCAAGGAGGTCGAGGGCAAACTCGGTCCGATCGACGGCCTGGTGAACAACGCCGCCGTCGGCCAGGACTCGCTGCACGTGCACACCTCGGCCGAGCAGATCGCCGGCATCATCCAGACGAACCTGACCGCGCCGCTGGTGCTGACCCGGTTCGTCCTGCGCCGGATGATGGCCAAGGGCCTCAAGGGCCGGATCGTCAACGTCACCTCGATCTGCGCCCAGCGCGGTTACCCCGGCTTGGTGGCGTACTCCGCGACCAAGGGCGGGATGGACTCCGCGACCCGCTCGATGGCCCGCGAACTCGGCGGCCGCGTGCTGGTCAACTCGGTCGCTCCCGGCTTCTTCGCCTCGGACATGTCGGCCGTGCTCGGCCAGACCCAGCTCGACCAGATCGTCCGCCGTACGCCGACCGGTCACCTGACCGAGCCGGAGGAGGTCGTTCCGGTGGTCCGGATGCTGCTGCTGGAGAACACCAACATCAACGGCCAGGTGCTCGTCATCGATGGTGCCGCTTCCATCTGACGACCTGCTCGCCTCGGCGCCGGACCACCTGCGGGTGGGATCGGTCGAGGAGATGGCCGGCGCCGTCACCCGCTCGCACCTGCCGGACTTCCGCTGCGTCGGCTGGTACGGCGTACCGCCGGCCGGCTGGTCGGTCGCGATCGACGCCGAGTACGCCGACCAGGTGGTCCCCGCGCCGCTCGCGCGCCGGTTCGGGGACGAGGAGTTCTGGCAGCGGTGGACCCGGGCGGAGTGCTTCTGCAAACTCGCCGACGTCCCGATGCTCGCGTGGTGGCCCGAGCACGGCCTCGACGTACCGGCTGACTTCACCGGGCGATGGCGGACCCTCGAGCTCGGTCCGCTCATCGTCACGGTGGCGCTGGCCCCTACGCGGGCTTGATGTTCGCGTTGCGGTGGAACACGTTGTCCGGGTCGTAGCTGGTCTTGATCGCGGCCAGCCGGTCGTACTTCGCCCCGTACGAAGCACGGACCCGGTCGTCGGCCGCCTCGTCGCTGATCGCGTTGACGTAGCTCCCGATGCCCCGGCTGTGCGGTTGGAGCGCCGTCCAGAACGATCGCACCCAGGCCCGGTCCTGCGCGAGCAGTTCGGACGTCGGGGCGATCGCGACCAGGAACAGCGCGTAGCCCGGTGCGCGGCTGCCGCTGAAGGCGGTCGCGTCGTCGGCGACCTCCGAGTACGCCTGGTCCAGCCGGTAGAACAACATCACCGACAGCGGCGACTGTTTGCGCGGCAGCTGATCAGTGAGCACCTCGATGACGTCGTCCGTCAGGTCGTCGAGGTAGGTGCCCTTGTCGTAGGTGTGCTGTCCCCACGCGTTCGCCTCGTCGAGCATCTGCTGCAGCGCGACGTACGGCATCGGGGTGGCGAACTCGAACAGCGGCGGCAGCGAGAGCCGGAGCTCGTCCAGCACCTGCTCGTGCTCCTCGGCCTCGCCGAAGCCGGTCACGATCATGACGTAGCCGGGCTTGAAGTGGTGCTCTTCGGGGACGAACGGCGCCGGCGGCGCGTTCAGTCCGCCGATCACGATGTTCACCTCGCGGGGCAGTTTCGCGATCACCTCGCGGGCCAGCCGGAACATCTCCGGACCCTTGTCGAGCTCCCAGAAGAGCAGGCCGAACCGGACCATCGGGTCGACCTCGTGCAAGTGGAACTCGAACTCGGTCACGACACCGAAGTTGCCGCCACCACCGCGCAGCGCCCAGTGCAGATCGGGGTTCTCGTCCTCGGCAGCGCGCAGGATCCGGCCGTCGGCGGTGACGACCTGGGCCGAGACGAGGTTGTCGATGCTGAGCCCGAACTTGCGGGTCAGCCAGCCCATCCCGCCACCCAGTGTGAGCCCGCCGACGCCGGTGTGGCTGACCATGCCGGCGGGCACCGCCAGGCCGTACTGCTGAGCCGCGGCGTCGAGATCGCCGAGCAGGGCGCCGCCGCCGACCCGGGCCCGCTTCGCGACCGGATCGATGGTGACCTGGTTGAGCCGGCTGAGGTCGATCACCAGGCCGTCCTCGACCGTGCAGGCGCCGCCGGGGCTGTGCGCCCCGCCCCGGACGGCGATCTCCAGACCGTTCTCGCGCGCGAAGCCGACGGCACGACTGACGTCCTCAACGCTGCGCGCCTGGACGATCACCGCCGGGCGCTGGTCGATCGTCGCGTTCCACACCTTGCGCGCGTCGTCGTAGCCGGGATCGGCCGGGGCGACTACCGCCCCGCCGATCGTCGTTCTCAGGTCTCCGATGCCGCTGTCGGCAAGTTGGGTCATGAGTGGTCCTCCCCCTGGTTGGTCCAGCTTTTTCACCGTAGATCTGGTCCGACCCCAGCGGTAGCTTTCTTGGGGAGATAGTTGCTCCGGCCCCCTAAAGCAGCCTCAAACCTCCGGATCGTTAACTCTGTGTGACATAGCCGCCGACCTGCGTCGCCTGCGTTCGGGTGGGCCCCTCGACCAGGCGGTCGGCGAGGCCGCGCTGGAATTCCTGGAAGGCCGGCAGGTCCTGCAGCCCGTCGCCGTCGGCGATGTGCAGGAAACTCACGCCGTCGTCCAGCCGGTAGCTGCTGTAGCGCAGCCCGGCCGGAGCCTTGACCGCCAGCTCCGCGAAGACCATCTCGATCAGCCGCTGGTTCTCATCGGCCGCCTCGGGCTTGGTCCGGTAACGAATCACCGAAGTACTCATCTCATCCTCCGTCGATAGCGGTTGCTCTCACTGGTTCAGACCGCGTCGGAGAGCGGAACTCATCGCAGCGATGATTCCGGCCGCTCGCACTTGTCTGTACCAGTGACTGCGAGTTTCTGGAGGAGCTGTGAGCAAGGAACGAACCACGGTCGAACAGCGCTGGGTGCTGGCGCTGACCTCGATCGGCTCGGTGATGGTCGCGCTCGACGTCCTGGTGGTGGCAGCGGCGCTGACCACGATCCGGCAGGACCTGGGCGCGACGATGGAACAACTGGAATGGACGGTGAACGCCTACAGCCTGAGCTTCGCCATGTTGCTGATGACCGCCGCCGCACTCGGCGACAGACTGGGTCGGAGAAGCACCTTCGCGGCCGGTCTCGCACTGTTCACGCTGGCGTCGGTCGGCTGCGCACTGGCGACCTCGGTGCCACTGCTGATCGCTGCCCGCGCACTCCAGGGTGCCGGTGCTGCAGTGGTGATGCCATTGGCGATGGGACTGCTCGGCGCCGCCTTCCCACCCGAACGCCGCGGCTGGGCGATCGGCATCTTCAGTGGCATCACGGGCCTGGCGGTTCTCGGCGGCCCGATGATCGGTGGCGCTGTCACGGAAGGCCTTGCCTGGCAGTGGATCTTCTGGATCAACGTCCCGGTCGGCCTGCTGGCGATTCCCTTGGTACTGCGGCGGATCCCGGAGAGCAGAGGCGCCGCACGTCGACTGGACCCGCGCGGCGCGACCCTGATCACGCTGGCGGTACTAGGCCTCGTCTGGGGTGTCGTGCGTGGAGCGGCAGCCGGCTGGTCGAGCCTTGAGGTGGTCGGCTCGTTCGTGGTGGGAGCCTTGTTGCTGTGCGGCTTCCTCGCGTGGGAGAAGCGTGCGGAGCAGCCCATGGTGCCGCTGAGCTTCTTCCGCAACCGGGCGTTCTCCGCGGGCAACGCGGCAGGCTTCTTCCTGTCGGCAGCCCTGTTCAGTGCGGTCTTCTTCGTCGCGCAGTTCATGCAGGCTGTGCTGGCTTCCGGACCGCTCAAGGCCGGTCTGCAGCTACTGCCCTGGACTGCGACGCTCTTCGTGGTCGCACCGATCGCCGGACGACTGGTCGACCGCATCGGTGAGCGCCCGCTGGTGGTGACCGGCCTGCTGCTCAACGCGATCGGCATGGCCTGGATCGGCCTGGTCGCGGATCCGGGCGTGCACTACGGCGCGCTGGTGGCTCCGATGGTCGTCGCGGGGTGCGGCGTCTCCATGGCGATGCCGGCCGCGCAGAGTGCAGGCACCGGGTCGCTGCCGCGCGAGTCGGTGGGGATCGCCTCCGGGATCTACGGCATGATGCGGCAGCTCGGTGGCGCTGTCGGTGTCGCCATACTGGCTGCTGTGTTCGCGACAAACGGCGGCTACGGCTCGGCGGCGTTGTTCAGTGCGGGCTTCACCCGGGCGATGGTGGTCTGCGGCGTCCTGTCGTTGGCCGGAGCTGCTGCCGGAGCGGGGATCGCGCGTCGGCGTACGGAACCTCCGTTCGTTCCTGCTCCTGCTGTGGTCGACAGTTTGGTTCAGGAGGTGGGATGAACCTGGAGGAGGAGTTCGCGCAGTACCGCGGTGAGCTGGTCGCGCACTGCTACCGGATGCTCGGGTCGCTGCACGATGCCGAGGACGCCGTACAGGAGACCTACCTGCGTGCGTGGCGGGGCTTCGCGGACTTCGAGGGGCGTTCGTCGATCAAGACGTGGCTCTACCGGATCGCCACCCGCGTCTGCTTGAACGCCTTGCAGCACAGCAGTCGCCGGATGGTCCCGTCCGCACTGGGAGCCCCTGGTACCGACCCGGACGACATAGGGGGCGCGGCACTCGAGGTCAGCTGGCTGGAGCCATTCCCCGACCGGATGCTCAACGCCGATCCGGCCGCGGTCGTCGGTAACCGGCAGAGCCTTCGGCTGGCGATGGTTGCCGCGCTGCAGCACTTGCCGCCGCGGCAGCGCGCAGTACTGGTACTGCGGGAGGTGCTGGCCTGGCCTGCTGGTGAAGTGGCCGAGTTCCTGGAGACGTCGACCGCTGCGGTGAACAGTTCGTTGCAGCGCGCTCGTGCCGAGATCGCCCGGCTCGCCCCGGCCGAGGACGAGTTCAGCGAACCGGAAGAGCCCGTACGCCGTGCGCTGCTCGACCAGTACGCAAAGGCGTTCGCGGAGGCCGATCTGGCCGCTCTGGAAGGCCTGCTGACTCAGGACACCCGCTGGGAGATGCCGCCCATCCCCACCTGGTTCAACGGACGGGCGGACGTACTACGGTTGCTCGAGGCAAAGGTCGTCAAGGGGGAGGGCCGGCGGATCCTGGTGGAGACCTCGGCGAACGGGCAGCCGGCGTTCGCCTGGTACGTGCGCGGTCGCGACGACGCGTTCCATGCGCACTCGCTGTCGGTGCTGACTCTCACCAAGGCGGGGGTGTCGTCCGTCTTCTCCTTCCATCGGCCCGACTTGTTCCCGTCCTTCGGATTGCCGGTGAGCCGGTTGTCCACAAGCTGAGCATGAGCCCGAGCGCCGGGTTGGCCGCGGATGCGAGACTTCGGTGCGTGACCGACGACGAAATCCTGCGGATGCTGCCGATGGCGGCGACCGCGATCGCCCTGGACGAGCGACTGGCCGATCAGTACCTGGCCCAGCTCGGCCAGTACGACGAGCGCGACCAGGCGCAGGTGGATCGTTGTGTCCAGGTGACGCTCGAAGGATCGGTCCGCGCCGCCTGGTCGCGAGGCTGGTCGCCGGGAGATGTCGTCCAGCACGGCCGGTGCAAGCTCGAGCCGATGATCGAGTCCCTGCTGCTCGCGGTGATCTCGTCGGAGCACCGGTCCTATCCGGCGGCCGCCATCGATCCACGCTGGCTGGACCAGTTGACCGAGCTGGGCATCGAGCCGCCGTACGCCGAGTTCGGGCTGACCTCGTGGGCCGCGGACCGGCGACTCGGCCGCTATCTGGCGCTGCATCATGCCCTGGTGCTGACCGGGTTCCTGCAGACCCTGCCCGGGATCGCCCGGCTGTTTCCGCTACCGGGTGCGGCCGCCCCCGTTCGCAGGGGCCCTGCCGCGCCGGTCGCGAGCGGCAAGATGCTGGCCAGGATCCGTGGGCTGCTGGCGAAGGCAGAGGCGACCGACTTTCCCGACGAGGCCGAGGCACTGTCGGCGAAGGCCCAGGAGCTGATGGCGAAGTTCTCCCTCGATCGGGCGCTGGTGGACGCCGATCCCGAGCACGTGCTCGACGACGACTCCGGAGCGCGCCGGATCTGGGTCGAAACGCCGTACGTGTCGGCCAAGGCGCAGCTGGTCGCGGCGGTCGCCTCGGCGAACAGTTGCCGCACGGTGTCGATGGAGCAGCTCGCGGTGGTGACGATCGTGGGCGCCGAGCTCGACCTACAGCTGACCGAGCTGCTGAGTACGTCGCTGCTGGTCCAGGCGAACAGGGCGATGCTCGCGGCCGGGAAGCACTTCGGCCGTCGCGGCGAGTCCCGGACGAGGTCGTTCCGCCAGTCGTTCCTGATGGCCTACGCACAACGGATCGGCGAGCGACTGCAAGCGACCACGGAGGCCACGCGGGCCGCAGTGCCGGAGGCGGACGCCGGCCGGCTGCTACCGGTGCTGAGCAAACGGGAGGAGCAGGTGGACGCACTGTTCGTCAAGCTGTTCCCCGAGACGACGCTTCGGCGGACCAGGGTCTCCAACGGTGCCGGCTGGGCCGCGGGGCTGAGTGCCGCCGACCGCGCCCACCTGCAAACCCGCCGCCCGGTGAGCCGCTGACGGGCCGGCCGATTCAGCTCTCGGGGACGGACCTGAGCCCGGCCAGGACGATGTCGAGCAGCCGGTTGGCCTGGTCGGGCTCCATCTCGCGGCCCATGGTGATGCCACCGACCAGCCGGAGGATGTCCATCAGCTCCAGCTCGGGCCGCACCGTGCCGGCTTCCTTGGCCCGGTTCAGCAACAGGTCACCGGCCTGGCGCACGTTCATCTTGCAGGCGGTGAAGAACTCGGAATTCTTGCCTAGAGCAACGGTCAGCTCACCGGCCAGGCTCTTCTTCGAGACGCTGTAGCCGACGAAGCTCCGCAGCCAGGCCGCCAGCGCGTCGAACGGCCCGAGCTCGTCGGCGAACCCGTAGGCCCGGTCGCAGACCGACTGGATCTCGTCGACGTAGACCGCCTCCAGCAGGGCGGTCCGGCTCGGGAACCGCCGATACAGCGTCCCGATCCCGACCCCGGCCCGCCGGGCGATCTCCTCCAGCGACGTGTCGGTCCCATGGTCGGCGAACGCGTTCCGCGCGGCCGTCACCAGCAGGTCGTAGTTACGCGCGGCATCGGCTCGCGACGGCCGCGTGCACGGCCACGACTTCACGTCGCCCCGGCCACCGGCGGCACTCGCTGCCGGCTCCGCCGACGGTGCCGCAGCAGCGGACGTTGCCGGGTCCGCCGACGGTGCCGTTGATGTCGCAGCAGCCGACGACCTGGTGTTCATGCCGGCCTCCTCGCCGTGCTCGGGCGCCCGCGGGGCGCGCTCGGAAAGTCACTCCGTTAAATCACTTGAAAAAGCGGAGGTGTCCTCCGTATCGTATCCGGAGGAGCGCTCCACTTCTGCTGTTTTCCACTCTAGCCCCTTCGGGGTAAGGAGCAAGTCACCCTATGTCGGCAACATCCGCGGCGCCGAGCGGCGCCTCTACCGGCACGCCCGCGCGGCGGCCGTCGGTAGTTCTCGCAGTCATCCTGGTCACCCAGTTGATGGTGATCCTGGACGGCACCGTGGTGAACATCGCGATGCCCAAGATCCAGCACGCCCTCGACTTCAGCCCGTCCAACCTCTCCTGGGTGCAGAACGCCTACGCCCTCGCCTTCGGTGGTTTGCTGCTGCTCGGCGCCCGCGCAGGCGATCTGCTCGGCCGCCGCCGGGTCTTCATCACCGGTGTCACCGTCTTCACCGGCGCCTCGCTGCTCGGTGGCCTCGCCCCGAGCGCCGAGCTACTGCTCGCCGCCCGGGTCCTACAGGGCATCGGCGGAGCGATCGCGGCTCCGGCCGCACTGACCTTGCTGATGCTGACCTTCCGCGAAGGCCCGGAGCGGTTGAAGGCGCTCGGTCTCTACAGCCTGGTCTCCTCCGGTGGCGCGAGCGTCGGCCTGGTCGTCGGCGGCATGCTGACCGACTGGGTCTCCTGGCGCTGGGGCCTGTTCATCAACGTCCCGATCGGTATCGGCCTGGTCATCGCCGCCCGGCAGGTGCTGGCCGAGACCCCGCCGGAGACCGGCAAGTTCGACGTCGCGGGCGCACTGACCTCGACGCTCGGCATCACCTCGCTCGTCTACGGCTTCATCCGGGTCGCCGAGGCCGGCTGGGGTTCGGCCGAGGTACTGGTGGCGTTCGGCGCCGGCCTGGTGCTGCTGGCCGCCTTCGTCCTGATCGAGCGACGCGCCACCCACCCGATCGTGCCGCTGCGGCTCTTCCGTGACCGTGACCGCGTGGCGGCGTACCTGACCATGCTGCTGCTGGTCGGCACGATGTTCGGGATGTTCTTCTTCCTCACCCAGTACCTGCAGGGCGTTCTCGGCCTGAGCCCGCTGCAGGCCGGCCTGGCCTTCCTGCCGCTGACCGGGTTGCTGTTCACCTCGTCGCGGATCGTCCCGCGCCTGCTCGGCCGGGTCGACGGCGGCAAGTTGATGATCACCGGTGCCGTCTCGGTGACGGCCGGCATGGTCTGGCTGACCCGGTTGACCATCGACAGCCACTACCTCACCGGGGTGGTCGGTCCGCTGGTGCTGTTCGGTCTGGGCGCCGGAATGATCTTCATCCCGCTGACCGGCCGCGCGCTGGCCGGCGTCCAGCCGGAGAACGCCGGCGCGGCCTCGGGTCTGCTGAACGTTCTCCAGCAGGTCGGTGGCGCACTCGGCCTCGGCATCCTGGTGACGATCTTCGGTACGGCGAGCCGCGCGTCCATCGCGGACGGCGGATCCGCCAACCCGGCCGAACGGGCCCGGGAGATCCTGACCGACGGCGTGCACGCCGCCTTCATCGGTTCGATGGTGTACGCCGCCCTGACGCTCACGGTGATCGTCCTCGGCGTCCGTCCGTGGATCCGGCGCAACCAGGCGCCGGCCGCTGATGTCGCCACCGAGCCGGCCGCGGTAGAGCCCGCGGTCGTGGACTCGCACATCTGAGCCAAGGTCCGAAGAACCGGAGCTACGTCGTACTCCGGTTCTTCGGACGTCAGCGCTCGGTCAGCGCCAGCCGGTAGCTGACGATCTTCGCGCTGGTGGTGAAGCCGAGGTTCTCGTACAGGCCGAGGGCGCCGGTCGGATTCTCGGCGTCGACACCGAGAGACGCGCGTCCGTACCCCGCTTCCGCGGCCTCGGTCATCACCCGGGCCAGCGCGACCCGAGCCAGCCCGCGGCCGCGATGGGTTCGACGAGTGCCGACCTGACCGATGTAGATCTCGCGGATCCCAGTGGCCACCGTGTCGGCCTCGTACTCGTAGCTGAGCGCGTAGCTCACGATTTGATCGCCGTCGAGGATCAGGAACGACAGGTTCGGACGGAGAGCCCGGGTGCCGGTGCACCACGTGCGCCAGGACTCCGGACTCCTCGGCGTCGAGCCCCAGTGGTCCAGGAACACCTCGTTGTGGGTCAGCCGCAAGGCTTCGTCGTACGACGGCTCGAAGGTGAGCCGGCGGAGTCCGTCCGGTAGCGGGACCGCCGGGATCGGCAGGTCGAACGAGCGGTGCATGTGGAAGAAGTAGCGGCAGGGCTCGAAGCCGCGGCTGGTGAACAGCTCGTGGGCGCCGGTGTTCGTGGAGATCGCCTGGGTGTTGAGCTCACCGGCGGTGCCCGGCTGCCGAGCGGAGTGGAGTTCGGTTGCTCTGCGCTCCAGCCAGGCAAGGATCGCGGCCCCCAGGCCACGGCCGCGCCACTCGGGATGCACGGTCCCCTCGGTCCGGATCCGGTGGATGTCGACGACCTGGTCCGGCGCGTGCACCTTCCCGTAGCCGACCAGCACCTCGTCCGCCCACAGCCCGATCGTGTCGCGTCCCAGGTCCAGGCTGGGGTCTTCGAGCTCCTCGAGCAGGTCGGCGGCGTCGTAGTTCTCGCCTTCGGCGTCGACCTTCTCCTTCGCCGCCAGCAGCTCCGCCCAGGCCGGCGTGTCCGCCTTGTCGATCGGGCGGGCCTCGACCCCGGCCGGCCACCCCTGGAATGTCACCATGCAGCCGACGGTAGACCGCGGCGATCACCTCCGCACCTCCTTTAGCCGCACGGGATTCCAGGGTCGCGGCACCGTGGCGGTCAGGGGTGGACGGAGGCGGACACCGGGCCGTGCTGGGGGTCGTTCCGGATGTGACGGGGGCAGGGCATCACGAGGATGGCGGGGACGTTGCTCTTCAGCCGCTACAGCCGCACAGACGGGACCACCGCACGATGCCCACCCTGCGCCGAATCCTTGCTGCCTCCACCGCCGTCGGCACCCTTGCCGCCCTGGCTGCCACCACAGCCACCACAGCCACCGCAAGCCCCACCCCAGCAACACCCGCCGTCGACGCAGTCGCGACTGCCTCGGCGCAGCGGAGTGCGGGGTTGCAGCAAGCACTGGACGCGATCGTCGCGGCCGGCGCTGTCGGAACGCTCGCCGAGGTGCGAACAGACCGTGGCACCTGGCGCGGTACGAGCGGAGTCGCCGAGCTCGGCAGTACCACGCCCGTCCCGGCTCGCGGCCTGTTCCGGGCCGGCAGCATCACCAAAACCTTCCTCGCGGCAGTCGTTCTGCAATTGGTCGCCGAACACGAGCTCGGCCTCGACGACCACCTGGCCGACCTGCTACCTCAGTCAGGAGGCGTGGTTCCGGGCGCCGAGCGCATCACTGTTCGGCAGTTGCTCACCCACACCAGCGGCCTCGGCGACTTCATGAGCGATCTACCGCTCCGGCCCCCGTCGGCGTTCCTCGCCGTCCGGTGGAAGACCTGGGATCCCTGGGAGCTGGTGAAGCTTGCCTCCGCGCACCCCACCACGACTCCGGGCCAGTACCACTACTCCAATGCCGGCTATCTGCTGCTAGGGATGGTGGTCGAGCGAGTCACCGGTCACTCCTACGGCAGCGAGATCCAGCACCGGGTGATCGACCGGCTCGGTCTCCACCGGACGACGATGCCGGGAACCGATCCGGTCATCCACGGCCCGCATCCGCACGGCTACCTGCCGGTGGAGGACAACGGCATGATCCGGCCGGTCGACCTGACCGAGCTGAACCCGTCCGTGTTCGGTGCGGCAGGTGAGCTCGTCTCCTCCACCAGTGACCTCAACCGGTTCTTCGCCGCGTTGTTGTACGGCAAGGTGGTGCGGCGCGATCTGCTGCATCTCATGACGCAGCCGCCCGAAGGCAGCACCTACGGCGCCGGCCTACGCAAACGCACTCTCACCTGCGCCGCTCCGGCCGGAAGCAATCGGCCGGCAGCGCACGTCACGGCGTACGGCAACGATGGTGACGCACTGGCCTACCTCAGCTACTCGTTCACCACTGCCGACCGTCGTCGGCAGGTCACCGTCTCGCTCACGCCCTGGGGGCCGGACCGCAACTCAACGGACAGCGCTGTCGACGCCCTGATCGAGCGGGCCCTCTGCCCGTAGCTAGTCGGCCAGCTGCCGGCAGAGCCACGCGACAGCCAGCGGATAGCGGTACTCGATGCCGCCGTGCGCTCCCTCGAACAACTCGAAGTACACCCGTTCATCCGGTACGCCGGCCTCGCGGACGGCTTGGCGGAAGGCGGTCGCACCCAGGTCGAGGTAGTACTCGTCCTGCTTGCCCGCGTCGATCCACACGGCGCGCATCGACCGCAACGCCTCGCCGTACGCCGGCTGCCGGGCCATCTCCACCGGATCGAGCGCCAGCCAGCGTTCCCAGATCTCGGGGATCACCACGCCGAGCTCGTTGAACGGCAGCTGGACGGTCCCGTCCGGCAAGGCCGAGTACGCCGAGGCGTACCCGTACATCTCCAGCAACTCCAGATCGACGCGGGTGTTCTGCCCCGGCCGGCTCTCGAAGTCGGCGAAGAACTTCTCGTACGACCCGTCGTACAGGTCCCGGAGTTGCCGCGCACGCTGGGCGAACTCGGGCCGGTAGGCCACGTCGAACAAGGCGTCACCGGCGTGCGTCGCCAGCGCGCCGAAGACGTCGGGGCGATGCATCGGGACCACCATCGCGGCGTACCCGCCGCTCGACTTCCCGGTGAGGGCTCGCTGATCGCGATCCGCCAGGGTCCGGTACCGCCCGTCGATCCACGGCACGATCTCGTCGCACAGGTAGGTCTCGTACTGCCCGGTGCCGGGGGAGTCGAGGTACTGGCTGCCACCCAGGCGCGTCCAGCCGTCGACGAAGACGACGATCGCCGGCGGCACGTCACCGGCCGCGAACATCGCGTCGAGCAACTCCGGGTACGGCTGCCGGAAGGGTGGTCGGTTGAACCACATCCCGAGGTGCCCGGTGTAGCCCATCGCCACGTAGACCGTCGGATACCGGCGCGAGCCCTCGTCGTACCCAGGCGGCAGGTAGACCAGCACCGGTCGCTGATGTGGATCGCCGAGGGTGTTCCCCCGCAGTACCGTGCTGTCGAAGACGGGCTGTTCGAACCGGCCGGCAAGCTCCGCGGACCAGGGCAACATCAGGCAACCTCACATCGAGTCGGGGGCCGTGATGCCGAGCAGGCCCAGGCCATCGTGCAACACCGTCCGGGTCGCCGCACACAGCCCCAGCCGGCTGGCCCGCTGCTCACCAGCACTCGTCAGGACCGGACACGTCTCGTAGAAGGCCGACAACGCGCTCGCGACGTCGTACAAATACGTGCAGAGCTTGTGCGGCTGCAGCGACGAAGCCACCTGTACGACGGTGTCGCCGAAGCCGGTCAGTAGCAACGCCAGCCGCTGCTCGGCAGGCTCTGTCAGCTGCGTCACCCGGCCGGGCGCTTCGCCGGCCTTCTCGAGCAGCCGGGTCAGCCGTGCGTGCGCGTACTGCAGGTACGGCCCGGTGTTGCCCGCCATCGCGACCATCCGGTCGAGGTCGAAGACGTAGTCGTTGATCCGGTCGCTCGCCAGGTCGGCGTACTTGACCGCGCCGATCCCGACGGCTTCGGCGATCGCCAACCGCTCGGGCTCCGACAGGGCGTCATCCCGTCCGGCCAGCAACGCCGAAGCCCGTGCCACGGCGTCGGCAAGCAGGGCGGCCAGCCGGACCGTCCCGCCGTCCCTGGTTTTGAAGGGCTTTCCGTCCGGTCCCAAGACAGTGCCGAAGGCAACATGTTCGGCCGGCACGGTCTCCGGCAGCCAGCCGGCCGTCCGGGCGAGCGCGAAGATCTGCTGGAAGTGCAACGCCTGCCGATGGTCGACCACATAGATGATCCGGTCCGCGTGCAGGTCGGACACCCGATGCCGCACGGCCGCCAGATCCGTTGCGCTGTAGCCGAATCCGCCGTCCGACTTCCGCACGATCACCGGCAACGGCGAGCCGTCCCGGCCGACGAACCCAGGAAGGAACGCGCACTGCGCACCCTCGGACTCGGTCAGCAACCCGGCCGCGGCCAACTCGTCGACAATCACCGGCAGGTCGTCGTTGTACGCACTCTCGCCCACGACATCGGCCCGCGTCAAAGGAGAGCCGAGTACGGCGTACAGCCGGTCGAACTCCACCAGCGACACCTCGACCATCTGCGCCCAGATCGCGAGCGTCTCCGCGTCGCCGGACTGCAGCAGGACCACCCGGGCCCGGGACCGATCCGCAAAGGCCGGCTCGGTGTCGAAGTGCTTCCGGCCCCGCTGGTAAAGCTGCTGCAACCCTTCTATATCGAGGGATTCCACCCCGAGCTGCTCGAAGAGGACCTGCTCGACCATCATTCCGAACTGCGTGCCCCAGTCGCCGACATGGTTCTGCCGGACGACCTCGTACCCGACGTACGCGAGCACGTTGCACAGCGCGTCCCCGATCACCGTCGACCGCAGGTGCCCGACATGCATCTGCTTGGCCACGTTGGGCTGCGAGTAGTCCACGACGACCCGCTGTCCGCGCGCAGGCAGCCGGCCGGGCAGCGAATTGACGGCGTCGGCCAGCGCAGGCGGATGCACGGTCAGGTTGACGAAACCCGGTCCGGCGATCGACAGCGAGCACAGGTCGTCCAGGTCGGCAGCCGCGACCAGCCGCTCGGCGATCACCCGTGGCGGCAGCCCGAGCGACTTGGCGAGCCGGAGCGCGAGGCTGGTCTGGAAGTGGCCGAACTCGGGTTTGGTTGCCGCCCGCAACTCAGGGTCGAGCTCGGCGTACGCCGTACCGAAGGCGGTTCCGGCGGCAGCGGACAACCGCAGGGCAAGGACAGGCAGCAGAGAAGACATGACGAAGATCCTTCGAAACGAGGCACTGGAACAGGACTGAGGTGTTCAGACAGTGCGTCGTCGTCGCAGGCCGGAAGCAGCGCTCACAGCGCTAGCGATCACCGGCGAGGTCGACATGGCTCCAAGTATGCACGATTCAGAGCCGATGTGGCGACGGAGCCGGCCGCCGGTCCGCCAGCGGGATCACCGGCGGCACCTCGGTCTCGCCGAGAAACACCCGCCGTACAACGCGTTCGGCGGCCTGCCCGTCGTCGAACTCACAGAACTTCTCGCGGAACAGTTGCCGGTGCTTGGCCGCCTCCGCCGCGGCGAACCGGCCGGTCTGCAACGCGGCGAACAACTCCTCCGCCGAGCGCGCCACCAGCCCGGGCGGGAACTCGGTGATGTCGAAGTACGTCCCGCGGGCGTTCTCGTACGTGCCCTTGTCGTCGACCAGCAGCATGATCGGCCGGTCCAGGTTCGCGTAGTCGAAGGTGATCGACGAGTAGTCCGAGATCAGCACGTCGGCCGCCAGCATCAGGTCCTCCACCCGCGGGTAGTCCGACGCGTCCACCACCCGGCTCGAGTGCGCCGAGGGATGTTGCGACAGCGAGTAGTGCGTCCTGACCAGCACCCGCCCGTGCTCACCGACAGCCGCGGCCAGCCGGTCCAGGTCGAGGTGGATGCCCGTGCCGCCGAGATCGACGAGACCGGTAGGAGTCCGTACGGCGTCCTGCCCGTCCCGCCAGGTCGGCGCGTACAGCACGACCAGATGCGAGTCGTCGAACCCGAACGACGCCCTGATCGCCCGTACTTCGTCCAGCGTCGCCGTCAGCAACCGGTCGTTCCGCGGGAAGCCGTACTCGAGTTCCTCGAAGTGCGACGGGTAGGTCCTCTCCCAGATCTCCGAGGAGTACCGGTTCGACGAGAGGTTGTAATCCCAGCGGTCGACCTGGCGCATCAGCTCCTCCAGGTCCAGGTCCTTCGCCGCGATCGGGAAGTGCCTCAGATCCGTCCCCATCGTCTTCAGCGGCGTGCCGTGCTGGGTCTGGAGGTGGACCTGTCCCTCGCGCTTGTCCAGCTCGCGCGGCAGGTTCATGTTGCTGACGAAGTACGTAGCCCGGTTCACCAGCTTCTCGTACGCCGGGGAGCCGGCCACCACGTACTCCACGCCCTCCGGAATCGCGTCGACATGGTCCGCGTCGGCGACCCAGACACCACGGAACTGCGGTGCGAGCTCGGCCGCCTTCTCGAAGATCGCGCGCGGGTTGCAGGCGTACTGCTTGAACCAGTACGCGGCGTAGAGGACCAGGTTCGGATCCAGCTCCCGGTGCAGCAGCCTGTCGACGGCCTTGCGGGGACTCGGCAGCGAGGCACTGCCACGCAGCACCTTCGAGCTGAGCTTGAGCGTCGAGTAGGTGGCGTAGTCGTCGTGGATCAGCAGCCAGCGCCGGAAACCGCGGCCGGTCCGGTCGGCGGCGTACCCGTCCGGCTTCCAGCGTTTGGCGAACGCGGCGCCGGCGTGGAAGAACTCGGCCCGGTCGTCCGGATCGATCCGCTCGGGCTTGGCCAGCACGGCCAGGATGTGGTCCAGCGACCGGTCGAACGCGAACCGCCCCCAGCCGGCCAGCTCGGGATCGGCGGAGATCAACGCGTGCACCCGGTCGTACTGGTCGAAGATGTCGAACTGCCGCTGGGTCCGGGTGGCGTGGATGTTCCCGCCGGTCCGGTGCTGGCGGTAGTGCACCACGACGCGGTCCAAGGTGGCGATCCGCCCGGCCGTGAGCATCGTCGAGTAGGTCCACGGCACGTCCTCGTAGTACCCGGTGGTGAAGACGAAGCCGTGCAGGCTGAGGAAGTCGCGCCGGTAGGCCTTGTTCCAGATCACCTCGAGGAAGGTCAGGAAGACCGGTCGCTCCGCCGCGGTGAAGACACCCTGGCCCTCCCGGGCGAACGCGTCGTGCCGCTGGTTGCGGACCACCTTGCCGTCCCAGAAGATCCGCTCGTAGTCGAACATCACCAGGTCCGGCCGGGACGTGTCGTCGATCCGGGCCGCGATCGCCGCCAGCGAGCCGGGCAGGTAGACGTCATCGGCGTCCAGGAACAGCACGTACTCGCCGCGGCACTCCTTGAGACCGGCGTTGCGGGTCAGCCCGAGCCCGACGTCGTCGCTCAGGTGCACCGCCCGGACCCGGGGATCGGCTGCGGCGTACTCGTCCAGGATCCGGCCGGAACCGTCCGTGCTCGCGCCGTCGACCCCGATCACCTCGAGGTCGGTGAAGGACTGGCCGAGGACCGAATCAAGGCACGGCCGCAGCCAGGCCCGTGCGTTGTGACACGGGACCACGATGCTGAACCTCGGGACCCCGGCGGAGTCGGTGCTGGCGGCCATGAGACGCCATCCTAGGTTGCGGACGGCAGGCCCCAGGCCACTACCGGTGATGTTCACCCCGGAGCCTAGGCTGCAGGCCATGACTGCTGATGTGTTCGAGCCGCTGGCGACGCTGGAGGGGGTCGGGTCGGCCGCCCGTGCCGCGCGGGACGCCGTCGACGTACTGCTCCGCGACCGCGGGCTGCGCAAGGTCGGTTCGGACATGACCGCCGAGGCCCTGCTCCGCGGCGCGCACGCCTCAGCGGCGCTGGCCGGCAGCCAGGACACCCTGGACCAGGTACGCCGGGGCGCGGGCGACCCGCGCTCGGTCGGTGCCGTCCGGATGACCGGCGAATTGATGAGTCTCGCCCCACAGCTGGAGAAGACGCCCGTACAGGTCTGGACCAGGCTGCACCAGTTGGCGGCCGCTGAACTCGGCACCGAGGACCAGTTGGGCCACTTGCGTACCAGTCGTGAGCCGCTGCCGGACGATCTTCCCGGCCTGCCCGAGGCGCCCGGCGCCGACGAGATGTGGGAGAGGTTGCACGGCCTGGCCCGTGCGCTGAGCCGGCCGACGAGCGCGCCGGGGATCGTGGTCGCCGCGATCGTGCACGCCGAACTCGCCGTCCTGCGGCCGTTCCCGACCGCGAACGGCCTGGTCGCCCGGGCCGCCGAGCGCGCCCTGCTCGTTGCCCGGGGCATCGACCCGGTGTCGGTCACGGTGCCCGAGGTGGGGCATCTCGAACTGGCCGGGTCGTACGCGCAAGGCCTGCGCGACTACGCCGGCGGCGGGCTGACCGGCGTACGGGACTGGTTGCTGCGATCGTGTGAGGTGGTGGCCCTCGGTGCCGAACGGTCACCGCTCAACATCTCTGCCCAGCAAGAGAAATAGCGGCCGACATGCGAACGGCGCTCTCAGCTGAGAGCGCCGTCGCTGGCACGCCATCCTGGTTACCAAGCGTGCACCTTGTCTGCCGCCTCGGTCGTGGTTCTCGCGAACCTGACGTGAGGTCGTGCTGCCCGGTTGGGATGGGCTGGTCGCCGCGTGGGTGCCTGGCTGCCGTGCGATTCTCTGCGGGACTTCGCTGGAAGGCTCCGTCCTTTGTGCTTCTTTTGTACTCCGCAAAACCCTTCCTGGGAAGGGCTAAGCCGGTCTTCATGAAGCTGTGAAAATTGAGGATCCGTCACGCAGTGCCGCTGCCGCGCGCCCGTCGGCGAGCGGCGTACAGCAGGACGCCGGCCGCTGCCAGCCCGGCGCCGACGACGGTCGCGGCGACGGCCGGACGGCGTACTTCGTGGAAGCGGGTGCGCTCGCCCAGGGCGACCGGCTTGCTGAAATCCAGCACCGGCCAGTCGCGCGCGATCGCCACCCGGCGCAGCGCGCGGTCCGGGTTCACCGCGAACGGATGGCCGACCACGGCCAGCATCGGCTCGTCGGTGATCGAGTCGGAGTACCCGTAGGAATCCTTCAGCAGATAGCCTTCCGCCTCGGCCAGCGCGGTGATCGCGGTCGCCTTGTGCGGGCCGTAGACGTACTCCTCGACCTCACCGGTGTACTTGCCGTCGGCAACTACCATCCGGGTGGCGATCACCTTGTCGGCGCCGAGCATCGCGCCGATCGGCTCGACCACCTCGAAACCGGAGGAGGACACGATCACCACGTCCCGGCCGGCCGCGCGGTGCTCCTCGATCAGGGTCACCGCCTCGTCGTACACGATCGGGTCGACGATGTGGTGCAGGGTGTCGGCGACGATCGCGCGGACCGTCTGGACGTCCCAGCCTGTGCACATAGCGGACAGGTACTCGCGCATCCGCTCCATCTGGTCGTGGTCGGCGCCGCCGAGCAGATAGACGAACTGGGCGTAGGCGCTGCGCAGCACGGTGCGCCGGTTGATCAGCCCGCCGGCGTAGAACGGACGGGAGAAGGCCAGCGTGCTGGAGCGGGCGATTATGGTCTTGTCCAGATCGAAGAAGGCGGCCGATCGGGACGTCCCCAGGTGCTCCATGGAGACGAGGATAGGCGCTGGCGCGAAACGCCGAGGGGCCCGGCCTTTCGTGTGGCCTGCTCTCCCGTTAGACTGTTGAGCAGTGTGACAGTGACACTGGTTCGGGCGACCTCCTGAGGGGTCTCCGAGCGCCCGGTGAGCAGGCTCTCGGTTTTACAGAACTGAGATGTGTGGGATCCGGTTTCGGGGGGTAGATACTCCTCGACAGTGGCAGACTGTCGCCTCCTGATCGGCCCCCGGCTCCTCCCCCCGAGCCCGTGGCCGAAGACGGCCCCCGGTCACCCCCCCGCCGGGGGCCGTCGCCTTTCCTCCTCCAGATCGAGCGCGTGCTCTCTGGCCGCCGGTTCGGTCAAGGTTAGAAAACTGTTCATTTTTTGCTTTTCCCGCGCGTGAGAGCGCTTCCACTTTATGTAGGGTCTTGACAATGTAGTTGACTGGTCACAGTTTGTGAGACATGAAACCGCGAACCCGCCCCCGCACCACCATCGCGATCATCTCCACACTGCTGTCCGCTGTTGTCGCCCTCGCCGGCGTGCCCGTGTTGTCCCCGACGAGCTCGGCGGCGACCAACCTCGTCACGAACGGCAGCTTCGAGACCGGCACGCTGTCCGGCTGGTCCTGCTCGTCCGGGACCGGCGCCGCCGTCAGCGGCTCGGCGCACACCGGCAACTGGGCCCTGCAGGGCAGTCCAACCTCCGGCGACAACGCCCGCTGCGGCCAGTCGGTCTCGGTCAAGCCGAGTTCGACCTACACGCTCTCGGCCTGGGTGAAGGGCTCGAACGTGTACCTGGGTGCCGACGGCGGCACCAGCACCTGGAGCACCAACGACTCCTGGAACCAGCTGACGACCACGTTCACCACGAGCTCGTCGGCAACCACGGTCACGGTCTACGTCCACGGTTGGTACGGCCTCCCGGCGTACCAGGCGGACGACGTCGTCCTGGACGGTCCCGGCGGCACCGCCCCGCCGCCGGACACCACTCCGCCGACCACTCCCGGTGGTCTGACCGTGGGAAGCCCGACCTCGAGCTCGCTGGCGCTCAGCTGGTCTGCCTCGTCGGATGCGAACGGTGTGGACCACTACGACGTGGTCCGCGGCTCGGGTAGCGGGCAGAGCGTCGGCAACGTCACCAGTTGGACAGCGACCGGCCTGAGCCCGAGTACGACGTACAGCTTCAAGGTGCGCGCGTGCGACGCGGCCGGCAACTGCTCGGCGTACGGTGCGAGTGCGTCCGGTACGACGTCGAGTGGGCCGACCGACCCGCCGCCGGGTGGCGGCACTCTGCCGAAGCACGTGCTGACCGGCTACTGGCAGAACTTCGACAACGGTGCCACGGTCCAGCGGATCCGGGACGTGCAGGCCAACTACGACCTGATCGCGGTGGCCTTCGCCGACACCGACCCGAGCAAGCCGGGCGGCATCACGTTCACGCTCGACCCGACCCTGTCGAGCCGTCTCGGTGGCTACACGGCCGCCGACTTCAAGGCCGACATCACTGCCAAGCACCAGGCCGGCAAGCGGGTCATCCTGTCGGTGGGTGGCCAGAACGGCACCATCTCGGTCACCAACGCGACGGCGGCCGCCAACTTCGCCAGTAGTGCGCTGGGCATCCTGCGCGAATACGGCTTCGACGGGGTCGACATCGACCTGGAGAACGGCGTCAACGCGCAGTACATGGGTCAGGCGCTGCGGAGCCTGCAGAGCAGCTTCGGTAGTGGCCTGATCATCACGATGGCGCCGCAGACGATCGACATGCAGGCCACCTCGTTCGAGTACTTCAAGCTGGCGCTGAACATCAAGGACATCCTGACCATCGTCAACGTGCAGTACTACAACTCCGGTGCGATGAACGGCTGCAACGGTCAGGTCTACTCCCAGGGCACCGTCGACTTCATCACCGCGCAGGCCTGCATCATGCTGCAGAACGGACTGCGGCCGGACCAGGTCGGCCTCGGCCTGCCTGCGTCCTCCCGCGCAGCCGGCAGCGGCTACGTGTCGCCGACGATCGTCGACAACGCGCTCGATTGCCTCGCCAGAGGTACCAACTGTGGCAGCTTCAAGCCGAGCACCACGTGGCCTTCGCTGCGCGGCGCGATGACCTGGTCGACCAACTGGGACGCGCTGAACGGCAACGGGTTCTCCAGCACGGTCGGCTCCCACGTGCACTCACTCCCCTGACAGGCATGCACAACTACCGACCCGTGCAGGTGCTGGAGGCGCTCGGAGTCTGCTACGAGGACGAGCAGCTCTACCGAGCGCTTCTGGCCCGGCCGGAAGCCACTACGACCGACCTGGTCAACGACACAGGCTGGCCCACCGCACGGGTGGCCCGGCACCTGAGGTCGCTGCTGTCACTCGGCCTGGCGTCCCGTACTGCGGGGCGCCCGGCCCGGTACACCCCGGCCGTCCCGGAAGCCGCGGTCGAGTTACTCGCTCTCCGCAAGCAGGCCGCGATCGTCCAGGCCAGGCTGAGCGCCTCCGTCCTCACCAAGGAGTTCCGGGCTGCCCACGAGTCCGGACCGTTCACCGTGATCCGTGGCGAACAGGCCATCGCCCAGCGGTTCTACCAAGCCCAGCAGAGCGCCCAGACCGAGGTCCTGGTGCTGGACAAGCCGCCGTACGCCGTGTTGCCGGTGGAACCGCGTCGCGCGTACGGCGTGAGCTACCGGACGATCTATGACATGGCGGCTCTCGGCAACCCGGCCGAGCTGGCTGCCGCTCGGAGTGCAGGGGCCAGTTGCCGGATGCTCAGCGACGTACCCCTGAAGCTGGTGGTAGCCGACCGGCGTACGGGGCTGTTGCAGACCGGACAGGAGGTCATCGAGCTGGGGCCGTCCAGTCTGCTGGATGCGCTGGTCCGGCTGTTCGAGCTGCTCTGGCAACAGGCGACCTCGCTGACGCCCGAGTCGTCGGGTGATGGGCCGCTCAGTGCAGAGGATCACCAGTTGCTTGCGCTGGCGGCTGCCGGGCTCACTGATCAGGCTATTGCCCGGCGGCTCGGGGTCGCCCAGCGGACGGTCGAGAGGCGGATGCAGCGCATTCTCAAGTCGCTGGATGCCACCACGCGGTTCCAGGCCGGGTTGAGAGCGGGCCAGCGCGGGTTGCTGATCTAGGGCCTGGTTCGGCTGCTAGTCCGTGACGTCGGCGACCGTCGCGTTGAGCGCCTTGACCAGGTCCTCGGCGTCTACGGTCAGCCCGGCGCCGTGCTCGCCGCCGCCGATCGAGATCGTCCCGGTGATCCGCTCGTCGGCGATCACCGGCCACGCGTTCGTGCTGCCCAGCGGTGTGATCGTCCCGCGCACGTAGCCGGTGACGGCGAGTGCTGTCTCGGCACTGGGCATCGAGATGCGGCTGAGCCCCAGCAACGCGCGCAGCTTCGGCCACGCGATCTCGCGGTCACCAGGAACCAGCACGAACCGGTAGTCGCTGTCGGACAGCCGGACCACGATCGTCTTGATCAGCTTGGCCGGTTCGATTCCGCGGGCCGCCGCTGCCTCTTCGAGCGAGTTCACCCGGCCGTGCTGGGTGAGTTCGTAGGCAAGGCCCAATTCGTCGGCTGCATCGCTTGCTCTGGTCACCTGGTCAGTTTCGCATCCGGCTGGGAATCCGGCGGATCAGCAGTGCCAGGGCGAGAGTCAGCAGGAGCAGGGCTGATGCCTCGGCGACGACACCGGGCCAGGCGCCACGGCTCCACGCAGTACCGGCCAGGCCGCCGAAGACCGAGGAGCCCAGGTAGTAGGCGAACAGGTAGAGGCTTGCGGCTTGGCCGGTGCCTCCTCCACCGGCGTGGGCACGGACAGCGACCCAGCCACTCGCTACGCCGTGGACCGCGAAGAACCCCGCTGTCATCACTGCAAGGCCGAGGACGATCAAGGGGAGTGGAGCGGCCGACGTCGTCGCGACACCGGCCATGGTGATCAGGCAGCCGATCGGAACCACAGCGCGCCGCCCGTACCGGTCCGCCAGTCTGCCGGCCACTGCAGAGGCCGCTGAGCCCACCAGATAAACAGCGAACACAAGCCCCGCCAACCCAGGCCCCAGCCCGTACGGCGCTGCCGCCAACCGGAAGCCGGTGGCGTTGTAGACCGCGACGAAGGCCCCCATCGCGGTCGCGGCGATGCCGTAGAGAGCAAGGAGCGCCGGGTCCTTCAGTACGCGAGCGGTCTGCTCCAGCAACCTGCGCGGACTGGGCGGAGTGGCGACGAAGTTGCGCGACGCAGGGAGGAGAAAGGCCACGAGTACTGCGCACGTCACACCGAGCAGGGCGATACCGCCGAGTGCCGTGCGCCAGCCACCCAGCTCAGCCAGGCCACCCGCGACCAGGCGACCCGTCATCCCTCCCACCGCAGTGCCGGCGACGTACAGGCCGCTTGCCCGAGCGTGACTGCTCTCGTCAACCTCTTCCCGCAGGTACGCCATCGCCACGGCCGGCAACCCGGCCAGCGCAACGCCCTGGACGCCCCGCAGCGCCAGCAAGGCCGGCCAGTTGGGTGCGAGCGCACACAGTACGGCGATGCCGGCCGCGATCGCCACGGACCACCGCATCAACTTCGTTCTGCCGAAGACCTCAGAAGCCGGACCTGCGATCAGCAGCGCGACACCGAGCCCGAGAGTGGCCAGCGACACGGTGAATGCGCTCTCGCCCGGCGACACCCGGAACTGCGCGGCCAGCTCAGGTAGCAGCGGCTGGGTGCTGTAGAGCATCGCGAAGGTTGCCAGGCCCGCTGCGAACAACGCAACCGACAGGCGGCGATACCCGGCGTCTCCGGGCAGGTAGCCGGTCTCGGGCACTGTTTGCACCTAGGAGACGGTGCCAGATGTGCTGACATACGTAAAATGTCGTTGGCAGCGAGGACCGATACGCTTTCCGCATGAATGTCACCGACCTGCGGTGGTTCGTGGTGCTGGCCGAGACGGAGCATCTGACCGAAGCGGCCGCGACGCTGCAGACCAGTCAGCCGAATCTGTCGCGCTCTCTTCGCCGCGTGGAGGAGGCCTTCGGCACTCGGCTGTTCGAACGCGAGCATCGCGGGCTACGGCTCAACCCGTACGGCCGGATCGTTCTGGAGGGCGCCCGCGCTGCCGCTGGTGCAGTGGAGTCGGCTCAGCAGCGCATCGATGCCTTGCTGGATCCCGAGTCCGGCACAGTTCGCTTGGCGTTCCTGCACTCCGTCGCTACCGGCGTGGTGCCCGATCTGCTCACTGCCTTCCGGCAGTCCGCACCCTCGATCCGCTTCGCGCTGCGGGAACAGCCGTCGCACGACCTCGTCCGGGACTTGGAGTCCGGCGAAGCGGAGTTGGGCATCACCGGTCCCAGACCCGACAAGGACACGTTCGGCTGGCATCTGCTCGAACGGCAACGGCTCTGTCTCTACGTCCCACCAGGACACGCCCTGGCCGGTCGCGACCGAGTGCGGCTGGCTGAGGCGGCCGACGAGCCTTTCATCGCGCTGCGCCCCGACTTCGGCTTCCGCCGAGTCACCGACGAGCTCTGCAGAGCAGCGGGCTTCACCCCTGCGGTCGCCTTCGAGAGCACGGACCTCACGACCATCGACCGGCTGGTCGGCGCAGGACTCGGCGTTGCGGTGCTGCCTGGCGGCGCAGTCCGAGGTACGGAGAGCGGAGCGAGCGGGGTGCCCCTGGCCGGCGTACGGGCTCGTCGTGACATCGGCCTGGCCTGGTGTCTGCACCGCCAGCTGTCCCCGGCTGCCGAACGCTTTCGGTCCTTCGTGCGGGCCTGGTAATTCTCTGCAGGTTGCTGCAACGAGTCTTGGCGTGGCGGAGCCCGGCCGGGCAAGGTCTTCGCGTGGAGAAGTCATGGAAGTCCCTGAAGCCCAGCAGACGGCAACTGTTCGCAGCCGGCGCGGTAGCGACGGTCGCATCGGTTGCCTCGACCACTGCCGCTTACGCGGCCGACGACTACGGTTCGGGTGAGCTCGGCCCGTGGGAGGGCAACTCGAACAAGATCGCCACGCCGACGACGATCCGGCAGGTCCGGGACGCCAACGGGATCTACATGTTCGGCGACAGCATCTCGGTCCAGGACGGCTATGCCCTGGCCGTGCGGCTGAACACCGACGGAATCCTGCTCGCCGTCAACAACTGGTCAGGCCGGCCGACGGCACCCGCCGTCGACGCGCTGGCCGACTGGGCGGCCACCTACGGCATGCCGCAGCGAATCCTGATGGCGACCGGGTCCAACGACATCTTCAACCCGCCGGTGATGGCCGCCCAGATCGACCGGACGATGAGCATCGCCGGTTCCACCCGGACGGTGTACTGGGTGAACGTGCAGGTCGCCCGGACCAGCGTCACCGACGCGGTGCGGCTTGCGGACCAGCGCAACAGCGGCTGGATCAACCTGCAGCTCGCCGACGCGCAGAAGCGGTATCCGAACCTGAAGATCGTGCACTGGGCCGAGTTCCTGGCCGCCAAGCCGTCGCGGATGTCCCCGACGATGTACCTGCGCGACGGTGTGCACACGACGGTGCCACTCGGCCAGGACGCCCGCAACGAACTGATCGCCCAGACCATCACCTGACCGAACAGGGGGAGTACGGCGGGCAGTGGGGCGCCTGCCCGCCGTACTTGCTTCTAGAGCCCTGCGGTGACTTCTAGAACCCCGCGGTGATGCGGGTGAACTCCCAGTCGGGCTGGGCGATGCCGCTGCAGTTGGAGACCACGCCGCCACCGGCACAGCCGCGGTCGCGGTTCACCGACCAGAACGCCAGCCGGCCGAGTCCGTTGCTACGGGCCCAGTTGGTGATGTTCTGCCAGGTCGCCGTCGAGGTCAGCTCCTGCTGGTCCGACAGGCCGTTCATTCCGGAGATGCCCTGGTGGGCGAAGGCCTGTGCGGTGGTCCAGCCGAAGGTCGCCTTCAGCTTGTTGTTCAGGCCCGTGGAGGCGCCGACCGTGTCGTTGTAGACGTTGCTGCTGCCGAAGTCGAACGGCATCAGCGTGAAGATGTCGATGTTCGCGCCGAGAGCCGCCGATCGCTCGATCAGCCGGTTGCCGTAGTAGTTCGGGCCGGTGGTCGAGGTACCGAAGGTCAGGATCGTCTGAATGCCGGGGTTGTTCTGCTTGACGATCTTGAGCGCGCCGAGGATGCGGTCCTGGACCGCCTCGTTCTCGAACTCGTCGGAGTTCTCGATGTCGATGTCGATCGCCTTCAGGCCGTAGGCGCTGATCACCTTCTGGTACGCGCCGGCCAGTGCTTCCGGCGTACTGCAGTTCGGCCCCAGCTTGTTGCCGCTCCAGCCACCGATCGACGGTACGACGTCGCCGCCGGCCGCGTGGATCGCAGCGATCGCGTTGGCGTCGGCACTGCCCTGGAGCGGACGGGAGCCGTCCCACGCCGGGTTGCAGCCGCCGGACGACAGGATGAAGGCCATGGTGAACCACTTGATGCCGGTCGCGTTCATGACCGTCACCGGGTTCGGCGGGTCACCCCAGCCCATGTAGAGGTACGGGGCAGCCTTCTTGGAGCCGGTGCCGGGATTGCCGCCGGACTGCGTCGTGACGGAGATGGCGCCGCTCTTCGCGCCCTCGCCTGCGGAGTTCGAGGCGCTGACCTGGTAGCTGTAGCTGGTGCTCGCGGTCAGTCCGGAGTCCGTGTACGACGTACCGGTCGGAGTGCCCACCTTCGTACCGTTGCGGTAGACGCTGTAGCTGGTGGCACCGCTGACTGCCGACCAGGACAGGCTCACCGACGAGGAGGTCGACGTACCCGTGAGTCCTCCGGGTGCGCCTGGCACCGTACCTCCACCGCCTCCACTGCACGAGCCACCGTTCAGGCGACAGCCAGTGACACCGGGGAAGTTGCCCGGGCTGCCATTGAAGCCGAAGGTGACCGTGGCGCCTGGTGCCAGTGGGCCCGCCCAGCTGGGCGGCGTGAAGGTGTGGGTCTGGCCACTGCTGCTCCTGGTCGCGTCCCAGGAACTGCTGATGGTGTAGCCGGACGGGAAGTCCAGTGCCACCGTCCAGCTGCTGAGCGAACTGGTGGTGCCGTTGGTGATGGTCACCTTGCCTTCGAACCCGCTGCCCCAGTCGGAGACCTTGGTGAAGGCGGCGCTCACTCCGGCGGCTTGTGCTGCCGGGATGACGATCAGCGAAGCCACTACGGCGGCTATCGCGGCTATTGCGACGGACAGGTACTTCTTGCGTTTCATGATGCTCCGATCAGTGGGCGGTACGTGATCAGACCCGTCCCCACAGGGCAGGGACGTTCGGGGGCTCCCATCCGGTCAAGGACGTGTGGCCCTGGATGCAGCGGTAGGTGATGCCGTTGTAAGACACCAGAGCGCCGGTCGCGTACGCCGTGTTGGGCGCCCACGGGGTTGCCGTCGGAGGGGTGGTCGGCGGCGGCGTGGTGGGAGGCGTGGTCGGGGGAGTCGTCGGCGGCGTCGTCGGCGGAGTGGTGGGTGGCGTGGTGGGCGGGGTGGTCGGGGGAGTCGTCGGCGGGGTGGTCGGCGGCGGGGTGGGACCGGTGCAGCCGGCGGTGTCCGCGTTGACGGAGTCGACCACTGCGTTGAAGAGCGTGACGCCGGGGTCCAGGGCCTCGAGCGAATACATCATCGCGCCGGCCAATCCCTTGCAGTGCTGGTAGTCCGCCTTCGCCTTGATCGACTGCGCGTTGTCCCCGGTCCAGAAGGTGCCGTTGCTGTAGAACCAGGAGGCCTTGGTCGCGTCGTCGAAGTACGTGCTGGCGGGGTTGTCGACGAAGCCGGTCAGCTCCTTGTAGAAGGAGACGCCCGGCACGTTGCCGCTCAGCGCGTGCCCGTCGGCCGGTCCGGTAGCGGTCTGGTACTTGCCGTTCGCCGTCGCCGGGACACCCTTCCATCCCCTGTAGTAGAAGGGATATCCGATCGTCAGCTTGTTCGCCGGAAAGCCGCCGGGGATCCCGTACGCCGGATCGCCGGTGGTCCAGGCCTTGACCGCACCGTCGACGGAGTACTTGGCCGAGCCCGGCGGGATCGGGGTGCTCGGGTCGTTCGGCGCCTGGTACAGCGGGTCCTGGAAGTTGGTCGGCCCGGTGGCGTCCCAGCCGCCGTGCATGTCGTACGTCATCACGTTGTTGTAGTCCAGGTACTGCCCGAGCTTGTTCGTCTCGATGGTGGCGATCTTGTCCTGCCCGGCCGGGGTGGCGGCGGACAGCCACATCTTCTTGCCGACACTGTTGCCATAGGCATCCAGTTGCGACCGGAGCTCGGCCAGTAGCAGGGTGAAGTTCTGCTTGTCCGCGGCGCTGTAGTGGTTGCCGACGTGACCGTTCGGCGAGCCGGGGTACTCCCAGTCGATGTCGATGCCGTCGAAGATCCCGGCCGCGCTGCCGGGGCCGCCGAAGCCGTCGACGACCGGCAGGTTGCCCTTGATGAACATGTCGACACAGGAACTGACCAGCGCCTTGCGCTTGGCATCGGTGGAGGCCGCGTCGGAGAAGTACTTGGAGTAGGTCCAGCCGCCGATCGAGATCAGGATCTTCAGGTTCGGGTACTTCGCCTTGAGCTTCTTCAGCTGGTTGAAGTTGCCCTGGATCGGCTGGTTCCAGACGTCACCGACGCCGTCGACGCTGATGTCGGCGCCGTACGACTTGCCGTAGTCGGCGAAGGCGTCGCCGGCGCCGTCACCGGCACTGGGGTTGCTCTCGTCCTGGGAAGCGGCCTTGTTCGCCATGAAGCAGGTGTGGGTGGTCGGGTGGATGTTCGCGAACGCGTAGTTCAGGAAGTCCAGCTTGGCCGCGGCGCCGGTGGTGATCAGGTTCTTGGGGTAGAAGGCGTTCTGGTAGATCCCCCACTGGGTGAAGTAGGCCGTCTTCACGCCGCCGCTGGTGGCGGCGACGGCCTGGGCGGCGGTCTGCGGTTCGGGTGGTCCGGCGGTGGCGACGCCGGCGACGGCGATCAGGGCGGTTGCGGCGACTGTGGCCGCTGCGGCAAAGGTGCGCGTTCGACTCATGGGGGCGGTCCTCCGGTCAGGAGCGAAGCAGGACACGGATGTCCTGCAGGTGTCCATCAGTGGACGGGGGCGGAGCTTCTGCGAGCAATTTAGTTAAAGACGCTTCAAAAACGAACGGTAGCGTTTTGCCGCCCATTGGTCGCGGGCTCGGGCTGGCGGGTTGCCGCAGCTGACGGAAATCCGACACCGGTTGTCCACAGGTTTCGATCGGCGTCCCCGGGGCCGTCCGAAGACGGCACGTTCTAGGCATGGACAACACTTCCCTGCCGCCGGCGGTCCTGTTCGCCACCGCCGACGAGATGCTGCTCGACGACCTGCTGCGCCTGGCCGCGGCGGTCGAGGTGACCCCTCAGGTGGAGCACGACCTGCTCGGCCTGCGCCGCTGCTGGCAATCGCCGGTTCTCGTTGTCGTCGGCCAGGACCTGGTCGAGCCACTGGCCCGCGCCCAACCCGTCCGCCGGTCCGGCGTCGTCGTGGCCGGCGTGGACGCCGACGACCCCGAGGCGTATCGCCGCGCGTTCGCGATCGGTGCCGAAGGCGTCTTTCCGCTGCCGGCCGAAGAAGCTGCGCTCGGTGACAAACTCGCGGACACCTTGGACGGCGGGGTGCGGTCTGCTGTGACCCTGGCGTTCGTCGGTGGTTGTGGCGGAGCAGGCGTCACCACACTGGCCGCTGCCGTCGCAATGACCGGAAGCAGGCGAGGGCTGCGGACCATGGTGATCGACGGGGATCCGTTGGGTGGTGGCATCGACCTCGCCCTGGGCAGCGAAGCCGAGCAGGGCTCACGGTGGCCGGAGCTGATCAACGCTGCCGGTCGGGTCAGCTCCGGCGCACTGCGGGCTGCTCTGCCCTTGGTGAATGGGTTGGCCGTGTTGTCGTGGGATCAGTCCGACGCGCCGGCGTTGCCACCCGAGGCGATGCGCTCGGTGGTGGGTGCCGCGCAGCGAAGCAGCGACCTCGTGGTGCTCGACATGCCGCGCCGGCCTGATCCGGCCTCGGAAGAAGCCTTCGTCCGGGCCACGTCGACGCTGCTGGTCGTCCCGCGGAATGTGCGGGCGTGCGCCGCGGCGGCCCGGCTGGTGCTGCCGCTGCGGGATGTTGCCACCGATCTGCGTTTGGTGGCGCGAGAGCCCGCGCTGAGCGGTTTGTCGGCCGTCGACGTGGCGGATCATCTGTCGCTGCCTCTCGCCGCCAGCGTCGGCCGCGCCGAGCGTGAGCTGGCTGCTCAGATGGACGAGGGGCGCTTCGATCCCCGGCCGCGAACGGCGTACGGGCGAGCAGCCGCAGAGCTGCTGGATCTCTTCGGTCTGTACGGACAGGTCGCCGCATGAACGTTTCGGCCGAGCTGCTCGAGCGAGTCCGCAAGACCCTTGCTGCGCAGGGATCCGAGCCGACGCCCGCGCGGGTTGCCGCCGCGCTCCGTGCCGACGGCGGGGTGTTCGGCGACTCCACTGTCCTCGCGGTGGTGGCGGCCCTGCGCCGAGAGGCCTTGGGCGCAGGGCCACTAGACGGCCTACTGTCCGAGCCCGGCATCACCGACATCCTGGTGAACGGCGCGAACGAGGTCTACGTCGATCGCGGCTCAGGGCTCGAGCGAGTAGCCCTCCGCACCGGCGACGAATCCGCCGTACGCCGATTGGCGACCCGCCTCGCCGCAGCAGCCGGGCGTCGCCTGGACGACGCGACGCCGTACGTCGATGTGCGACTGCCGGACGGGACGCGATTCCACGCCGTGCTCTCGCCGGTCGCCGCACCCGGGACCTGTCTGTCGTTGCGCGTGCCGTCCCGCAAGGTCTTCGACTTGGAGGAGTTGGTGGCCGCCGGTTCGTTGCCTCCTGGTGGAGCTTCCGTGCTGCGGGATCTGCTGGATGCGCGGTTGGCCTTCCTGATCAGTGGCGGCACGGGAACGGGGAAGACGACGCTGCTCAACTGCCTGCTGTCGCTGGTGGACGAGTCCGAGCGGTTGGTGCTGGTCGAGGACGCGAGCGAGCTGCGTCCGGATCACCCGCACGTGATCCGGTTGGAGGCCCGGCCGCCCAACGTCGAGGGCTCCGGCGAGATCACCATGCGAGACCTGGTCAGGCAGGCGTTGCGAATGCGTCCCGATCGGCTCGTGATCGGAGAGGTGCGAGGCGCCGAGGTCGTCGATCTGCTGAGTGCGCTCAATACAGGGCATGAGGGTGGCTGCGGCACGGTCCACGCCAACTCGGCCTCGGATGTGCCGGCCCGCCTGGAGGCGCTCGGCGCGATGGCTGGATTGGGGCGCGACGCCTTGCACAGTCAGGTGTCGTCGGCACTGCAGGCCGTCATCCATCTGGTGCGGGGAGCCGATGGCAGACGACGAATCGCCGAGGTGCGGGTGGTCGGCCGAACGGCTGACGGGCTCGCCACGACACTGCCGGCTGTCCGTTTTGTTGCCGATGGCAAGCTTGAGCTCTGCGACGGAGCCAGTCGGTTCACCAAACTGCTCGCAGGTGCCGCATGAGCGCCGCCGCCGCAGCCGGCGCACTGGTGCTCGTCGCCCTGCTGATGATCCTGCCGCCCCGCGGCCGCGGTCTTCATCGCTTGGCCGCCGCCTCTTCCTCGCCGCCCGGGCTGGTCGATCGACGCCGAAAGCTCTCCCTGGGCGGCACCGACCTCACCCGTACTACGGGCCGTCGGCTCGGCAGGCTCACGCTCGCGGCTGCCATCTCTGCCGTCTTCCTGGGCTCTCTGGGCCTGCACGTGCTGGTCTCGGTCGCTGCTGTCGGGGTCATCGTCACGGTTGTCTTCTGGCAGCGGGCCAAGCATCGTCGCCGGTCAGCCGCTGCCGTTCTTCGAGCTCAGGTCATCGAGGCGTGCGACGTTCTCAGTGCCGACCTGACCGCGGGCCGGCCACCGGCTGAAGCGCTCGACGGAGCCGCCACGATCTGCGCCGACCTGCAGATCGCCTCCGCCGCCTGCCGCCTCGGCGGCGACGTGCCGGCCGCTCTCGAACTGCTCGCCGAAAACCCTGGCGCCGAAGGCCTCCGCGCCCTGGCCGCCGCCTGGCGAGTAGCCGACGAATCAGGTGCCCCTTTCGCGGCGATCACCGATCGCCTGGCCGAGTCCTTACGAGCCGACGAGGCGATCCGCCGCCAAACCGCCGCCAGCCTCGCTGGCGCGCGAGCCACAGCCCGCCTACTCGCAGTACTGCCCTTCTTCGGCGCCGCCCTCGGCTACGCACTCGGTGCCGACCCCATCACCTTCCTCACCGCCACCCACCCAGGAGCAGCAGTCCTCGCAGCAGGCCTAGCCCTCTCCATCACCGGCCTCACCTGGACCGACCACCTAGCCAAAGAACAAACCCCATGACCCAACCACCACCCCTCAGGCCGCCCCCACCCACTTTCCCCACGCCCACCCCGCTGCCCCCCACCCTGGCAACACCCACCCCGCCGCCACCGGCCCTCGGCACGCCTGCCTTGCTGGCCCCCCGCCTCCCCACGCCCGCCCTGCTGCCGCCCGTCCTCGGGACGCCTGCCTTGCTGGCACCCCCGCCTCCCCCACGCCGGCTACGCTGCTCCCCGCTCTGGCGACGCCCACCGCGCCGCCACCCCGCCCTGGGGACGCCTGCCGTGCTGCCACCCCGCCTCCCCACGCCCGCCCCGCCGCTCCCCACTGTGGCGACGCCCGCCCCGCCGCCACCCGCCCTCGGGACGCCTGCCTTGCTGGCCCCCCGCCTCCCCACGCCGGCCACGCTGCTCCGCACTGTGGCGACGCCCACCGCGCCGTCACCGGCCCTCGGGACGCTTGGCTTGCTGGCACCCCGCCTCCTTACGCCGCCCTGCTGCCACCCGCTCCTCGGCACCCACCTTCTTACCGCTTACCCCGGGCGCCACTCGCCCTCCCAACGCCCGTCCTTCTGGTGGTGCTGGCGTTGACTGATCTTCTAGAGACAGAAAGGTGCTTGTCATGCTGATAGCCGTGGTGTTGGCGGGGCTGGCGGTGGCGCTCTTGGTGCCGGGACCACCTGGGACGCGTCGTCTTGCTCGGCGCCCTGCTCGACTCGCCCGCCGGTTCACCCTTCCGGCGACGTCCCGCCGGCATCGCCTGGTAGCGATCATCGCGGCGTGCGGTGCGCTGCTGCTCTTCGGCTTCCCGCTGGGCGCCCTCCTGGCACCGATCATCGCCTTCGCCGTCCCCATCGGTCTCAGCCGGCTCGAACCAGCTTCCGAACGAAGGCGTCGAACCCGCATCGCAGCCGACCTCCCTCTGGCAGTCGACCTCCTCGCCGCCTGCTTGCGAGCCGGACGACCACCTCAAGCTGCAGTCGGCACAGTCGCGAAGGCGATCAGCGGCCCCCTCGGCGAGCTACTGGCCGGAGTTGGTCATCGCCTCGGGCTAGGTGCGGACCCAGTCGATGCCTGGTCCACACTCCTCGCCGAGCCACCCTGCGCCAGCCTCGCCCGCGCAGTACAACGTGCCCTGCGCTCTGGTGCCCCTCTGGCGAAATCACTCGAACACCTCGCCGACGACGCTCGACGCGCCCGGCGCTGGACCGTCGAGGAGCAGGCTCGTGCTGTCGAGTCCCGAGCAGTGGTGCCGCTCGGCCTCTGCTTCCTCCCAGCCTTCGTCCTGCTCGGCGTGGTACCGACCGTCGCCGGCTCGTTGGGAGGAGTCCTTCACCTCTTCAGCTGAGCGTCTCGCGGTACTTCTCGAGGTCGGTCGCGACATTGCTCGCCACAAACTGCATGACCCGGTACTCACAGACACCGGCAATCGCGAACGGGTCGGTCTTCACCAACTCCTCCATCGCCGACGCATCCTCGCCGACCGCCAGGATAGCTCCACCATCGCGCGGCACCTTGCGCCCGGAAGCCAGGAACGTACCGGAGTCGTAGTGCCCCCTGAGCCAGGTCACGTGGTCAGCCATCAACTCGTCGACCCGTTCGAGCGGTGCGGTGTAGGTCAGCTCCAAAACGAACATGCACGTCAGCCTAGCCGTCGGTCAGACACTCCCGCGGTTCTCGTCGCCCGGCCGCAAACCCGCACGACCACCCGCGCCAAACGCAAGCGACACATCCAACTCCAGACGCCGGACGCTAGTTCGCCGCGGCGTCAAGCAGAGCTTCGGCGACCGACATCCGGGCGTACTGGACCGCCCGGCCCATCCGGTGTCCAGTGACAAGTCCACCTGCGCGGAAGCTGCTCAGGTGCTGGGAGACTCCACCAGCCGTCAGCCCTGTCCGCGCTACCAATTCCGCCATCGACCGCGGCGCCTCGATCTGAGCCAGCAGCTCCCCACGCGACCGACCGAGTACCCCGGCGAGCCCTGCCGGCGTCGGGTCCGACGAGCCGAGGCGTACGAGGCTGGCGCTATCGCCGCTTGGCAGGTGGTCGCGAGCGGACCGGGCGTGATGATGTTCGAGCATCCGACGGCTGAAGACGCCGCGTGCTCGCCACTTCCATGCCCGGTGGGCACGAATCGCCACGGAGCGGATCACCCGCGAAGGCACCGCGCTCGGTCTGCTTTTCGATCTCCACCCAAGATGATTTAGCTCTGACTAAATCATTTCAAAGCGACTTCCGTACAGCTTGACGATGGGGCTCGCGCTGCACACGGCGCCCGAGGAGAGGAAGTCGAGATGCAGATCGAACCGACACTGAGGATCGGCGAACTCACAGTGCACAGGCTGGGGTTCGGCGCGATGAGATTGACGGAATTCCGCCCGGTGCGGGATCGCACCGAGCAGATCAAGGTCGCCCGCCGAGCCGTCGAGCTGGGAGTCGACTTCATCGACACGGCCGATGCCTATGGTGTCGGCGCGAACGAGGAGCTTCTCGCAGAGGCCCTTCATCCGTACTCCGAGAACCTGGTGATCGCCACCAAGGTGGGCCACACGAGGCCGTCCCCGAGCGAATGGAAGCCGGTCGGCCGGCCGGAGTATCTCCGCCAGGCAGCAGAGCTGAGTCTGCGCCGGCTGAGGCTCGAGCGGATCGACCTACTGCAACTCCATCGCGTCGACCCGTTGGTCCCGTTCGCGGATCAACTCGGCGCGCTCGCGCAGCTGCAGGCAGAGGGAAAGGTGTGGCACATCGGTCTCTCCGAGGTGACGGTCGAGCAGTTGGAGCAGGCTCGCGCGATGGTCGACATCGTCAGTGTGCAGAACCGCTACAACTTGACCGACCGCGAACACGATCCCGTCATCGAGTACTGCGAATTACACGGGATCGCCTTTGTGCCTTGGCTTCCGATCGCGAACGGCGATCACCTAGCACGGCCGCTGCTGGTCGAGATCGCCACCGAGGCGGGCGCGACGCCGGCGCAGGTTTCGCTGGCCTGGTTGCTACACAGATCACCGATGATGGTGCCCATTCCGGGGACCAGTTCGGAGGCTCACCTGGTCGAGAACGTTGCGGCGGCGCAACTGGAGCTGACGGCGGATCAGCTCGATCGGTTGGATTCCGTCGGTTCGGAGCGGTAGTTGTCCCCAGGTTGAAATCTCCTTCTCTGCAAGGGTTCCGGTCACGGCACCTTGTCAGTGAGTCGATCGGAGCAGCCGGTCGGCAGATCAGGAGGTTTCATATGTCCAAGGCGCTGGTGGCCGTCCGCCGCCTTCACAAGTTCAGCGAGCGCGGCGCGGCGACCGCGGAGTATGCAGTGACGATGGTCGCCGCCTGCGGCATCGGCGGCATCCTCATCGCGCTGCTGAAGTCGCCCGCGATGCTGTCCTTGCTCAAGGCAATCATCAACTTCGCCCTCAAGGCCGCAGGACTCGACGGCGTCCAGATCTGACCGCGGACCCGCCGTGGCGTCCCCAGTGCCGCCGCGGCGGGTCCGGTCCACCAAGCGAGGAGAGGTCCGGAATGTTCGAAACTGATGATGGGTGTGACCCGCAGATGCCCGCAGGTGTCCGACCGGCATCTCGCTCAGGAGAGCGCGGTGCCGTCACCGCAGAAGTAGCCTTCGCGATACCGGTGCTATTGGCAACTATGCTCTTCGGCGTCTGGCTCGCCGGCGTGGTGATAGCCAACGTCCGCTGTATCGACACAGCAAGAGACGTGGCCCGCGCAGTAGCTCGCGGCGAACCCCTCGAATCAGCCCAGCAACTCGGCAGCCGCACAGCTCCTCGAGACGCAACGATCACCATCACCCAATCAGACCCAGACATCCAAGTAACCGTCTCCGCCCCGATAACCCCCGACTGGCCCCTACTAGCCCAGCTCCCACCCCTACACGCCCAAGCCAACGCAACAATCCAATCCGAACCAGCCACCGCCCGCCCACTCCCATGACCTCACCAGGCTCCAAAACCTATCCCCCAAACCGCTCCCCGATCGGTCTCGCAGGGCGCGCCCGCAGTCGGCAACTACAGCGGTTCAAGTGCCGTCATCTCGAGCGCCGAGGGGGACGTCGTTCAGAGCGGGGCGCAGGTACGTTGCTAGGGCTGTGGGTTGCCATGGTGCTCTTGACTGCGGGAGTCGTCGCCGTGCTGTGGGCTGCCGTCTCGATCGGCACGCATCGTGCGGCGGCCGCCGCGGATCTGGTGGCGCTGAGCGCAGCCCAAGCCTTACAAGCCGGCGAGCCCGACCCCTGCCGAACAGCGCAACGAATCGCCGCCACCCAGCACGTCGACCTACGAACCTGCCAACTCCAAGGCGAAACAGTCGCAGTCGAAGTCCGCATCGTTCTGCGCCTGGGCGTCCTGGGATCTCCGTCCATCAACACTCCCGCCCGCGCCGGTCCTATTGATGACGAAGGAGCAAACTAGGTGAGATGACATCAGAACGCGAGCGGTTGATCGTGGTCGACGCGGCGAATGTGGTGGGGTCACGTCCGGACGGCTGGTGGCGTGATCGCCCCGGCGCAGCCCGGCGGCTGCTCGACAAGCTGACCATGCTCGGACCGAAGCTGTCCGAACCGGTCGAGATCGTCGTCGTCCTCGAAGGAGCCGCCCGACGAGCGATGAAGGACGCTCCGCCACTGGGCGACCTGCGAATCGTCCTCGCCGACCACGAAGGCGACGACGCCATCGTCGAGGTCGTGAAGACCGCTGCCACCGCCGACCCTGACCGTCTGATCACCGTCGTCACCGCCGACCGCGCCCTCCGCGAACGCATCGAAGCCCACGGCGCCGAGCCCACAGGCCCCCGCTGGCTCTGGGACCACCTGGACCAGTAGCCACCCGCCACCACCCGAGCTCCAATCGACAACAGACCGACCCGCCGTACGCCGGCCTCGCCCCAACTGCAATCACCGCCGCTGATCCGCGACCTACCACCCGATCGCGCGATACCTGCGCAATCCGCGAGGCCGGCATGGAACCCGGCGTTCCCCCCGGCATGGAACCCGGCGTTCCCCCCGGCATGGAACCCGGGAGAACGCCGGGTCGCCGCGCCGCCCACCGCCTCCCGCCCACCGGCCCCAGAGCACGCTGCTCGACCGAACGATCGACCCCGGGCATGCTGGTGGGCTGCATCACTGGTTCCGGGGATGCTGCTGGGCTGGACCACCGGTTCCGGGGGATGCTGCTGGGCCGGTCCATCGGTTCCGGGGGGGAGACTGCTTGGTCGGACCGTTGGGTCGGGAGATCGTGCTTGGCCGGACGATCGGTTCGGGGGACGCTGCTCGACCGACGACCGACGACCGACGACCCGACGACCCGACGACCCGACGAGCGGACGAGCGGACGACCGGACGACGGCGTCGGGAACGATGTTCGACCGGCCCACCGGCTTCGGAGACGCTGCTCGGCCGGGCCGTCGGTGCGGGGGAGCCACTGGCCGAGATCGTCGTTCTGGAAGGAGCCGCCCGACGAGCTAATTGCTTGGCCGCTCCATCGGTTCGGGGGACTGCTCGGTTGCGTCGCTGGCGAGGGGGTTAGCTGGTGAGGTGGTTAGTCGGCTAGCCAGCCGTTGTGTTCGGCTATTTGGATGGCGTCGGCTCGGGTGCGGGCGCCGGTTTTGCCGATGGCGGACCAGAGGCGGGTGCGGACGACGCGTTCGGAGACGGCGAGTTTCTGCGCCATCAGTGCGACGGAGCCGCCGTCGCGGGCGGCGCGGAGGGTGCTGGTTTCGCCTTCGGTCAAAGGCGTCTCGGTGTACAGCAGGGTCTCGGCGGCCAGGTTGGCGTCGACGACGCGGAGGCCGAGATGCACCCGGCGTACGGCGTCGGCCAGTTGCGGGGTCGGGCTGCCTTTGAGCGCGAAGCCCTTGGCGCCCGCATCGAGGCCGCGGCGGAGGTGACCGGGGCGGCCGTAGGTGGTGAGCATCAGTACGCGGCACTCGGGCATGGACGTACGTAGCTCGGTGGTCACGTGGATGCTGTCGTAGCCAGGACCGGCCGCGTCGAGCAACGCGACGTTCGCGCGATGGCGTTTGGCGGCGCCGACGACGTCGTCGGTCCGGTTGATCTCGGCGACAATCTCCAGATCCCGTTCGCGTTCCAGGCCGCTTCTGAGGACGCCTCGGCTGAGGATCTGGTCGTCGACCAGGAGCAGCCGGATGCGGTCGGGCAAACGAGCCTCCGGGGTGACCGTCCGGGCGCCGGGGAAGTGCGTCCGGAGGAGTTGGGCAGGACTTCGGTTCCAGATCATGAACGCAGCCGGCTGGTGCCGTCCACATCAACGCCCCATCTCTACCAGATTGCGACCAGATCGCGACCCACCGGGACCTGCCGCCCAACGACCACCTCACTCGACTCATCAGCACACCGCAGCCACCAACCCTCTGTCGCATCAAGACGAGGGATAGAGGCCCTGAGCAATGAGCGGACAGGTGAGCGGGCCGTGTGGAGCCTTCGAACGGTGGCGTCAGCGGTCAGGTGGTGAGGCGGTTCGAGTGCTGGCCTCAGTGGTCAGGTGGTGAGGCGGTTCGAGTGGTGGCGTCAGCGGTTCGAGCGGTTGCGTCAGCGGTCCGAGTGGTGGCGTCAGCGCCGCCCACAGCGGCTCGGCGGCCGGACGGGTTAGGTGGTGGGGCGGGTGGAGTGGTTGGTGGCGGTTGGCTCCGGCGGTGCTGGTCAGCGGGTCGCGTTGATGGAGCGAGCGGTGGGGGCGGTTAGGTGGTTAGGGAGAGGAAGCGGTTGGTGTGGGTGATGAGGGCGGTGCCGGGGGTGGTGGGGGCGGGGATGGTTTCGTAGGGGGTGCGGATGGGGTGGCGGGTGCCGTCGGCGGTGAGGAGGAGGGTGTTGGGGGCGTCGATGACTGCCAGTTCGTTGCCGTTGTGGAGTACTACGGGGGCGTCGTAGCCGGCGGAGATGGCGGTGCGGCCGGCGGCCAGGCCTTCCAGTACGGCGGGGACCAGTTCGTCCGGGCCTTCGGCGGCGGCGTCGATAGCTATCCAGGTGGTGGGGATTCCGGGCGTCGTCAGCGACGACGGGTTGTGGTAGTCGCTGCCACCGATCGGAGTGGTCGAGCCGAGCCCCCACGCCTGCCACCAGGCGACAGGCCCACCCCACTGATGGTCGAGCCAGGACGAGTGCCACACCTCGGCCAGCGGCGGATGCTCCGGCAGCGGATACCGCCACGAGCAGTCCCCGCCGAGCGGATGGTTGATCGAGAGCAGCCCGCCGCGTTGGGCAACCTCGGTAACCCAGTCAGCAGCAGGCCGACGGAAGTCGACCACCCCGATCGCGCCGAAGGCGTTCGCATGGCCGGTGTCCGTGGTCACCTCCTGACCAGGGATCAGCCCGATCCCGAACTGCCGGCCGACCCCCGGCAGTTCGCAGTGATGCGCCTCGGTGTTGTGATCGGTGATGGCCATGACGTCCAGCCCCGCCGATACTCCGAGCGCCGCGAGGTTGGCGACCGGAGTCGAGCCGTCCGAGTGCAACGAGTGGGCATGGAAGTCACCAGCCACCCATCGAAGCCCGTCGGCAGCCGGCAACTCGCGACGCGGCGGCCGAGCCGGTACGCCGACGGCAGCCGTCAACGCGCCGTACTCCTCCTGGCCGGGGATCACCGAGACCGGGCCGGTGACGGCCTCGACAACCAGCTCGACACCTTCGACAGGCACCCGGTGCAGTCCGATGACCACGAACCAGGTGCCGGCCTCCAGCTCACCAGCCAGGTAGCCGGGCGTCGCCGCAGTAGGAGTGATCGCAAAAGACCGCCGCGCGCCACCCGACCAGCCGCGCCAGCCGGCGGCGCCCTCACACCCGAGATCGATCACCGCACCCTCGACCGCCGGCACGGTCAACGTCACCGACAACCCGGCACAGCCGGGCGGGATGTCGACCGGCAGCGAATGCCAGACCGACGAAGCCCGGTCGTCGAGGGTCCAGCGCTGGCGGTAGCTGGTGACAGCCATCAGACCACCGCGGGTTGCCGGGCCAGCAGTTCGCCGGACTCCTTGTCGTACACGAGGACTCGTTGCTCCGAGGCCGTCAGAACCACGGGCGTACCGGGCGAAGGCTCGTCCTCCTCCGGCACGGTGACACCGATCAGTGTGCCGTCGCAGTCCACCGTGACAAGTGACTGCGTTCCCAGGTTCTCGGCCACGACCACAGAGCCGCGAACCGCGGGCCCACTCACATCGCCGGTCGACAAGGTGAGGTACTCCGGCCGTACGCCGACCGTCACCTCCGCGCCGGCCGGGACCGAACCAGTGGCCGCAGGCAACGATCCCCCCGCGATCGTGACGCCGTCCGAGCCGACGGTCCCCGGCAGCAGGTTCATCGGCGTCGATCCGATGAAGTTGGCCACGAAGGTGTTGGCCGGCCGGGCGAACACCTCGCGCGGACTACCGAGCTGCCGCAACTTCCCGGACTGCATCACTGCGATCCGATCGGCCAGAGCCAACGCCTCGGCCTGGTCGTGCGTCACGAAGACCGTCGTGATGCCGAGGTCCTTCTGGAGCTTCTTCAGGAAGGTCCGTGCCTCCAGCCGAAGCCGCGCGTCCAGGTTCGACAGGGGCTCGTCCAGCAGCAGCACCTTGCCCTCGGACGCGATAGCCCGCGCCAGCGCGACCCGCTGCTGCTGACCACCGGACAGCTGTCCCGGCCGCCGTTCGAGCAACCCCTGCAGGGAAAGCTCGTCGCCGGTCTTCTCGGCGACAGATGCACGCGTCGCCGCGGCGACCCGCCGTACCTTCAACGGATAGGTGATGTTCTCGGAGACGTTCATGTGCGGGAACAGCGCGTAGTCCTGGAAGACCATCGCCACGCCACGCTTGCCCGGCTCGAGCCGGGTGACGTCGATGCTGTCGATCCGGACGGTGCCCTCGGTCGCGGACTCCAGCCCCGCGATGGTCCGCAGCAGCGTCGTCTTGCCACACCCGGACGGACCGAGCAGCGCGAAGAACTCGCCGTCGGCGACCGTCAGGTCGAGCCCGTCGACGGCGCGCACGCCGTTGGGGTAGACGGTCGCCAGGCCTTCGATGTCGATACCGGCCATCAGCTCTTGATCCCTCCATGGAAGCGGAACCCGTACCGCGAGTTCACCAACAGATAAAGCACGACCACCGGGATCGAGAACAGCAACGAGAAGACCGGGATCACCGAGAGGTTGGCGCTGCCGCCCTCGTCGGTGAAGGTCTGCAGCAGGACGGCGCCCGGCTGCTTGTCGATCGACCGGATCAGCAGGAACGGCACCAGGAAGTTGCCCCACGAGTTCACGAACGCCCACACCAGGATGGTGGCCAGACCCGGTCGGGCCACCGGCAGTACGACGTCCCGCAGGATCTGCAGCGTGGAGGCGCCGAACACCCGCGCCGACTCCTCGTAGCTCTTCGGTACCGCGTCGACGAAGTCCTTCAGGATGAAGATTGCCGCCGGCAACAGGCCGCCGGTCATCACCAGCGCGACCCCGAACCGGGAGTCGATCAACCCGAGCTGGAACATCATCACGAAGATCGGCACCATCGCCGCAGTCCCGGTGACCACGGACGAGAGCAGCAGAAGCCCGTACAGCAAGGCGTCCCGGCCAGGGATCCGCACCCGCGACAGCGCGTAGCTCGCGAGCGCCGCGAAGGCAGTGACGGCCACTGCCGTCGTGACGCAGATCAGCAGCGAGTTGACCATCGAGTGCATCGCATACGGATGGTCCAGCGTCTTGCGCACGTTGTCGAGCGTCCAGTCCGGCCAGTGCACGCCGAGCCCGGGTGACTTGTCGAACGGCGCCGAAGCGATCCACAGCATCGGTACTGCGAAGAACAGCGTGATCGCACAGATCAGCACGTAGAAGCCGATCCGGCGTACGACGAAGGCCGGAGTCATGACCGCCTCCTCAGCAGCCGCAGGTAGAGCAGTGCCACCAGCAGGTTCGCGATCAGCAGCAGGAACGAGATCGCCGACGAGTAGCCGAGCTCACCGCCTTGCAGCGCGACGTTGTAGATGTAGACGGGCACTGTCTCCGACTCGTGGTTCGGGCCGCCCTTGGTGAGCAGGAACGGCGAGAAGTCGTTGGCCGTCCACAGTGAGATCAGCAGCGTGTTGGTCAGCACGTGCCCGCGGATGTGCGGAAACACCACGTCCCTCAGCGTCTGCCAGCCCGAAGCGCCCACCATGCGCGCCGACTCCAACTGCGACGGCGGTACGGCCTGCAGCGCGGAGGAGTAGAGCATCATCGAGAAGGCCGTACCCCGCCAGGTGTTGAACACGATCAGGCAGACCATCGGGTAGTCGATCAGCCAGGCGGTGCCTTGTGTACCGAGGATGCTGTTGAGCGTGCCCGTGTCCCGGTCGAAGAACGCGATCCACAAGTAGGCCACCACGGTCGACGGCAGGATCCAGGCCAGCAACACCAGCCCCTCGACCGTACGGCGTACTGCCGGTCGTGCGCGCCGCATCGTCCAGGCCAGCGCGAACCCGAGGATGTTCTGGCCGACGATCGCCGAGCCGAGCACGAACAGCACGGTCAGCCAGAGCGCGTTGTGGAACAGCGCGTCGTTGAGAGCCTTCGTGTAGTTCGCCAGCCCGACGATCGACGGTGAGACGGCCTCGACGCCCGTCAGCCGGTAGTTGGTGATGCCGATGTAGATCGTCCAGATGGCCGGGAAGACCAGGAAGGCGCCGATCAGCAACAAGGCCGGGGCCAGGAAGCCGACGGCTCGGGCCACGCCGAGACCCGCGACGTCCTGGGCCGGACCACGGACCCGTGCCGGGCGTCCCGGCACGGGTGCAGGTGCGGTGGTCATCAGCTGCTGGTGACCTTGTCCTTGCCGGCGGCCGCCTCGACAGCGGCCTGATAGCTCTTCGCGGCCGCGTCGGCGGACTTGCCGCCGACCACGTCAGCGGTCGCCTGCTGCAGCGCGGCAGAGATCTTCGGGTACTCCGCCAGGCCCGGCCGGAACTGCGTGATCGGCAGCACCTTGGTAGCAACGAAGTTGAGCATCGGGTCGCCCGCCAGTACCTCGGTGTTGACGTCCGTGCGCTGGGTGATCTTCGCGGCACCGTTGAGCGAGGCCTTCACCATCTCCGCCGAGTTCATGAACTGCAGCAGTTCCCAGGCCTGCTGCGGGAACTTGGTGTTCGGGTTGATCGCGGTCGCGCCGCCGCCGGACATCGAGACGAAGTCCTGGCCCTTGACGCCGGCGCCCGGCTTGCCGGCCGGGATCAGCGCGTAGCCCACGGCGGTGTCCCGGTCGGCCATCTTGGCGACGCCTTCCTTGGGCTCCACCACGCTGCGCCAGAAGTAGTCACTCTCGAGCAGGATGCCGATCTTGTTCGCGGCGAACTCGGCGAACGACTTGTCCCGGCCCTTGGCCTCACGCTGCAGCACCGGATCGCCCAGCCCGCTGCCGTAGATCGTCTTGTAGAAGTCGAGCACCTGCCGCAGCTGCGGGGTGTTGCCGAGCCACTTGCCGTCGCTGTTGATGGTCGCGCCGGTGCCCACCAGGAGCGGCAGCACGCCCTGCATCGCGGTGGCCTCGCCCATCGCCGTACCGGCGTTGATCTGGACCGGGGTGACGCCGGGGACCTTCTTCAGCGCCTGAGCCGCACTGATGATCTCGTCCCACGACTTCGGCTGCCAGTCGGCCGGCAGCCCGGCCCGCTGGAACAGCTTCTTGTTGAAGAACAGCACCCGGCCGTCGGTCCCACCCGGTACGCCGTACCGCTTGCCGTCGAACGAGCCGAGCTGTTGCACCGACTCCGGGATCTGCTTCCAGCCGTCCCAGTCGTTCACCTTCGCGGCGTCGCCGACGGTGTCGGTGAGGGGCTTGATGTAACCGGCCTGGGCGAACTCGCCGACCCAGATGCCGTCCAGGCTGAACAGGTCCGGGCCGGCCTTGTTGGACAGGCTGAGCGCGAGCTTCTGCTTGTAGACCTCGTCGTCCGAGCCGTCGCCCTGGAACTTCACGGTGACGTCGACGCCCTTGGCCTTCTGCGCCTCGACGAACTTCGGGATCAGGACGTCCTCGGTGAACGTGGCGCCGGCGCTGCTCTTGCCGCCTTTGACCGAGTTCGAGCCGATCGTCAGCTCGACCTTCTTGGCATCGGCGTTGCGGTTCGAGTCCTGGTCGCCGGAGCCGTCGCCGGACGACCCGAGACAACCGGTCAGCAGGACAACGGTGGCAGAGCCGAGGACGGCCAGCCGGGACAACCGCGAGATTCGTCGCATCAGGGGGCTCCTTGCGGGGGTTTCGGTGCAGCCAGTGCCGGTCCACCTTGGCACTAGCCGGCGACTATGTGAAGACTTTTGCCCATCCGACAGGAAAACGTTGTCACTTTCCTACCGCGGTGCCCGCCGGAGCTACCCACCGTTGCCGGTAGCCACTTCTCAGAGTGACGAAACTTCGTCAAATTAGATGCGGGCGGCAAGCATTGCGGTGAAGTTGAAGTTAGCTCGCGGTTCTGTCACAAACAGTCCAGATCTAGATACACAGGGTGACAGCGGGAGGTAGCGTCAGTGCCGATCGGGTTCCCTGGATCGGAGGTGACGACATGTTGCTCGGACTTCTGGACGACCTTCTCGGCTGTGGCTACTGGCACCACTGGCACCACCACTGCTGGTGGTGATCCCACGGCGGTGATCGGAAGTCTCCGCTGACGCGCAAGCAGCGGATGCCGACCGGATCCACCGCTCCACCACCCGAACCCGCAACGGTTCACAACTGAACACACGGTTCGCACAGAAAGGACCGACAAGAAGCGGCCGGCCCCGACATCGTCGGGGCCGGCCGTCCTCGTGGTACCTGAGGATCCTCCTCGATCAGCGCCTGGCCAGCTGCATCATCTGCTTCGGCAGTGTCGTCATCTGCGCCGGGACCGGGTTCTTCGCCCGGACCAGGTCGAGAAGGCTCGTCGCGGCGTTCGCGATCGGCAGCGGCAGGGCGAGGCCCAGCGATGCCAGCAGTGCGTTCACGAGTGCCAGCACCGCGCCGAGGATGTCCAGGCCCGGCAGCGGCAACGCGCTCCAGCCCTGGTACGGGGCACCGGTGGCCTTGAGGTCACCGGTGGGCTGAGCCTGCTTGGCCTTGCCCTTACCGAGCAGCGAGCTGAGTGCCAGTCCGCTCGCCGCGTTGGTGAAGGAGCCGTCAGCGGTGTCGTAGTTCCACTTCTGGCCCGCACCGTCACGACAGGGCAGCACCAGGACCGGCGCGTCGGCCGGCGGTGTGACCAGGTCCGCGCCGGTGTCCAGGCAGGCCCCGGTCTTCGCAAGGGCGCCACCGACGCTCTTGCTCATCGCGACCTGCAACTGGCCCTTCTCGGTGTACACCCACTCCTGGGTCTTGCCCTCCTTGCCGGGAGCGCAGGCCATCATCACCGCCATCGGCACCTTGTTCGCGGTGACGAAGGTGAGGCAGTAGCGGGTGTCGGCCCGGCTGGCGATCTGCTTCACGACGCCTACCTCGACGCCGGGCGGTGGGCCGGCCGGTGTGGCCGGTGCGGCTGCCTGCGCCGGGATGGCCGTGGCCAGGGCGACGCTGACGGCGAGCACTGCGACGCCGGTACGGCTCAACAATCTACGGATGATCAAGACAACCTCCAGAGGTCGTGCTATCTCGCGGCGTCAGGTCGTCGGGACCCCGAGGCGAGAGCGAGCCGGTTCCGGGGGCCGCGACGACATCCCTTGCGCGTGGGATGCGGTGCGGGTCGATCCTCCGTGAGGAGGTGGTGTGGCCCGGAAGGCCGACAGTGACTCAACGCGACGTTGACGCCACGACCAGTAATGCACAAGAGGCCCGGAGGTGGTTATGGACAATCAGGGAAACTTGATGCCAATGGCAACTAACTGCCAGGGGTCGAATGGTTGCGCGAGGCATCGAAATCTGGTTGCGGGGTTGCCGTGCCGGGATCGAGTGGCGGCTGTGGCCCGATCGAGATACTGCAACTTCTCCTGCGCGGCACTGCGCCCTTGCAGGGAAGGAGTTTGCACTTCTCCGCAAGGGCGCGATGGTGAAGGTCGTTCAGTTCCCCAGAGGTCAGGGACGGTGCTCCCCGGATTCGGTGCCGTCGGCAACGGTGTGTCGTTCGCGGGCGAGCCGGTCCGCCTCGTCGAGGTCGACCGTGCGGCTGTTCCCGTCGTCGCCGAGGCCCTCCCTGACCCGGCCGGAGCCGGTGCCGTTGGCGGTGTCGGAGGATCCGAGGCGGGCGGAGTCACCGGAGGTGGCGGCATGCCGCGGTACGACCTCGTCCCCGGCCACCGGACCCCCGGCCACCGGGTCTCCTGCCGCCGGGTCCCCTGCCACCGGGCCCCCTGCCACTCGGTCCCCTGCCGCCGCCGACCTGGTGTCGCGGTCCAGGTCGGTACGGTCGTCGTCGACTGCGGTCGCGCCGTCGGCAGGCTCGGTGGTGGTTGGGGTCGCGGCGACCTGCTGGCGGAGTTCCTTGACCTCCTTGTGCCGGCGGTAGCCACGTCCGAGTCCCTTCTTCGTCAGCCACAGGCCGAGGAACAGGGCGATGCCGGTCGCGGCGCCGAGCAGGAACAGGGTCGGCACGGCCAGTCCGAAGTCGACGCCGAACACCGACATCTTGGTCGTGTCGCCGGACGAGACCGAGACGCCGAGACCGAACAGGACGGCCAGGACGATCAGGACGATTCCGAGGGCCAGCATGATCGCTGCCTTTCTTCCAGCAGCCGGACTGCTGGACGGTTAGGCCTCACTGCCTAGAAGTGCGGTGAGCAGCGCGACTGCGCCGCCCTTGTCGAGTGGGTTGTTCCCGTTCCCACATTTGGGTGACTGTACGCACGACGGGCACCCGTCCACGCACTCACAGTGTGCTATCGCCTCACGTGTCGCGGTCAACCAATCGCGCGCCGCGGCATAGCCGTGCTCGGCGAATCCCGCTCCGCCCGGGTGACCGTCGTACACGAAGACGGTCAGCCGGCCCGTGTCGGCGTGCTTGGCGGTGGAGACCCCGCCGATGTCCCAGCGGTCGCAGGTGGCGAACAACGGCAGCAGCCCGATCGACGCGTGCTCTGCCGCATGCGCGGCCCCTGGTACGTCGGTCAGCCCGAGACTTTCGACCAGCGCGTCGGGCATGGTCCACCAGACGGCCTTGGTGCGCAGTGTTCGCGCCGGGAGATCCAAGGGCTGCTCGTCGAGGATGTTGCCGGTCCCGAGCTCCTTGCGCTGGTACGAGATCACCTGGCTGGTCACCTGGACCCAGCCGCGCGACAACTCCGCCGAGCCCCAGGCCCGGGTCTGCTCGGCGGCCAGGATGCTGATGTCCGTCTTGTCGCGGGCGAAAGTGGTGTAGTCCGGTGAGGCCTGCTCGACGATGGCGGCGTGCCCCTCCAGGTCGAGGCTGCGAACCAGGTACGACTCGCCGGCGTGGACGTAGACCGCGCCCTCGTGCACGCTGGCGTGAGCCGAGCCGCCGTCGACCGTTCCGAGCAGCCGACCGGTCTGGTCCTCGACGATCTGCACGGTCTTGCCACCGGCCGAGCGGATGTCGATCGCGTCGACGGCCCGATCGCGCCTGGTCCAGAACCAGCCGTGCGGTCGCTCCCGCAGCAGGCCTTGCCGGACCAGCTGGCCGATCACGTTCTCGGTGGTGGCTCCGAAGATCTCGTAGTCGGCCGGCGTGAGCGGCAACTCCTGGGCTGCAGCACAGAGCTGGGGACCGAGCACGTACGGGTTCTCCGGGTTGAACACCGTCGCCTCGACCGGTCGCCCGAAGATCGCTTGCGGATGCCGGACCAGATAGGTGTCCAGCGGGTCGTCCCTGGCGACCAGTAGAGCCAGCGCATCGCCACCGGTTCGTCCTGCTCGCCCCGCTTGCTGCCAAAGCGACGCGCGCGTCCCCGGCCAACCAGAGAGCAGTACTGCGTCCAGCCCGGCGATGTCGATGCCCAGCTCGAGCGCGTTGGTCGCTGCGACGCCGGTGAGCTCCCCGCTCTGCAGCATGCCTTCCAGCCGTCGCCGCTCCTCCGGGAGATAACCGGCCCGATACGCCGACACCTGGTCGGCCAGCGCCGGGTCTACTTCGGCAAGGTTGTCGCGCGCGGTCAGCGCGACCGTCTCGGCGCCCCGCCGGGATCGGACGAACGCCACGGTCCTGACGCCGGACACCACGAGGTCGGTGAGCAGATCCGCGACCTCAGCCGTAGCGGAACGGCGTACGGCGGCTCCGTTCTCTCCTCTGGCCGATGTCAGCGGCGGCTCCCACAGACCGAAGGAGATGCCGCCTCGGGGCGAGCCGTCCGCGACCACCTCCACCATCGGCAGGCCGGTCAGTCGCTCGCCCGACACGGCCGGCTCCGCGACCGTCGCAGAGGCACAGATGAAGATCGGATGAGCGCCGTACTGCGCGCAGACGCGCCGGAGGCGGCGTAGTACTCCGGCGACGTGCGCGCCGAACACCCCTCGGTAGTGGTGGCACTCGTCGACCACGACGTACTGCAAGCAGCCGAGGAACCTGGCCCAGCGCTGGTGGTTGGGCAGCACCGACCTGTGCAGCATGTCCGGATTGCTCAGTACATAGGTGGCGTGGTCCCGGGCCCAGTCCCGCTCGGTCCGCTCCGAGTCCCCGTCGAGCGTTGTGGGCCGCAACCCGGGCACGGAGTACGCCGAGACCGCGCGCAACTGGTCGTGCGCGAGCGCCTTGGTGGGCGACAAGTACAGAACTGACGCCGTACGCCGATGGGGCGACGCCGACTGGGCGATGCTCAGCGTGGCGAAGGCGGGCAGCAGGTAGCCGAGCGACTTGCCCGACGCCGTCCCGGTGGCGACGACGACGTGCTTGCCGCTGTAGGCGGCCTCGGCTGTCGCGACCTGATGGGTCCATGGCTCGGTCACGCCGGCGTCGGCGAGTTGGGTCAGCACTTCCGTGGGGACCCAGCGTGGCCAGGCGCCGGTCCGGCCCTGTCGTGGCGGCACGGATTCGACGTGGGTGAGCCTCTCGGCCCGGCCGGGTCCGGCAGCCAAGCGTTTGAGTACGAGTGCCGCTTCACCGCTGTCGTGCATCTGCCTGTTCACCGCCCTCACGCATACCGCGAGCGTAGTCGTGGCCGTCGACAACTTCGGACGACGCAGGGTGCCGGAACGTGCACGGTCGGACGCCGGAGGCGGCTGCAAATGCGGATGCACACAACAGTTCTGTCGAGGAGGTCGACGCGGGATGAGCCGGAATGAAAGAGTTTTCCGCAACGGCCCTACTCACGGTCCGTACATGGTTGAATGCAACAGTTCACGGGATCGGAGGCCGAAGTGGATCTGTCGCTGACGACGCGCTCGGAGGGCGGGCGCACCGTCGTCGAGGTGGGCGGGGAGATCGACGTCTACACCGCGCCGAAGCTGCGCGAGACCCTCGTCTCGCTGGTCGACGCGGGGCAGTACGAGTTGGTCGTAGACCTTGAAAGAGTGGATTTTCTCGACTCCACCGGGCTCGGCGTGCTCGTCGGCGGACTGAAACGGGTCCGCACCCACGACGGGTCGCTGTCCCTGGTCTGTACGCAGGAACGGTTGCTGAAGATCTTCCGGATCACCGGCCTGACCAAGGTTTTCGACATCCACCCCGATGTCGCCTCGGCCATCTGAGTCGGCCGGGTTCAGGTGTTGCTGTGACTACAGAGGGTGCCGGCCTTGCCCTCAGGCCCGGGTATGACGTAGACCACCCTGTCGTCAGGTCTGGTCGGATTACCCGTTAGAGTGACCCACCGCGCCAGGTCATTGGTGCTGTTTCGTATTTCCCAACCCTTCGGTAGCGGCTTACGGGGGCCGTCAAGTCCACAGGGGTTGCCAACAAGGAGGACGGATGTCCGCGTCGCTTGCTGTACAAGCGGTGGATCTTTCGTCGAGCAACACCACGCTGGTCATCGTCGTCGGAGTGATCGCGATCTTCGCGGTCGCCATCGCGATGGTGTTCCGCGGTCAGGTGCTTGCCGCGAACGATGGCACCGAAAGTATGAAGACGATCGCTCAGGCGGTCCAGGAAGGTGCTGCCGCCTACCTGAACCGCCAGTTCAAGACGCTGTCGGTCTTCGCCGTGGTCGCGTTCTTGTTGCTGTTCCTGCTGCCTGTGCACAGTGACGGCGACAACGACACCACGCTGAAGATCTTCCGGTCGATCTTCTTCCTGGTCGGTGCGGGCTTCTCCGCCACGATCGGCTACCTGGGCATGTGGCTCGCGACCCGGGCCAACGTCCGCGTCGCCGCGGCTGCCCGCAACGAAGGGCGCGAGCCGGCCATGCGCGTCGCGTTCCGCACCGGTGGCACGGTGGGCATGGCGACGGTGGGCCTGGGTCTGCTCGGTGCCGCCGCCGTGGTGCTGTTCTTCAAGGGCGACGCCCCGACGGTGCTCGAGGGCTTCGGCTTCGGCGCCGCCATGCTCGCCATGTTCATGCGGGTCGGCGGCGGTATCTTCACCAAGGCCGCCGACGTCGGCGCCGACCTGGTCGGCAAGGTCGAGCAGAACATCCCCGAGGACGACCCCCGCAACGCGGCGACCATCGCCGACAACGTGGGCGACAACGTCGGTGACTGCGCGGGTATGGCGGCCGACCTGTTCGAGTCGTACGCCGTGATGCTGGTGGCATCGCTGATCCTCGGCAAGGCCGCCTTCGGCGAGCAGGGCCTGATCTTCCCGCTGATCGTGCCGGCCATCGGCGCCGTCACCGCGGTCATCGGTGTCTTCCTGACCAAGCCGCGGACCGGCGAGAACGGCCTGAAGACGATCAACCGCGCCTTCTACATCTCGGCCTTCATCTCGGCCGTGCTCTGCACGATCGCGGCGTTCGTCTACCTGCCGGGCAAGTTCGGCGACCTGACCGGCGCGACCGACGCGATCGCCGGCCACGACGGCGACCCCCGGATCATCGCCACGGTGTCGGTGATCATCGGCATCGTGCTGGCCGCGATCATCCTGGCGCTGACCGGCTACTTCACCGGTACCGAGGACAAGCCGGTCCAGGACGTCGGCAAGACGTCGCTGACCGGTGCCGCGACCGTGATCCTGTCCGGCATCTCGGTCGGCTTCGAGTCCGCGGTCTACACCGCGCTCGTGATCGCCGCCGCCGTGTACGGCGCGTTCCTGGTCGGCGGTTCCGGTGTGGTCGCGCTGTTCGCGATCGCGCTGGCCGGCTGTGGTCTGCTCACCACCGTCGGCGTCATCGTCGCGATGGACACCTTCGGCCCGGTCTCCGACAACGCGCAGGGCATCGCCGAGATGTCCGGTGACGTCGACGGCGAGGCGGCCCAGATCCTGACCGAGCTGGACGCCGTTGGCAACACCACCAAGGCGATCACCAAGGGCATCGCCATCGCCACCGCCGTACTGGCGGCGACCGCGCTGTTCGGTTCCTACACGGACTCGATCTACGCGGTGCTCAACGACGCCGGGGACGCCGCGTTCAACGCGGACGCCCTGGTCTTCGACCCGTCCACGCTGGTCGGCCTGATCATCGGTGCGGCCGTCGTGTTCATGTTCTCCGGTCTCGCGATCAACGCCGTCGGCCGCGCCGCCGGTGCGGTCGTGTACGAGGTACGCCGCCAGTTCCGGGACATCCCCGGCATCATGGAGGGCACCGGCAAGCCGGAGTACGGCAAGGTCGTCGACATCTGCACCCGCGACTCGCTGCGTGAGCTGGCCACCCCGGGTCTGCTCGCGATCCTGGCCCCGGTCGCCGTCGGCTTCGGCCTCGGCGCCTCGGCACTGGCCGGTTACCTGGCCGGCGCGATCGCCAGCGGCACCCTGATGGCCGTCTTCCTGGCCAACTCCGGTGGCGCCTGGGACAACGCGAAGAAGCTGGTCGAGGACGGCAACCACGGCGGCAAGGGTTCGCCGGCACACGAGGCCACCATCATCGGTGACACCGTGGGCGACCCGTTCAAGGACACCGCCGGCCCGGCCATCAACCCGCTGATCAAGGTGATGAACCTGGTGTCGGTGCTGATCGCTCCGGCCGTCGTCGGGATGTCGACCATCGGCGAGGACACCAACACCGCGCTGCGGATCGCCATCTCCTTGGTGGCGCTGGTGATCATCGCCGCGGCCGTGATCGTCTCCAAGCGCCGCGAGTCCGTCATCTCGGACACCCCGGCCGAGGTGAACGCCGCCGCGTGATCTGACCGCAGGTCAGGACAAACAGCACCCAGCAGTGAACCGCAAGGCCCGTCGGAGAGTCTCTCCGGCGGGCTTTGCGCTTTGTATACCGGGACTTCTGGCGGGGCGGGCTTGTTCGGCGGCCGCTACCGTCCGACGGACTTTCGGCCGGCAGCCGTCTACTTTCGGCTGATGCGTGGGCCGCGCGAGTGAGGGATCGTCGGGGGCAGGTCAGGGAGTTAACCGATGGCGGTCCCCACGGGGACAACGGCAGAATCCACCCAGAGGTGGACACACCGGATCCGCCCGGGGTCCGATGTGATGACCCGACCTGGCCTCGATACTGATAGCAACAGCCCGCCCGAGGATTCACTGGCGCGCCACCGAACGAGGAGTACGGCGATGATCGAGGCAAAAGGCCTCACCAAGCGATACGGCGCAACTGTTGCCGTTGACAACCTGTCTTTCGAGGTGAAGCCCGGCAAGGTGACCGGCTTCCTCGGCCCGAACGGGGCCGGCAAGTCCACCACCATGCGGATGATCCTGGGACTCGACACCCCCACCTCCGGCGACGTCCGCATCGACGGCCAGCACTACCGCGATCTGCGGCAGCCGCTGACCAAGATCGGCGCCCTGCTGGACGCCAAGTGGGTGCACCCGAACCGGTCGGCGCGGGCCCACCTTGCCTGGATGGCCGCCTCCAACAAGTTGCCGAAGTCGAGTGTCGACAAGGTCCTGGAGATGGTCGGCCTCACCTCGGTCGCGAACAAGCGCGCCGGGGCCTACTCGCTGGGTATGTCGCAGCGCCTCGGCATCGCCGGCGCCCTGCTCGGTGACCCGGAGATCCTGCTCTTCGACGAGCCGGTCAACGGGCTCGACCCCGAGGGCATCGTCTGGATCCGGACCTTCATGCACCGGCTGGCCGACGAGGGCCGGACCGTGCTGGTCTCCAGCCACCTGCTGTCCGAGATGGCGCTGACCGCCGAAGAGCTGATCGTGATCGGCCGCGGCCGACTGATCGCGCAGAGCACCACCACGGAGTTCGTCGACCGCGCGAGCGGCACGACCGTCAAGGTGCGTAGCCCACAACTCGACCAGCTCCAGGGCGTGCTGAACCAGCAGCAGTTGGTGACCCGGATCGAGGACGTCGAGGACGAGGGCAAGGTGCTGTTCGTCGAGGGCGACACCACCACCGACCAGGTCGGTGAGGCCGCCGCCGCACAGGGCATCGTCCTGCACGAGCTGACCTTGCAGCGTGGCTCGCTGGAAGCGGCGTTCATGCAGATGACCGGCGACTCGGTCCAGTACCACGCGCACGACGAGATTGCCGCAGTCACCGACGTGACCGCGGTTCCGCCGGTCTCCGGCGCCGAGGTGGCCGCCGGGCCGAAGGAGGACAACTGACATGTCGGTGATCACAGTCGAGCGCATCAAGCTCTTCTCCACCCGCTCACCGTGGTGGTGCATGATCGTCGCCGCCGTGCTGACCATCGGCTTCGCCGCGCTGACCACCGGGTTCCTCAAGGGCGCGGACGAGCAACGGGCCACGATCTTCATCACCCAGCCGGGCGCGCAGCTGAGCCAGATGGTGATGATGGTGATGGCCGCGCTGGCGGTCACCACCGAGTACCGCTTCGGCACCATCCGGACCAGCTTCCAGGCCGTGCCGCAGCGCACTGCGCTGCTCCTGGGCAAGACCGCTGTGGTCGCCTTCCTGGCCGGTGTCGTCGGTCTGATCGCTTCCTTCGGGGCGTGGGGTATCGGCAACCTGTTCGTCAGCGGTGCCGACCTGTCCATCGACACACCCGCCGAATGGCGGCTGCTGGCCGGACAGGGTCTGATCTTCGCTCTCTCGGCCGTCATCGCGGTCGCGATCGGCATCCTGATCCGGCAGAGCGCGGGCGCGATCGCGATCCTGATCCTCTGGCCGCTACTGGTCGAGAACCTCTTCAACCTGATCCCCAAGGTCGGCGACGACATGGCTCAGTGGTCGCCGTTCGCCAATGGCAGCTCCTTCCTGAACCAAGGGCAGGACTTCGGTCTGGCCGGCGCCCAGGGGGACTACGCCATGGGTCCCTGGCTGGCACTGCTGTACTTCGCCGGCTGGGCGGCGGCGTTGCTCACGATCGCTCTGATCAGCGCCAGCAAGCGCGACGCCTGACAGTCGCGTTCGCAGTCGATCGGCCGGTGGCAGATCGGCCAGTGGCAGATCGGTCGAGGGAGATCGGCTGAGGGGAGATCGGTCGAGGGGGCGGCCTTCGAGCGGTGGAGGCCGAGGGAGTTGAAAGGGCGCGGTCGGTGGGGGACCGGCGGCGGGGGAGAATGAAGGCACGGCCGGGCTGAGGGGTCCTGGTCGCCGCGGTCCGTGGAGCATCCACCAGATGCCCCACGGGCCGCTTCCTTTTGCGGAGTCGCGTGGTCGAGGGTGATTTCGCTCCGGATGTCGGTCGGTGGGCGGGGCGCTGGTGGGTGGACCGGTGGAGCGTCTAGCCTGCGCTGCATGACGGATTGGGCGCGGGTTCGTGCCGGGGGCTTCGCTGTACCGGATGATCGTCCGCTCGACGAACTGGTGGGTGAGCTGTCGGGGATGTTGCGGTCGCCTGATCCCGCGGTTCGGGACGGCCAGGCGTACTCGACGCTGGCGACCTGGATCGGGAAGGGTGTGCTGAGCACCGAGCAGCTCCGGGCGCTCGGGGACGAGATGGTGAGCCGGTTCGGGGACGAGGAGATCCAGGCCCGGACGTTCGCGCCGCTGATCCTCGACTCGATCGTGTCGGCCGGGGTCTTCGAGCCGGCCTGGGTGCCGCCGTTCGAGCGCTGGTACGTGGCCGAGGAGGATCTGCGCGGCTACGACCCGAAGCTCGGCTGGCTGCACGCGATGGCCCATGGCAGCGACCTGCTGGGGGCGCTGGCGCTCGTTCCCGCCGTCGAGCCGGTGGAGATGCTCCGGCTCGGCATCGGCCGCCTGCTGACCCCCACCGAGCACGTGATGCAGGATCTCGAGGACGACCGGCTGGGATTCGCTCTGTCGGCCGCCCTGACCCGGCCGGACCTCAGTGCGGCGGACGCGACCAGCTGGCTGGACCCCGCGGTCCGCGCGATCAGCATGCACACCTCGGGCGGGATCGCTCCCGAGTCCTCCAACACGCTCCGCACCCTGCGCGTGGTCTACGCCATGGTCGACAACGGCGTGGTGCTCGACCGCGAGAAGCCACCGGTCCAGGTCCCTCGTCGCGACGCGATCAAGGCCAAGCTCGTCGAGGTTTTCCATGCCGCGACGCCCTACTATTTCTGATCGATGACCGAACCCGTCACCGCCGCGATCCGGGCGAACTATGCCGCCGTCGCCACGGCGTACGCCGGGAAGTGGGCCGATGTGCTTGCCGTGCACGCACGGGCTGTCGCGGATCGGCTCGACCTTGGCGAGGCCCGTCGCGTCGCCGAGCTCGGATGTGGTCCGGGCCGGTTGCTGCCTCATCTCGAGCAGCTCGCTCCGAGGGCGCGAGTCATCGGTGCCGACCTGACCGAGGCGATGCTCCGGCAGGCGCCGGCCCGGTTCGCCCGGGTGGTCGGCGACGCCCAGGCTCTGCCGTTCGCCGGGGCGAGTCTGGACGCCGTCGTCATGCCGTTCGTGTTGTTCCATCTCCCTGACCTCCCTGCTGCTTTGTCCGAGGTACGCCGGGTGGTGGCGCCTGGTGGTTCCTTCGCCGCGGTGACCTGGTCGGGCCACGACCCGCATCCGGCGTACGACGTCTGGGTGCGGGTGATCGACGAGTACGGCGGCCCGCCCGATCCCTCGCCGCAGATGCCGTCCAACGCGGTCACCTCCGACCCGGTGGAGCTCGAGGCGGCTCTGCGGGCCGCGAACTTCGGCCAGGTCGAGATCACCGTCGAGCGGTTTCACCATCACCCGACGGCCGAGGAGTTCCTGGCGCACTCCCAGGTCATCGGAGCGATGGCGCGGCGGATCGCCCTGCTTGCGGCCGACCTCCGCGCGGAATGCTTGGCGGATGCCGAGCGGCAACTGGCCGAACTCCCTCCAGAAGCGTTCATCGAGTCCGGCACCGTGCTCTACACGACCGCCCGCTGACCACAGCTCAGTTGAAGGTGGCTGTGGCGGTCAGGGGTGGGTAGACGGCCGTGCCTGACTTGGGTGAGTTGTGAGGGCTGAAGCTGTTGCTGGTGAAGTTCAGTCGTGGCTGCGCTTTGAGCTGGATGGATCTGGCCCCAGCCGGTACCGCGATGGCGATGATGTCGGCCTCCGGAGAGTTGACGCCGGCCGATCTCCCGACCGAGGTGCCGTCGGCGGTGGCTGTCAGCATCGGGTCGGCCCATGACTTGTCGTACTGGAGGAACGTGTACTCCAGACTCGATTTCAGCTCCACCCGGATCCACGTCTGGCCGTCCGGCGCCCACCCGGCCGCGGGGTCCCAGGGCATCAAGGCGGCCCGGCCCAGCGAATACGAGAACTTGCTCCGGAAGCTGTACCCAAGGGTGATCGACTTGGCGGGGACTGACTTGTTCAGCGTGGCCATCGTTCCCGTTCGGTAGAAGGCTGCCGCGGTCGTGCTGGTGCGCTTCCCGGTGGCCAGGGACAGGGTCTGGACTACTGGTCCATTGGTTGCTGTCAGCAACACTTCGGCGGCGTCCTTCGGAACCGAGGCGATCAGGGTCCGCTCCGGCACGACGGCCGAGCCGGCCGCATCGGGAAAGATGTCGACCGGTCGTTGCTGACCACCTACTGTGACGGTCCACTTCGTCGCAACGGCCTTTGCGTCGCCGCTCGCAGGATCGACGAGCTCGCGCCCCGTCAAGGGATCCATGGTCGGTGCGGTGCCGAACACGGCGGCGATGAACTTCTCACCACTGGCAGGTGCCCGCACCTCGGCACCGCTGCCGATCGTCTCGGGGGTAGCAATCCCTTTCAGCGTAAGGGTTCCGTCCGGTACGACGAGTTTGTCGCCCGCCGGCTCGAGGTCGAGAGTCTGGCTCTTGTCACTCACCTCGGTCAGGCCTGCCGGAGCAGCCGGCGCGGGTGGCGCCGCCAAGGCGTCCGCGTCGTCCGCCGCCTTCTTGTTGTCCGGACGCCAGAGCTCACTGTTGTCCGGTCTGACCTGGGAGAGCTTCCATGGCTCGTCCTCGGGCAGCTCCAGCCCTGGTTTGTCCGCTCCTGTCGTCTCGATCCGGGCCACGTCCCACACCTGGCGCTCCGCGCTGCCCAGGCGGCGGAGCGGGCCGCAGGCGACCGTCCCCAGAGATTTGTTGCCATCGGCACCGGTGACGAAATAGCAGCGCGCCTCGGCGCTGAGGTTCTTGTTCGACTCGTCGTCGACCTGGCGGTGCCAAGTCGACTCGGCGGTCGTCAGGAACGCCTCGGCCGTCTTCTTCTCGACCGTCCCGGCGCCTGTCTCCAGCCCTGATGCCCCGCACCCGGACACGAGCACCAGACCCGCGGTCAAGGCGAGCCCCGCACGCATCTTCATCCGTCATTCCCTTCAGCTGCGACCTTCTGATGCTTTGAATATGCCAGCATCGGACCCGCTCCCGTCGGCCTGAATCCGCAACCTGTGGATAACTCCGGGAGCGACCTCCGGGACGTCTGGGAGGATGGAGCCGTGGATGCGATAGCGGAGCAGTTGCGTGCCGAGTTCGGCGCGGCGGGATACACGGTTGAAGGGGTCGCCGAGCGGCTGGGCGCCCAGGCCAACAGGGCGCTGGCGCGGAACGAGACGACACTCGCCACGAGCAGGACGGCCGTAGGTGAGCCGATCGACACGATGATCCGGCTCTTCCTCCTGCAGCGGGCGGTACCGGAAACGACCGTCCGTAAGGCGTTTCCGCAGACCTATCCACAATTACTTGCCCTAGGCATCATCCAGCAACACGGTGACGAAGTGATCGCCGCCGTCGACATCCGACCTTATGCGGAAGACGAGCGGCAGTGGTGGGTCGTTGCCGACCTGACGCCAGGACTGGACGGCCGCCGCGAGCCGATGCGACCCGACTACGTTCTCGGCATCGCCCCGGCTAGTCTGAGCCTCGTCAAGCTGACCGTTCCGGTCAAGGCCGAGACAGCGCTCGACGTGGGCACCGGCTGCGGCATCCAGGCCTTGCATCTGACCGACCGCGTCAACCACATCGTCGCCACGGACGTGAATCCACGCGCCCTCCAGCTGACCCGCTGGACGGCCGCGCTGAACGCGATCGAGCTGGACGTTCGCGAAGGCAGTCTGTACGAACCGGTCGCCGGCGAGCGCTTCGACCTCATCGTCAGCAACCCGCCGTACGTGATCGCACCGCCGAGCGATGGGCGGCTCACCTATCGGGAGACCGGGTTCGCGGGGGATTCGGTGGTCGAGCAACTGGTCCGGCAGGCGCCCGGGCAGCTCACCGAAGGCGGCTGGTGCCAGCTTCTGGCCAACTGGACGTGTATCAAAGGCGAGGACTGGCAGCAGCGAATAGCCTCCTGGACAGGCGATCGGGCGGCCTGGGCGGTTCAGCGCGAGCAGTTGGATCCGGCGGAGTACGTCGAATTGTGGTTGCGCGACGCGGGCCTGCACGGCCGGCCGGAGTACACGAGCCGGTACGACGCCTGGCTGCGGTGGCTCGACGAGCAGAGGGTCGAGGCGATCGGGATGGGCTGGATCAACCTGCGGAATCTCCCGGGCAGCCTGGACGCGGAGGAATGGCCGTACGAGATCGAGCAGCCGATCGGGCCGGCCGTGCTGGATCGGTTCGAACGTCGCGAAGGGTTGCCCGCCGACCTGACCGGCCTGCATCTCGTGGTCGCCGACGACGTGGTCCAGGAGACCGCCGGGCAGCCGGGTGCCGAGGATCCGGCGACGATCGTGCTTCGGCGTCAGCGCGGGATGCGCAGGGCCGAGCAGGCCGACACCGTGCTGGCCGGGTTCGTCGGTGCCTGCGACGGTGAGCTCAGTGTCGGCCAGATCCTCGACGCGCTCGGCAGCCTGCTGGGGCGCGACGATGTCCACACGGAGTACCTGCCGAAGATCAGAACCCTCGTCACCGAAGGATTTTTGAACTACTGAGCGGACCGGCGACGGCGCTTCTCGGCGTACATGCGGGCGTCGGCCTCGGTGAGGAGTGCGCTGATCGGGGTGCCGTCGGTGCTGGTGGCGTGGCCGATGCTGAGCCGGAGCATCATGAACCACGGTTCGACAGCGGTGGCTGCCACCCGCTCGGCCGTCGCCCTGATTCGCTCGACCAGTTCGCGGGCGCCGCGCTCGTCGGGGTTGTCGAGGACGACGACGAACTCGTCGCCGCCCGCCCGGGCCACGACGTCTTCGGCGCGGCACTGCTCGGTGAGCAACTGCGCGACCCGGCGCAGTACTGCGTCTCCGCAGGCGTGGCCGTGGCTGTCGTTGACGACCTTGAGATTGTCCACGTCGATGGCGATCACGGCGACCGAGCGTCCTGAGTCGGCGGCGAGCGACATCCGTTCGTCGAGCGCACGCCGGTTGCCGACGCCGGTCAGCGGATCTTCTCGCGCGGCTCGCCACTCGGCGTCGTGCCGGATCGAGAGTTCGTGGTTCGCGAGCGCGCTGCGGACGGCGTACAGACCGCGGAGGCGTTCGGCCCACCAGCCGCGCGTGATCGCTCGCGCGTACTGCAGCCCGACCGAAGCGCCGGGATCGCCCGTACCTGCAACGATTTGTACTGCGGTGTGCCGCACCAGCGCCTCGACCGGCGGGTCCGACGTCGGCGGGAGATCGGTACCCGCCCGGTCCGCCGCCTCCAGCGCGTCGTCCAGTCGGCCGAGTGCCGCATAGGCCTTGGCCAGATAGGCTCCCGCGATCGCGGCCAGCTCCATCGACCCGAGCTTGGCCAGCTGATCGCGGCAGTCGCGCAGGATCACCGCCGCGCCGGCCGGGTCCGCCTCGCGGTCGCAGGCGGCCAGCCACATCCGCCCGGTCATCGGCCAGTACCCGATCAGGTCGGCGCCGACGATCACCTCGATCGCCTCACCGGCCCAGCGCCGCGCCTCGTCGTGCCGGCGCCGGATCTCCTCGTCGTACGCCGGGTCGCCGAGCCGTTCCATCTCGTGGGCCCAGCGCAGGTTCGATTCGGCCAGGTTGAGCCGGTTGATCGCGGGCGACTCCGGCAACCCGAGCGGATCGGCGTCGGCCTCGGCGGCGAGCTCGAAGTGCGGGATGCACAACTCGAACAACCGCAGCAGGTCGTAGGCGTAGCCCAGCCCGGTGTGCGCCCAGCCGGCCAGACCACGGTCGCGGGTCTGGGAGAGCGCGTTCTCGGCGGCGACCAGATCGGCGACCGAGTCGCCGCCCTCGCCGGCCCGGATCAGCGTGACGATCCGCAGCGCGAGGGCGTTCGCCTCCCAGCCCGGTTCGTCGATGGCCCGGGACACCCGGATGCAGCCGTCCACCGCGTCCAGCGCCTCGTCGGTGTCGGCGCGGTAGTGGGCCGTGACGGCTCGCACGTACTCCGCGGCGGCGCGTTCGTTCGACGGCTCCGGACCGAGCTCGCTCAGCAGCCGGCGGATGTCGGTCGCGGCCTCGGCCGGATTGCCCGACTGGGCGCGCGTCATCGCCGCTGCGATCCGGGCGGTCACCCCCGACGTCTCGCGCACCCGACCTCCTTTGCCACGCTCACCGCGCGCGACGCTTGTCCTCGTACAACCGGCTGTCCGCGACCTGGACCAGTAGTTCCACCGGCACTCCTTCGGCGGTCGCGGCGTACCCGATGCTCAGGCTCAGCCGGCTGAGCCACGGCTTGGAGGTCGTCGCCGCGACGGTGCCCACCGCAGACCGGATCCGCTGCGCGAGCTGGGCGCCGCCCTTCGCGTCCGGTTGGTCCAGTACCACGAAGAACTCGTCTCCTCCCGATCGAATCACGGCGTCGGTGGCTCGCGCCTGTTCTACCAGCAGATCTGCAACAACCTGCAGAAGTTCGTCTCCGCAAGCATGCCCGTGGGTGTCGTTGACAACCTTCAGGTCGTCGACGTCGATGGCCAGCAGCGTCACCGCGCGCCTGGAGTCCCGGGCTTCCATGAGCCGCTCGTCCAGGGCCCGCCGGTTGCCGATGCCGGTCAGCGGATCCTGCCGCGCGGCATGCCATTCCGCGTCGTGGCGGGCGGGCAGATCATGCGTCTCCAGCGCACGCCGTACGGCGTTCACCGCGCGCTGGCGTTCCTTCCACCAGCCCCGGGCCACCGATCGCGCATAGGCCAGGCCCTTGACGGCCCCGAACTCGCCGGTGCGGGCGGCGAGCTCCGACCTGGTCTGCAGCACCAGCATCACCGTCGCCGGATCGGCCAGCGGAATCAGGTCGTCCAGGGCCCGATCGGCGGCCGCGGTCGCCGCCTCGATCCGGCCCTGCGCGGCCAGTCCCCTGGCCAGGTAGGCCCCGGCGATCGCAAGCCGTTCGGTCTCACCGAGCTTGCCGATCTCGTCGCGGCAGTCCTCCAGGTCCGCGACAGCACGGGCCGGATCCGCTGCGGTCCGGGCAGCCGCAAGCCACAGCCGCGCGCTCAATCGCCAGTACTCCTGGCTCTCGTCGTCGACGATCACTTGCTCGGCTTCCTTGGCCCAGTGCTCGGCCGACGCCAGCCGCTCCTGGATCTCCGTCTCGTACGCCGGGTCGCCGAGCCGCTCGAGCTCGTGTGCCCAGCGCAGATGGGTCTCCGACAGGTTCAACCGGTCGATCGCCGGCACCTCGGCGAGCTCCAGCACATCGGCGTCAGCCGCCGCCGCGAGCTCGTAGTGCGGCACGCACAACTCGAACATCCGCAGTACGTCGTACGCGTACCCGATGCCGGTGTGCGCCCAGGCGGCCAGTCCCGCGTCGGTGGTTCGTTCGAGGGCGTGCTCCGCGCTGACCAGGTCGCTGATGGTGTCGCCGCTGCGCCCGCTCCGGGCCAGGGTGATGATCCGGATGGGCAGCGCGTTCGCTTCCCAGCCCGGCTCCTCGATCGCCCGGCCGACGGCCAGACAGGCCTCGACCGCGGCCAGGGCCTCGTCGGCGTCGCAGGCGTGATGAGCGGTCACCCCGCGGACGTACTCCGCGGCGGCGAGCTCGTAGCTGGGTTCGCTGCCGAGCTCGGCGCGGATCGCCTTGAGTTCGGCAGCGGCCGTGACGTGACCGCCGGATTGCGCCAGGGTCATCGCGGCGGCAATCCGTTCGGTGAGCCGGCCCCCGCCCATCGCCATCTAGTGCTCGCCAGTCCCCTCGGAGGTCACCCGTTTGTTCGGGTCGGACCGCCCATTGTGTCCGCGTGGGGGCTCGCTGTCACGACCTTGTCGTCAGAGCGGCAAGCGAGGGCCGGCTGGGGTTCAGCCGGCGACCTGCTGGGACTCGGTGGCGTGCAGCTGCACAGGCAGCGACTCGACGCCGTAGACGATGGAGAAGTCGCGGAACCGCAACTGCTCCTCCGCCACGGCCAGTGACAGGTCCGGGAACCGGTGGGCGAGCGCTGTGAAGGCCGCCCGCAACTCCATCCTTGCCAGCTCGGCTCCGACGCAGCGGTGCATGCCGTGCCCGAAGGCAAGGTGGGCTGCAGGAGCCCGTTGCGGCCAGAAGTCCTCCGCGTCAGGGCCGAAGACGGCCTTGTCCCGGTCGGCGCCGGACAGTGACACGGCGACCAGGTCGCCCTTCTTCACCTGCTGGCCGAACAGTTCCTGGTCGTGCCGGGCGAACCGCGGGAAGGCGACCTGGACGACGGTCAGGTACCGCAGGAGCTCCTCGACGATCGCGTCGACCGCGCCGGGCTCGTTCCTGATCCGGGCGAAGTTCTCCGGGTCGCGCAGCAGCACGAGGGTGCCGAGGGCGAGCATGGACGCGGAAGTCTCGTACCCACCGAGGAACACGCCGTCGGCGAGGCCGCCGAGCTCGATGTCGTCGATGGTGTCGCCCTGCTCGCGGATGATCGAGCCGATCAGGCCGTCGCCCGGGTCCTTACGCTGCTTGCGGACGATCTCGAAGAGGAAGTCGCGCGACTCACTCGCCGAGCCGAACACCCCGATCCCGCCGCCGGACAGGTCGAACCGGGCCGGGCCGAGGGCCCGGAAGCGGTCGCGGTCGGACTCCTCGACGCCGAGCAGGTCGGCGATCAGCAGGAAGGGCACGTTGAAGGCGAAGTCGGCGACGATGTCGGCGACCGGGCCCTTGGCCTCCATCAGGTCCAGCTGGTCGTTGACGATCTTCTCGATCGCCGGCTCCAGCCGGGCCAGCCGGCGCTTGGTGAACTCCGGCGTGAGCAGCTTGCGCAGCCGGGTGTGGTCCGGCGGATCGGTGAACCCCAGGCCGCCGATCCCCTCGGACGGCTTGTTCGGGTCCGAGCCGACCAGCGGCCGGATGTCGTTGCTGAAGTTCTCGCTGTCGGCCAGCACGGCCTTCGCCTCGGCATGGCCGCTGACCACCCAGACGTTCAGGCCGAACAGGTTGGCCAGCTTGTGCACCGGCTCGACCTCGCGGATCGCGCCGAGCTCCGGCACCGGGTCCAGGCCGCTGCGCCGCAACGGCATCGAGACCTGGCGCGGGAACACCCGCATCTTGGACAGGTTGAGACCACCCTTGCGGGTGGTTCTGCTCAGTACCCGGCTGCCGACCCATCTCTTCAGGTATGTCGCAACCATGACTCCCACGCGCCCTCTCTGACGTGCTGCCCCCGACGGCTTTCGGATACTCCGAAGCTAGCTCTTCCGCGGACCAGTTCTGATGGTGTTGGCACTACTTGTGTAGTGGCGCTGGCACCACCATGGGAGGGGGCCATGGTTTCGCCGTCGTGCCAGTCAGACCTTGTCATGTCGGAGGGCCGGGATGCCACCGGAACCCACCTGTACCGTCCCCTGGGACGGCGAGCAGGTGGGTTCCGGGGTATCTCAGGGCAGAACCAGCCGAAAGTCGGATGCGTCAGGCGATCCCGCAGGTCAGACTCAGAGGTTTTTGCAAGTCAGCTTCGCCTCCGCCCAGTCCGCGTGGTCGCTGGTGACGCCGTCGCCGGCATCGGTGACCTGCAGGGTGAGGGTCTGGCCGCCGGTGACGTCGACCGAAACCCCCACGGTGGGCGAGGAACCGGTGAGCAGATCCGATGTGTACTTCATCACGCCGTCCACCGCGACCTTGAAGCTGACCTTGCCGCGGTCCTCCATCTCGTCGTCGACACCGACCTTGGCGGTGAAGGTGGAGCAGTTGCCACCGAGCCGCACACTCACCGAGGAAGGCGCGTGAGTTCCGAGGCCCTTGGCGTACTGCGTACCGTCGAGCGTGATCGGCCCACCGTCCCCGGCCGCGTCCTCGCCGTTGCTGTGGTCGCGCTCGACCGGTCCCCAGCCGTTGGTCGAGTCGAGGAACTCCAGGTCGCTGACCCACGGTTGCCCGGTCGGTGCCGGGGGCAAAGGCTTGTCCGCGATGGTGGCCGCGAAGAACCCGAGACCGCCACCGGGCAACTTGATCGCCTTCACTGTTTTACCTGGGGTCAGCGGTACCGCGCTGTAGAAGACCCGGTAGTCAGTAGTCGTGTTGCCCAGACCGGACGGTGTATAGCGGCCCTTGACCGAGACCGCCAGAGCGGCACCACCGGTCGTCGGGTCCTGACAGCACCAGTTCGGCAGTTGCAGCGTGGACTGCGACTCGGTCCCGTCGGTGTAGATGACAGTGACGCTGCCCTTGGCGTTCAGGCTGGCTCCGGCCCCGAGTAAGGCGAGGTGGGAGCCGCTACCCGAGACCAGGATCGGCGCGGTCTGGTTCTTCACCACGTTCGGCGTACCGGGTGCGCCCGTCGGCCAGGTGAACTCCGCGCCCTGCACTGTGACCTTGGCACCTGGTGTGTAGCCGGCCGCTGCGAGTGCTTCGCCGTTGAAGCTGTCGCCGGAACCGTCGAAGTTGCCCTGGGCATAGGTCGTCGCGTCGCTCACGCCGACCACGGTCGCTGCCTGCGACAACGATGCGTACGGCAACTGTGCTGTTGCCACCGCACTGTTTGTATACGAGATGCCATGCGCCAGGTAGGTAGCGTCGAGCCGCAAGGTGAAGCTCGCCGGTTTCACGTCGGCGCCTGGAGTCACCTGCAGCTTGGTGGTGACAGTCTTCCCCGGGTCGACAGCGGCGAAGGTGTTCGAACCGCTGGCCGTCCATCCGGCCGGGAGGTTCAGAGCCAGTCGTACGTCGCGCATCGTCGTCGTACCGGCGTTGTGGAAGCTGGCCGTCACTTCGGTCGCCTGGCCGGGTGCGTTCCACAGTGAAGGAGTAGTGAGCTCCGGGGTGCCGAAGGTGTCCGCCACCGTCTTGCCGCCGCCTACCGAAGTGGTTCCGGCCAGGAGGACGGTCGCAGAACGTGCCGTCGAGATCGGTGCGGTCTTCACCAGTACTACGCCGTTCTCGTAGTACCAGCCGGTCGAGGCCGCGAGGTACGCGTTCTTGCTGACCAGCTTGGTGAGGCCCTTGTTGTCCACCGACACGGTGCGAGGGGTGGTGCCGGTGTGCACGGTCAGCTCGTACGGGCGGGTGGTCGGCTTACCGGCGTACGAGCCCGAGCTGGCGCCGATCTTGACGGTGATGTCGCCGCGGGCTGCTGTCGGTGCGGAGACCTCCAGTTGCTGCGTGGCCGACTTGGCCTGCTTGTAGTCGCGGGTGACGCGGTCGTCCTCGTAGAGCGAGAACGACGACTTGCCCTGCGGGTAGATGTCGACAGTGAGCCGGTCCGCGAAGCCCTGCTCGGCGGCCGAGTTGATGCCGCTCTTCCACATCGGTACGACGGCGCCGGCTTTGACGAACAGCGGCAACGTGTCGAGCGGTGCGTGGTACCCGTTCACCGTGGTCGGACCCTGGTAGACCTTGCCGGTCCAGTAGTCGACCCAGTTGCCCTTGGGCAGGTAGATGCCGCTCTTCACCTCGTCGGCGCTCCAGGACGGCGCGACCAGGAACTCCTTGCCGGCCAGGAATTCGTACTTCGCGGCGTCGCCCCAGGTGTTCGGGTCGTTCGGGTACTCCAGCACCAGCGAGCGGACCAGCGGCGAGCCGGTGCGGTGTGCCTCGGCGGCGTACGAGTAGAAGTACGGCAGCAGGCGCTCGCGCAGCTTGAGGTACTTGCGGTTGATCGAGGTGTAGGGCTCGCCGTACGTCCACGGCTGCTTGAACGCGGGGGTGGCCCAGCCGGACATCGTCATGAAGGCCGGGTTGAACACCTTCCACTGCAGGTCGCGCGTGTAGCTGGTCGGCGAACCACCGAAGATGCCGTCCACATCGCCTGCGCTGTAGGCGATCCCGGAGTTGCCGGAGCCAGTGATCGCGGGGATCTGCCACTTGATCGCGTCCAGCGAACCGCTGTGGTCACCGGTCCACTGCACTGCACACCGCTGCGCACCTGCCCAGCCTTCGACCATCCACGCGTACCCACGAGCGTTGCTGTACTGCTCGATGCCGTCGTGTGCGGTGTCGCAGGCACTCAGCGCGTAGCGATAGCCCGGGCCGACCCAGGCGACGTCCAGCTTGCGCACGCGTACTCCGGCATCGCCCACCTCGGCCGGCTGCTGGTCGAGTGACGACTGGGTCCACAGACCCATCTGGATGTTCCGCTTGCGCAGTTCGTCGCCGGTCTCCTTGAGCGCGGGGATGTCCCGCTTGCCCCACCAGGTGCCGTCCACCTGCTCGGAGTCGGTGTTGGCGGAGTACCCGCAGCCGTAGTCGTCGTTGACGAGCATCCAGCCGCCGGGCATGTCGTTGTCCCGGAACTTCTGGGCGACCTTCACCGCGTCCAGGGTGGTGACCTTCTCCGGGTTGACCTTCCAGTCGTTGCTGGGGTCCGGGTCCGTGCCGTAGTGGCCGCGGTTGTAGCAGTCGGAGTCGCCGTACTCGAGTCCGTAGATCGGCGGCATGAAGGGCCGGCCGGTGAGCTCGGTGTAGCGGTCCAGCGAGGTCTTGAGGTCACCGACGAAGTAGTACGCGTCGAACCGCTTCTCGTCGTGCGTGGTGACGACGGGGTCGGTGAAGGAGTAACTGCCCGGCGAGAAGGTGTTCCGCAGTACGCCGTAGCCCGCGGTGCTCATGTAGTACGGCGAGGCGTTCGGGTTGCCGCCGTCCTCCCAATTGAAGTCGCGCGCGACCGCGATGGTCTGGTCGCGGTGGGAGAACCTCCCGTTCTGCATGCCGCCGCCGAAGAACTGCTCGTTCGCCCCGCGGCTGAGCGACTGGGTCGTCGAGGTGTCGTTCCACGACAGCGGTGCGGTCTCGGCCCAGACCTGCTGACCGTTGGACCGGTAGAGCGAGAAACGCAGCGGCGACTTGTTCGCCCGTACTTCGATCGCGCCCGTCTTCAGCGAGTAGTAGCTGCCGAGGTCGCGCCAGGTGGTCTTCGGCTTCGCGTAGTCGGTCTTGACGACGATGTTCGACGCCGGCGCGCCCGGGTCGGTCGGTGGCGTGTTCGCGGGGTCGGCGAACGTCCCGTCCGGCGCGAGCCAGAGCCGGAACACGTCGTCCTTGAGGAACACGACGCGGACCTTCGCGGGCCCGGCGCTGAACGTGTACGTCGAGGCGTCGGCGGCGAAGTCGGTCACGGCGCCGAGCGAGGTGTCCCCGGCGGCGGTTCGCGCCGAGGCCGGGACGCCGCCGGCGACCAGGGCACCCGCAACCAGAGCCACCGCGGTACCCAGCAGAGTTACTGAACGTTTAACCGATAGCGATGAACGTTTCTTGCGAACAGAGATGCTCACGAGTGCCTCACTTCACGCATCTATGAACAGGATTGCGCTATTGATAGCTCACGGGACCGTCCCTTGTCACTAGGTCGGCACCTACCCGCGTCTCAGCGTCCTCTCTGCGTCACTGTCACGAAGTTGAGATCAGGTCTCCATCGGACGGTGGGCCCACGCCGCGATCGGTCCGGTGACGATGATTCGCATGGCGAACAATCAAGTTTTCAGTCGCCGCCGGGCCGTGGTCGCGGGGCTGGCGGCAAGCGCGCTGTTGGCTGTTCCCGCTCTCGCCCATGCAGCGCCGCGCGACCCGGAGCGCGGGGGACAGCCCGCCGTACGGGCGACTGGTTCCGGCGGGGCCGACGAGCCGCAGGTCAAGCCGGCCAAGGTGAAACTGCCGGCGCCGACCGGACGGTACGAGGTCGGCACCACCGAGTTGCACCTGATCGACCACCGGCGGACGGACCCGACGGCACCTGGCCGCAAGCGCGAACTGATGGTCGGCATCTGGTACCCGGCCGGGGACGACGACGAGGGGCCGGTGGCCAAGTACATGCCGGCCAAGACCGCCGATGCCGTCCAGGCGCCCTGGGTCTGGGCCGGGCTCCCGGAGGGCACCTTCGACTACGCGAACAGCCGGACGCACGGCCGGATCGGAGTCGCGGTCGAGTCCGGCAAGCACCCGGTGGTGCTGTTCTCGCCGGCGTACGGGTTCAGCCGGCTGCTCAACACGGCCCAGGCCGAGGATCTCGCCAGCCGCGGCTACCTGGTCGTGACGATCGATCACACCCATGAAGGCCCGGTGACGTTCCCGGGCGGCCGGTTCGTGCCCGGACTGGAGGACGAGCCCGACGTACCGGCGTACCAGGCGGCGATCGCGACCAGGACGGCCGACGTGCGCTTCGTCCTCGATCAGCTCACCCTGCTCTCCTACGGCCTCAATCCGGACGCCGAGCGGCGGGCTCTGCCGTTCGGTCTGCGGACGGCACTCGATCTGCACAAGGTCGGCATGTTCGGTTTCGCGGCCGGAGGGTTCACCACCGCCGAGGCGATGCTCGCGGACCGCCGGATCGAAGCCGGCGCCGACCTCGACGGGATGCTGCAGTACACCTTCGACGACGGTCCGCTGGGCAAGGTCGCCCGGCAGGGACTCGACCGGCCGTTCCTGCTGTTCGGCTCGGACACCAGCCAGCGGTCGGACCCGAAGTCCGCGTACTACGACAAGTCGTGGGCCGCGTTCTGGAAGGCGCAGCAGGGCTGGAAGCTCAACCTGCAACTGCCCGGCGCGCTGAACCAGTCCTTCTCGGATTTCCAGGTCGTCTATCCACAACTGCTGCCCAAGATCTTCGGCGACAGCTCGATCGTCGACGACTCGATCGAACTGCGCGTCGGCACCATCGATCCCGACCGCAGCGTCGCGGCGCAACGGGCGTACCTGGCCGCGTTCTTCGACCAGTTCCTCGTGCACCGTCCGCAAAGGCTCCTGCGCAAGGAATCCCCCGACTACCCGGAGGTACGGTTCGCCCGCTGAGCGGCGGCCGGGTTGCGGTACGGCGTACTGTCGGGGCAGCCGGAGCAATCGATCCGGGGTGTGCCGTCGGTCTCGTCCGACGCGCGGTGGGCGCGTTCTCCGGCCGTTTTCTGGAACGCTGATGAGGTCCGGGACGCCCCGAGCGGTTACCGTGCGTTGAGAAATGCGTTGCTGTCGGCCGTACTCTGTCCTCGAACGGGTCGGTGGAGTCGCGGGGGAACAGTCGTCCGGCCGTCGGCGTTGTGGGCGTGAGACGAATGGCAAGAGCTAGGAGCGCAGTGGCAGGGGTATCCGGAACCAAGGCAGTGACCAGTCGACGTCTGGTGATCGTCGAGTCGCCGAAGAAGGCGCGGATGATCGCCGGCTTCCTGGGGTCCGGGTACGTGGTGGAGTCGAGTTTCGGCCACATCCGGGACCTGCCCAAGGGCGCCGACGAGATCCCGGCGAAGTACAAGGGCCTGCCCTGGGCGCGGCTCGGGGTGAACATCGAGGACCACTTCGACCCGCTGTACGTCGTACCGGCGGACAAGAAGCAGCAGATCCGCAAACTGAAGGACCTGCTCAAGGACGCCGACGAGCTCTACCTGGCCACCGATGAGGACCGCGAGGGCGAGGCCATCGCGTGGCACCTGCTGGACGAGCTGAAGCCGAAGATCCCCGTCAAGCGGATGGTCTTCCACGAGATCACGCCGAAGGCGATCCAGGACGCGGTCGGCAGCGCGCGGGACATCAACGACGCGCTCGTCGACGCCCAGGAGGCCCGGCGGATCCTGGACCGGCTGTACGGCTACGAGGTCAGCCCGGTGCTGTGGAAGAAGGTCATGCCGAAGCTGTCGGCGGGCCGGGTCCAGTCGGTCGCGATCCGGATGGTGGTCGACCGCGAGCGGGAGCGGATCGCGTTCCGCAGCGCGTCGTACTGGGACCTGGACGCCACGCTCGACGCCGGTGAGGGCAAGACGCCCCGGCTGTTCCCGTCACGGCTGGTCTCGGTGGACAGCAAGCGCGTGGCGCAGGGCCGTGACTTCGCCTCGACCGGTGAGCTGAAGAGCGGCAACACGGTCCACCTGGACCAGGCGACGGCGACCGCGCTGGCCGCTGCGCTGGAGAACTCGCAGTTCACCGTCCGGTCGATCGAGTCCAAGCCGTACACACGCAAGCCGTACGCGCCGTTCCGGACCACCACGCTGCAGCAGGAGGCCGGACGCAAGCTGAACATGTCCGCCTCGCAGACGATGCAGATCGCGCAGCGGCTGTACGAGAACGGCAACATCACCTATATGCGTACCGACTCGGTGACGCTGTCCGACACCGCGATCACCGCGGCCCGGGCGCAGGTCCGCGAGCTGTACGGCGCGTCGTACCTGCCGGACAAGCCGCGCGTCTACACGTCGAAGGTGAAGAACGCGCAGGAGGCGCACGAGGCGATCCGGCCGGCCGGCGAGGTGTTCCAGACCCCCGCGCAGACCGGGCTTTCGGGCGCGGAGTACCGGCTGTACGAGCTGATCTGGATGCGCACGATCGCGTCGCAGATGAAGGATGCGGCCGGGAACAGCGTCTCGATCAAGATCGACGCGAAGGCCTCGTCGGGGGAGAACTGCGAGTTCACCTCGTCGGGTCGCGTGATCACCTTCCACGGCTTCCTGAAGGCGTACGTCGAGGGCGCGGACGACCCGTCCGCCGAGACCGACGACCGCGAGACGCAGATCCCCGACGTGTCCGAGGGCGATGTGCTGCCCGCGACCGAGGTGCTCGCGTCGGGACACGAGACCAAGCCGCCGGCCCGCTTCACCGAAGCGACGCTGATCGCGCAGCTGGAAGAGCGCGAGATCGGCCGGCCGTCGACGTACGCGTCGATCCTGGGCACGATCCAGGCGCGCGGGTACGTGTACAAGAAGGGCAACGCGCTGGTCCCGGCGTGGCTGGCCTTCGCCGTCGTGCGGCTGCTGGAGGAGCACTTCACCCGGCTGGTCGACTACGCGTTCACCGCCTCGATGGAGGACGTGCTGGACGACGTCGCGGCCGGAAACCTGCAGCGCGAAGGGGTGCTCGGCCGGTTCTACTTCGGCGACGACGGCATCGAAGGCCTGCAGTCGATGGTGAGTGATCTGGGTGACATCGATGCCAGGGAGATGTCGACGTTCCCGGTCGGTCCGCCGGACAGCGGGATCGTCGTCCGCGTCGGCCGGTACGGACCGTATGTCGAGGGCGCCGACGAGACCCGGGCGAACGTGCCGGAGGACCTGCCGCCGGACGAGCTGACCGTCGAGCGCGCGAAGGAACTGCTCAGCCAGCCGTCGGGTGTCGAGTTGGAGCTCGGCAAGACGCCGGACACCGGGCTGAAGGTCGTCGCGAAGGCCGGCCGCTTCGGGCCTTACGTGACCGAGGTGCTGCCCGAGGACGCGCCGAAGAGCGCCAAGCCTCGTACGGGGTCGCTGCTCAAGTCCATGTCGCTGGACAGCGTCACGCTGGACGACGCGCTGAAGCTGCTGTCGCTGCCGCGCGTGGTCGGCAAGGATCCGGAGTCCGGTGAGGAGATCACCGCGCAGAACGGGCGCTACGGGCCGTACCTGAAGAAGGGCACGGACTCGCGGTCGCTGCAGACCGAGGACCAGATGTTCGACATCACCCTCGACGAAGCGCTGAAGATCTACTCCGAGCCGAAGCAGCGCGGCCGCCGTGCTGCCGCGCCGCCGCTGAAGGAGCTGGGTGAAGACCCGGCCTCCGGTCAGCCGGTCGTGGTGAAGGAGGGCCGCTTCGGTCCGTACGTCACGGATGGCGAGACGAACGCGACGCTGCGCAAGGACGACTCGGTCGACACGATCTCGCTGCTGCGCGCCGCCGAACTGCTCGCCGACAAGCGGGCCCGTGGGCCGGTGAAGAAGACCGCGAAGAAGGCGGCCAAGAAGACCGCGGCGAAGAAGACGACGACGAAGAAGACCGCGGCGAAGAAGACCACGGCCAAGAAGACGGCCGCCAAGAAGACGACGGCGAAGAAGGCGACCGCGAAGAAGGCTGCCGCCGAGAAGTCCTGATAGGTCAGACTGAGGCATGGCGACTGTTTCGAAGAGCCCGGTCGACGTCACCGCGCAACGCCTCCGCGAGCGCGGTGAGCGAGTCACCCCGGCCCGGCTCGCGGTCGTCGAGGTACTGGCCAACACCGAGGAACACCTGAGCGCGGAGCAGATCGGCGAACGAGCCGAACAGCTCCGGCCCGGGATCCACCGGGCCACGGTCTACCGGGCGCTCGACGCGCTGGGTGAGTTCGGTTTGGTGACGCATGTGCACCTGGGGCGCGCCGGTACGACGTACCACCTGGCCGGCGACCTCGCCCCACGGCACCTCCACCTGCGCTGCAGCGAATGCGGCAAAGTCCTCGACGTAGCCGGCGACATCCTCGACCCCGCCCGCCGCAAACTCCTCCGCGAACTCGGCTTCCACCTCGCCCCCGAACAAGTAGCCCTCATCGGAATCTGCGCCGACTGCACAGCTTGACCCCGTACTACGTCCCGCCCCACGCGACCTCCTCCGTCGCGCTCGGGGTGGTGCCCGCCAGCACCGCTAGCCCGCGCCATGTAGTACCGGATAGCTCGGTGAGCCGGTCGGCGAGGCGCGCATCGTCGCGGGGCGGACCGCCACGCCATCAGTGCGCGCGGTGGACGGCACGCACTTGGCTCGGCTGAGCGGGATTTCGCCAGAGCTGAATGGCGGAACCCGGGCCATTGATGGCCTGGCGGTCCGGCCCCGGTTCTTGGGGTTGGCCGTGCTTCGGGGAGCGCAGGCGGCGACAGCGAGCGAGCCCGCGTCAGCGGGGAAGCGGTCGCGGCAGCGATGAAGCGGTCGCGGCAGCGATGAAGCGGTCGCGGCAGCGATGAAGCGGTCGCGGCAGCGAAGAAGCTCCGCGTGGCGGGGGGAGCGCGTGAGGTTCGCGTCAGCGAGGAAGCCGCGTCAGCGGAGGAGTCCGCGTCAGCGGCGTGGATGAGGGGCGTAGCGCCGGCGGGCGCAAGCCTGGGTGGGGGTGGAGCAGCGACGGAGGAGGTGCGTGGGCGCTCGGCGTACGCGGTCAGCTGGGGCGGATGAACTGTCCATATCTGTTCATCGGTGTGGAATTGTGAGGGGCTGGGGCTTAGGGTCGATACCTGTGACCTATGACCACAGCTATGTCGAAGACTTCGCGGCTGCCGCGAATGTGTTGCCGGCGCGGGCCTGGCTGGATGATGATGCCGAGCGGATCTCGCTGACGGGGGACTGGAGTTTCCGGTTGTCGCCGAGTGTGGCGGACGCGCCGGACGACCTGAAGGACCCGGACACCTCGTCCTGGGACACGATCAGCGTGCCGGGGCACTGGCAGCTCAGTGGGTACGGCGAACCGGCGTACACGAATGTCGTCTACCCGTTCCCCCTCGAGCCGCCGTTCGTGCCAACGGCGAACCCGACCGGTGACTACGCCCGGACGGTCGAGGTGCCGGCCGGTTGGGACGGGTCGCGGATCGTGTTGCGGTTCGAGGGGGTCGACTCGCGGTTCGCCGTGTACGTCGACGGCGACCTGGTCGGCTGGTCGTCGGGCAGCCGGCTGCCGACCGAGTTCGACCTCACCGGCAAAGTTGCTCCGGGCAACAATGCGAAGATCGTCGTGCGGGTGCACCAGTGGTCGGCGGGCAGCTACCTCGAGGACCAGGACATGTGGTGGCTGTCCGGGATCTTCCGTGAGGTGAACCTGCTCGCGCTCAAGCCCGAGGCGCCGACGGACGTGTTCGTGCACGCGTCGTATGCCGATGGCAGTGGCACCTTGAAGGTCGATTCCGACGTGCCGGGCACGGTCGTCGTCGAGGAGCTCGGCCTGGAGTTCCCGACCGGCTTCGAGACGCCCGTCCCGACTGTCGAGCCGTGGAGCGCCGAGAGCCCACGCCTGTACGACGCCGTACTGCGGACCGCGGCCGGCGAGGTGCGCCTCAAGGTCGGGTTCCGCACCATCGCGATCGCCGACGGCGTCCTGACCGTGAACGGCAATCGGGTGCTGTTCAACGGCGTCAACCGGCACGAGTTCCACCCGGACCGCGGTCGCGCGCTGACCGAGCAGGACATGCTCGACGACGTCCTGCTGATGAAGCGGGCCGGGATCAACGCCGTCCGGACCAGCCACTACCCGCCGCACCCGCACTTCCTCGACCTGTGCGACCAGTACGGCCTGTACGTCGTGGACGAATGCGACCTGGAGACCCACGGCTTCGGGTACGAGCCCGAGCCACCGAACCTGCCCAACCCGGTGATGGACCCGCGCTGGCGCGACGACCTGGTCGCGCGGATGACCCGGATGGTCGAGCGGGACAAGAACCACCCGAGCATCGTGTTGTGGTCGCTCGGCAACGAGTGCGGCATGGGCGACAACCTCAAAGCCATGTACGAGTGGGCGCACGACCGCGACCCGTCCCGGCCGGTGCACTACGAGCGGGACACCCATGCGGAGTTCGTGGACATCTACTCCCAGATGTACACCTCACTGGAGGACGTCGAGAAGATCGGCGAGGACACCTCGTCGTACCGCGGCCTGCCGTTCATCCTGTGCGAGTACGGGCACGCGATGGGCAACGGGCCGGGTGGGCTGTCCGACTACCGCGCGCTGTTCGAGAAGTACCCGCGCTGCCAGGGCGGCTTCATCTGGGAGTGGATCGACCACGGCCTGCGCACCACGCGCGACGGCAAGGAGTTCTACGCGTACGGCGGTGACTTCGGCGAGACGATCCACGACGGCAACTTCGTCTGCGACGGACTGCTGTTCCCGGACCGTACGCCGTCGCCCGGCATGACCGAGTACACCAAGGTGATCGAGCCGCTGGTCATCACCGGCGACACCTCGGGCATCACGATCACCAACCGGTACGAGGTGCTCGACACGAGCCACCTGACGTTCCGGGTGCTCACCGAGGTCCAGGGCGAGCGGACCGGCTCGGGCGTCATCACCGTGCCGCCGATCGCGCCAGGAGAGACCGCCCAGGTGGAACTGCCGCCGGTCGACGCCGGTCAGCCTGAGACCTGGTTGACGGTTACTGCCGAGCTGACTGACGGTACTGCGTGGGCCGACGCGGGTCACCGCGTTGCCTGGGGCCAGGTCCGTCTCGACCAGCCCGTGGCGCCGCGGCACGCAGGCGGCTCTGTTGACGAGGGTGGTGCTGCCGGTGAGGCGCGGCACGCTCGTGCGGAGGCGGCGAGCGAGGATGTCACCGCTGGCGTCGACGGCATCGCAGTAGCTTCACTGGGCCTGCAGAACGCGCGACTGGACGTGTGGCGCGCGCCGACCGACAACGACGCGATCCCTGGCGTCGTAGAGGCTTGGAAGGAAGCAGGACTCCACCGGGTCCAGCACCGCTTGGTGTCGGCCGGCTTGCACGACGGTGCCTGGGAAGTAGTCACCCGTACTGCGCCGCCCGCGCTGCAGTGGGGGCTGGTCGCTACCTGGCGCTGGAGTCACACACCGGACGGCTCTGTCGCGCTGGACCTGTCCGTGCAGCCTGACGGTCAGTTCCCGGCAACCCTGCCGAGGCTGGCGATCACCTTCGAGCTGCCGCGGGTAGAGCAGGTCGAGTGGTTCGGTGCCGGCCCGGGTGAGGCGTACGTCGATACGCGCGCAGCAGCCGCAGTCGGCAAGTACTCGGCAACGGTGGCCGACCTGCAGACGCCGTACGTGCGTCCGCAGGAGAACGGTCACCGGATCGACACCCGCTGGGCAACCGTCGGTCCGCTCCGGATCGAGGCGGCGCCCGACCTGTTCGGTCTCACGGTCCGCGACTGGACCACGGCCGACCTGGAGAACGCGACACACGCTCCGGACCTGGTCGCCGGCGACACGACGTACGTGACGCTGGACCTCGCGCAGGCGGGCATCGGCTCCAACTCCTGCGGGCCGGCTCTCCCGGACAAGTACAAGCTCCACACCGCACCGGCGTCGCTGTCCCTGCGGTTCACCAGGGCGTAACCGAAGCCGGTCCACCCCGAGATCACCTTGGGGTGGACCGGTCCAGCCGAGGGCAAGCGCTGGCTGCCCGGAGTGGCGCGGAGGTCGGAGGTCGGGGTTGTCGGCGGGCCCGGATAGGGTTTGGGGCGTGCCGGAGGTGTATGACCCGTTGACTGACCCTGCACCGGCGCACGACCTGCGCGCGGTGTTGCGGATCCGGGCGTTCCGACGGCTGTGGATCGCGTTCGGGCTGTCGAGTCTGGGCGACTGGATCGGGTTGCTGGCGCTGACGGCGATGGCGAAGGCGTTCGCGGGCGACGACTACCAGGCGGCGAACTTCGCGATCGGCGGGGTGCTGTTCCTGCGCGTGCTGCCGGCGCTGGTGATGGGTCCGGTGGCCGGCTGGGTCGCCGACCGGCTGGACCGGCGGTGGACCATGATCCTGGGCGACCTGATCCGGGCCGCGTTCTTCGTCACGATCCCGATCGTCGGCACGCTGACCTGGCTGCTGGTGGCGACCGTGCTGATCGAGATCGTCAGCCTGGTCTGGGGTCCGGCGAAGGACGCGAGCGTGCCGAACCTGATCCCCCGGCACCGGCTGGAGGCCGCGAACCAGCTGAGCCTGATCACGACGTACGGGTCGGCTCTTCCGGCGGCGGCGTTGTTCACCGCGATCACCCTGGTGACGCGGTGGGCCGGTGACTTCTCGATCGACCTGGCCGTCTATCTGAACGCCGCGACCTTCGTGGTGTCCGGGCTGGCGATCGTGTCGGTCGCCGAGATCGGCCGGACACCGGGTCACGAGCACGAGGAACACCCGACGCTGTGGCGCACGATGGTCGAAGGCTGGTCGTACGTGACCGGTACGCCGGTCGTCCGCGGCCTCGTCGTCGGGATCTCGGGCGCCTTCGCGGCCGGGGCGGTGGTGATCGGGCTCGGCCGGACCTATGTGGAGGATCTCGACGCGGGCGATCCGGGGTACGGGTTGCTCTTCGGTGCTGTGTTCGGCGGTCTCGCGCTCGGGATGGGGTTCGCGCCACGGCTGTTCTCCGGGTTGTCCCGGCGCCGGCTGTTCGCGGCCGGGCTGGTCGGATCGGGGATCGGGCTGGCCGGGCTGGCGCTGATCCAGCAACTCGAGATCGCCACGATGATCGCGGTCGTGCTCGGGTTCTGCGCGGGCGCCTCCTGGGTGTCCGGCTACACGCTGCTCGGGCTGGAGGTGCCGGACAACGTTCGCGGCCGGACCTTCGCGTTCGTCCAGTCGGCCGTCCGGACCGTGCTCGCGGTGACGCTCGCCGTCGCGCCCTTCGTCGCCGGCGCCATCGGCCGGAACACGGTCAACCTGCCCGGCGACCGTTCGGTGACGTACAACGGCGCCTCGATGACGATGCTGATCGCGGCCGTACTGGCCAGTGTGATCGGGCTGGTCGCCTGGCGGCAGATGGACGACCGCCCCGGCGTACCGTTCTGGCGGGACCTGCGGCGCAGCTTCGGCAAGACGCCCGGCGTCTACCCGACCACCGGCTTGTTCATCGCTCTCGAAGGCGGCGAAGGCGCGGGCAAGTCGACCCAGGCGGCGCTGCTGGTGAAGTGGCTCGAGGAGCAAGGCCAGCAGGTCCTGCTCACCCGCGAGCCGGGGGCCACGGATCTCGGCAAGACGTTGCGGCAGATCGTGCTCGACCCCGCGACCGGCGACATCTCGCACCGGGCCGAGGCGCTGCTGTACGCCGCCGACAAGGCCGAGCACGTCGACTCGGTGATCTGGCCGGCGCTCAAGACCGGCGCCGTCGTCATCACCGACCGGTACGTCGACTCCGCGCTGGCCTACCAAGGCTCCGGCCGCGACCTCGATCTCACTGACGTCGAGCGGGTGAACCGCTGGGCCACCGACGACCTGCGGCCGAACCTGACCATCTTGCTGGACCTGCCGCCCAAGAGCGGCCTCGGCCGGTTCGCCGAGCGGGACCGGATCGAGGCCCAGTCGGCCGACTTCCACGAGCGCGTCCGGGCCGCCTTCCTGGAGCTCGCGGCCGCCGAGCCGCAGCACTACCTGGTCCTCGACGCGACGCTGGACCGCGAGCAACTCGCAGCCAAGATCCAGGAACGCCTGCTGCCGATCCTGCCGAAGGTGAAGCCATGACTGTTTGGGACGACCTGGTCGGGCAGGAGCCCGCCGTCGCCGTACTGAAGCGAGCCGTGAACGGTGCCGCCGCCCGGATGCGGGGCGAAACCGGCACGGCGACCAACGGCATGACCCACGCCTGGTTGATCACCGGGCCGCCGGGCTCCGGCCGTTCCAATGCGGGCCGGGCCTTCGCGGCCGCCCTGCAGTGTCCCGACCAAGGCTGTGGCGACTGCGCCGTCTGCCGTACTGCGATGAGCGGTTCGCACCCGGACGTGTCGCTGATCCGCACCGAGTTGCTGTCGATCCGGGTCTCCGAGATCCGCGAACTGGTCCGCCGGGCGGCGATGAGCCCGACCCAGGGCGGCTGGCAGGTGATGGTGGTCGAGGACGCGGACCGGCTCACCGAGCAGGCCGCCGACGCCTTGCTGAAGAGCATCGAGGAGCCGGCACCGCGCACGGTGTGGGTGCTGTGCGCTCCGACGGTCGAGGATGTCGTGCCCACGATCCGGTCCCGCTGCCGCCTGCTCGTACTGCGGACGCCGCCGGTGGCCGCGATCGCCGAGATGCTCGCGACGAAGGGCGGCGTCGAGCCCGAGCTGGCCGGGTTCGCGGCGCGCGCGGCGCAGGGCCACATCGGCCGGGCCCGGGCGCTGGCCCGCGACCCGGAGGTCCGCGACCGGCGGAACAAGGTGCTGGAGGTTCCGTTCGAGCTGCGCGACATCGGCGCCTGCCTGAACCTGGCCCAGCAGTTGGTCGATGCCGCCAAGGCCGAGTCCAAGGTCAGCGCGGCGAAGGTGGACGAGAAGGAGCGGGCCGAGCTCGAGCAGGCGCTCGGGATGGGCACCAAGGGCGCCAAGCCGCGCGAGACGGCCGCGGCGATCAAGGAGCTCGAGGACCAGCAGAAGGCCCGGGCCAAACGTTGGGAACGCGACGTCCTGGACCGCTCGCTGGTCGACCTGATGGCGCTCTACCGCGATGTCCTGGTGCTGCAGACCGGCGCCGGCGCCGAGCTGATCAACGCAGAACTGCACCGCAACATCGAGCAACTGGCCCATCGGACGAGCCCGGAGCAGACGATTCGGAGGATCGACGCGCTGTCGGCCTGCCGTGAGGCGATCGAGGGGAACGTGGCGCCGCTGCTGGCGCTGGAGGCGATGACGATCGCCTTGTTCGAAGGGTGAGATGCGCGCCTGAGGAGCGGACGCCGCTGTAACGAAGTGGGCGGTCGCGCCGATGTCAGCGGTGGCTGGATCACCGGCTGACGCGTCCCCCATGAAGGAACTGCATGACCCAACCACCGACCCCGATCCAGCCTGCCCGGACGCAACTCCCGTCCGCGGAGTCGTGGCTGACCGGCGTACCGCTGCCTGCGCAACGGCAGTTGGACGGGTATGCCGTGGCGGGGTTCGTGATCAGCCTCCCCGGACTGACCGCACCGCTCGGCGCCGTCCTGGCCCTGGTCGGCCTGGCCCGGATCCGGAAGTCCGGGGCGCGCGGGCGGAAGCTGGGCGTCGCCGCGCTGGCGATCTGTGTGGGCTGGGCGATCGCGATCGGTGTCGCCGCCGCACTCGGTCTGTACGGCGAGCACAAGGCCGGCATCGGACGGTCCGTCCCGATCGCTCAGTTGAAGGTCGGGAAGTGCTTCGACGCCGACCTGGACGCCGGGAACACGCTCAAGCTGGTCACGATCGCCGACTGCGCCGCGGGGCACGCCGGCGAGGCCTTCGCGAAGGCGTCGGCCGGGCTGACCGGACTGTCCACCGACGAGAAGGGCACGGCGGCCACCCAGGCGTGCGCGGTGTCCTTCCAGCAGTTCGTCGGGAAGCCTTACGTGCAATCGGAACTGGACATGTACTACGTGGTGCTGGAGGATCATCCTGTTGCTGACGGCAACGTCCTGTGCCTGGTCGGCAAGCCCGGTGAGCGGTTGACCGGTACGATGCGCGGGTCGCAGCGCTGATCATCGTCAGGACACCAGCTTCGCTGGGGGGAGAACCGTGAGCTACCCGCCGCATCCGCCGGACCCCAACCGTCCGCAGGACACCCCGCGGGACCGGCCGGGGCAGCCCGCCCAGCAACCAGGTCAGTATCCGGCGAGCAATCCGCCGCCCAGCTTCCCGACGTACGGGCGACCGGAGCCGCAGCAGAACCCGTACGAACGGCCGCAGGATCCGGCGGCGCCTTTCGTTCCGCCGAGTTCGCCGGTGCAGGGCCCGCCGTACCAGGGCGGTCCGCAGAACCCGCAGTACCCGGGCGGGCCGCAGTACCAAGGCTCGCAGCACCAGGGCCCGCAGGGTGGTCCGCAGTACCAGGTGCCGCCGCAGGGGCCGCAGTACCCGCCGCAGTACGGGTACGGCTACGGGTATCCCAGGGTCCACCAAGTGAAGACGAACGGGCTGGCGGTCGCGGCTCTGGTCTGTGGTCTGGTGGGCATCTTCTTCTGGATCACCGCGCCGGTCGCGGTGGGGCTAGGGATCGTCGCCCTGGTGCAGATCAAGCGGCGGCGCGAGAACGGGACCGCTCAGGCCGTGGTCGGGCTGTCGATCGGTGGGCTGCTCACCTTGGTGTTCACGGCGGTCGTCATCTTCCTCGTCGCCGTCGACTGGAACGAGGGCACCGACAGCGACTACGGCTCCGATCAACCGGTCGCGACCTCCTCCGCCTCTCCGGACAAGGTCTATGTCGACGACCTGATCGTCGGGGAGTGCTTCGACGACGGTTTCGACGAAGGGGAGGCGGTGCGGCAGCCCTGCCCGGAGTTGCACGACGCCGAGCTGATCTCGAAGGTCACCCTGCCCGCCGGCGCCTACCCCGGCGACGCCAAGGTGAAGGAGTCCGCTCGATCGGCGTGCCGCCAGGAGTTCACCAAGTACATCGGTGTCTCCCCGGACAAGTCGGTGCGCAAGTCGGGCTTCTGGTGGCCGGACGCGGAGCTGTGGAAGGACGGTGACCGGGGCGTCGTGTGTGCCGCGTACGGCGAGAACGGTGCTCAGCTCCGTGGCAGCGTCAAAGGCACCAAGCGCTAGCAGCACCCCGAGCGCGGGCAGCACGCCGACTCGCGCACCCCGAGCAGGCACAGCACGCCGACTCGCGCACCCCGAGCGCGGGCAGCACGCCGAGTGAGCACACCTCGAGAGTCGGGCGCACCGAGAGTGCGGAGACGCGTCAAGTGGGCGCTCCCACGTAGGCTGGCCGGGTGGGAATGGTGATGGCGGTGTCGTTCGAGCGGTACGGGCGGCTGTACTACCTCGACCCCGGCTCGCATCGACCGCGGGTCGGGGACAAAGTGCTGGTCCCGACCGACGACGGGCCCGAGGTCGCCGAGTGCGTCTGGGCGCCGCAGTACGTCACCGAGGAGATCGGCGGGCTGCCGCTGTGTGAAGGCATCGCGACGACGGCCGATCTGGACCGCGACGAGCAGAACCGGCAGCGCCGCGCCGATGCCCGCCTGATCGCCAAGCGGCTGATCCGCGAGCACGGCCTGCCGATGAAGGTGGTCGGGATCGACTTCGTCGACCGCCGGCCTGACGTCGACCAGTTGGTCATCATCTACTTCTCCGCGCCGCACCGCGTCGACTTCCGCGAGTTGGTTCGTGATCTGGCCCGCGGTCTGCGGGCCCGGATCGAGCTGCGCCAGGTCGGCGCCCGCGACGAGGCGCGGCTGCAGGGTGGCATCGGCCCGTGTGGCCGCGACCTGTGCTGTGCGACCTTCTTGAAGGACTTCGAACCGGTCAGCGTCCGGATGGCCAAGGACCAGGACCTGCCGCTCAACCCGCTGAAGATCTCCGGTGCCTGCGGCCGGCTGATGTGCTGCCTCAAGTACGAGCACCCGCTCTACCAGGAGTTCAACGCCAAGGCACCGGCCACCGGTACTGCGGTCGAGACGCCGGCGGGGGACGGGGTTGTCGTCGGGCACAACGTCCCCAGCGACACGGTTGTAGTACGGCTGGCGGCTTCGGGGCGGCGGTGTGCCTGCAGCCGGGCGGACGTGTGCTCGCCGCGCCAGCAGTACGAGGCGTCACCCACGACCACGCCGGACGCCGTACCGGTAGAGCCGGTGACAGCAGAGCCCGTGTCTGTAGAGATCGCTGAGCGGCCGGCGGCTGAGGTGGAGCACGCGGGTGAGGCTGTCGTCGAGCAGAGGCAGGCGCGTGAGCCTGCGGCTGAGCTGGAGCAGGCTGGTGAGCCTGCCGTCGAGCAGACTCCAGGAGAGACCGGCGGTAAGCGACGCAAGCCGCGCCGCCGACGCCGGCTGAGTCAGGCAGGCGACGACCAAGACACGGGAGACAGCTCGCAGTGATGACGCGCAGGACGATCGCAGGTCTGGCAGCCCTGGCGGCACTGATGAGCGGATGTGGAGTGGCCAGCAGGGCTCAGGACTCGGACAGGCCGGGCGGCGTGACTACAGGCGGCGCCACGCCCAAGGGGCCGGCCGGCCCGATCCCTGCGGGGCTGGAGAAGTTCTACCGTCAGCAGCCGAGCTGGTCGCGCTGCGGCTCGGGCAACCAATGCGCCACGATCACTGTGCCGCTGGACTACGCGAACCCGTCGGGCAAGACGATCGAGCTGCGGGCGCGCAAAGTGCCGGCCCGCGACCGCGCCGGCAAGATCGGCACTCTCTTCATCAACCCGGGCGGTCCCGGGGCGTCCGGCCAGCAGTTCGCGGCCGCGGCCGGATTCGCGCTCGGGCAGAATCTGCTCCGGAAGTTCGACATCATCGGCTGGGATCCGCGCGGAGTCGGTGAGTCGACGCCGGTCAGCTGCCTCGACACCGAGCAGCTGGACAAGTTCATCGCGACCGACGGCAGCCCCGACAACGACGCCGAGATCACCGAGCTGAACGACGAGTCGAAGCTGTTCGCCGAGGGCTGCGAGCAGAAGTCGGGTGAACTGCTGCCGCACGTCTCCACCAAGGACGCCGCCCGCGACATCGACGTACTGCGGGGAATCGTCGGCGACTCCGAGCTCTACTACCTCGGCATGTCGTACGGCACGTTGCTCGGCGCGACCTACGCGGAACTGTTCCCGAAGAACGTCGGCCGGCTCGTGCTCGACGGTGCGATCGACCCGTCGCTGTCGTCGGAGACCAACAACATCGCGCAGGCGAAGGGTTTCGACACCGCGCTGGACGCATTCGCCGAGGACTGCGCGCAGCGCGCGTGCCGGCTCGGCAGCACGAAGGCGGAGGTGCTCGCCAACGTCGACAAGCTGCTCACCGAGACCGACGCGAAACCCCTTCCCGGGGACGGCAAACGTCAGGTGACCCAGGCGATCGCCGTACTGGGCGTGATCTTCCCGCTCTACGTGAAGGAGTACTGGCCCCGGCTCGAGGACGCCGTGGTCGACGGGCTGGACGGGAAGGGCGCCCGGTTGCTCGCGAATGCCGACGAATACACCGACCGGACCTCCTCCGGGTACAGCGACAACGCGAACGAGGTGATCTACGCGGTCAACTGTCTCGATCGCCCGGATCTCACCTCGATCGCGCAGGCCAAGGCGCAGGAGGCGAAGTACAAGGCGGCGTCGCCGCGGTTCGGGTCGTTCCTGCTCTGGGGCTCGCTCGCCTGCGCGAACTGGCCGGTGAAGCCGACCGACAAACCGCACGTGATCAAGGCGCCCGGGTCGAAGCCGATCGTAGTGGTCGGTACGACGCGGGACCCGGCCACGCCGTACGCCTGGGCGGTCGGGCTGGCCAAGCAACTGGACAACGGCGTCCTGGTCACCCGGGACGGCGACGGTCACACCGGCTACCACGAGGGCAACGCGTGCGTGGACAGCGCGGTCGAGACCTATCTGGTGAAGGGCACTCCGCCGTCCGGCGACATCAAGTGCTGACAGGACTAATTCGGGCGGGTGTCGCCGGCCTCGCCGGCATCCTGCGGCGGTAGCTGCAAGGTGTCCGTGGCGTGGTCGAGCACGGCCTTGAGCGCTTCCTGGTCCTGCGGCCGGCCGCCGACCGTGATCTCGATCGCCGACCGCTTGCCGCCGTCGGCCGGGATCCAGCGCGACAGACCCATCCGCGGGCCGCGCACCTTGTCGACGTAGGTGTAGATCAGGGTGCCGTCGGTGCGGCTGAGCACGTTCAGATCCTGCTCGTCGATGCTGTTCGCCCGGGCTGTCACGAGGTCGTCGGGCGTCTGCTTGCTGCCGCGGGTGTCGAACCGGATCTGCCAGACCCCGGTCGGGTCCACGAACTTCGGCCTGGCCCCGGTCTGGATGCTGGTCCAGCCGTCCGGCACCTCGGTGGTCACCGGAGCCTTGTCGGTGCCGAAGGTCTGCGTCACGTAGGTCAGGGAGTCGGCCTTCAGCCCGTCCGTCGGCCCGGGCGTGCTGGGCGTCGTCGAAGGCGTGGCCACCACCTGCGACGGCGTGTCGGGGCCGTTGGCCCGGTTGATCGCCAGAACCGTCCCGAAGACGGCCACGCCGACGGTCATCCCCGCCAGTGTCGCGACCAGTGCCTGGTGCCTGGGCGTGAGCATCCCGACCTCGCCTTCCGTTGCCTCGCCCCGATTATCGTCTACGGAGGGGGCTTCGCCGAAACCCGGCGTACGCTGGCCCGTCGTGGAGACGGACGAGGCCCTCGACCAGGCGCTGCGCCGCTACGACGCCGGTGAGGCGGAGCGGGCCGACCTGAAACTGCTGGTGAAACAGCTGCTGAACCTTCTGGTGGCGAAGGCGCCGGGGCATGCGGTCGAGGTGCGCGTACCGCCGTACGGCGCGGTGCAGTGCATCGAGGGACCGCGGCACACCCGCGGTACGCCGGGCGCCGTGATCGAGATGCCGGCCGAGATGTGGATCGCCCTCGCGCTCGGCCGGGTCAGCTGGCCGGACGCTCGCGCGACCGGCAAGGTCCGGGCCAGCGGCGAGCGGACGGATCTCACCGCCCTGCTGCCCCTCCTCACCCGTTAGGCGCCCCTGGCAACCAGATGGTGGAAACAGGGTCGTCTTGCGCGGACACAGATGACACGATGGGCCGGTGAGTCTTCGAGCGCGGCTGGCGCGGCTGAGCGTCGACCTGACCCCGTGGCGCGGGTCGCGCGACTTCCGGATCCTGCTGATCGCGGGGACGGTGTTCTTCCTCGGCGGCATGGTCGGGTACGTCGCGCTGCCGTTCCAGCTCTACCAGTTGACCGGCTCCAACTTCGCCGTCGGCGCGATGGGCCTGGTCACCATCGCGCCCCTGGTCGTCTTCGGCCTGTACGGCGGTGCGCTCGCGGATCACCTCGATCGCCGCAAGACCCTGATCGCCACCGGTATCGCGCAGGCCGCCGTCTGTGCCGTGATGCTCGCCAACAGCCTGCTCAGCCATCCGCAGGTCTGGGTGATCTACGCCTGCGGTGCCCTCAACGCGATCGCCACTTCGCTGCAGCGCCCGAGCCGCGAGGCGCTGCTCCCGCGAGTCGTGAAGCACCAGGAGATGGCCGCCGCGGTCGCGCTGAGCTCCCTCACCATGCAGGTCGGCCAACTCGCCGGCCCGGCGCTGGGCGGCGTACTGGTCGGCACCGCAGGCGTCAGTTGGGCATTCGGCATCGAGCTCACCGGCGTGATCCTCGCGACCTCGCTCTACGTCGGGCTCGGCTCCTACAAGTCGAGCGAACACAGCAAACCGCCCAGCCTGCGCGGGATCGGTGAGGGGATCACCTACGCGTTCCGCCGCAAGGACCTGCTCGCGACGTACGTCGTGGACATGGTCGGGATGTTCCTGGCGATGCCGATCGTGCTCTTCCCCGCGTTCGCCACCGACATCCTGAAAGAGCCGAAACTGCTCGGTCTGCTCTACAGCGCCGAGGCGATCGGGGCGATGGCGGCCAGCCTGACCAGCGGCTGGGCCAAACGCGTCCATCACCAGGGCCGGGCGGTCGTGCTCGCCACCATCGGCTGGGGTGCGTCGGTCGGGCTGGCCGGCCTGGCGCCCAACATCTGGGTCGCGATCGCCTTCTTCGCGGTGGCCGGCGGTGCCGACATGGTCTCGGTGCTGTTCCGTTCGGTGATCTGGAACCAGACCATCCCGGACGAGATGCGCGGCCGGCTCGCGGGGATCGAGATGCTCGGCTACTCACTCGGCCCGCTCGGCGGCCAGGCCCGCTCGGGCCTCGTGGCCGACCTGACCGGCGTACGGACCGCGATCGTCAGCGGCGGCATCCTCTGCGTCGCGGGCGTCATCGGTACGACGGTGTGGTTGCGCGAGTTCTGGCGCTACGACGCCCGCACGGACGAGCACGCCATCCGCGAGCGAGACCTCCGCACCGCAGCCGAGGCGGCCGGCTGACTGACCTCCGCGGCGCGGCTGTGGTGACGAGGTAGCTTCGGGGGCATGGTTCGCTTCTACGTCCTGGCGACGTTGATCGGCTTGGGCGCGGTGACACTGATGGCCGCGGTCATCGGTGGACCCGGCTGGTGGTTCCTGCTGGCGGTCGTGGTCGCGTTGGTTGCCCTCGGCATCTACGACCTGGTGCAGAAGCAGCACTCGATCCTGCGGAACTACCCGGTGATCGGGCACATGCGGTTCCTGCTGGAGGGGATCCGGCCGGAGTTGCAGCAGTACTTCATAGAGCGCAACTACGACGGCCGCCCGTACGACCGGGACACCCGCTCGACCATCTACGCCCGGGCCAAGGGGACCAACGAGGAACAGCCGTTCGGCACCGAGCGGGACGTGAACGAGATCGGGTACGAGTACCTGGTCCATTCGACCGCACCCCGGCCGGTCGCCACCGAGGTCCCCAGGGTCCGGATCGGCGGCCCGGACTGCCGCGCGCCGTACGAGATGGCCTTGCTGAACGTGTCCGCGATGAGCTTCGGCGCGCTCAGTGCCAACGCGCTGCAGGCGCTCAACCGGGGCGCCGCGAAGGGCGGGTTCGCGCACGACACCGGTGAAGGCGGGATCAGCCCGTACCACCGGCAAGGTGGCGACCTGGTCTGGGAGATCGGCAGCGGGTACTTCGGCACGCGGACCAAGGACGGCGACTTCGACCCGGACCAGTTCCGCGACAAGGTGGCCGACGATCAGATCAAGCTGATCTCACTGAAGCTCAGCCAGGGCGCGAAGCCGGGCCTCGGCGGAGTTCTGCCGGGTGCGAAGGTGACGGCCGAGATCGCGGCTGCCCGCGGTGTCCCGCAGGGGGAGAAGTGCGTCTCCCCGCCGTACCACAAGGCGTTCTCCACGCCGCGCGAGCTGATCTTGTTCATCGCCCGGATGCGTGAGCTGGCCGACGGCAAACCGACCGGTTTCAAGCTGTGCGTGGGGTCGCGCACCGATGTGCTGGCGATCTGCAAGGCGATGGTGGCCGAGGGGATCACGCCCGACTTCATCGTGGTCGACGGAGCTGAGGGCGGCACCGGGGCGGCACCGCAGGAGTACGAGGACCACATCGGTACGCCGTTGACCGAGGGCCTGCTGACGGTGCACAACGCGCTCGTCGGAGCCGGGCTGCGCGACCGGGTCAAGGTCGGGGCCAGCGGCAAGGTGGCGACCGGGGTCGACATCGTCAAGCGGATCCTGCAAGGCGCGGACTACACGAACGCCGCCCGGGCGATGATGATGGCGACCGGCTGCATCCAGGCCCAGACCTGCCACACGAACACCTGTCCGGTCGGGGTCGCCACCCAGGACCCGCGCCGGATGCGCGCGCTCGACGTGGCGGACAAGACCGATCGGGTCGCCAACTACCAGCGCGAGACGGTCCAGCAGGCGATGCAGGTGATCGCCTCGATGGGCCTCGACAGCCCGCACCAGCTCGAACCGCGGATGCTCCGCCGCCGGATCGACCACACCCGCACCGAGAGCTACGCGGAGCTCTTCGACCACCTGGCCCCCGGCCAGTTGCTGGGCAGCGCGCACGACCTGCCCGAGGACTGGGCCCGGGATTGGGTACAGGCAGACCCGGACGTGTTCAAACCCTGAGGAGCCGCAGATGACCACCATCGCTGAACTGCTCGTCGAGTCGCTGGCCGAGCACGGTGTCCGTTCTGTCTGGGGCGTCGTCGGTGACGCCCTGAACCCGGTCACGGACGCGATCCGGCGCGAGGACCGGATCGAATGGATCGGCGTCCGGCACGAGGAGGCCGGTGCGTTCGCGGCCGGCGCCCAGGCAGCGCTGACCGGCAAGCTCGGCGTCTGCATGGGGACCGTCGGCCCCGGCGCGATCCACCTGCTCAACGGCCTGTACGACGCGGCCAAGTCGCGCGTCCCCGTCCTCGCGATCTGCGGCCAGGTCCCGCGCGAGGAGATCGGCAGCGACTTCTTCCAGGAGGTCGACAACGACGCCGTGTTCGCCGACGTCGCCGTCTTCCGGGCGACCGTGATGACACCCGAGCAGGCACCCGGGTTGATCGAGCAGGCTGTGAACACCGCGCTGGCCGAGCGAAGCGTCGCCGTACTGTCGATCCCCGGTGATGTCGGTGGTCTCGAGTTGCCGCACGGAACCGCCGTACCGCGTTTCCTCGAGCCCGCCTCGCACACGGTTCCGTCGGCCGAGGAGTTGGCCGGTGTCGCGGCTGTGCTGAACGCGGCGTCCAAGGTGACGCTGCTGGTCGGCATCGGAGCGCGCGAGGCGCTGACCGAAGTACAGGAGCTCGCCTCGACGCTGGCGGCTCCGGTCGTGCTCACGCTGAAGGCGAAGGAAGGGTTCGAGGAGTATCTGCCGCAGGAGGTCGGGCAATCGGGGCTGATCGGCAACCACGCGAGCAAGGTGGCCTTCGATGGTTGTGAGGTGTTGTTCCTGGTCGGCACGGACTTCCCTTATCGCGAGTTCCTGCCGGGCGGGAAGACCGTCGTACAGCTCGATCTGCGCGGCGAGCACATCGGCCGGCGGGTCGGCGTCGACCACGGGCTCGTCGGGCACGCGAAACCTACGCTCGCGCAATTGCTTCCCCTGCTGACAGCGAAGAAGGACACGGACCACCTCGACAAGGCGCGTTCGGCGTACGAGGCGTGGCGGAAGCGGCAGGAGCAGTTCACCGATCCTGCGTTCGACCGCAAGCCCAAGGGTTTGTTGCGCCGCAAGGTCGACAACCCGGACGGCCGGATCCGGCCGGAGTTGCTGGCCGCTGCCGTCGATCGGCATGCGGCCGACGACGCGCTGTTCACGACGGACACCGGGATGTCGACGGTGTGGTTGTCCCGCTTCGTGCGGATGCGCGGAAGCCGGCGGCTGGTCGGCTCGTACAACCTCGGGTCGATGGCGAACGCGATGCCGCAGGCGCTCGGGCTCGCCGCGGCCGATCGGAGTCGTCAGGTCGTCGCGTTCTGCGGGGACGGCGGGTTGTCGATGCTGCTCGGCGACCTGATCACCGCCGTCGCGTACGAATTGCCGGTGAAGCTGGTCGTGTTCGACAACGGCCGACTCGGCATGGTGAAGCTGGAGATGGAGCAGGTCGGCCTGCCGGAGTACGGGACGAAGCTCGCCAATCCCGACTTCGCGGCAGTGGCCACCGCGATCGGGTTGACCGGCATCCGGGTCGAGAAGCCGGGTGACGTGGACGCTGCCGTGCGGGACGCCTTCGCGATGCCGGGCCCGGTGCTGCTCGACGTACTGACGAACCCCGACGAGGTGTCGGTCCCGCCGTCGCCGACGCTGAGCCAGGGCTGGGGGTTCGCGATCGCCAAGAGCAAGGAGTTCCTCGAAAGCTTTGAGTAGTGTGGGTGACCATGCGCATGCGTTCGGTAGTAGGGCTCCTTGGGGTAGCCGCGTTGCTTGCTGGTTGCAGCGGGCCGGGGAACGAGGACGCGCCGAACGTGCCGCCGCTGGTCTCGGTCCCGACGACGGAGACACCCACACCGACGCCGACTCCCACCCCGAGTGATCCGGCGACGTCGAAGGTGGCCGACACGTTGTGCACGCGGGTCGACCAGACGCTGGTGCGCACGACGCTCGGCGTACCGGTGGTGGAGATCCAGCCGAAGCAGCTCCCGGCCGACTTCGGCCTGCCGACGTACGACGTGTGTCAGCTCGCGCTGAGCACCGCCTCGAACGGTCCGGTACTGCGGATGGGCGTGTCCGTTCTGCCGGCGACCAAGACGGAGCTGGCGGCGGCGCAGAAGGCGTACGCCGCGACTCGAGCGGAACCCGCCAAGCCGGTGACACTGGGCTCGGGTGGGTTCGGGACGAGCCGGTTTGTGGTCTTCCTGCTCGGTGGGCGGCTTGTGAAGGTGAGCGGACCTCCGGCGACGCCGGCGAAGTACGTCGTACTCGGGCAGGAAGCCGTCCGGCAGGCGCCCGGGTTGCCTGATCCTGCGCCGGTGATCGCCCGCCCGGAGTGCGAGCGGGGGACCACCAAGGCCGCCAAGGTAATGGGTGCCCCGGCGATCATCCGCCGCGACAGCGAGACTTCCGCCGGCGACCCCGTCTGCGGCTGGATCACCGCGACCGGCGTCCTCTACACCACCGCCCGCCGGGTCACGGACGCCGAAGCGGCGATGGTCCCGATCCGCAAAGCACCCACCTCGATGTCCGTCCCCCTCGGCGACGAGGGCTACGTCGACACCACCACCGGCCGCGGCACCATCCGCGTCGGCACCGGCAAACTCGTCGACCTGATCCCGATCGGCATCGCCCACCCCGACCCCGACACCATGGTCGCCTTCGCCCTCTCCATCAACAGCCTCTACACCCGCTGATCAGCTGGTGGTTGTTTGGTGGAGGGCGGTGGTGAGGGTGGTGATGGCTTCGGTGAGGTCGGTGGGGGTGCGGGCTGCGTAGCCGAGGACGAGGCCTGGTGGGGTGGGGGTTTGGGCGTGCCAGGAGAGGGGTTGGGTTTTGACACCCAGGGCCAGGGCGGAGCTGGCGAGGGCGACGTCGTCCAGTGGGGTGTCGAAGGTGATGGTGAGGTGCAGGCCGGCGGCGGCGCCGTGGACTGTTGCCGTGGGCAAGTGGTTGCCGATGGCATCGATGATGGCGTCGCGGCGTTGCCGGTGACGGCGGCGGACGTAGCGGAGCTGGCGTTCCAGGTCGCCTGAGTCCATCAGCTGGGCGAGCACCAGTTGAGGCAGGCTCGCGTTTCCCAGGTCTGCAAGGCGTTTGGCGCGGATCAGAGCCTCCTTGTACTGCGGCGGCGCCAGCATCCATCCGATGCGGAGCGACGGCGCGAGCAGCTTCGAGACGCTGCCTGTGTAGATCACCCGGTCGGTGAGCATCGCGTGCAACGCGGGAACCGGAGGCCGGTCGTACCGGTGTTCCGCGTCGTAGTCGTCCTCGACGATCAACCCACCCTCCGCTGCCCACTGAATCAACTGCCGCCGCCGTTCCCCACCAAGCACGACACCCATCGGGAACTGATGCGCAGGAGTCGCCAGTACTACGCGCGCTCCCGTCGCGCGGAGTTGATCGACACAGAGCCCGTCGGAGTCGACCGGGATCGGCGTCGTCCGCATCCCGTGGTTCTGCAAGTGCTGGCGTGATCCGAGCGACCCGGGATCCTCGACCGCGAGCTCGGTCGTCCCCTCGTCCTTGAGGACCTGGGCGATCAGGCCGAGCGCCTGGGCGACGCCGGCGACGATGATGAGGTCGTCCGGATCGGCCTTGATGCCACGGTTGCGCGCGAGCCAGGTCGCAACGGCCCGCCGCAGCCTCGGCGTACCGGCTGGTTCGCCGTAACCGAACTCGGCCGCGGCCAGGTCGTTCAGCACGGCCCGCTCCGCCTTCAGCCAGGCCGCCCGCGGAAAAGCGGCCAGATCAGGCACCCCCGGCGTGAGATCGAGCCGAGCAGGCACTGCCCGCATCACATCGAACACATCCAGCCCCGGCTCACCCACCACCGCCCCCGCCACCCCGGCGCCATCCGCCGCCCCGCCGTCGCTCCCGGCCCTGCTGGCCTGCGCCGACCCTCCGTCGCTCCCCGCCCCGGCGCCGTGCGTCGACCTGCCGTCGCTCCCCGCCCCGGCGCCGTGCGCCGATCTGCCGTCGCTCCCCGCCCCGGCGCCGTGCGCCGACCCGCCGGCCGCCGCCGATCCACCGCCGGCCGCCAACCCAGCGCCGCCCGCGGGCCTGGCGCGACCATTGCCGGGGTTTGCCGGCGACGTGGTGGTGTCGTCGAGTGGGGCGGCTACGACGGTGGTGCCGGCTCGGCCACGGCCGGCGATGTGGCCGTCTTCGGTGAGGCGCTGGTAGGCCTCGGTGACGACACCTCGGGAGACCCGCAGCTCGGCCGCCAGCACCCGGGTTGCCGGTAGCCGGCTGCCGATCGGGAGGCGGCCGTCGGAGATGGCAGCCCGGAGCTGCGACGCCAGCCAGTTGGCCAACCCGCCCGCCGGGACGTCGCCGAGCGACAACTGCAGGAAGTCGGCTCCGCTTTTGGACCTACTGATCGCACCCGGTATGGACCTGTTCACTAGACCATTGTGACGCCAGAGTGGAGTTATGGGAATCGATTACGTCCACGGATACACGACCGCCGAGACATGCCGACTGACCGACCAAGCGGGTACTTTGGCCGACCTGCTGCACGGCGATACGCAGTACGAGCCGGGCAGCAAGGTGCTGGAGGTGGGCTGCGGCGTCGGCGCGCAGACCGTGCAACTGGTGACGAGGAGTCCGGGCATCCGGCTCACCGCCGTCGACATCTCCGAGGAATCGCTCGCGCATGCCAAAGCACGAGTCGCCGCGGCGGCTCCACAAGCTCACGTCGAATGGCTGCAGGGCGATCTGCTGGCGCTGCCCTTCGAGGACCAGACCTTCGACCACCTCTTCGTCTGTTTCGTGCTCGAGCACCTGCCACAACCGGCCGAGGCACTGGCGAGCTTGCGCCGACTGCTACGGCCGGGCGGGTCGATCACCGTCATCGAAGGCGATCACGAGTCGGCGTTCTTCCACCCGCGCAGTCCGGCGGCGCAACGCGTGATCGATTGCCTGGTCGAACTCCAGGCCGAGGCGGGTGGCGACGCGCTGATCGGGCGACGACTGCAACCGCTACTGGCGGAGGCCGGGTACGACGAGGTCAGTGCCCGCCCGCGCACGGTGTACGCCGACGAGACGCTGCCGCACCTGGTCGACGGGTTCACCCGCAAGACCTTCATCGCGATGGTCGAGTCGGTCCGCGAACGCTCCCTCACCAGAGGTCTACGGACAGAAGCCCAATGGGAGCAGGGGATTCGCGACCTGGAACGCGCGGCCGAACCCGGCGGCACGTTCCACTACACGTTCTTCAAAGCCGTCGGAATCAAGGCCGCGGATACCGGGGGAGCCGGCTCGTGGTCTGGCTGATCCTCATCTCCGCGATCGTCGTCGCTGCCCTCGAACGCAACCGCCGCCGACAACCACACCCCCGTCCGCGCACGTCCGGCAGCTCTGACGTCCAGGATCGCGACACAGAGCGGGTGATCGCCGAACTGCAGGCGACGGCCGGGCGCGAACTGTGACGCGCGACAGGGTGGGGCGCATTGGTCCGGGCTGGTAGACAGGGGACTATGGCCGCGACCGAGCAGTTGGAGATCGAGACCAAGTACGACGTCGACGAGCACGCGATCTTGCCGGCTCTGCACGAGCTGCCCGGCGTCGCGAGCGTCGCCCAACCGGTCGAGCTCGACCTGGAGGCGGTGTACTTCGACACGGCCGACCTGGCTCTGGCCTCGAACAAGGTGACCCTGCGCAGACGCACCGGCGGCGAGGACGACGGCTGGCACGTGAAGCTCCCCAGCTCCGAAGCCGGCCGGCTGGAGATCCGTCATCCGCTCGGCCGCGCGGTCCGGAAGGTGCCGCTGCAGGTGATCAGAACAGTCCGGGTGCACGTCCGCGACCGCGAACTCGCTCCGGTGGTCATCCTGCGGACCCACCGGATCGTGCACCGGCTGCTGGACGCCGACGGCGAAGTGCTCGCCGAACTCGCCGACGACCACGTGACCGCCGAGATCGAGGGGGCCGAGCCGGATCGCTGGCGGGAGTGGGAACTCGAGCTCGTCAACGGCGGTCCCGAGCTGGTCGAAGCCGCCGAGCCGCTGCTGCGCGACGCCGGCGCGACACCGGCAGCGGGCCCGAGCAAACTCGCCCGGGCGCTCGGTTCGCGGATCCCGGAGCCGGTCGAGTGGGAGTTGCCGAAGAAGCCGCTCACCGCCGACCTCTTCCGCCTGTACGCCGGTGCGCAGGTCGAGGCGATCCGCTTGCGCGATCCCGAAGTCCGCCGGGACCTGCCCGACTCGATCCACAAGATGCGCGTCGCCACCCGGCGCCTTCGGTCGGCGCTGGCCAGCTACCGCCCCGTGGTGGATCGCGAAGCCGGAGACGCGATCCGGGCGGAGCTGAAATGGCTCGCCGGGGAGCTCGGCGGGGCGCGCGACGCCGAAGTACTGCGGGAGCACCTGGCCGGTGTCGTCGCGGAGCAGCCGGCCGAGCTGGTGATGGGCCGCGTCGCCGGTGCGATCGACGATCACCTGCGGGCCGTCTACAAGGCAGCCCGGGTCGATGCGCTGGCCGCGCTGGAGAGTGCGCGGTACTTCCGCCTGCTCGATTCGCTGGACGAGCTGATCGCGAACCCACCGCTGACCGGCGACGAGCGGAAGGCGGCCAAGCAGCTTCCAGCGATCCTTGAGCACGACTGGAAGCGGATGCGAAAGGCCGTCCGCCGGATGGAGTCCGCCGAGGATCCGGTGGCGCGGGATCACGAGCTGCACGAAGTACGCAAGGCAGCCAAGCGACTCCGGTACGCCGCGGAGTCGGCCGAGCCGGTGCTTGGTTCGGAGGCCACGGAGTTGGCCGGCCGGGCCGAGCAGGTCCAGGAGGTCCTCGGTGACCACCAGGACAGCGTGGTCGGCCGGGAATTGCTTCGCCAGTTGGCTGTCGAGGTCCACCTGTCCGGCGGCAATGCCTTTACCTTCGGGCGACTGCACGCCGCCGAGGAGTACCGCGGCGAGCGTTCGTACCGGGAGTTCCTCGAGCTCTGGCCCACGGTCAAATGAGAGAGCCCCTGGCCGGCTGCCAGGGGCTCCTCAGCGGGTGGTGCTGTCAGGCAGGTTCGCGTCGAACCAGCAGAACCTGCCTGACAGGTCTCAGTGCTGCACGGCCTTCTCCGCGCCGGCGCCGGTGAGTGAGCGGACCTCCATCTCGGCGAACTTGTCGACGTTCACCGCTTCCTTGCTGGTGAGCGTGCCGATGATGCCGAGCAGGAACGCCAGCGGGATCGACACGATGCCGGGGTTGTCCAGCGGGAACCAGTGGAAGTCGATCCCGGTGTCGGTGATCATCGACAGGCTGGCGTGGGTCTTCTTGTCGACCTTGCCGGACACGACCGGGGAGAACGCGATCAGGATGATCGCGGACGCCAGGCCGCCGTAGATGCTCCAGAGCGCGCCGCGGGTGTTGAAGCGCCGCCAGAACAGCGAGTACAGGATCGTCGGCAGGTTCGCACTGGCCGCCACCGCGAACGCCAGCGCCACCAGGAAGGCGATGTTCTGCCCGTTGGCGAAGATGCCGCCGATGATCGCGACGATGCCGATCACGACCGCCGTGATCCGGGCCACCCGGACCTCGTTGTTGCCGCTGATCTGGCCCTTCTTGATCACCTGGCCGTAGACGTCGTGGGCGAACGACGTACTGGCGGTGATCGTCAGCCCGGCGACGACCGCCAGGATGGTGGCGAAGGCCACCGCGGAGATCACCCCGAGCAGGAGTTCGCCGCCGAGCTCGAAGGCCAGCAGTGGCGCGGCCGAGTTCGCCTTGCCCGGTGCTGCCTTGATCCGGTCCGGCCCGACCAGCGCGGCCGCGCCGTACCCGAGGACCAGCGTGAACAGGTAGAAGATGCCGATGATCCAGATCGCCCAGCTGACACTGCGCCGGGCCTCTCGCGAGTTCGGCACGGTGTAGAAGCGCATCAGCACGTGCGGCAGACCGGCCGTTCCGAGCACCAGGGCCAGGGCGAGCGAGATGAAGTCGAGCTTGCTGACCCCCGTCGCGCCGTACTGCAGTCCCGGGCTGAGCAGCTTCTCGCCTGCGGCCGGGCTCTTGTCCACCGCCGCGCCGAGCAGTGCGGACAGGTTGAAGGTGTACTTCGCCAGCACCCAGAACGTCATGATGCCGGCGCCGATCACCAGCAGGACGGCCTTGACGATCTGCACCCAGGTGGTGCCCTTCATTCCGCCGACCAGGACGTAGGTGATCATCAGCAGGCCGACGACGGCGATGACGATGTTCTGTCCGGCGCGGTGCGAGACACCGAGCAGGAGCGCGACGAGGCCGCCCGCGCCGGCCATCTGGGCGAGCAGGTAGAAGAAGCTGACCACCAGCGTGGAGATGGCCGCAGCCATCCGGACCGGCCGCTCCTTGAGCCGGAACGACAACACGTCGGCCATGGTGAAGCGGCCGGTGTTCCGGAGCAGTTCGGCGACCAGCAGGAGAGCCACCAGCCAGGCGACCAGGAAACCGATCGAGTACAGGAAACCGTCGTACCCGTTGACCGCGATCGCACCGGCGATGCCGAGGAACGAGGCGGCCGAGAGGTAGTCGCCGGCGATGGCGATGCCGTTCTGCGGGCCGGTGAAGGACCGGCCGCCCGCGTAGTAGTCGGCCGCGGTCCGGTTGTTGCGCGAGGCCCGGATCACGATCAGGAGGGTGGCCACCACGAACAGCGCGAAGATCACGATGTTGACGGTCGGGTTGCCGATATCGGTTGCCAACGGCAACATCAGGGGCGCGCTCACAGGTCCTCACCTTCGATCAGGTTCCGCATCCGCTCGGCCGGCGGGTCGATCTCCTTGTCGGCCCAGCGGACGTAGATCATCGTGATCGCGAAGGTGGAGACGAACTGGCCGAGCCCGAACAGCAGGGCGACGGTGATGTTCCCGCCGACCCGGTGCGACATGAAGCCGTGGGCGTAGTCGGCGAGCAGGACATAGACGAAGTACCAGACCAGGAACAGGCCGGTCATCGGGAACACGAAGCGGCGGAAGCGGCGGCGCAGTTCGGAGAAGTCCGGTGACAGCTGGACATCCCGGTACGTCGTCAGTTCCGGATCGCCCGCGCGACGCGTATCGCTCATCGCGGACCTCCAGACGAATCTCGGGCCGGGCGGAGACCGGCGCGCAGGGTTGTTGGCCAAACTGTGGCCCAGGTCACGGTCGCCCGACAGCACGCACACGCCTCGAGCGCCCAGCGGCCCCGCCCCCTCGCCCGACGGTGCCCGTCTCCGCGACGAGCGGTCGAAAACCCGCGACGAACGGAAGCACGCCGTACTGCGATCGCCCGGCGAGCGGTCCATCCTCGTACTGCGTACGCCCGGTCGGCGGTTGGCGGGCGCCGGCAGCGCGTTGTCAGGCGGAGGGGAGACCTCGGTCGACGTCGACGGCTTCGGGGGTGTGTAGGCGGACCATGCTGCGGGCGGTGCCGCGGGGGATGCGCTCAGGGGTCAGCTTCGACACCACGACGACCGTCAGGAACGCGAGCGGCATCGTCCAGGCGGCAGGCTGGCCGAACAGCGCCTTCGGCCAGCCGCCGGACGGTGGTCCGATCACGTTCACCAGGACGGCGGTGATCGCGGCGACTCCACCGACCACGAGCCCGGCCGCGGCACCGGGGACGGACATCTTGCGCCACCAGATCCCCAGCACCAGCAGAGGACAGAAGGTCGACGCGGCGACGGCGAACGCGAGCCCGACCGTGTCGGCGAGACTGAGTGCTTTGGTGAGGTTGAAGGCGAGGTACGGGACGGCGATCGCGAGCAGGGCCGCGATCCGGAAACTGTTCACTGCAAGGTAATCGCCACCGGTCAGCCGGTGCAGCCGGGACCGGAGCAGGTCCTGGTCGATCACCCCGGCGATCGCGACCGTGAGCCCGGACGAGGTCGACAGGAACGCCGCGAACGCACCGGCGGCCAGCAGTGCTCCGAGCAGGTCCCCGGTCGTGCCGGCGAAGATCCGGCTGGGCAGTTCGAGGACGACGGTGTCGGGTGACGTCCCGATGAGGTCGGCCGCGAAGGATCGGCCGAGTACGGCGTACAGGGGCGGGAACAGGTAGAACAGCCCGAGCAGAGCCAGGACGACGACGGTCGTCCGGCGCGCGGCCCGCCCGTCGGGGTTGGTGTAGAAGCGAACCAGGACGTGCGGCAGGCCCATCGTGCCGAAACAAAGGGCCAAGAGCAACGAATAGGTGGCGTAGAGCGGGTGGTCCCGGCCGCCGGCGTGGGAAAGGGGTTCGGCCCATTCCGAACCTGCGCCCTGGAGCGAGTCGAGCAGCCCGACCGGGTGGTCCATCGATCGCCAGGTGATCAGGATGACGAAGATCGGAACGGCCAGCGCGGTGAGTTTCAGCCAGTACTGGAAGGCCTGGACGAAGGTGATTGAGCGCATCCCGCCGGCAGCGACGTTGATCACCACGATCGCCGCGACGATTGCGGCCCCGACGGCCGGCGGAGCTCCTGTGACGGCATGGAAGGTCAGTCCGGCGCCGCGAAGCTGCGGCAGTAGATAGAGCGAGCCGATTCCGGCCACCAGGCCCGAACAGAGTCGCCGAACCACCGCGGACTCGAACCGGGTCTCGGCGAAGTCCGGCAGCGTGTAGGCGCCCGAGCGGCGCAGCGGCGCGGCGATCAGTACCAGCAGCATGAGATAGCCGACGGTGTAACCGACCGAGAACCACAACATGTCGGCGCCGTTCACCAGGACCAGGCCCGCGACACCGAGGAAAGAGGCCGCCGACAAGTATTCGCCGCTGATCGCGGAGGCGTTCCAGCGCGGCGACACGGCCCGGCTGGCGACGTAGAAATCGCTGGTGGTACGGGAGATCCGGAGCCCGAACAGGCCGATCCCGATGGTTGCCGCGATCACCAAACCGATGGCGGTCAAACTCATTGCCGATGACATCTAATTCCTCCGGGCCGGCATCATTTCCGCCCGACGAACTCGGTGAACTCGGCTTCGATCCGCTCGGCGTTGCGGACGTAGATCCGGGCCGATACGTAGACCACCGGGTAGACGACGAAGACCAGCAGGATCCAGGGGAGAGGGATGCCGAGGATCAGTAGTTTGCGAGTGGCCGGCAGCAGGGCGAACAGCAGCGGGAGTCCGCCGAGTACGACTGCGGCCCCGGCGACCACGGCGAGGGCGAGGCGGAGCTGGGACTGGATCAGCGAGTGCATGTAGACCTCGCCGAGGCGGGTCTGCTCGTCGATCTCGCGGGTGCCTGCCGGCGTACTGGGGCGGCGGGCCGCACTCGTCCGAGGGCTCGTCACCCGAACCCGACGCGGTCCCTCCGCCGGCGTACTCATCCCCGCAGCGAGGTCGACCGGACCAGCAGGTCGCGCAGTTCGCGGGTGTGCCGGCGGCTGACCGGCAACCAGTCGTTGCCGACGCGGACCGCACAGCGACCGCCGTCGACGCGCATCTCGTCGACGTGGGCCAGCGCCACCAACGTACTGCGGTGGATCCGGGTGAACCCGGCGTCGCGCCAGCGCTCCTCCAGCGTGCTGAGCGGGATCCGGACCAGGTGCGAGTTCTGGCCGGTGTGCAGGCGCGCGTAGTCGCCCTGCGCCTCGACGTACCGCACGGTGGAACGCTGGACGAATCGGGTCACGCCCGCGAGCTCGACCGGGATGGTTTCGTCTCCTGTGTCGATCGGCGGCGGCTGAGCGGTCGGCGTACCGGCGCTGACCACCCGGCGTACGGCTTCGGTCAGACGCTCGGCGCGGACCGGCTTCATCACGTAGTCGGTCGCGTTCAGATCGAAGGCGTCGACGGCATGCTCGTCGTATGCGGTGACGAAGACGATCCGCGGCGGCTTGGCGAACTTGGACAGCACCCGGGCCAGGTCGATGCCGTCCAGGCCGGGCATCTTGATGTCGCAGAACACCACGTCCAGATCGGCCGCTTGCAGGATCTTCAGCGCCTCGGGCCCGTTGGACGCGGTCTGGATCTCGCCGATCCGCTCGTCCTGCCGCAGCAGATAGACCAACTCGGCCAGCGCAGGCTCCTCGTCATCAGCAACGAGCGCGCGTAACGGAGAGTCGGTCATGGCGCACAGACTAAGGGGACGCATGCACGCCTGAGGAGTATTTGGGCACTCGGAAACTTACCTTCGTGCCGGCGTCCGGAGCCGTTTCCACCACCAGGCCGTACGCGTCGCCGTACACCTGCCGCAGCCGGGAGTCGACGTTGCCGAGGCCGATCGAGTCGCCGCTCGGCTCGCCGGCCAGAGCTGCGCGGATGACTTCCGGGTCGCTGCCGGCGCCGTCGTCCTCGACGCTGATCTCCGCTTCGGAACCGCGGTCGAGCGCGCGGATGGTGATCCGCCCGACGCCGGTACTGCCTTCCAGTCCGTGCCGTACGGCGTTCTCGACCAGCGGCTGGACGACCAGGTAGGGGATGGCGACAGCCAGTACTTCGGGCGCGATCAGCAGCGATACGGTCAGGCGCTCACCGAAGCGCGCCTGCTCCAGGACGAGATAGCGCTCGACATTGCGCAGTTCATCGGACAGCGCGGTGAACTCGCCGCCCCTGCGCAAGGCGTACCGGGAGAAGTCGGCGAACTCGAGCAGGAGCTCACGGGCCCGCTCCGGATCCGTCCGCACGAACGAGGCGATCGCGGCCAGCGCGTTGTAGATGAAGTGCGGGCTGATCTGGGCCCGGAGCGCCCTGAGTTCGGCCTCCATCGCGCGGGTGCGTTCCTTGTTGAGCTCCGCCAGCTCCACTTGGCCGGAGACCCAGCGGGCTACCTCCTCGGTTGCGCGGACGAGCGCAGCCGACGAGCGGGGGCTGTACGCAACCAGTACCGCGACTACGCGTTCTTCGGTGACGATCGGAGCGACCACCGCAGTACGGATCGGGCATTGTGGGTCTTTGCAGGCCACATCATGAGCACCGAGTACTGCGGTCCGCCCAGTGCGCAGGGTGTGCGCGGCGATGGACTTGGCGTCCACACGATGGTTGGACTCGTACGGCCCGCCGACCCCGTCCCAGGCGAGTACGCCGGACGAATCGCAGATCGCGATCGCCGCAGTACCGAGCAGGTCCCGCAGATGCTTGCTCGCCTTACCCGCCGCCTCCGGCGTCAACCCCTCCCGCAAACTCGGCGTAGCCAACGAGGCGGTATGCAGCGTCGCATACGTCGCCTTGTCAGCCGGAGTCCCAAAATGCTTCCGCCGCCGAGCAAACATGCCCCGACGGTAACCGCTGAGAGGCTGTAACAGGGGAGAGCGGCGCGATCCCGCCCACGCGCCTCCTGTGTCGGCGCTCCCCACCCCCAGCTACGGCGCTCCTAAGTCACGCCTCTCGCTGCCTCGCCCCGAGCGGGTTCACCGATCAGCCGGGTTCAGCGATCAGCCCGAGCGGGGGAGGTAGCCGTGGGTGAGGAGGGTGATCAGGTGGTCGGCTGTGCTGTCGGGGGTCCAGCCGTAGGTGCTGTGGTGGGCGCGGAGGTGGACATAGGTGAGTAGCAGGGCGTCGGTCAGGGCCACGACGAATCTCGTCGGGTTGTCGACCGGTGGGAGGCTTCCGTCGGCGGCGGCCTGTTCGAGGATTCGCAGCCATGGTCCGAAGTAGTCGAGCTCCAGGCCGGCTGCGTCGAGGTCCGGCTCGTGAAAGGCCAGGTCGGTGTGCGCGAGCAAGGGCAGGTTCCGCTCGGCAACAGCACACAGAGATCTGAGCGCTGCCTGGAGGCGATCAAGGCCGGAGCCGGGCATGGTCAGCGGATGCCACATCAGTTCCTGGTAGTCAGCCGCCAGCTTCCGCCTCAGCACGAGTTCGACGTTGGCGCGGGTGAGTCCGGCTCGCCAGACCGTTGCCCGTGAGACACCCGCGCGCTCGGCAATCCGGTCGAGGCTGAGCGCCGTCCAGCCGTCCTGGTCGAGCAACTCGGTGGCCACGGCGAGCAATCGGCTGTCCATTGGTCGCTCCGTCGATTCATGGATGAAACGAACAGTCTCATGGCACGACGAAGCATGTCTAACTCCGAGCGCCTTGCCACCGATCACGAGGTCACCCTGCGATGGGCTGATACCGACCAGTCGCACCCGGCGATCGACGTTCTCGTCCGGCTCATTGCCCTGACCGATGACGCCTACGACGCGGGCGATCTGTCCCCCTACCTGATGGAGCCGGGGCCGGGCGGTAGCTGGACTTGGACCTCCAAGCTGCCGCCGACCTGCGGACGGCCTATCAGTTCTGCCCGGTTCGCGATCGGCCGTTGCGTGGACAGACGCCGGACGAGGATCGGTGGCTGCAGATTCTTGCGACCGGCGTGCCGGATCCGATCGCCGCCGCGGGCCTGCCACCCCAGACTCTGTGGGGCAACCCGGGTCCAGCGTCGATTCTCGAACTGCCGGCCGCGCTGCCGCAGCCTTGGGTCGCCCGGCGCCCCGCCGTACCGCCGGGAGAGTCGACCCGGGTCGAACTAGGGGACTCCGTCATCCACATCTGGACCCCCGCCACGGATCAGCCGCTGGAGCAACTGCCGGTGGTGATCTCCTTCGACGGCGGTTCCTGGCTCCGGATCGGCATCACGGCCACGTTCGCGAACCTGGTCGCCGATCGCGTCGTACCGCCGTTCGTCGCAGTCCTGATCGAGTCGATCAAAGGTTCCGTCGAGCGCGGACCGACGCGGATCCAGAGCCTCACGCATCCGGACCAGTTCGTCGACTTCGTTCTGGCCGAGCTGCTGCCGTACCTCCGCACCAGCTATCCGGTGACCAGCGACCCCAATCGCACAGTTCTGGCCGGCCAAAGCCTTGGAGGCTTGGCTGCTCTCCATGTCGCGGCTGTCGCGCCGGACCGCATCGGGTGGGTGATCGGCCAATCAGCCGCACTCTGGTGGCCGGGCGACGAGTCCGGCGGGCTGCCCGGCGCGGCGGTGATCGCAGCCTACGAAGAGGCCGGCCCGCGATCGCCACAGTTCTTCCTGGAAGTCGGCAGCCAAGAAGGCGACCTCCTGACGGAGAATCATCGATTCCGCGACGTCCTGCAGGCCAGTGGCCACGCGGTGTCGTTCAGGGAATACCGCGGTGGTCACGACCTGGCCTGCTGGCGAGGCGGCCTGGCCGACGGAATCATCGCCGCCCTCCAGTAAGTCTCTCTGCCGCCGATAGGCAATTCCCCGGCGGCGGCAACCTTTTGGCCGTGGGTGGCAACTGGGGGTGGACGTCGACTCGGTCAACTGAACGGATGGATATGAGGACAACGAAGCACGGTGCGGCGCAGGTGCCGAAGCAGCAGCGGTGGGCCTTGGGGATTCCGGTCGTGCTGCTGGCTGCCGGTGTGGTGGTCTGCCTGATCGCCGTGCTCCCCACCAGGGGCGGCGCTGCTCCTCGTCGTACTGCCGACGCGTCCGTCGCGGGTGCCAAGGCGAGGGTTCCGTCCGGGTCCGGCTCCACAGACGTGACGGCCGACGCCACCACCGCGCCGACGCCGTCGCCCCTCACGAGACCGAAGTCATCGCCCCGTACTACGACGCCTTCAAGCCGTCCGCCTGCGGCTACTCCTACCCCGCACGTCGCATCCAGCACGCCGCGCGTGGCTACCAACACTCCGCGTACGCCGTCCGCGGCGACCTCGGGATCGCTGGCGGGACGGATCAAGCCGGGCGTCCGGTACCGCGGTGTCGCGACCGCCTACGAGGCAGGTGACGGCAATGGCGCCTGTCTCTACGGGCCGTCCGGCGGCGACCTCATGATCGCGGCGATGAACCACACCGACTACGAGTCGGCCAAGGCCTGCGGGGCGCATGTCCTGGTCCGTGCGGCCAACGGCGCCTCCATCACGGTACGGATCGTCAACGAGTGCCCGTTACCTTGCGCCCCGGGGCAACTGGACCTCAGCCAACAGGCTTTCGCCAAGCTCGCCAAACTCTCCGTCGGTCGGCTCCCGATCACCTGGACCCTGGTGAGCCCCGCTGCGTCCGGCACGATCTCCATTCGATACAAGGACGGTTCCAGTCAGTACTGGTGCGGTGTGCAGGCGATCGGTCATCGCAACCCGCTGGCCGCACTCGAGGTCCAGACTGCCAAGGGCTGGCGGAAGCTGCACCGCACCGACTACAACTACTTCCTTTCCACCGACGGCAGCGGCTGCGGCAAGGCGATCAGGATCACCGACATCTACGGTGAGCGGCTGACCATCAACGGGATCGCAGTCAAACCGGACGTCGCGCAGCGGACAGGCGTCCAGTTCGCGCGGCATTGATCGTGCCGCCGGTCCCTCGTCAGGACGTCACCGAAGCGCCATGAGGCCGGCGGCGCTGAGCTCGCCTCCACCGGCGTTCGCCGTTCGGCAGCCGGAGAGGGGCGCTGTTACGCTCGGGCCTCTTGTTAACGCGCACATCGCAGGGGGAGGGCGACCGCGGGAGATGCTCCTCGATGACGCGTCCGCGGAGTTCCACGACTTCTTCGAACGCCACCACGCCGAACTGGCTCGTCTCGCTCACCTCCTGACCGGCGAGAAGGACGCGGCCGACGACCTCGCCGCCGATGCGCTGGTCGCCTTGTGGCAGCGCTGGGACCGGCTGCGGGCCGCGCAACACCCGGTCGCCTACGCCCGCGGCGTAGTGGCCAACCTGGCGCGGGAACGGATCCGGAGTACGGTCCGCGAGCGACGGCGAGTAGCGCTGTTCTGGTCACGTAGTACGGAACTGGTGGATGGGCCGGACGTTGCGGTCGTGCTGGACGTGCGGGCCGCACTCACCCGGCTGCCGTTTCGCAAGCGGGCGTGCGTAGTACTGCGTCACGCCTTCGACCTGTCGGAGAAGGACACCGCCGCGGCGCTGGGCATATCGGTCGGTACGGTGAAGAGCCAGACCTCGAAGGGAATGGCCGAGCTGGAACGGCTGCTCGGCGCAGCAGCAGTCGGCGAACTCGCGGCAGGAAGGAGGAACCGGTGAACGAGGAGATCAACCGACGGCTCCGAGAGGCCGCCGAGGCCCACGAGCCCAACCGCCCAAGGATTCTGGCGCGGGTCGAGCGTGGCATGGCCGACCCGGTCGTCCGGCACCGCACACCTTCGATCGCCAGGTCATGGCCCCGCGCGGCGATCGTCGGCCTCGTCGCCGCCGCCACGCTGGCGACCGGTGGTCTGGCCGTTGCCGCCATCGGCGGAGTTCCGTCGCTGCCGGCCGCCGCTCCCCCTGCCGTCGCCTCGACTTCGCCCGTCCCATCCCCGACCGTCACCTCCACGTCGACGCCCTCGGCGCGCGCCACGAGCACCGGTCGGGCTCCCGCCACTACCGCGCCCAGTTCGCGGTCGACTCCATCGGGCGGCAGTCGGCTCCAGGACGGGCCGTTGCGATCCCAAGGTTCGATCGACGTGCACAGCAATCTCTACTGGGCCCAGAACGACCTCATCCTCAAGACCACCGAGCAGCTCACCTCACTCACCGTGGAACTACGCATTGCCCAGACAGGCGGTGTGCAGAAGACCGGGAACTGGCAGACACTGTCCAGCGACGACTTCACCGTCACCGTCCAGGAGTCCGGCGGCGCACTGCTCTACCGCTGGACCCTGAAGCCGGGCCACACCGTGCCGGCCGGCGAGCACGAGTTCGCCGCGCAGTACAACCACGCCCCCGGCATCCGCAAGATCAAGCGCGACACCTACCACGTCCACGCCCAAACCCCCCGCGCCTCCAGCGAAGTCTGGGGAGGCTTCACCCCACCTCGCTGAGGATGGCCCCGCACCGGCGGCAACGACGGTACGGCGACTGACGGTGCTGGGACAGAACTGTCGACTCCGCTGGCTCAGGCTTGGGGCAGCGGAAGGCGCGACGAAGGAGTGCCGTGGCTGGGGGGGTGGGGAGCGCCGACGGAGGAGGTGCGTGGGTGGGGTCAAATTTCCGTGCGGGGGCGGAAGGCCTCCAGGGCTTCGGTGTCTGAGTAGGTGGTGAGGAGGTATTCCTGCGACCAGGAGGCGATGTGGGGGTAGGTCGACTGGGTGGCGAGGGTGGCCGCGGCCTGGGCGGGGTCGAAGTGGGTACGGCGGAGTTGGACACCTGCCGAGTTCAAGAGGGCCCAGCTTGCGCCGGGGGCGCCGTACGGCATGCCGATGCTTCCGGCGTTGACGACCAGGCGGCGGTCGACCTGCCGGGCGAAGGGCATGTGGGTGTGGCCGCAGACGATGGTTCTGATGTCGTCCGGTACGCCGGTGAGTACCGTTGTCCAGCGGGAGATCGGGCTGTCGACGAGCACCATCTCCTCGTCGTCGCGCGGGGTCGCGTGGCAGAAGAGTGTGTCGCCGAGCGTCACGGTGGTCGGCAGGTTGTCGAGCAGCTCCACCTGGTCGGGACGCAGTTGCTCGGCCGCCCACGGGCTGACCGCATCGGGTGGGGTTCCCTCGAACGAACCGCGCGCCATCGCGACCAGCTCCCGGTCCGCGTTCCCGCGCACCCAGACGGCGCGTTCGCCCAAGGAAACAAGGAGATCCAGCGTCTCCACCGGCTGCGGCCCGCTGGCGATGTCGCCGGCCAGCACGATCACCTCCGCGCCCGCGACGTCCGGCTCAGCCAGCACGGCTTCCAACGCGGGCAGTACTCCGTGGATATCGGCCAGCACCACAACGCTCATACCGACCAGTGTGGCCGCAGTCGACGCCGCCTGGCGCCCGCTCTGCTACCAGCAGACGCGCCAACCAGCTACCCAGCCGACGTCGCAGCGAACCAACGCCGGAACAAACCGAACGAGACCGCTCATCGGCCGATCATGAGTTCGCCCTTGGCGAGTGGGGTGGCGAGTTCGCAGGCGCCGGTGGTGATGGTGCAGCGGAGGATAGAAGCCTTCGTCTCGGGGCCGTCGTCGGCGAGGATGAGGAGGTGCTGGTCGTCCTCGGCGACGGTCTGGCGGAAGGACAACCCGGTCCATTCCCGCAACAGGCTGCCGGTACGAGCGTCGAGCGCGGCGGCCAGCCCCTCGGCGTACCCGTCGACGCGTGACGGTCCGCTGATCGCCGTCCGGCCGTCGGCGGTGAAGCCCTTGATCTGATACTCACAGGTCCGCCACAGACTCTTGCCGCTGGCAACTTCGATGGCGGCAGAGCAGGTGCCGTTGTCGTTCAGGACGGTCAGTACTCCGGCCGTCCTGCCGTCGGGGGACAGCGCGGTCGGTGAGGTGACCGTCTTGACTTCGGCGGCAGCCGAGTTCGCCGGGTCCCATTCGTACAGCTGCCAGGTGGGCGAGTTCTGGGTCGTGAAGGCGCGGTAGTAGACCTTGCCGTCCTGGTAGGCGAGCACCGAGACCTCCCAGCGGTTCGGCAGCTCCAGTTTCTTCACGGCGGGGAGACCGGCGTCGGTGACCGTCGCGTAGACAGTGCTGCCCTGCATCGCTCCGCCGTCGGCGGCGCTGACCTTCTTGGTCGCGTAGGCAGCCTCCTTGCCGTCCGCGGTGCTGACGATCGAGGTGACATCGGGAGTGTGCTTGACCTCGTCATACTGGATGGTGAGCAGTTCGGTGCCGAGGCCTTTGGTGACCACGGCCAGTACGGCGTCGCCGACCCGGGTGATCGCCTGGATCTGCCCGGTACCCGGGACCTTCACCACGTCGCCCGCGCCACCGCGGACTTCACGGCCGACCAGGTACGCCACCTGTGGGTCACGGCCCTTGCTGAGCTTGTTCAGCTTCAGCGCCACCTTCACCGGCCTGCCGGCGGTGGACGGTGTTGCCGGTGTTGCCGGTGGCGTCTGGGCGGACGGCGTACCGGCTGGGGTCTGCGGGACCGAGCTGGTGGCTGTCAGCGGAGCTGCGGAGTTCGCGCCCGGTTCGGGTCCGCGCTGGGAGGCGATGGCGCCGCCGACCACTACGGCGGCCACTGCGATCGCCGCGACCAGCACGACCAGCCGGCCGTTCATCTGCTTCATTGCCAGGCTCCTAAAGAGGTACGTCGTACTCGACCAGCGGGGTGGCGATCATGCGCTCAGCAGGAGTCGCTCCGCGGCGAGCGGTGTCGCGAGCTCGCAGTCGCCGGTGCTGATCGCGCAGCGGACGATCCCGTACTGCGTATTGTTGCCCGAGGCACCCGATGCGCTCACCACCAGCAGCAGGTGCTCGTAGTCTTCGGGCGCCGCGTTCTGCACGCAGGCCTTCCACTCCCGCAGCAATCGCCCGGTCCTGGTGTCGAGGACCGCCTCTGCCGAGGCGCAGCTGCCCTGATCCCGCGACGGGACACCGAACACCATGGCGCCGCCCGGACTGAACCCGTTGAGGGAGTAGTCGCAGGTCTTCCAGACCCGCACACCGCTACTGACGACGTTGATCGCCGAACAGGAGCCACTGTTGTTAACCAGCAGTGTCGAGGCAGCGGTCTTGCCGTCGGAGCTCAGCTTGGTCAGGTAGGGGATCGTCTTGACCAGCTCGGCCTTGGTGGAGCCGGGCGTCCACGCATAGGTGCTCCACGTGGCACCAGAGCCGAGTACGTCGGAGGACTGGTAGTAGACCTTGCCGGCGGCATAGGCGAGGACCTTGAAGTTCCAGCCGGTCTTGAGCTTCAGTGACTTCAGTGACGTGCCGGAGTCGGCATAGACAGTGCCGCCTTCGACCGGCGGGAGGCCACCGTCGTACGCCGCGTACGCAGCACCGCTGCGGTCCTCGTTGACCTCCAGGTGGTTGACGCCTGTGATGCTCTTGGCGCCGTTCGCGTTCAGCCGTTGGAGGTGCCAGCCGTTGTCGTTCGTGGTCAGGGCAAGGACGGAGCTGTTCACCCGGGCGATCTCGAGAACGTCCTCGGTGCCAGGGATTCGCACCGGCCCACCGGCGCCGCCGCGGACCTCGCGGCCTACCAGATAAGGAATTGTCGGCGGCTGTCCCTTGCCGAGTCCGCGTAGAGCCAGCGTGATCCTGGTCGGTCCAGTGGTCGCCGGTACGCCGGTCGACGGCGGCAGCGGCGCCGCGGCAGCAACGCTCTCGGAGTGGGGGACCCGGCGAGAAGCGACCGTGCCGCCGAGGACGACCGCAGCGACCGTCGCTGCCGCGACAGACACGACCACTAGGCCGCTGTTGCGCTTCAAAACCGTTCTCCCATCAACCGCAGCGTGTCCCGCCGGGGCGTGCGCGTGGGGGCGGTCGCGAGTTCACAGGCGCCCGAACCGATGCTGCACCGGATGATCGCGCCGGCGGTGTTCTCGCCGGTGTCGACAACCATCAGCAGGTGGTCGTCGTCCTCAGCGGTCGCGCCGAGGAAATGCACACCGGTCCACTGCCGCCGTACGGCACCAGATCTGCTGTCGATCGCGGTGGTTGACGGATCGCCTCCCTCGCCGCGGAAGTCCGGCGTGGCGATCACGGTCCGGCCGTCCGGGGTGAACCCGTTCAGCGAGTACTCGCAGGTCCGCCAGAGCTGGCTGCCGGTGGCGAGCTCACGGATCGCCGAGCAGAAGGTCTGGGCGGCACCGGAGATCTGGTCCACGCCGTTCGTACCCTGGAAGTCGACCACGGCCGGAGACCGGAAGGACTTCAGCAGGTCGACCTGGCCGGTCTGCGTATGCCAGACGTTCAGCGTGGATGTCTGTCCGTCGCGATCGGTACTGGCGGCGAAGTACACGGTGTCGCCGACAACAGCCAGCACGGTGGAGGCCCAGTCTTCAGGGCGATCGAGCTTGTTGTCGGTGAAGGCGTTACGCCAGTACACGGCGTTGCCCTGCCGGCTGGTGTGGTCGGCGTTGGTCCGCGCCGTCCCGTACGCCACAGCGTCCTCGTTGACCGAGGTCACCAGGCTCGCAACCGCAGGGGTGCTGCCGGGGAGGATGCCCTGGTCCTTGCTGACCCGGACGAGCTCGGAGCCGCCCATGCCGACTTCGAGGATCACCAGCGCGTCACCGTCGTACCGGACCGCGCGGATGATCTCCTGCCGTCCGGGAACGGTCACGTCCTCGCCGAGGCCGCCCCTGATGGTCCGACCGCTGACATAGGCGACCTGCGGAGGCCGGCCCGTGGGCAGCTTGCCGAGGTCCACCTTGACCGTCGATCTCACCGGTGTGGCGGTCGCAGCGAGCGGCCGGGCAGCAGCGGACGGGGACGCGACAGGCCCCCGGTGAGCAGCAAAGGCCGCACCGCCGGCAACAGCCAGTACTGCGACCGCAGCCACTCCCATGGCCAGCCGGCCGTTCCCCGTTCTCACGTTCGGTCGTCCCATCGGTTGGTCCCCGTGGCGGATACGACGCCGGTCGACGCGGATTTGTTCGTCATGATCCGAGCAGGAGTGAATCGGACGACAACGGAGTGGCCAGCTCGCATTGGCCGGTGCTGATCGTGCAGCGGACGAGTGCCGACCGTGATTGCGGCTCCGGCCGGTCGTGCCACTGCAGCAACACATGGTCGTCGTCCTCGGCAACCGCACCGCGCAGAGAGCCGGCGTCCCACTCGCGCAGCAGGGCGCCGGTCTTGCTGTCCAACGCGGCGGTCAGCTCATCGCCGTACGGCGAACTGCCGGGCGGGATCGCCAGGACGAACCTGTCGGTCGGGCTGAAGCGCGTCAGCTGGTACTGGCAGGTCCGCCAGCTCTGCCGTCCACTGGCGAGATCTGTGACCGCTGTGCACATGCCGCTGTCGTTGAACACCACGAACCCGGCCGCAGCGGTGCCACTGGTCGACACGGCGACCGGAGAAGCGACAGTGGAAACCCTGGTGACTGTCTGCTTGTCCACCTGCCAGCGGTAGAGCTCCCACGGTACGTCGGTCCCGCGTGCCGAGTGGAAGTACACAGACTTGCCGATGACAGCCAGGACCTCCAGGTCGTACACGTGCGGGCGGCTGAGCTGCGCTGTCGGCTTCTTGCCAGGCTCCTGGAAGTAGACGGTGCCGCCGGCCATCGCGTCGGCTGCGAACCTACCGCCCGATGCGTACGCCGCAGCCTGCCCGTCGGCGCTCGTGACCAGCGAGTCGACGCCCGGCACCTGGTTCACCTGCTTGCCTTCGCCGTCGAGGACGACCAGGGACGGGCTGGTCACACTCTTGAGCTGCACGGTCAGCGTGAGGTCCCAGAGCCTCGCGACGGCGACCAGTTCGTTCTTGCCGGGGATCACGACCGCCTGGCCGCCACCGCCCTGCAGGGTCCGGCCACGGACGTACGGGACCTGTGGTTCACGGCCGAGTTGGAGCTTGGCAGCATCGACGGCGAGCTTCTTCGGCGGCGTACTGGTCTGCGGCTTGTTCGAAGCGGCCAGTGGGACCGCGGCGCCTGCACCGGCCTCGGGGTTGCGCCTGGACGCGAGCAGCCCACCGGCGGCCACGGCGGCGACCGCTACCGCGGCTACCACGGCGACCAGCGGCCGGATCCTGCCTGCCACGCGCCCTGTTCCCATCCCCGGTTCAGACGCCGCCAGCGGGCGTTCGGTTGGCTTCTGTCGTCACAGTGCTGTGACAAGGCTGTGACAGCACTGCAGAAATCCGTGACCAAGGGGCGCCGGAACGCAGTACTGGCGACACGGTCGCAGAAGGAATCGAGCATAATGCGCACATGGACCAGCCACCGCGGATCGGCCGGTACTCCCTGGTCCGCCGGGTGGGTGCCGGGGGTTTCGCGACCGTCTGGCTGGCCCGCGACGAGCAGTTGGATGCCGAGGTCGCGGTCAAGATCCTGTCGGACAACTGGATCGACGAGGACGACGTCCGGCGCCGGTTCGTGGCCGAGGGACGCTTCCTGCGCCGGGTCGACTCGCCGCACGTGGTCGGCGTGCACGACATCGGCGAGGCCGACGACGGCCGCCCGTACCTGGTGCTCACCTACGCCGACGGCGGCTCGCTGGCCGACAAGATCAAGGCCGGCCCGCTGGAGATCGCCGACGTGGTCGACATCGTCACCCAGGTCGGCAGCGGGCTGAAGCAGTTGCACGCGCGTGGCGTCCTGCACCGCGACGTGAAGCCGGCGAACGTGCTGTTCCGAACCGACCCCGCCGGAGACCGCGCGATGCTCGGCGACCTCGGGCTCGGCAAGTCACTGGAGACCGTGTCCCAGCTGACCATGCCCGGTGGCACGCCGGCGTACGTGGCTCCCGAGCAGGTCATGGGCGACCGCCTGGACCACCGCGCCGACCTGTACTCCCTGGGCGCCGTCGCGTACGCCGCCTTCACCGGGCAGGCCCCGCACGGTGTGATCAGCCTGGGCGCGGTGATGCGGATCGACGCCCCGCCGCCTTCGATGAGCACGATCCGCGCCGACATCCCGCCGGCGATCGACGCCGTCGTACGCCGTGCGCTGGAACCGGATCGCGACAAGCGCTGGCCCGACCTCGACAGCTTCCTCGACGCTCTGAACGAGGCCCACACCACCGGCAAGATCCCGGCCAACCTGGTCCCGGCAGGTGAGCTGCCGGTCCCGGCCGGACCGGGCGCGATCGACCAGGCGACCGAACTGTCGGACTCGGACCGCCCTACCGTCGCGCCGCTCGCCGGTGGTCTGTCCGAAGCCCAGACCGCCGCTGCTGAGAGCCCGGTGGCCGCAGCGCCTGTGAGGCGCCGGTCCGGTCGTGCCCGGCTGATCGCGGCCCTGCTGGCCGTAGTACTGGCAGGCGGTGGTGGCTACGGGGGCTACCAGCTCGTGATGAGCCGGCCGGTCGAGGTGCACGACAGCAGTGGGCGGCTGACGGTCAAGGTGCCGAGGGACTGGACGCAGAAGTCCAACGGCCCCACCACCGGCGCGAACGCGGCGCTGCTGGTCAGTACGAGCACGTCCGACTGGCAGAAGCAGGCCAAGGTCCCCGGAGTCTTCGCCGGAGTAGTCAACGCGACCACGTTGCCGCCCAACCCGACGCCGCCACAGGGCTGCGGGCCCTCTACCCGGGACGACTCGTCGATCGGCGACAAGAAGGCTGTCACCTTCACCTACTCCTGTACGCCGACGGTCGTCGAGCGCTACATCCAGCTCTCTGACAAAGAGCTGGTCAGGATCCAGGTGCGCGACGACGACCAAGCCGAGCTCCGGAAGGTGCTCGACTCGGTCGAGGTCAAGTAGCTAGGCCAGTGAGGTCAGGGACGACACCGTGGCCTTGTGGATCTTGCTGATCACGTTGAGCGTCGCCGGGTCGCCGCTGTAGAGGTACGAGCCCGACTCGTAGACCTGGTACGCCGTGCCGTTGTACTCCGTGATGCCCTCGGCCATGCTCGGCGCCCGGAAGCAACTCAGGGTGGCCGCGTCGAGATCCTTCTGGCCGCGACGTACGACGTACAGGTTGCTCCGGTTGCCCCTGCCGTACGACGTGGCGTAGATGAAGTGGGTCGCGGTAACCAGGAGTCCCTGCGTCTTCGTCGGGATCTCCCAGGCGCCGGCCACCGTGGTGAGGGTGCCGTCGTCAGCGATCTTGTACTCGTACATCGTGCCGCGACCGGTCTCGTTGAACGAGCCGGACCACACGGAGTCGCCGTAGCTGGTCAGGAAGGAAGCGCCGGCCACTGACCTCGCAGTACCGACCTGTGCCAGGTACGGCGTACCAGCGGCCTTCATTGCGTCGCGCAGCGCAGTGAGGCGGTACTTGCGGATCGTGTTGCTCGTGCCGGCGACGAAGGCCCAGCCCTTGCTGGTGGTGATGCCACCGACGTGTGCCTCGGCGACAGCGACAACTCCGACAGTTGCGCCGGTGGCCGGGTTGATGCCGTAGATGTGCGAATCGGCACCGCTGCGGTAGGACGCCACCAGGATCAGGTTCTGGCCGGAGCCGTCCCAGTTGTACCAAGTACCGGCCCCTTGCGGGGTGTACGAACCGAGCTCAGGGACGGTCATGCTGGAGTTGCTGAACCGGGCGTCGTACTTCACCGACGCGGACGGCCCGTCGTAGAAGGTGCTGCCACCAGTGGTCGCGGTATCGCAACTGATGGCGGCACTGGCAGTGACAGGAGCAGCGACTGCCGCCGTCAGTGCGGTGGCGGTAGTGATGAAGGCAGTAAGAATGGCAAACGGGCGAGGCATGGGCGGGTCCTCTTCAGGTTGGGGCGGAAACCTTCGGCAAGCTCAGCGTAGTCCGGTAATCATTGACGCGCAGGGCCGCCGTACCGTAGGGCGCATGACCGATCTGAAAGCGGCTATCGACCGCGTTCTGCCCAGTGTTCGTGCCGATCTCGAGGATCTCATCAGGATTCCCTCGGTCAGCCTGGACCCGGCCCGCAAGGGCGACGTCCAGCGATCGGCCGAGGCCACCGCCGCCTTGTTCGAGGCCGAGGGCTTCGAGGTGAAGATCGTCCGCGCCGGCGAGGGTGCGCCGGCCGTGATCGCGAAGAAGGCCGCTCCCGAGGGCAAGCCGACCGTGCTGCTCTACGCGCACCACGACGTGCAGCCGACCGGTGCGGTCGAGGAGTGGACGACGGACCCGTTCGTGCCGACCGAGCGGGACGGCCGGCTCTACGCCCGCGGCGCCGCCGACGACAAGGCCGGTATCGCGGCCCACCTCGCCGCAGTACGGGCCTTCGGCAACGATCTTCCGGTCGGCGTGACGGTGTTCGTCGAGGGCGAGGAGGAGATCGGTTCGCCGACCCTGCTGCAACTGCTCGACGAGTACGCCGATGAGCTGGCCTGCGACGCGATCGTGATCGCCGACTCGGGCAACTGGGCGGTCGGCCAGCCGGCGTTGACAGTGTCGCTGCGCGGCCTGGTCGACTGCTACGTCGAAGTACGGACGCTGAAGCACGCAGTGCACTCCGGCCTCTTCGGTGGTGCTGTTCCGGACGCGCTGACCGCGTTGTGCCGGTTGCTGGCGACCCTGCACACAGAGAGCGGCGACGTCGCCGTCGACGGTCTGCATGCTTCCCGTGCGGCGGACCTGGACTACCCCGAGGACCGGTTCAGGGCCGAGTCGAGCGTGCTGGACCAGGTCCGGCTGACCGGATCCGGCTCCCTGGTCGACCGGCTGTGGACCCGGCCGTCGATCTCGGTGCTCGCCATCGATGCGCCGCGGACCGCGGAGGCGAGCAACACGCTGGTGCCGGTCGCCAAGGCCAAGGTCAGCCTCCGTGTCGCGCCCGGCGACGACGCGGTCAAGGCGATGCAGGCCCTGGTCAACCACCTGGAGCAGAACGCTCCCTGGGGTGCCCAGGTCGTTGTCACGGAAGGCGATATCGGCCAGCCCTGCTCGATCAACGCCCGCGGCACGGCGTACGACGCGGCCCGGTCGGCGTTCGCGGCAGCGTGGGGAGTGGAGCCGGTGGACACCGGGATGGGCGGCTCGATCCCGTTCATCGCCGAGTTCCAGCGGGCGTTCCCGCAGGCCGCCGTACTGGTCACCGGGGTCGAGGACCCGGACACCCGGGCCCACGGCATCGACGAAGGCCTGCACCTGGAGGAGTTCGCCAAGGTCTGCCTCGCCGAAGCTCATTTGCTACAGAACCTGGCGTAATCGCTCACAACTTGGCCAAGCCCTCGGTACCGGGGTTTCCGGGTACCCAGGGTTTGGCATAGGTTTCGGCGAGTGAAGATCGCAGTAGTGCGCGAGACCAGACCGGCGGAGCGCCGGGTGGCGCTGGTGCCGGAACAGGTCACCAAACTTGTCCAGCTCGGCTACGAGGTCGCGGTCGAACCCGCGGCCGGTGAGCGCGCGTTGTACTCCGACGACGCCTACCGTGAAGCCGGCGCCGAGGTCGCCTGGGGAGCCGACCACGCCGCGACCGTCGTCGTGTCGGTACAGCCGCTCGAACGCGAACGCCTGCAGCGGCTACATGCCGGTACGGCGTTGATGTCGTTCCTGCCGACGAATCCACCGGACGTGATCCGGGCGGCGACGCGGGCCAAGCTGACCGCCTTCGCGATGGAGCTGATCCCGCGGATCTCGCGGGCCCAGTCGATGGACGCTCTGTCCTCGCAGGCCTTGGTCGCCGGCTACCGCGCGGCCATCATCGCCGCGGAACGGCTGCCCCGGTTCTTCCCACTCAACATGACCGCCGCCGGCACGGTCCCGCCCGCACAGGTGCTCGTCCTGGGTGCCGGCGTCGCAGGCCTGCAGGCGATCGCGACCGCGAAACGCCTTGGCGCAGTGGTGAAGGCGTACGACGTACGCACCGCCGCCGCCGAGGAGATCGCCTCGATGGGAGCCAGCCCGATCGAGCTCGAACTGGGCACGCTGGACGGACCCGGTGGTTACGCACGCGAGATGACCGAGGAGCGCGCGCAGCTCCAGCGCGACCTGCTCGCGCCGTACGTCGCGGGCGCGGATGCCCTGATCACCACGGCCGCCGTGCCGGGCCGCACCGCGCCGATGCTGGTGTCGCGGTCGATGGTCGAGCAGATGAAGCCCGGCTCCGTCGTGGTCGACCTGGCGTCGGAATCCGGCGGCAACGTCGAGGGCTCGGTGGCCGGGACCGAACTGATGATCGGGAACGCCCTGGTCTGGGGCGGCGCGAACGTACCCAGCCAGATGGCCGGCCCGGCCAGCCGCCTCTACGGCCAGAACATCGCGAACCTGATCACGCTGATGACCCGCAACGCCTCCTTCGACCCGGACTTCAATGACGAGATCGTGGCCGGCTGTTGCGTCACACACGACGGCTCGGTCTTGCACGAGCCGACCCGGGAGCTCCTGGAAGGACCGTCCAGATGACCGAGTCCATCGCCCTGCTGACCATCTTCGTGCTGGCCGCGTTCGTCGGCGTCGAGGTGATCAGCAAGGTCTCCTCGACCCTGCACACCCCGCTGATGTCCGGGGCGAACGCGATCCACGGTGTCATCCTGGTCGGCGCGATCATCGTCACCGGCCAGGCCGACTCCGCGCTGGTCGTGATCGTCGGCCTGCTGGCCGTCGTACTGGCCACCGTGAACATGGTCGGCGGTTTCGTCGTCACCGACCGGATGCTGGAGATGTTCCGCGGTCCCGCGGCACGCAAGAAGGAGCTGCACAAGTGATCGCCACCTGGGCCCAGATCGGCTACCTGGTTTCGGCGGTCTGCTTCATCGTCGCCCTGAAGGCGCTGTCGTCACCGCGTACCGCGCGCACCGGCAACCTGCTCGGCGCGGCCGGCGCGGTGCTGGCGGTGCTGATCACCTTCATCGCCTACAAGCCCCACCACCTGGTGCCGATCCTGATCGCGCTGGTGATCGGCGCGGTCGGCGGCGCGATCGGGTCGCGCCGGGTGCAGATGACCCACATGCCCCAGTTGGTGGCCTTGTTCAACGGTGTCGGCGGTGGCGCCGCGGCGCTGGTCGCGCTGATGGAGCTCGGCGAGGTCGAGTCGGGCGAGACGGTCGCGGCGATCGCCACCGCGTTCACCATCGTGGTGGGTGCGATCAGCTTCTCCGGTTCGATCGTCACCTTCGCCAAGTTGCAGGAACTCATGACGACCCGGCCGGTGACCTTCCCGGGTCTGCCGGTGCTGTTCGTGGCCGGCATTCTCGGCGCGATCGCGCTGTCAGGGTGGCTCGTGTCCGACCCGCGGGTGTGGGTCGGCGTACTGCTCTGCCTGGTCGGTCTGGCTGTCGGCGTGATGCTGGTGCTGCCGGTGGGCGGCGCCGACGTACCGATCGTCATCTCGTTGCTGAACGCGTTCACCGGCCTGACGGTGGCGGCGGGCGGTTACGTCCTCGGCAACACGCTGCTGCTGGTGGCCGGCACGCTCGTCGGTGCGGCCGGTACGTTGCTGACGAAGCTGATGGCCGACGCGATGGGCCGGTCGGTCTTCAACATCTTGTTCGGCGCTGTCCGCGGTGGTTCGACTCTCGGTGCCGGGACGGTGTCCGACCGGCCGGTGATCTCGGGTGGGGCTCAGGACGTGGCGATCCTGCTGGCGTACGCGCAACGGGTCATCATCGTCCCGGGGTACGGCCTGGCGGTCGCGCAGGCTCAGCACACCCTGCGCGAGCTGGTCGAGGTACTGCAGGGCCGCGGCGTGAAGGTCGACTACGCGATCCACCCGGTCGCGGGCCGGATGCCGGGCCACATGAACGTCCTGCTCGCCGAAGCACAGGTCCCCTACGACCAGCTCCGCGAGATGGACGAGATCAACCCCGACTTCAAGGCCACCGACGTGGTCCTGGTCGTCGGCGCCAACGACGTCGTCAACCCGGCCGCCCGCAACACCCCGAGCGCCCCGATCTACGGCATGCCCATCCTGAACGCCGACGAGGCCCAGCGCGTGATCTTCCTGAAGCGCTCCATGCGCCCCGGCTTCGCCGGCATCGAGAACGAACTCCTCTACGACCCCCGCACCACCCTCCTCTTCGGCGACGCCAAAGACTCCCTCACCAAACTCCTCGCAGCAGTCAAAACCGTCTAGCCGGAGCACCCTTGAGCGGCGGACCCTGCGGAGTCCGCCGCTTCTCCATGCCCACGGCGCGCCCGCCGCCTGCGGACAGGCCACCCGACCGACCTGGTGCGCGCGAGTGGGCGGCCGGGTGGTGCCAATGCACCATGCGGCCTCTGCCGCTGAGATTCCGGTGGCATTCCGCCCGCCAATGTGAACGATCCGGCCGCTCTGCGGTCTATTCGTCATGCCCGAAAGCCAAGGATGACCGTGTCCGCACGTACGACGTATTCAGCGCGCCCGCTGTCCCGTAGCACCGTCCTGCTTTCGCTGCTGCTGGTCCCGCTCGCCCCCACCGCCACCCAGTACGCCGAACAACTTTCGACCGGCGTCGAAATGGGGCAACGTCAAAGCACTTTTCTGCCGAGATCACAACCCTTTGGCAGCTTCCGGCCAACACAAGCACGGTTGGTGCAGCTGAAGCGGTCCAGTCCGGTAATTCCGTCCCCGCCCACCAGAAGAATTGGTCGCTCATTCCCGGCCCTTACCGCGCCCACCCCCGCTGAGCCGTCCGCACCCCCGCCTGCTCATCAGTTGCCCTCTGCACCAACAGATTCAACAACTCACCCTCTTGTGGCGTGATCTCGCTGTCGGACGCCGGGATGTCGCTGAACACATAGGTGGCGTGCCGCCAGCAATGCTTGAAGAACTGCTTTGCGAGATGGACCACTTGGGTTCTGTGGTGAATTACTGCGCCGGCGTGCTCGTCCTCGGGATCCAATTGCATCGCGACCGACCTGCATACTTCGCACTTTGACGCCGCAGTCGAAATGCCATCGAGCAAATAATTGGCCGGCCTTGGCCGGGACCTGACTGTCGATATAGATATTCCGGATAATCAGGCATCAGGTGGATATTGTCGGCATGAACTGCTGCATCCGCTGGTTGGCGCGTTCGTGGCCGACCAGGATTTCCGTCTCATTGGCCGTCCGCTCCCGCAGCAGGTGGCCCAGTTCCTCCCGGCGTCTTTCCGCCAGCAGCATGAAGCCCCGGTTGGGGTGGATCGCGTACTCCTCGCCCGGGGTCAGACCCAGCCGCGTTTGGCCGCGGCTACTCCCAGTTCGAAGCGGGAGGTGGCGTCGAGGCGCTCGGAGAGGTTGGCGGTGATGCGGCGCGCGGTGCGGAGCGAGATGCCCAGGAGGCGGGCCACCTGCTCGTCTTTGGCGCCGCCGGCGAGGAGCCGTAGTACCTCGGCCTCGTGGGGCGTGAGAGGGGAGTTGTCCTCGCGGTCTTCTGGGGCGAACAGCTCTGTGGCGCGGGACCAGTAGGCGTCGAAGAGGGCGATCGCCACGGCGAGGACGGATGGGCTGCGGTGGATCACCGCGCCCGCGCTCTCGACCTCGGGATTGAGCGGCATGACCGCGATCTCCCGGTCGATGATCAGCAGTCGCATCGGCAGGGTGGGAGTGGCGCGAACCTCGCCGCCCAGCTTGTACATGTACGCGGCGAACTCGAGGCCGGCCTTCGAGACGGTCATGCTCTGCAGATAGAGGCTCCGCATCCTGATCCCACGCTCGAGCAGTGGAATGTCAGGCGACTCCTCGGCGGGCGCGACGATGTCGTCCACGTGGCCCGGGATGAGACCCCAGAAGGACTCGCGAGCCTTCGAGCCGAGTTCCTCGATCCGACGTGAGGCGTTGGCGCGACCGCGCAGTACTTCGACGTCGCCGCTGGTCCGGGAGGTCAGCAGTTCGTTGTACTGCTCGGCCATGATCTCGGCCGAAGCCTCTGCCTGGCTGAGTTCACCCATCAACTGGTTGAGCTCGCTGCGGCGGCGCTCGACCAGACCACTGAGTCCGACCCGCGGGTGGACGGCGTGCTCGATGGTCGGATTGGTCCAGGTCGGAACCAGAAGATCGAGTTTCCGGAGCCGGTCCATCCGGAGATGAACCTCTTCGACCGCACAATTCAGTAGTGCGGCAATCTGCTCGGGCGTACTGTCGGGTTCTCTCAGAAGGGCGTGGTAGACCGCGAAGGTGGCTTCGTCCACACCTAACGGCTCCAGCACTATCTACACCCTTCCAACGCTCGTTTGGAACCGACCATATACAGGGTGCGTCGATTTAGCGCGCTCAACAGGACGTTTCGGATTATTTCGAAAGGACGTGCCGTGATCAAGAGGTTTCTCACCGTAGCGGCGGCGGCGGGGTTGTTGGCCGGACTGTTCGTCGGTGCTCCGGGGACGGCGACGGCCGGTGACAAGCCTGGCGGACTGTGCACTGTCTGCTGGCAGATGTAGGTCCCGTAGACTGTGCGGCGTGGCTCGTGGCGATGGTCGGCTCACTCATGATCTTGACCCGCAGGACCTAGGACCTCAGGACGCTTGTGGCGTCTTCGGGGTCTGGGCTCCGGGGGAAGAGGTTGCCAAACTCACCTATTTCGGGCTCTACGCTCTGCAGCACCGGGGGCAGGAGTCGGCTGGCATCGCGGTCAGCAACGGGACCCAGATTCTGGTCTACAAGGACATGGGTCTGGTCAGTCAGGCGTTCGACGAGGCGACCCTGGCGTCGCTGCGGGGGTACATCTCCGTCGGCCACTGCCGGTACTCGACGACCGGCTCCAGTGTCTGGGCGAACGCCCAGCCCACCTTCCGGTCGACCGCGACCGGGTCGATCGCGCTCGGGCACAACGGCAACCTCACCAACACCGGTGAGCTGGCCGCGACCCTGGGCGGCACCGATCCGCTCGATCTCGGGCTGGACCTGGAGGTCGAGCACGCGAAGGCGAACGCCAAGCACGGCGCGTCCTCCGACACCGACATCCTCACCTCGATGCTCGCCGGGTACCCGGACCTGACCATCGAGCAGGCCGCCGCGAAGGTGCTCCCCAAGGTCAAGGGCGCGTACAGCCTCGTCTTCATGGACGAGACCACCCTGTACGGCGCACGCGATCCGCAGGGGATCCGCCCGCTGGTACTCGGCCGGCTCGAGCGCGGCTGGGTGATCGCCAGCGAGACCGCGGCCCTCGACATCGTCGGCGCGAGCTTCATCCGGGAGGTCGAGCCGGGTGAGATCGTCGCGATCGACGAGGACGGCCTCCGCTCGACCCGGTTCGCCGAGGCGGACCCCAAGGGCTGCCTGTTCGAGTTCGTGTACCTCGCCCGCCCGGACACCCAGATCTCCGGCCAGCGGATCCACTCGACCCGCGTCGAGGTCGGCCGCCAACTGGCCCGCGAGCACCCGGTCGAGGCGGACCTCGTCATCGCGACCCCGGAGTCCGGTACGCCGGGCGCCATCGGGTACGCCGAGGAGTCCGGCATCCCGTACGGCTCGGGCCTGGTCAAGAACGCCTACGTCGGCCGCACCTTCATCCAGCCCAGCCAGACCATCCGCCAGTTGGGTATCCGGCTGAAGCTGAACCCGCTGCGCGAGGTGATCGAGGGCAAGCGCCTGGTCGTGGTGGACGACTCGATCGTCCGCGGCAACACCCAGCGCGCGGTGATCCGGATGCTGCGCGAGTCGGGCGCGGCCGAGATCCACGTCCGGATCTCGTCGCCGCCGGTGAAGTGGCCGTGTTTCTACGGCATCGACTTCGCCAGCCGCGCGGAACTGATCGCGAACGGCCTGAACACCGAGGAGATCTGCCGTTCGATCGGCGCGGACTCGCTCGGCTACGTCAGCCTGGACGGCCTGATCGAGGCCACCTCGGTCGGCAAGGACAAGCTCTGCCGGGCCTGCTTCGACGGTGTCTACCCGATCGCGCTGCCCGAACCGGAGCACCTCGGCAAGCACCTGCTCGAACTGCCGGTCGCCACCGACGTCGACGGTCTGGCCACGGTGGCCGGCGGTGCCGGCGCCGCGGACGCCCTGTCCCGGCCCTGACCCAGGCCGCCAGAACAGGCCATCAGAACAGGGCGCCAGAACAGGCCGATCAGAACAAGGCCCTGAGAACAAGGAGAACAACGTGTCCGAGGGCGCCAGTTACGCCGCCGCGGGGGTCGACATCGAGGCCGGTGACCGGGCCGTCGAACTGATGAAGGAGTGGGTCGCGAAGGCGACCCGTCCCGAGGTGGTCGGCGGGCTCGGCGGATTCGCCGGCCTGTTCGACGCGAGCGCCCTGACGGCGTACCGGCGGCCGTTGCTGGCGACCTCGACGGACGGGGTCGGGACCAAGGTCGCGATCGCGCAGAAGCTGGACCGGCACGACACGATCGGCTTCGACCTGGTCGGCATGGTCGTGGACGACCTGGTCGTGTGCGGCGCGGAGCCGCTGTTCATGACCGACTACATCTGCACCGGCAAGGTGGTGCCGGAGACGATCGCGCAGATCGTGAAGGGCATCGCCGAGGCGTGCGTGGAAGCCGGTACGGCGCTCGTCGGCGGGGAGACGGCCGAGCACCCCGGCCTGCTCGAAGCCGACGAGTACGACGTGGCCGGCGCGGCCACCGGAGTCGTCGAGGCCGACGAGGTGATCGGCGCGGACCGGGTTCGCGCCGGTGACGTCGTGGTGGCGATGGCCTCGTCGGGTCTGCACTCGAACGGGTACTCCCTGGTCCGGCACGTCTTCTTCGACCGCGCCGGCTGGCAGCTCGACCGGGAGGTCCCCGAACTCGGTGGCACCCTCGGGGACACCCTGCTGACGCCGACCAAGGTCTACGCCAAGCACTGCCTGGAGCTGATCCGGGAGCTGAACGCCGACGAGAAGCCGCTGCACGCGATGTCGCACATCACCGGTGGCGGCTTCGCGGCGAACCTGGCCCGGGTGATCCCCGCCGAGTTCGCGGTCCGGATCGACCGGTCCACCTGGACGCCGGCGCCGATCTTCGGCCTGGTCGGTCAGCTCGGTGACGTACCACTGCTGGAGCTCGAGAAGACCCTGAACATGGGCGTCGGGATGGTCGCGGTGCTCGACCCGGCCGCCGCGGACCGGGCGATCGCCGTACTGGCTGAGCGGGACATCCCCGCCTGGGTGTGCGGCGAGGTCAGCGCTGCCGACGGCACCTCCGGTGTCGAACTCCAAGGTGACTACGCCCGCTGAGCAAGGCCCGCTGAGGCAACCAGCCGACGACAATCCGACTGCGTCAACCAGTCCGCGAGATCCGGAGAACCCCGCGAGGCGTTCTCCGGATCACACGGTGAGCAGGGCAGCACGAACCGCGATCTGTGTGCTGAAGCACGATCTCCCGACTCGGGACACCGCCCTGGGTAGAACTACGTCGGTCAAGCACAGGAGACCTGCCCGGCGCTCAAGGCGCTGGGCAGGTCATCCGAGCTGAAATGCTGCCTTACCGACGGGGGTGGTAGTCGTCGGCGTCATCGCCGACGTCTGCGTCGTTGTCGCCGTTCGCAGATCCGTTACCGCTCTGCTCGCCGCCGGACAGCTCTTTCTTGAGCTGCTCCAAGTCGGTCTCCCAGGTGCGGTATTTCAGGTCGCGTGCGACCTTCGTCTGCTTGGCCTTTGCACGGCCGCGCCCCATAGCGTCGACCCCCTCGCACAAGTCAACCGGGTACGCAGCTGGGCGCCCACGGATCAGTCGTCAGTAATCGTGGTTCTAGGTTACCCGGAGCCGGTGTCCGACACACGCACCGCCCCCTGGCTGGACCCCCGAACAGGCCCGGTGACCGGCCGGAAGGCCTGGCCGATCCCCTCAAACCGGCCAGGCCTTCCGCGTCTTGAGCGTCGAACCGAGGACCTACTTCACCTCGCGACGTGAGCTTGCCCACAGTCCGGCGATGGTCGGCAGCACGATCCAGACGCCGATCGCGGTGAGCGTCTCGGGCAGCATCCCGTGCAGATCGCGCTCGGCGATCCGGCCGAAGGCGCCGAACACGTCCAGCCAGTTCGCGTTGTCCTTGAACAGCGCCGGCCCGGCCAGTGCCCAGGCCGTCGGGGCGATGAAGAAGACCAGGATCGCGACGGCGGTCTGGGCGATCACCGCACCGAAAGCGGCACCCATCACGACGTTCAACGCGGTGGTCAGGTAGGCACCGGCCAGCGAGCCGCCCAGTCCGGCGTACGACGATCCGTTGCCGCCGGTGGCGCCGCCGATCGCAGTGGCGGCCATCGCGAGCACCGTGGTCGCGGTCAGTACGACGATGCTCAGCACGATCGCGGAAACGAACTTGGCCAGCTGGACCCGGACCCGGCGCGGCGACAGCGTGAAGGTGGTCAACGCGGTGCGCTGGGTCCACTCACTCGTCATCGCCATCACACCGATCACCGGCAGCAGCAGTTGGACGCCTGTCGATGCGGCAGCCAGGTAGCTGTCGAAGTGCTGCCGGCCCGCGTCCATGTGGGTGAGCTGCCAGGTGAGCGCAGCCACGGCCAGCGCAAGGATGGCGAGGATCAGCACCCGGCCGCTGCGGGTGTCCAGGGACTTCCGCAGCTCGGTGACGACCAGCCGGAGGAAGGACTGCCCCCGTGCGGGCGGCAGTGAGGTGGCAACGGCGCGGTGCTTCCCAGCGACCGCGGCCGACGTGGTGGGTGGGGAGGCGATTTCGGTGACAGCCATGGTGGTGAACTCCAGAAGTTTCGAGTGGTCAGGCGGCAACGGCAGTGGCGGTCGGGCTGGTCAGCTGGAAGAAGAGCTCTTCCAGACCGGCGCCGTCGCTCTCGCGCAGTTCAAGGAGGATCTGGCCGGCAGCGGCGGCAGCGCGGCCGACCTGCTCAGCAGTGGCGTCGACCCGGAGTGCTCCGTCGTGCAGCGGCTCCAGGGAGAGACCGGCGGCGGTCAGGGCCTGGTTCAGCGCGACCGGGTCGAGACCGCGGACCAGCGTGCCGCTCCCAGCGAGCAGTTCGTCCAGTGAGCCGTTGGCGACGATGCGGCCGCCTCCGATGACGACCAGCCGGTCCACGGTCGCCTGCACCTCGCCCAGCAAGTGGCTGGACAGAATCACTGTGCCGCCGCGGTTCGCGAAGTCCTGCAGCAAGCCACGCATCCAGCGAATGCCTTCCGGGTCCATCCCGTTGGCAGGCTCGTCCAGGATCAGTACTGCGGGGTCGCCGAGCAGCGCGCTCGCGATACCGAGCCGCTGCCGCATCCCCAGCGAGTACTGGCCGACCCGGCGCTTCGCGGCCGAGCTGAGCCCAACGGCTTCGAGCATCTCGTCCGCACGGCCCTTCGGTACGCCGAGCAGGCTCGCGTTGAGCTGCAGGGTCTCCCGGCCGGTGCGGCCCGGGTGCTGGGCGGCAGCGTCGAGCATGACGCCGACGACGCGGCCCGGGTTCGGCAACTCGACGTACCGCTTGCCGGTGATCGTCGCGCGGCCGGAGGTCGGCGGCGTGAGTCCCGTCAGCATGCGCAGCGTGGTGGACTTGCCGGCCCCGTTCGGGCCGAGAAATCCGGTGATGCTGCCGGGCTCGACAGTGAAGGAGACATCCTGCACGGCGGTGGTGTTGCCGTAGCGCTTGCTGAGGTTCTCGACGGTGATCATGGGGGCAACTCTTCCGTCCGGAGCCCCCTGCCCACATCGACCGAGCGTCTCGACCGGCCCCCTACGAAAGTCGTCGGGGATCCACCCTGACCCCCACCGGAGGAGGGAGACGGATCGCTCCCGAAGGTGGACGTGGACATCTACGCTGCGCGACTACGCTGACGCAATGCAATGGTTGCGGCGCTGGTACGGCTGGTTCGTCCAGCGCGCCCCGCGCATCCGTGACCTGATGTACATCGGCTTCAGCCTGATCACGATCGTCGCCCAGGCAGCGTCCGGGACCACCCGGGGTGGCTGGCAGGCGCGGGACTGGTTCGTGCTCGGCCTCGGAATCGCCGCCTCGCTGGCCCTGTGGTGGCGTCGTCGCTTCCCCGTCACCGTCACCGTCGTTGCCATCCTGGCGCTGCTGGGCGGTCAGATCTTCGTCCCGATGGGACTGGCCCTGCTGACGCTGGCGGTTCGCCGCCGTGACCTGATGCTGGCCGCGCTCAGCCTGGCGGCGTACGTCGCGTATGTCGCCAGTGCCTGGTCCGACCGGACCAGCGATCCGTACGTACTGCTCTTCACTGGACCGTTCCTGATCGGGACCTGGGTCGCGGTCGGCGCCTACATCGGCGCCCGGCGCGATCTGATGGTGTCGCTGCGGGACCGGGCCGAGCGAGCCGAGGCGGAGCGCGAACTCCGCGCGGACCAGGCCCGGCTGGGTGAGCGGGCCCGGATCGCCCAGGAGATGCACGACGTCCTGGCGCACAAGGTGTCGCTGATCGCCTTGCACGCCGGCGGCCTCGAGGTGAACCCGGCGGTCGGCCCGGAGAAGGTGGAGAGCTCGGCAGGCCTGATCCGCGAGACCGCCCGGCAGGCGATGGAGGACCTGCGCGAAGTTCTCGGCGTACTGCGGACAGATCTCAGCGCGGCCGGTGCGGACCTGGCCCCAGTACCGCAAGCGCTCGACCTGGCCCGGTTGGTGGAGGCCTCCCGGGCGGCCGGGGTGAACGTGTCGAGCGAGCTGGTCCTGCCGGACGACGTACCGGCTTCGGTGGGTCGGACGGTCTACCGGATCGTGCAGGAGGGGCTGACCAATGTGCACAAGCACGCCCGGGGAGTCTCGACCGAAGTAGTGGTGCAGGGCGCGCCGGGGACTGGCGTGACAGTCCGGGTGACGAACGTCCGGCCGGTGGCGGCGGATTCCTTGTTACCCGGCGCGGGTGCGGGACTGGTCGGGCTGCGGGAGCGGGTCAGCCTGTCGGGCGGAAGTATTTCGGCCGGACCGACCGCGGAAGGCGGCTGGCGGGTCGAGGCGTGGCTGCCGTGGTCCGAGAAGGACCCGGCCAGACCCGCCCGGACCGACGACAGCGGCGCCACCGACAAGACCGGCGCCACCGACAAGACCGGCGCCACCGACAAGACCGGCGCCACCGACAAGACCGGCGCCACCGACAAGACCGGCGCCACCGACAAGACCGGCGCC